>URKR01000010.1 GCA_900548355.1 uncultured Oscillospiraceae bacterium
GGCCGTCCTGCGCGGGCTGCGCGCGTTCGGCATCGGCATTCTGCGCCGGCTGTACTTTGGTTCCAAGACGATCTTCAAGCTTGCGCTCTGCCTGCCGATCCTTGTGTTTATGGTCTGGTTCAGCTATACCGTTGACCGCAGCGGGCTGTTTCAGGGCGCGCTGGCGCCGCGGCGGATCGTTGACCTGATGCTTGAGGGTTACGACGTGACCAACTTTGACTCCATGGACGAGCGCGAGGTTGTGCAGCTCTATGCCCAGGATGTGCCCGATACGCCGCGGGTGATCGGCATCGGGTCCAGCCGGGTGCTGCAGTTCAACCGTGAACTTGTCGGGGATGACAGCTTTTTCAATATGGGGGTCACCGGGGCCGATGTGCGCGACTGCATGACAAGCTATTACAAGATGGTGAGCTACGGCAAAGCGCCGGAGGTCTTAATCTGGAGTGTGGATCCCTGGGTGTTCTATGACGACCCCGCCGCCTATGACGAGCGCGCCGACGCCGAACTGTACAATGAATTTTTGACCAAGGTTCTCGGCGTAGCAACCGATTACGAGGAACCCGACCGGGTGGAACTGTGGAAAGCATTGGCTGAGCCGGCCTATTTTCAGGGCAATGTAGACTACTTCATCAAAAACCATGGCCAGGCCACCGTAACCGACGATGATGGCAACACGATCGATTTCAACCCGGTTACCGGCGACCCCTACGCCCAGCCCTCGAACATCAAAAGGTCGGACGGCAGCATTTTGTATGAGCCTTCTTTCCGCAACCAGACCCAGGATCAGATTCTGGCCCAGGCGGCGGCCGCCTGCCAGACCTTCAACAGCGTGCACATGGAAGGGTTCGACGCGCTCGGTTCCACCGCCACCGCGGCGTTTGAGGCTTTCATCAACTACGCCCACAGCCAGGGCACGACGGTGATCCTGGTGCTTTCGCCCTGGCACCCTTACTTATACAACTATCTGCTCAACGAGACCGAGCTGCACCAGGGCTTTTTTGCGGTGGAGCCATGGATTCGGCAGTTCTGCGCCGTGCATGGCATCCCGCTGTACGGCAGTTATGACCCGAGCTGCATTCCCGGCATTGAGGAGATGGATTTCTTTGACGGGCTGCACTGCAAGGATACCGGCATTGCAAAGTTTTTCCCCGGCGTTGATGCGGTGCTGGATGCGATTGAATCGGATTCCCTGCCCGACCCGCTGGCTGTAACGCCCCGCACCACCGCGCCCGTACCCGAGGAGCCGGCCGAAACCGGTGCGGCATAAAGGCAAACCGCCAATTTTTCGCGAAAGTCTTGACAGGTTTTGTGAAATCTGTTACACTGCATATTGTTAGTTAAATGCAACGACGGGGAGAAAGCGTTCCCACAGCCAGCTGAAGAGAGCCGCCGGGTGGTGCAAGGCGGTGCGGCGGGGTGCGCGTCACTGGCCCCTGAGCAGCTGTGCTGAGCGTTTCCCGTTAGGCGCAGCCGGAACCTGACCGTTATCATGCAGGCGCGATTCGCCGTTTTGGCTGATCGTACAGAGGGGCCGCCCGGGTGTAAGGGGCGGCAATGAGAGTGGTACCGCGGGTACAGCAAAACGATGCTCCCGTCTCTCAAAGGCAAGAACTGCCTTTGGGGGGCGGTTTTTTCATACCCATTTCCCCCAGGGGCCCATCCCTTGAAGGAGGCAAACGCACAATGATGGACGCAACCAAGTATCATGTAGGGTACTATCCCCCGCCGGTCGAACCCGGGCATGTCTTTGAATGGACAAAGAAGGACCACATTGAACAGGCCCCCGCCTGGTGCAGCGTGGACCTGCGCGACGGCAACCAGAGCCTTGTCGTGCCGATGAACCTGGAAGAGAAGCTCGAATTTTACGACATGCTTTTGAAGATCGGGTTCAAGGAGATTGAGGTCGGCTTCCCCGCCGCGAGCGAGACCGAGTACACGTTTTTGCGCAAGCTGATCGACGAAAACCGCATCCCCGAGGATGTGACGGTGCAGGTGCTGACCCAGTGCCGCGACCATATCATTCGCCGCACCTTTGAGGCCGTCAAAGGCGCGCCCCGCGCGATCATCCACTTCTACAACTCAACCAGCGTTGCCCAGCGCGAGCAGGTTTTCAAAAAATCGAAAGAGGAGATCAAACAGATCGCGGTGGAAGGCGCAAAGCTCGTCAAACAGCTGAGCGAGGAGTATGAGGGCAACTTCCTGTTCGAGTACAGCCCCGAGAGCTTCACCGGCACCGAGCCCGAATACGCCGTTGAGGTCTGCAACGCGGTGCTCGATATCATGCAGCCCACCCCCGACCGCCCGATGATTATCAACCTGCCGGTCACGGTCGAGATGAGCATGCCGCACATCTACGCCAATCAGATTGAGTGGTGTTCGAAACATCTGAAATACCGCGACAGCGTCATCCTTTCCAGCCACCCGCACAACGACCGCGGCTGCGGCGTGGCCGACGCCGAGCTGGCCGTGCTGGCCGGCGCCCAGCGCATTGAGTGCTGCCTGTTCGGCAATGGCGAGCGCACCGGCAATGTCGATGCGATCACCCTTGCGATGAACATGTACAGCCACGGCGTTGATCCGAAGCTTGATTTTTCCGACATGCCTGCCATCTGCGAAACCTACGAACGGGTAACCCGGATGCATGTGTATGAGCGCACGCCGTACGCAGGCAGCCTGGTTTTCGCAGCCTTCTCGGGCAGCCACCAGGATGCGATCGCCAAGGGGATGAACTACCGCAAAGAGCACGGCCTGCACGAGTGGACCTGCCCGTATATCCCGATCGACCCGCATGATATTGGCCGCACCTATGACGCCGATGTCATCCGCATCAACTCGCAGAGCGGCAAGGGCGGCATCGGGTTCCTGCTGCAGCAGAACTACGGCTACAACCCGCCGCCGCGCATGCGGGAGGACCTGGGCTACCGCGTCAAGGAAGTCAGCGACCATGCGCACAAAGAACTCAGCGTACAGGAAGTGCTGTATGTGTTTGAGCGCGCGTATCTCAACCATACCCAGCCGCTGAACGTGACGGCCGCCCATTTCACCCAGAATGCAGATGGTACAATCACGGCGAATGTCACGCTGGATGTGAATGGCCAGGTTTCTTCGGCCAAAGCCACCGGCAACGGCCGTCTGGACGCCGTCGCCACCGCCATTGAGCAGCAGACCGGTATGCACTTCACCCTGGTTCATTACAGCGAGCACGCGCTTGATTCCGACACCGACAGCCGCGCCTGCGGGTATGTCGGGCTGAAGTGGGCCAGCGGCGAGGAAACCTGGGGCTGCGGCACCCACACCGACATCATTGTGGCCGGCATCCGCGCGCTGGTCAGCGCCATCAACAACAAATAAGGCTTTGCAGCCCAAACGGAGGGAAATGCTATGGGAATGACCATGACCCAGAAAATTCTGGCCGCCCACTGCGGCGAGCCGAACGTCAAGGCCGGGCAGCTCATCAATGCGAAGCTCGACATCGTGCTGGGCAACGACATCACGACCCCGGTTGCGATCAACGAGTTTGAGAAAGCCGGCTTTGATTCGGTGTTTGACAAAACCCGGGTCAACATCGTGCTCGACCACTTTGTGCCGAACAAGGATATCAAGAGCGCCCAGCAATCGAAAAAATGCCGCGAGTTTGCCGATAAGTACGACATCCTCAACTTCTACGACGTCGGCACGATGGGCATCGAACACGCGCTGCTGCCCGAAAAGGGCATCGTGACGGCCGGCGACTGCATCATCGGGGCCGACAGCCACACCTGCACCTACGGCGCGGTGGGGGCTTTCTCGACCGGCGTCGGCTCGACCGATATGGCCGCCGGCATGGCGACCGGCATGGCCTGGTTCAAGGTGCCAGCCGCGATCAAGGTCGAGCTCAAAGGTCAGCTGCACCGCCCCGTCGCCGGCAAGGACGTGATCCTGCACCTGATCGGTGAAATCGGGGTTTCGGGCGCGCTGTACAAATCGCTCGAGTTTGTCGGCGAGGGCGTCAGGAGCCTGACGATGGAAGACCGGCTGTGCATCTGCAACATGGCGATTGAGGCCGGGGCCAAGAACGGCATCTTCCCGGTGGACGAAACCTGCGAAGCCTACCTGCGCGGGCGCAGCCAGCGCGCTTGGGTCAAGTATGAGGCTGACCCCGACGCCGAGTACGAGCGCACCGTCGTGATCGACCTCGATACCCTCGAGCCGACTGTCTCCTACCCGCACCTGCCCGAAAACACCCACCTGGCGAAGGAAGGCGGCGAGATCAAGATTGACCAGGTTGTCATCGGCTCCTGCACCAACGGGCGGATTGAGGATATGCAGGCCGCGTATGAGATCCTCAAGGGCAAGCACATTGCCAAAGGGGTGCGCGGCATCATCATCCCGGCCACGATGGAAGTGTACAAAGAGTGCATCCTGCGCGGCTATACGACCGCCTTCATCGATGCGGGCTGCATCGTCTCCACCCCGACCTGCGGGCCCTGCCTGGGCGGGTATATGGGCATTCTGGCCGAGGGCGAGCGCTGCGTCTCGACGACCAACCGCAATTTCGTCGGCCGGATGGGTCATGTGGACAGCGAAGTCTACCTGGCCAGCCCCGCCACCGCCGCGGCCAGCGCGCTGACCGGCCGCATCACCGACCCGAGGGAGGTTTGAACATGAAAGCCCAAGGCACCGTTTTCAAATATGGCGACAACATCGATACCGACGTCATCATCCCGGCCCGCTACCTGAACACCCAGAACCCGCAGGAACTCGCCGCCCACTGCATGGAGGATATCGACAAGACCTTCATCACCCGCGTGCAGCCCGGCGATATCATGGTCGGCGGCGAGAACTTCGGCTGCGGTTCCTCGCGCGAGCACGCGCCGCTGGCCATCAAGACGGCCGGCGTCAGCTGCGTGATTGCCAAAAGCTTCGCCCGCATCTTCTACCGCAACGCGATCAACATCGGGCTGCCGATCCTCGAATGTCCGGCCGCGAGCGAAGCGATTGCAAACGGCGATACCGTCGCGGTGGATTTTGATACCGGCCTCATCACCGACGAGACGACCGGCCAGACCTTCGAGGCCGCCCCCTTCCCACCGTTTATCCAGAAAATCATCACGGCGGGCGGGCTGCTGAACAGCCTGAAAGAGAGCTGAAAGGAGGTAAAACGGATGCAGAAAAACATTGCGCTGATCTACGGGGATTGTGCGAGCCCCGAGATCGTGACCCAGGCCGTGCGGGTGCTTGACAAAATTGCCGAAAAGCACGGTCACACCTTCACCTACACCCGCGCCTACATGGGCGGCGAGGCGATCGACAAGTTCGGCGACCCGCTGCCCCAAACCGAGCTGGACAAGTGCCTGGCTTCGGACAGTGTGCTGCTCGGCGCGGTCGGCGGGCCGAAGTGGGAGGGCCTGCCCGGCGACCAGCGGCCCGAGAAGGGCCTTCTGCGGCTGCGCGCCGGCATGGGGCTCTATGCCAACACCCGGCCGGCCAAGATCTGGCCCCAGCTGGCCGATGCAAGCCCGCTGAAACAGGAGATTGTCGACAAGGGCATCGATTTTGTCGTGGTGCGGGAGCTGATCGGCGGCGTCTATTTTGGCGAGCATAAGACATGGGAGGAAGACGGCGAGACCGTCGCGCTCGATACGATGCCCTACTCGACGCATGAGATCGAACGGATCGGCCGTATCGGGTTCGAGACGGCCCGCAAGCGCCGCAAAAAGCTGACCTGTGTTGACAAGGCGAACGTGCTCGATACCAGCCGCCTCTGGCGCGCCGTGCTGCAAAAGCTCGCGAAGGAATACCCGGATGTCGAGTACAGCGAGATGTTCGTTGACAACGCGGCGATGCAGATCTGCAAGAACCCGGCCCAGTTCGACGTGATTGTGACCGAGAATATGTTCGGCGATATCCTGTCCGACGAGGCGAGCGAGATCACCGGCTCGATCGGGATGGTTCCGTCGTCGAGCCTTGGCGCGACGAGCTGCGGGCTGTATGAGCCGATCCACGGCTCGGCCCCCGATATTGCGGGGCAGGACGTCGTCAACCCGATCGCCTGCATCCTGTCCGCCGCGATGATGCTGCGGTATAGCTTTGATATGCCCACCGAAGCCGACGAGATCGAGGCTGCGGTGTCCGCCGTGCTGGACGCCGGGCTGCGCACCGCCGATATCTGGCAGGAAGGCTGCGAGAAGATCGGTTGCGCCGCGATGGGCGACGCAATTCTGGCCCGGCTGTAAGTTTTTGGCCGCCTGTGCTGTGCGGGCGTGGGCGGCCGAATCAGCCGCGGCCACGGAGCCGGGAGAGGAAAGCGCGCCGCTGTGCGAAACGGCGCGAATGTGCAAATTCATAAAAGTGTACCCCCGCCGGGAACCCTGTGCAAGGTTCCTGGCGGGGGTGGTTTGTGCAGAAGAGTTGAGAGTTAAGATAAGGTGGATCGCGCTTCGCGCTCAAATCAACGCCACGGCCGGCGGGCAGCGGCGCGGTTGTAACGGAAGCGGCGGTAGAGACGGCTGGCGAGGTAGAGACAGAGTTCAAAGATAATATAATACCACGCGGCCTGCTCCTGCGGGAAAATCGGCAAAGCCCAGAGAACCAGCGCCATATACAGCAGCAGAACGACAATGGTAAAAACACTCTCCAGCCAGCCGCGCCACCTGCGCAGCGATTGGGTCATCCAGATGCGGCGCGCAATGTAGGATCGGATAAAGCTGAGCAGCAGCACAAACGGCAGGAACATATATATCAAAATAGGAAATGTATCTCCGAAAAGGGCCTGCAAAAAATTCGTACCAATATGAAACGGGATATACCAATTGGAGCCGAATGTACAAAGCCAGTCCAGAAAATTGCCGGGCTCCATCTCTCGGGCCATTGCGTCAAAGAGGTCGGCGCGGTTGGGGCCGAGGGTTTCGGCCAGGGTTTTGCCATCGGCTTCGGCGCGCTCGGCCATTGTGATGAGGTCCTGCCGTACCCGTTCGACTTCATAGAGATTCCAGCTTGCCTTGCGGATCGTCTCCATCGCCACGTCGATTGTGTTGTTATCCGCCAGGGCCAGGTTGGCGCAGCGGCGCTCGTTATCTTTCACCAGCAGCGCGTATTCATTCGGTTGCATCGTC
This sequence comes from uncultured Oscillospiraceae bacterium, assembly GCA_900548355.1. Lineage (GTDB taxonomy): Bacteria > Bacillota > Clostridia > Oscillospirales > Ruminococcaceae > Gemmiger > Gemmiger avicola. Next base: position 7,095 of record URKR01000010.1, read on the forward strand.
CTGCCTCCTTTCGGGTCCAATATTCCCTTCCAATATAGCGGCCACGCCGGCGGCGGTCGCGCGCCAGGCTTCGCGGAACTCGGCCAGGTAGGTTGCTCCCTCCGGCGTAAGGGCGTAGTATTTGCGGCTCGGGCCGGCGGGCGAGGCGCGGAAGGCGGCCGCGATCAGCCCCTTTCGCTCCAGCCGCAACAGCAGCGGGTAGAGCGTGCCTTCGGTCACGTCGGCAAAGCCGCCGTCCCGCAGCGTCGCGGCGATCGCGTAGCCGTAGCTGGGTTCGCGGGCGATGATCTGCAAAATGCAGCCTTCCAGCGTGCCCTTGCGCAGCTGGCTGCGGTCAAACATCGGCGTCTCTCCCCCTTTCCTGCTTTTCCCGGCGCGACAAAATGTCAAAAAATGGTGCCGCGCCTTCCGGCTGCTACCTTGCGATGCAAGGTTTCTTTGGCTATATTGTATCACAAGGTAGCCGTGCCGGCAACCCCACCCCTGCCGTTCTACCTTCTGCACAAAGAAAAGTGGGGCAGTTTGTGAAATATCAAAAAATATGGCAGGTATGGCGGGACGCATACCGTCATGCCTGCCATTTACAGGGGCGGATTCCATATCCGCCTGCGAATATCGTACCCCAGGGGTTCCTGGGCCGATGCAAAGGCGCGCATGGTGCGCCACCGCGTGTCGAGAAACTCAACACGCTGCAAAAGGGGCAACAGCCATGCGTTACTGCTTATTGCCCTCGGCCTTCCCTTCCCATGGGCTGCGGATGATTTCGCCTGAATCGACTTTGATTTCGTCTGCAAGTTCGGCGCCGGCTTTAACAATGCCGCCGGGTGCAACATGGACAGCCGCGCCGAGACGGGCGTCGTGGTCAACGATCGCGCCGGCGTTCAGAATGCAGCCGGCCCCGGCATGGACATTCGCCCCGACAAAGGCAAACGGCAGCACAACACTGCCGGGCCCGAGTGAGGCCGAATCGCAAACTTCGGCCATCGGGTGAACAAAGACAGGCAGCTTATAGCCAACGGCGGTCAATTTTTGCAGCAGCTGGCGGCGCAGGGCGTTGTTTCCAATGGCGACAAAAGCTGCCGGACACTGCCGCCGCAGGCGCGGGTCAACATAATCGCGCAGCATACCGGCACAGCCGGGGGCGTTGTCGTCAAGGTAGACCGGCGTCCCCCAGCCGCCGCTTTCGAGCATTTCACCAAGCTGCCGGCCAAAACCGCCGCGGCCCAGTACGAGGATATGCTTGTACTTTTGCAGGATCGCCATCATAAAAACCCCTTTCGGTTGAACGGCTTTGTTTTGGCACCAGTATAGCACGGTTGGCTCGGCCGGGCAAGCATGCAGGAAAAGTCATACCTTTCAAAATGCCGCCCCATCAAATTTGACAAAAACCGCCCGTCAAACGCCGGCCTGCTGACCAGATGGCTGAAAACTGGGCGCCCCGCTTGCATTTTTGGCAGCGGGGCTTTACACTAAATTTACAAGGGTGCAGCTGACCGATCCGGGGCGCTGTTTTTGGGCAGATCAAAACAGCGCCAGGGGGGTCAGATGCATCCCGGAGGCTTCCCGGCCCTGCCAAGTTTGCCCAAAGGAGGGTGCAGCGTGGTGTTTCGCCATCTGTGTAAAACGTTGCCTGCTTCGTGCGGGGTTCCGCCGCAGCCGGGGGTTCGTGTATCTTTCAGCCGATAAGCGCAGTGTACCTTATGATACGCTGCGCTGTTTTATTTGCGCGTTTTTAGGAGGTAATTGTTGATGCTGGAACGCAAAAAAGTAGCTGTCATCATGGGTTCGGACAGCGATTGGCCAAACGTGAAGGGCGCGTGCAGCGTGCTCAAAGAATTCGGCGTGCCGTATGAGGCGCACATCCTTTCAGCCCACCGCACCCCCGAAGCTGCCGCCGCCTTTGCCAAAACAGCGCGGGAGAACGGCTACGGCGTGATTTTGTGCGCGGCCGGCATGGCCGCCCACCTGGCCGGCGCGTTTGCCGCCAACACAACGCTGCCGGTTGTGGGTATCCCGATGAAGGGCGGCGCAATGGACGGGCTGGACGCCCTGCTTGCGACCGTGCAGATGCCCTCGGGCTTCCCGGTTGCAACGGTCGCACTCAACGGCGCGAAGAACGCGGCTTATCTGGCCGTGGCGATCCTGGCTGTGTATGACGAAGAACTGGCCGAAAAACTCACCGCTTTCCGCGCCGACACCGCCGCGGCTATCGCCAAGAAGGACGCCGCCATCGCCGCCGAAGCCGCCGCGCTGTAAGCCCTTTTCCCCAAAGATTTTTTGCCAAAACCGGCGCGCTGTCTTGCGCCGCAGCGGCAAAAACGATACAATAGAAGAAAGAAGAAACTGCGGCCCAGCGCCGCGCTCACCGCACAAGAAAAGGAGATTTATCATGGACGTCAAGATTCTCGATCAGATGTACGAAGGCAAGGCCAAGCAGGTTTTCGCGACGAGCGATCCCGCCATCGTCATGGTTCACTACAAGGACGACGCGACCGCCGGCGACGGCGAGAAGAAGGGCACCATCCGTGACAAGGGCATTGTGAACAACAAGCTGTCCAACGCGCTGATGCAGAAGCTGGAAAAAGAAGGCGTCCCGACGCACTATGTCGAGGAGCTCAACGACCGCGACACCCTCGTCAAGAAGGTCGAGATCGTCCCGCTCGAGGTCATCATCCGCAACGTTGCGGCCGGCCATTTCAGCCTTCGCATGGGCGTGCCCGAAGGCACCCCGTTCAAGACCCCGATCCTTGAGTTCAGCTACAAAAACGACGATCTGCACGACCCGTTCATCAACCACTACTACGCCCTCGCGCTCGACCTGGCCACCCAGGAAGAGATCGATACGATCACCGAGTATGCTTTCAAGGTCAACGAGGTGCTCAAGAAGATCCTGCTTGATGCGAACATTCGCCTGATCGACTTCAAGCTTGAGTTTGGCCGCCTGGCTGACGGCACCATCATCCTGGCTGACGAGATCAGCCCCGATACCTGCCGGTTCTGGGATGCAACGACCGGCGCCCACCTGGACAAGGACCTGTTCCGCCGCGATATGGGCGGCGAGGCCGACGCCTACCAGGAAGTCATGAAGCGGCTGCTGGGCTGAGGTTTTGCCATCAATTTGCAAACAACGGAGAAAACAGAAATACCATGAGCGATATGATCCGCAATGCCGGCGGCCTGCACGAGGAGTGCGGCGTTTTCGGCATCTATGATTCCACCGGGCAGACCGATATGGTCAGCGCGGTGTACAGCGCGCTGTATGCGCTGCAGCACCGCGGCCAGGAAAGCTGCGGCATGGCGCTGAATGTGGACGGCGTGCTTTCCGGCCACCGGGACCTTGGGCTGGTGAGCGAGGTGTTCACCAAGCGGGTGCTGGAAGACCTGCCCAAAGGCGCAAAGATGGCTACCGGCCATGTACGGTACGCAACCTCCGGCCTGCGCAGCCGTTCCAACGCCCAGCCGATGGTGCTGCACCACTGCAAAGGCGCGATGGCTGTCTGCCACAACGGCAACCTGACCAACGCCGCCCGGCTGCGCCATAAGCTTGAGATGAGCGGTTCGATCTTCCACGGCAGTTCGGATACCGAGGTCATCGGCTATCTGCTGACCCAGAACCGGCTGGTTTCGCCTGATATTGAAACAGCCGTCTGCCGTACAATGGAACAGATCGAAGGCGCGTACAGCCTGGTCATCATGACCCACACCAAACTGATCGCCGCGCGTGACCCGCACGGGTTCCGGCCGCTGTGCGTCGGCGCCCTGCCCGACGGCGCAGGCTTTGCTTTTGCCTCGGAATCCTGCGCGCTGGACGCCGTGGGCGCCAAGATGCTGCGCGATATCGACCCCGGTGAGATCGTCGTTGTTGACCGCAACGGCATGCGCAGCATCCGCACCCACTGCGGCACCGCGCCGCACACGCTGTGCGTGTTTGAGTATATCTACTTTGCCCGGCCGGATTCGGTCATTGAGGGCACCTGTGTGCATGAGGCCCGGCTGCAGGCCGGCCGCTTCCTTGCGCAGGAGCACCCGGTCGAGGCCGACGTCGTCATCGGCGCGCCGGATTCGGGGCTTGACGCCGCGCTCGGCTTTGCGCAGGAGAGCGGCATTCCTTACGGCGTCGGGTTCATCAAAAACAAGTATGTCGGCCGGACGTTTATCCAGGGCAGCCAGGCCCAGCGCGAGAGCAGCGTGCGGATCAAGCTCAACGCGATCTCGGCCACGGTGGCCGGCAAGCGTGTTGTGCTGGTGGACGATTCGATTGTGCGCGGCACAACCAGCGCCCGCACCATCAAACTGCTGCGGGAGGCCGGCGCCAAAGAGGTACATTACCGCATTTCGAGCCCGCCGTTCACCCACCCGTGCTATTTCGGCACCGACATCCCCGACCAGAAGCTGCTGATTGCCACCGGCCACACGGTGGAGGAGATCAACAAGATCATCGGTTCGGACACGCTGGGATATTTAAGCGTCGAGCATGTGCAGCAGCTGGCCCCCGCCAGCAAATGCCGGTACTGCACCGGCTGCTTTACCGGGCAGTACCCGGTGGCCCCGCCGACCGAGACGATGGAGAGCGTGTATGATCGGCCGCTGAGCCAGTCCAACAAAAACAAAAAACTGTAAACCGATATTGACCCAACACAAAAGGAGCGGACGACCCTATGGAGAAGAGCTATTCGGAAAGCTACGCCGCCGCCGGCGTTGACATTACCGCCGGCTATGAGGCCGTGCGGCTGATGAAGCAGTATGTGGCGCGCACGATGAACGCGCAGTGCATCGGCGGGCTGGGCGGCTTCGGAGGCCTGTTTGAGCTGGATTGCACCGATATGCCCCACCCGGTGCTGATTTCGGGCACCGACGGTGTGGGCACCAAGCTGCGCATCGCCCAGATCCTCGACAAGCATGATACGATCGGCATCGACTGCGTCGCGATGTGCGTCAACGATGTCGTCTGCGCCGGGGCCAAGCCGCTGGTGTTCCTTGACTACATTGCCTGCGGCAAGAACATTCCTGAAAAGATTGCCGAGATCGTCAAAGGCGTGGCCGAAGGCTGCGTGCAGGCCGGTTGCTCGCTGGTCGGCGGCGAAACGGCCGAGCACCCCGGCGTGATGGCTGAGGACGACTACGACCTGGCCGGCTTCACCGTCGGCGCAGTGGACAAGAGCAAGATCCTTGACAATTCGACGATGCAGCCCGGCGATGTGATCATCGCGCTGCCCTCGACCGGCGTACACTCGAACGGTTTCTCGCTCGTGCGCAAGGTTTTCGATATTGAGAACCACCCCGAGGTGCTGAACCGCCATTATGACGAGCTCGGCATGACTTTGGGCGAAGCGCTGCTGGCCCCGACCCGCATCTATGTCAAGCCGGTGCTGGCTGTGATGAAGCAGATCACGGTCAAGGGCGTCTCCCACATCACGGGCGGCGGCTTTTATGAGAACATCCCCCGCAGCCTGAAGGCCGGCTGCTGCGCCCGCATCGCCAAAGCCGACGTGCGCACCCCGGCGCTGTTCGACCTGCTGGCGAAGGAAGGCGGCATCCCTGAGCATGATATGTTCAACACCTTCAACATGGGCGTCGGCATGGTGCTGACCGTCGCGGCCGAGGACGCCGACAAGGCGATTGAAATCCTCAAGGCCCACGGCGAGGACGCCTACCGCCTTGGCGTAATTGCCGAGGGCGAAGGGGTGGAACTGGTATGAAGCGGATCGCGGTGCTGGTTTCCGGCGGGGGAACCAACTTACAGGCTATTTTGGAGAGCGAACGCCGCGGTGAAAACCCGAACGGCCAGGTCGTGCTGGTGGTGGCGAGCAAACCCGGCGTCTATGCGCTGACCAGGGCCGAAAACTTTGGGGTCAAGACGGCGGTGGTGCCCCGCAAAAACTTTGCGAAGAGCGAGGATTTTGACGCGGCGCTGCTTGATGTTTTGCGTGAAAACGCGATCGACCTTGTGGTGCTGGCCGGCTTTTTGAGCGTGCTGGGGCCGAGTGTGATCGAAGCCTACCCCAACCGCATTTTGAACGTCCACCCGAGCTTAATCCCGAGCTTTTGCGGCCCGGGGTTCTACGGGCTGCGGGTACATGAGGCGGCGCTGGCGCGCGGAGTGAAAGTGACCGGCGCGACGGTGCATTTTGTGAACGAGGAGTGCGACGGCGGGCCGATCCTGCTGCAAAAGGCCGTGGCCGTACAGCCCGGCGATACCCCCGAAACCCTGCAAAAGCGGGTGATGGTGGAGGCCGAATGGGAACTTTTGCCCCGCGCCATCGCGCTTGTGTGTAACGAGGAGGTTTGAATCGTATGAAGAAGAATCTCTACAAGTATCTTTCCGGCAACGAATACCCCGGCCGCGGCATCTGCATCGGCCTTTCGCCGGACGGCAACCGCGCGCTGATCGGTTACTGGATCATGGGCCGCAGCGCCAACAGCCGCAACCGCGTGTTTGAGGCCTACCCCGAGCGCGGCGGCATCCGCACCGTCGCGGCCGACCCGGCCAAGATGGAGGACCCGCACCTGATTATCTACAATCCCGTCCTGACGCTGGGCGACACGACGATTGTGACCAACGGCGACCAGACCGACACGATCTACAACTTTATCCGGGATGGGCTCTACCCCGGCTACAGCTTTGAGGCCGCGCTGGCCACCCGCACCTTTGAGGACGACGCGCCGAACTTCACCCCGCGCATTTCGGGCATTGTGGATATGCGGCTGGGCGGCTACAAGCTGAGCATCCTGAAGAGCTGTGAGGGCAACGACGACAGCGTACAGCGCCAGACCTTCGACTACCCGCAGCCGATCGCCGGCGAGGGGCACCTGATCACGACCTACCAGAAAAACGGCAACCCGATCCCGAGCTTTGCGGGCGAACCGATGCGGGTGACCCTGGATGAGAACGACCCCGAAGAGTTTGCCGGCAAACTGTGGGAAGCCCTGAACCCCGACAACAAGGTCAGCCTGTTTGTGCGCGGCATTGAGCTGGGCACCGGTGACTATGAGGACACGATTCTGAACAAATACAACACGGTGGAGGGCCAGAGATGAACGAATTCCAACTGAAATACGGCACCAACCCCAACCAGAAACCGGCCCGCATCTTTATGGCGGACGGCAGCGAGCTGCCGGTCACCATTTTGAACGGCAAGCCGGGGTACATCAACTTCCTCGACGCCTTCAACAGCTACCAGCTTGTCAAAGACCTGCGCGCCGCGCTCGGTCTGCCGGCCGCTGCGAGCTTCAAACACGTCTCCCCCGCCGGCGCGGCCGTCGGTCTGCCGCTGGACGAGACGCTGCGCCGGATGTACCACATTGATCTTTCGGCCGAGCTTTCCCCGCTGGCCTGCGCCTACGCCCGCGCCCGCGGCGCCGACCGGATGTCGAGCTTCGGCGACTGGATCGCACTGTCCGACGTCTGCGACCTGGCCACCGCCAAGCTGATCCAGCACGAGGTCAGCGACGGCATCATCGCGCCCGGGTATGACGAGGACGCGCTTGCCGTGCTGAAATCAAAGAAGAAGGGCAACTACAACATTGTTGCAATCGACCCCGATTACACCCCCGCCCCGCTCGAGCGGCGCACCGTCTACGGCGTGACCTTTGAGCAGGGCCGGCAGGATCTGGCGATCACGGCTGATACGATGCTCACGAACATCGTGACCAAAAACAAGACCCTGACCGAGGAGCAGAAGCGGGATCTCGTCATGAGCCTGATCGTGCTCAAGTACACCCAGTCCAACAGCGTCTGCTATGTGCAGGGCGGCCAGACGATCGGCGTTGGCGCCGGGCAGCAGAGCCGCATCCACTGCACCCGCCTGGCCGGCCAGAAGGCCGACAACTGGCAGCTGCGCCATATGCCGAAGGTGCTTGATCTGCCCTTCCGCGACGATGTGACCAAGCCCAACCGCGACAACGCAATCGACGTTTACATCGGCGATACGCCGGAGGATGTGATCGGCGACGACGTCTGGGCCGAAACCTTCACCGAGCAGCCCGCCCCGCTCACGGCCGAAGAGAAGGCCGCCTGGCTGGGCCAGGTGACCGGGGTATCGCTTGGCAGCGACGCCTTCTTCCCGTTTGGCGACAACATCGAGCGCGCGCGCCGCAGCGGCGTGACCGCGATCGTGCAGCCCGGCGGTTCGATCCGCGACCAGCAGGTCATCGATACCTGCGACAAGTACGGCATCGCGATGGCGTTCTGTGGCATCCGGCTGTTCCACCATTGATACGGCGGGGAGGAGTTGGGGATGAGAGATTCCGCATACCCGATTCCTCCCCTTTTGCTATTGTGAGGAAGGCGGCAAGCGGCGCTTTGCCCCCCTTCCCCTGCGACGAAAAGGAGTTTGCTATGAAGATTCTGGTCGTCGGCGGCGGCGGACGCGAACACGCGATCATCCGCGCGCTGCAAAAAAGCCCCCTGCACCCGGCTCTTTACTGCGCGCCGGGCAACGGCGGCATCGGGTACGACGCGGCCTGCGTCGATATCAAGGCCACCGACGTCGCGGCGATGGTCGCCTATGCGAAGGAGAACGCGATCGACTACGCGGTGGTCGCACAGGACGACCCGCTGGCCCTTGGCATGGTGGATGCGATGGCCGAGGCCGGCATCCCGTCCTTCGGCCCGAACGCCGCGGCCGCCCGCATTGAGTCGAGCAAGGTGTTCAGCAAGAATTTGATGAAGAAGTACGGCATCCCGACCGCCGACTATGAAACCTTTGACGACGCCGACGCGGCGCTCGGCTACATCCGCAGCCGCGGCAAGTACCCGGTCGTCATCAAGGCGGACGGGCTTGCGCTCGGCAAGGGCGTGCTGATCTGTGAGGACGAGGCCGCGGCCGAAGCGGGACTCAAAGAGATTATGCTGGACAAAAAATTCGGCGCATCGGGCAACCGGGTGGTGGTCGAGGAATTCCTGACCGGGCCGGAGGTCAGCGTGCTGTCCTTCTGCGACGGCAAGACGGTGATCCCGATGGTTTCGAGCATGGATCACAAGCGGGCGCTGGACGGCGACGAAGGGCTGAACACCGGCGGCATGGGCACCGTGGCCCCGAACCCCTATTACACGCCGGCCGTGGCCGCCGAATGTATGGAAAAGATTTTCCGCCCCACCGTCGCCGCGATGCAGGCCGAGGGCTGCCCGTTCAAAGGGTGCCTGTACTTCGGCCTGATGATCACCCCCGACGGGCCGAAGGTCATTGAGTACAACTGCCGCTTTGGCGACCCCGAGGCCCAGGTGGTGCTGCCGCTGCTGGAAAGCGACCTGCTGACCATTATGCAGGCGACGACCGACGGCACGCTGGATAAGACCGAAGTCAAGTTCCGCGACGGCGCGGCCGCCTGCGTGATCCTTGCTTCGGGCGGGTACCCGCTCGCCTATGAGAAGGGCAAGGAGATCACCGGCCTGACCAACGGCCAGCTGCCCGATATGCCGAATGTGACGGTCTACCACGCCGGCACCGCCCGCCGGGGCGATGCGCTGGTGACGGCCGGCGGCCGGGTTCTGGGCGTGACCGCAACCGGCTCTACCCTGACGCAAGCGCTGAAAACCGCCTACGCGGCGGCGGAGCGCATCCATTTTGACGGGGCGCACAAGCGCAGCGACATTGGCCGCCGCGCGCTGGCGGCGCTGCCGAACGAATGAGGAGGTTTTCATGGTTTACCGCATTTATGTCGAAAAGAAGCCCGGCTTTGACGGCGAGGCCCAGGGCCTGCTGGCCGAGCTGACCGATCTTTTGGGCATTTCCTCGCTCAAAGGTCTGCGGCTGCTCAACCGGTACGATGTCGAGGGCATCGACCGCGACCTGTTTGAAAAGGCCATCCCGACGGTTTTCAGCGAACCGCCGGTTGATCTGACCTATGACGCGCTGCCCGCCGCCTCCACCGTCTTTGCGGTGGAGTATCTGCCCGGCCAGTTTGACCAGCGGGCGGACTCGGCCAGCCAGTGCATCCAGCTGCTGAGCCAGGGCGAGCGCCCCGACGTGCGCAGCGCGCGGGTCTATCTGCTGGAGGGCGATCTCTCGGCCGACGACCTTGCCTCCATCAAGAAGTACGTCATCAACCCGGTTGAAGCGCGGGAAGCGAGCCTGGATGAGCGCGAGACGCTCAAGATGGAGTTTGCGATTCCCTCGGCCGTTGAAACGCTGACCGGCTTCACCGCTCTCGACGACGAGGCGCTTGAAGCGTTCCGGGTCGAGCGCGGCCTTGCGATGGATCACGCCGACATCGTGTTCTGCCAGGATTACTTCAAGAGCGAGCACCGCGACCCGACCATCACCGAGATCAAGGTCATCGACACCTATTGGAGCGACCACTGCCGGCACACGACCTTCGGCACCATCCTTGACGATGTCAAGATCGACGACGCCGTTGTGCAGGCTGCGTTTGACCGGTACATGGCGCTGCGCGCCGAGACCGGCCGTGACAAAAAGAACCGCACCCTGATGGACTGCGCGACGATCGGCGCAAAAGCGCTCAAGCAGCGCGGGGTCCTCAAAAACCTTGACGAGAGTGAGGAAATCAACGCCTGCACCGTCAAGATCCAGTGCGATGTAGACGGCGAGATGCAGGACTGGCTGTTCCTGTTCAAGAACGAAACCCACAACCACCCGACCGAGATCGAACCGTTCGGCGGCGCGGCCACCTGCATCGGCGGCGCGATCCGCGACCCGCTTTCGGGCCGCAGCTACGTCTACCAGGCGATGCGGGTGACCGGCGCGGGCGACCCGCTTGTCCCGGTCAAGGATACGATGCCTGGCAAGCTGCCGCAGCGCAAGCTGGTCACAACGGCGGCGCAGGGCTATTCGAGCTACGGCAACCAGATCGGTCTGGCGACCGGCCAGGTGGACGAGCTGTACTACCCCGGCTATGTGGCCAAGCGGATGGAGATCGGCGCGGTGGTCGGCGCAACGCCGGCAAGCCATGTCCGGCGTGAGACCCCCGCCCCCGGCGATGTCGTCATCCTGCTGGGCGGGCGCACCGGCCGCGACGGCATCGGCGGCGCGACGGGTTCGAGCAAGGCGCACAAGCTCTCGAGCCTCGAGACCTGCGGGGCCGAGGTGCAGAAGGGCAACGCCCCGATCGAGCGCAAACTCCAGCGGCTGTTCCGGCGCGAGGACGCCTGCAAGCTCATCAAGCGCTGCAACGACTTCGGCGCGGGCGGCGTTTCGGTCGCGATCGGCGAGCTGGCCGACGGGCTGCGCATCGATCTGAACAAGGTCACCAAGAAGTACGAGGGCCTGGACGGCACCGAGCTCGCGATCAGCGAAAGCCAGGAGCGGATGGCGGTGGCCGTGGCGGCCGACGATGCCGATACCTTCATGGCGCTGGCCAACGAGGAAAACCTCGAGGCGACCATCGTCGCGACGGTGACCGAGGAAAAGCGGATGGTCGAAGTCTGGAACGGCGTTGCGATTGTCGATCTTTCGCGCGAGTTCCTCAACTCGAACGGCGCGGAACGCCACGCCAGCGCCCACATCCAGGCCGGCCATGCCTGGAAGCCGGCCTGGGCCGGCGAGACCTTTGCCGACAAGATGCGCGCGATGGTGGGCGACCTGAATGTTTGCAGCAAGAAGGGCCTGGGCGAGCGGTTTGACGCGACGATCGGCGCTTCGACAGTGCTGATGCCCTACGGCGGGCAGTATCAGCTGACCCCCGCGATGGCGATGGCCGCCAAGCTGCCGGTGGACGGCGAGACGACGACCTGCTCCGGCATGGCCTGGGGCTTCAACCCCTATCTGACCGAGGCCGACCCCTACCGCGGGGCCTACACCGCCGTGGTCGAAAGCGTGACCAAGCTGGTCTGCGCGGGCTTCCACCATGAAGATATGTACCTGACCTTCCAGGAATATTTCCCGCATCTCGGCGATAAGGCCGAGCGCTGGGGCCAGCCGCTGGCCGCGCTGCTCGGCGCGCTGGACGCCCAGATGGGGCTGGGCATTGCCTCGATCGGCGGCAAGGACAGTATGTCCGGCAGCTTCGAGGGCCTCGACGTGCCGCCGACCCTTGTGAGCTTTGCAACCGGCATCGGCCGCACCCGCGACGTGCTGAGCCCCGAGTTCAAGAAAGCGAACAGCTCCGTCGTCATCTTGAAGCCGCAGTATAAAGATGGCCTGCCCGAAATCAGCAGCCTGCTTTCGATCTACAAGATCGTTGAACAGATGATTGACGAGGGGAAGGTGCTGGCCGCCGCCACGCCTGGCTACGGCGGCGTGGCCGAAGCGCTGTTCAAAATGAGCGTCGGCAATCATGTCGGCCTCAACCTCAGCAGCCGCATCAACCCCGACAAGCTGCTGGAACCCTGCTACGGCGCGATCATCCTCGAACTGCTCGACGCTTCGGCCGGCGAGTTCCTCGGCGTGACAACGGTCGATTATACGATGACGATCGGCGAGGAAACGCTGGATCTCGCCGAACTGCAGGAGATCTGGGAGCGCAAGCTCGAGCCGGTCTTCCCCTACCGCAAGGCGGGCAACGAGGTCGAGGCGATCTCTTACCCGGTCAAGCCGCTTGACCGCGTGGCCCCGGCTGTGCGGCTGGCCAAGCCGCGGATCATCATCCCGGTGTTCCCCGGCACCAACTGCGAGTATGACACGGCCCGCGCGTTCCGGCGCGCCGGCGGCGACCCGCACATCCTTGTGCTCAAGAACCTGACCCCCGCCGACGTGGCCGAGAGCTGCGAGGCGCTGGTCAAGGAGCTGGACGCCGCGCAGATTCTGATGCTGCCGGGCGGTTTTTCGGGCGGCGACGAGCCGGACGGTTCGGCCAAGTTCATCTCGGCCTTCTTCCACGCGCCGGCGGTGGCCGATGCGGTCAACCGCCTGCTGAAAGAGCGCGACGGTCTGGCGCTGGGCATCTGCAACGGGTTCCAGGCGCTGATCAAGCTCGGCCTTGTGCCCTACGGCGAGATCCGCCCGATCACGGCCGACGACCCGACCCTGACCTTCAACACGGTGCACCGCCACCAGAGTATGCTTGTGCGCACCCGGGTTGCTTCGAACAAGAGCCCCTGGCTTTCGAAGTGCGAGGTCGGCGACGAGCACCTGATTGCGATCAGCCACGGCGAAGGACGGTTTGTCTGCAACGACGCGCTGCTGCAAAAGCTGATTGCCAACGGCCAGGTCGCCACCCAGTATGTCGATCTGAACTGCGTGCCGACGATGGATCAGCGCTACAACCCCAACGGCAGCGTGCTCGCGATCGAGGGCATCACCAGCCCCGACGGCCGCGTGTTCGGCAAGATGGGCCACAGCGAACGCAGCGGCGAACTGCTGTACAAAAACGTTCACGGCGACAAATACCAGCCGATTTTCGAAGGCGGCGTGAATTACTTTAAGCTTTAATTCATTCGTTTAGATACCAGAAAGGAGTGTCCCATGCCGCACGATCGTTATATTTCTCCGTTTTCCACCCGCTACGCCTCGGACGAGATGCAGTACATTTTCTCTGACGACAACAAGTTCCGCACTTGGCGGCGGCTTTGGATTGCGCTGGCCAAAGCCGAGCAGAGGCAGGGCCTTGCCATCACCGACGAGCAGATCGCCGAGCTGGAAGCCCACAAGGACGACATCAACTATGAGGAAGCCGCCGCGCGCGAAAAGCTTGTGCGGCACGATGTGATGAGCCACGTCTATGCCTACGGCCTGCAGTGCCCGAAGGCGAAGGGCATCATCCACCTGGGCGCGACCAGCTGCTATGTCGGCGACAACACCGACGTCATCATCATGCGCCAGGGCCTCGAGCTCGTGCGCGGCAAGCTGATCGGGGTGCTTTCGAACCTGGCCAAGTTTGCCGAAACCTATAAGGATATGCCCTGCCTGGCCTACACCCACTGCCAGCCGGCCCAGCTGACCACCGTCGGCAAGCGCGCGACGCTCTGGATGAACGAGTTCTACATGGACGTGCAGGAGATCGAGCACCAGGCCGCGAGCCTTTCGCTGCGCGGCGTCAAGGGTACGACCGGCACCCAGGCCAGCTTTATGGAGCTGTTCGGCGGCAACGCTGAGAAGGTCAAGGCTGTCGAGGCCGACGTCTGCGCCCAGATGGGCTTTGACAAGGTTGTGCCGGTCTGCGGCCAGACCTACAGCCGCAAGGTGGATTACAACGTCCTGTCTGCCCTGGGGGGCCTGGCACAGAGCGCGATGAAGATGGCGACCGACATCCGGCTGCTGGCCAACTTCAAGGAGATGGAGGAGCCGTTTGAAAAGAACCAGATCGGTTCTTCGGCAATGCCCTACAAGCGCAACCCGATGCGCTGCGAGCGGATCTGCGCGCTGGCCCGCTACCTGATGATCGACGTGCTGAACCCTGCGATGACCGCCGGAACCCAGTGGTTTGAGCGCACGCTGGACGACAGCGCGAACAAGCGCATCGCGATGGCCGAAGGCTTTTTGGCCGCCGACGCGATTTTGAACATCCTGCTCAACGTATCGGACGGGCTGGTCGTCTACCCGAAGGTTGTCCGCAGCCGGGTGATGGCCGAGCTGCCGTTTATGGCGAGCGAAAACATCATGATGAAGGCCGTCAAGAAGGGCGGCGACCGGCAGGAGCTGCACGAGCGGCTGCGCGAGCACGCGGTGGCCGCGGCGGCCGTCGTCAAGCAGGAGGGCCAGCCCAACGATATGATTGCCCGGGTCGAGGCCGACCCGGCCTTCGGCCTGACCCGCGAGGAGATCGAGAGCGAACTGCAGCCCGAGGCTTTCACCGGCCGCGCGCCGCAGCAGGTGGAGGAATATCTTGATTCCTACATCCGTCCGCTGCTCGCCGCCAACCCCGACGACATCGGCCTGACCGCCGAACTCAGCGTTTGAGGATTGCGGTTTCCCTTTCATATTCCATAGAATAAGCACCCCGCCGCCCGCGGGGGAAGGTGTTCCCTTCCCTGCCGTGGGCGGCGGGGGTTTTGTTTTTGAGTGAGGAGTTAGGAGCTTTGGTGGATCGGCGGCCGTTGGCTGCCCCAAAAAGGCGGCGGAGATGGTTTACGGCGACCCGCTATCTTGCCAGTTCCCATGTCTCCGCGGTCAGGGTGTCATCGGGGTTGCGGGTGACAAGGATGACGGTTTCGGCGGGGGCGTCGTCCGGCTGCATCGTCTGCAGCAGCATCGTCTCGCCGGGGGCGATGCCGTCCACCGCCAGCGCGCCGCCGCCCACTAGGAACCACGCCTTGCCGCCGCTGTAGCCGGGCGCTTCGGTCAGGGCGACTGTCTCGGTGGCGATCAGCGTGCCGTTTTCCCGCACTTCCTCGGCCGTGTGGGTGGGCAGGGCGGCTTCGGTTTCGGGTTCTTCCGTCCCCGCTTCCCCGCCTGCGCCGGCCCACTGATCGAGCATAGCCTTGGCAGCCTGCGGGTCGGCTTCGGCCGGATCAAGCGGCAGGTCAAAGACAAGGTTGACCCCCGCGTAATCGACCTGCGGGGTGATCGCGCCGGTCGCTTCGTCATAGGCGAAGGCGGCCGTGCTGAAAAACGGGCTGCCGGTCGAGACGCAGAGCACGACCTCCCGGTCGGCAAACACGGTCAGGTCGTCGCAGCTGACAAGCAGATAGCGCACGCCTTCCAGGACGATGTCCTGCCGGTCGGGGCTGAACCAGTAGGATGCGGGCGAGCAGTCGGGGATCGCAAGCGCCGGCCAGACCATGCTGTTGCTGAGCGAGAAATCCTGCTCGGCGGCCAGGTCGTCCATCGGGATGCCGTCGCCGTGTTCGACGGCCAGCACGGCGTAGGTGCGGCCGGCGGGGGCGGCTTCGCCCCAGCTGCTTGACCAGTGTTCGTTCAGGTTTTTGCCACTGACAAGGCCGAGCAGCGTCACATCGTACCCGGCATCGGACTGGGTTTCGTTGACCGCGATCGCGGCGGGGTCGTCAAACAGATCGGCGAGCGGCGCATTGCCGGCCGCCGCGGCCACCTCGCGGCCGGAGAGCAGGTTACTGGCCGCATAGACGCCGACGCCAAAGCAGGCGGCGGCCGCGACCAGCGCAAAGGCGATGGGGCGTTTGTGGGTTCGCATGGGGGAATCTCCTTTCGCATAGCGGGCGGCGCCGCGGCGGCGGGCCGCGCCGGCGATGGCCGCGCGGTCCAGGCCATAGGCCTGCATCGCATGGGCCAGCAGGGTGCGTTCGCTGGGGTTGTGTTGCTGTTTCATTCCGAGACGCCGTCCTTTCGATAAAATTCACGCAGTTTGGCCAGCGTGCGGTAGAGTTTTGCCTTGACGGTGGATTCCTTCATGCCGAGCAGCGCGGCGGTCTGCCGCAGCGTCATATCCAGCGCATAGACGCAGACAAAGATGCGCTGTACATCGGGCGGGAAGGTCTTGAGCCGGGCCGCGATCTCGGCCGCCAGCAGCTTGTCCTCCACCAGCTGTTCGGGCAGCGGGGGCTGGTCGGCCTGCTGCAGGTCGGGTTCATCGTAGAGCTCGCCGTCCTGTGCGGTGCGCTGCAATGGGATCAGCGTCCCGAGCCGCTGGCGCAGCGTGTAAAACCGCCGCAGCTTGGCTTTGGCTACATGGCGCACAAATGCGGCGGGGTCACGCAGGTAGCCGCCGCCTTTTTCCAGCAAAACGGCATAGACTTCGGCGTACACCTCCTGCATCAAGTCGGGCAGCTGGGCTGGGTCGGCGCAGCGGCGGGTCAGGTAGCGCAGGGTATCGGCATAGGTATCTTCGTACAGGGCTTCAAAGAAGGGGGCAGGGTCTTGCGCGCGCAACATTCTTCACCTCTTTCCTCTGGTTTGTGTGCGCGGGGCGGGGTTTGGTTGCACGGCGGCAGAAAAAAACCGCCTGCGGCGAACAGGCGGTGAAAGATTTATTCGGTTGGGGCCGCAGTCGGGGCGGCGGTGGCGTCCCCTTCGCCGGCGTCGCCGGATTCGGCCGGGGGTTCGGTCGGGGCCGGGGTTGGGGTGGGGGCGGCGGCGCTGTTGAAGGTGGGGCGGATGCCGCCGCTCGAATCCTGCTGGCTGACGTCCAGCGTGCCGCGGTCGGTGGAGGAAAGGCCGCTGCCCGCGACATCAAGCAGAATCGCAGCGGCAAACCGGATCTTGTACTCCAGGTTGTTCGCGGTGCCAACCAGCACCGAAACCCGCCCTTCATACAAAAAGTTCAGCTCGCTCATATCTGTCAGAGAGACCAGCGTCGTGCCCTCCAAAAGGCCCTGGGTATCAAGTTCCTGCATGAGCTCTTCAAGCACATCGGCCGCGGTGGCCGCGCCGCTTTCGGGGGTGAAGGTCTGGGCCGAGGCCGTACTCTCAAGGGAAAGGAAGCTGCCAGGCGTGGTCGGCTGGCCTTCGACTAGCTTGGCTTCGAGCAAAATCAGCCCATCGGGCTGGGATTCGGCGCTGCGCAGCACCTTGAGCCCATCGCTGAGCACAAGCCATCCGCTGCCGGTATCCAGCGCAAACCGCTCGGTCGCCGGCTGAACCCGCACCACGACGGTACCGGGCAGCTGGGCGTGCACCTCGACCTCGTCGAGGTAGGGCAGGCTTTGCAGAAGAACCTGCTCCTTTTCGGCGGTCGAGAAGCCGAAGAGGTTGTCCCCTTCCTGCAGATCGAGCAGGCTGAGGATTTCCTCCTCGGTATAGACGCCGGTGTTGGCGGGGGCGGTGCCATCGATGTTTTCGACACGGAACCCGGTCACCTTGAACAGCAGGTTCACCGAAAGCACCACGCCCAGCACTAGCACCGCAAAAACAACCAGCATGCCAAGTATCGCGCGCCTGCGCTTGCGGCGCAGCTGTTCGGCCTGGGTCACACGGCGCGGCGGCCGGGTGCGGCCGGCGGGGCGGTAGCCTGGTTTCTGCGGGTTGTGGGTTGGCGGCCGGCGGGGCGGCTGGCTGCGGCGAGGCTCCGCCTGGGCGCTTGGCCCCCTGCCTGCCGCCGGCTTGCGGGATGGGTGGGCGCCCCTGTCTGCCGGCCGGCCGCCATCTGCCGCGGGCCGTGCGCCCGCAGGGCGGCTTGCCTGGCGCGGCGGGTCCTTGCGCAGACCCATCCGGCTCTTCATGCTACGGTGCTGTGCCCGTGGCGGCGGGTTGGCGGCGGATTTTTGCCGTCGGCTGCGCTGGTCGCGGTCCATCCGCCGTTCCTCCTTCCCTGGTTGGTCCGTTTTGGTGTATGCGTGTTGTCAAAGCCGCATTTGGGTGTGGGTATCCCGCACGCCTTTCAGCGGCCGCTGTGCACAAGCTGCAGCAGCCGCGCGGTAATTGTATCCAGGCTATCCGGCTGGCCCAGGCTGCGGGCACAGCGGCCCATCTCGGCCAGGCGCTGCGGCTGGGCCAGCAGGCCTTTGACTGTATCGATCAGCTTTTCACCGGTCAGATCCTTTTCCTCTATGACGACGGCGGCGCCGGCTTTTTCAAGTTCCAGTGCGTTGTAATACTGATGGTTTTCAGCCACGTTCGGGCTCGGGATCAGGATGGAAGCCCGACCCATGACCTCAAGTTCCGCCAGTGTCAGCGCGCCCGACCGCGCAATAACAAGATCCGCCGCGGCAAGCAATTCCGGCATATTGTCAATGTATTCCTTCACGACAAGGCTTTCACCCGGCGCAAAGTGATGTTCGCGCGCAAGATCTTGAAACAGCTGCACGCCGCGGCTGCCGGTGGCGTGCAGGTGCAGTACGTTCTGGCGGGTCTGCTGTTCCCAGCCGCAGAGCGCGCCGACCACCTCGTTGATGCGGCGGGCGCCCAGGCTGCCGCCAAAGCTCAGGATCACGGTACGGTCCTTTGCGCCAATCTTGGCGCGGGCCGCCGCACGGTCCTGGGTGAGCAGCTCAGGGCGAACCGGGTTGCCAACGACAACCGTCTTGTCCGGCGCGCCAAGCTTTTCAACGGCGTCGGCGCTGGCTGCCAGCACCACATCGACATCCTTTGCCAGGAGTTTGTTGGTCACACCCGGGAAAGCGTTTTGTTCATGGATTGCCGTATGAATCCCCTTTTTTGCGGCCGCGCGGACAATCGGCCCGCTGACATAGCCGCCGCAGCCTATGACAAGATCTGGCTGCACTTCGCGCAGAATGGCCGCCGTGCGCGGGCCGGACAGCGCCAGATGCCACAGCGCCAGGACATTGCGGCGGATATTTTCTGCCGTGAGTTTGCGCTGGAACCCGTTGATTTCAATGTGATGGAACGGGTAGCCTGCCTTGGTCACAAGGCCGTACTCCATCCCTTCGCGCCGGCCGGCAAAGTGGATCTCAGCCGCAGGGTCGGCCTTTTTCAGTGCCCCGGCAATCGCCAGGGCCGGGTTGATATGGCCGGCTGTACCGCCGGCGGCAATCAATACGCGCATAGGTTGCGCCCCTTTCTTTCTCTGTTTAACGCGGGATTCACACGGTGTGCTCACGCCGGCGGTATACGCGGCGGCCGGTCTCGCCCTGGCCGCTGTGCAGCCGGGCATAAAGCTGCTGCTGGTTTTGTTTGCGCTGGGCTGCGATCCGTGCATTGCCGGCACGGGAGATGCTCAGCAGCACCCCCATTTCACAGAGCAACAGCAGCAAACTGGTACCGCCGGAGGAAAAGAACGGCAAACTGATGCCGGTGTTCGGCAAAGTGGCGGTCACCACCCCGA
This sequence comes from uncultured Oscillospiraceae bacterium, assembly GCA_900548355.1. Classification (GTDB taxonomy): domain Bacteria; phylum Bacillota; class Clostridia; order Oscillospirales; family Ruminococcaceae; genus Gemmiger; species Gemmiger avicola. The sequence goes on from URKR01000010.1 coordinate 26,628, forward strand.
TGTGGCAGAAAACCTGCCAGGCCACCTGGGCCGTGATGCCGATGCCGATCATGGTGCCGAAATAATCGGGCGCACGCAGCGCAATGAAGATGCCCTGCAGAATCAGTGCCGCAAACAGCAGCACGCAGAGCAGCGCGCCCAAAAAGCCGAGTTCCTCACAAACGATGGAAAAGATGAAATCGTTGGTAGCTTCAGGCAGCCACAGATGCTTTTGCAGGCTGTTGCCGATACCCCGGCCGGTCAGCCCGCCCGAGGCGATGGAGTAGAGGCTCTGGGTTGTCTGCCAGCCAAGGTCAACATCGCTTTCAGCAAAGAGCCCCCAAGCCCCCAGACGTTCGTTGGCAACATCGTTGCCCTCCGCCGTCAGCATAAAATACAAACCGCCCAGGCCCGTGGCGGCGGCCAGCGGCATCCAGCGCAGACCGCACCCGCCGCACAGCAGCATGGTACCGGCGATCGCACAGATCAGCAAAATGGCCGAGTTGTGCGGCTCCATACGCAGCAGCACCAGAATTGGCACAACCGGCAGCAGCGGCAAAAGCAGGCCATACCACAGCGATTTGCGCTGCTGGTAATGCTTGTCACTAAACAGGGCGATGCCCAAAACCACCGCGAACTTCGCAATTTCCGAAGGCTGCAGCGAGGTGCCGAACAGGTACACCCAGCGGTGGCAGTTGTTTTGCGGTTCGCTGTACAGCGCCAGCACCAGCAGTGCAAGCAGCAGGATGTACAGGTGCCAAAAGACATGGCGCAGCGCATGGTAGTTGATGTTCGAGATCAAAAACATCGCGGCGATGCCGATCAGCGCAACGATTGCCTGCGGCGCAATGTAGTAGTAAATATCGTCAAACCGGTAATAGGCGGTAACATAGCTGGCTGAAAACAGCATAATCAGCCCGTAGACAAGCACGAGCAGCAGCGTGCCGACAAATCCCCAGGAGACGGGGCCGCGTTCCTCCTTGCGGAAGCTGATGTCGCGCAGAAAGCGGAACAGGTTGCCAAAAGCGAGGTCTAAAAATTGGGCTGCCAGCAAGGCGGGCTCCCCTCCTTTCTGGGCTGTGCGCTGCACGCGCCCCAGCCGGAAATAACAATCAGGCGTAATAGATGTACAAGAGCCCCAACGCCACGCCGATCAGCGCAATCAGGCTGAAAAAGGCATCGATGCGGGCTTCCTTCCAGCCGCGCATCTCAAAGGCGTGGTGAATCGGGGTCATGCGGAAGATTCGCTTGCCATGGGTGGCTTTGAAATAAAGGCGCTGGATGACAACGGTCATGGCATCCCAGATATAGACGATGCCGAAGAAAAGCACAAGTTCCGGCCAGCCCATCACAAAAGCCAGCGCCGTGACCATGCCGCCCAGAAACATGCTGCCGGTATCCCCCATGAATACCTTGGCCGGATAAAAGTTCCAGACAAGGAACCCTGCGCAGGCCGCCGCCGTGGCGGTGGAGAGCACCGCCACCTGGTAATGGCCGAGCATGCTGGCCGCCAGCAGGTAGCCGAGCATCGAGACAAAGGTCACACAGGAGCAAAGCCCGTCAAGGCCATCGGTCAGGTTAACCGCATTGACAAGAAAGATGATGCCAAAGAAAGCGATCGGGTAATAGGCCAGCCCCAGGTTGACCGCACCGAAAAACGGCAGCATGATTGTGGTGCTGCAAAGCCCCAGGCTGTACAGCCCGGCCATAAAGCAGCCGGTAACCAAAAACTGCAAAATCAGTTTTTGCCAGGCATAAAGCCCAAGGTTGCGGTGGCGCACCACCTTGGCAAAATCATCCAAAAAGCCGATAAAGCCGGAGCCAAAGGCCAGGAACAGCACCAGCAGCCCGCTTTGGGTCTGCTGCGGGGTGAGCAAACCGGGCGAATAACGCTGCAGGCCCGCGTACACCAGCCCGGCCGACAGCAGGATCCCCAAGATAAAGCAGAACCCGCCCATGGTAGGGGTTCCCTGCTTTTTGCTGTGCCAGGTGGGGCCGGATTCCCGAATAGTCTGACCAAAGTGCAGCCGGTGCAGCGCCGGAATCAAAAAAAAGCCGGATAAAGCAGTGATGCAGAAAGCAGCAACAGCGGCCGCCACCAGCATCCAGGACACAATCATCCCCATGGTATTCCCCCAAACAATCAGGTTGTGGTCGGCTGTGCAGGCAGCGCGTCATACAGTTGTTGAAGGATTTCCTCAAACTGCATGGCATGGCTGGCTTTGGCCAGCAGCACATCGCCCGGGCGCAGGTTAGACCTTAGATATTCTACTACTTCCTGCGGATTTTGGCAATAGAGCACGGTTGCGCCGGCCGCACGGGCGGCATCGGCCAGCGCGGCGCTGCGCGGCCCGGTGGCAACAACCAGGTCGGCCACGCCGGCGGCCAGGGCGCCGGTTTCGCGGTGGGCCTGCTCACTGGCTGCGCCCAGTTCCAGCATATCGCCAAGCAGCGCAATCCGCCGCCCGCCGGGGCCGGGGGTGCGGCGGGCCAGCACATCCAGCGCCGCGCGCATGCTGTCCGGGCTGGCGTTGTAGCAATCTTCCAGGAAGGTGACGCCGCCGTGGGTTACCAGGTTCTGCCGCATACCGGTCGTCTGGTAACGGGCCAGCGCGGCGGACGCGCGGGCCGGATCAAGCCCCAGGCGGGTCGCGGCGGCGTAGGCAGCCAGCGCGTCATAGACGGTGTGGCGGCCGACGGTGGGAATATGGACTGAAAATTCGCCGTATTCAGAGTCCCGGATCGTAAAATCGGTGCCGGCGTCCTGCGTTTCGCGGATGTTGACGGCCCGCACATCGGCGGTTTCAGCCTCAATACCGAACCAGACCGGGCGCAGCCGGGCCGGCAGCGCCGCGCCGGGCAGCAGATCATCGTCTGCGTTGAGGACGAGCGGCGCGCCATCGGGCAGGCCCTGGCAGATCTCCAGCTTTGCTTTCAGTATATTCTCACGGCTGCCAAGGCTTTCCAGGTGGGAGACCCCGATCATTGTGATGATGCCGGCCGAGGGGCGCGCCGTGCGGGAAAGGCGGGCAATCTCGCCCAGCGCGCTCATCCCCATTTCAACGACGGCGTATTCGGTCGCATCGTCCAGCCGGAAGAGGGTATTCGGCAGGCCGATCTCATTGTTCTGGTTCCCCTCTGTTTTAAGGGTGTTGCCAAAAGCCGAAAGGACGGCGTAGCAGAATTCCTTCGTCGTCGTTTTGCCCACACTGCCGGTCACCCCGATCATCAGCGGGCTGAACAGCGTGCGGTAGTTGGAAGCCATGCGGATCATGGCGCGGTGGCTGGAAGGGGTAACGACAAGGTGGTCTTCGGGCACGCCGTCAACGGGATGGTTGGCGATGATATATTCCGCGCCGGCCTGATACGCCGCCGCGGCAAAGTCATGCCCATCCACCCGCGCGCCCGGGAAGCAGACAAAGACGCAGCCGGGTGTGACGCGGCGGCTGTCTGTCACAACGGCGGTGATGGGGACCGGGCGGGCCAGGGTCAGCCCGGCAAGCAGTTCATTGGCATGGATGGGTTTCATGCAGTTCCCTCCTCCTGGGTGGTTTCTTCAGAGGCGGCGGATGCGGCGTCGGACGAAACCGCATCTGACGCAGAGCCGGACGAAGCGTCATCCCCGGTATCGCTTTCGGCCGCTCCCATCGTCAGGGTAACGACGGTGCCGTACTCCACGCTCTGGCCGGCGGCGATGTCCTGGGCCGTGACCCGGCCGTTCTCGTCGCCGCTGAAATCGACGTTGAGGTTGGCGGCGCGCAGCATCTGCTGTGCAAATTCGGCCGTGCGGCCCGAAACATCGGGCACGGTGGTCATGGTGCCGGTGGTGGCTTCGGTGTACAGGTAGATGGTTGAACCGGCTGGCACGTTGGTGCCGCCGTACGGGTATTGGTACAGGATTGTGTTGCCGCTTCCGATGATCTGGTGTGCGAGACCCACCTTATTCAGATTCATCTGGGCGGTAGACCAGCGGTTGTCGATGCAGTTCTGCACAAGTACCGTGTCCGGCGCGACGTAGTCGGGGTCGGTCGGCACGCCGAGGTAGGGCGCAATCTCGCTGATGATGTTGCCGACCATCGGGGCGACAATCTCGGAGGCATAGTCGCGATCCCAGCGCGGGTCGTCGAGCACCGCAAAGACGAGATACTCGGGGTCGTCAATCGGCAGGACGGCCGCAAAGCTGATCTGCTTGTGGTAGTCGCCATCGGCGCGCTCCGTCCGGTCAAGCTGTTCGCCCGTGCCGGATTTGCCGCCGATGCTGTAGCCGGCCACATAGACGTTGCGGCAGGTGTAGCCGGCCTGCCCGTTGCCGACGTTATTCTCCATAAAGGCGCGCATCTGCTCGCTGACTTCCTCCGAGATGACCTGCCGGCGGATGGTGGTCTGGGTCTGGCTCGTAATGTTGCCGGCATCGTCGGTGACATGGTCAACAACATAAGGGGTGACGAGGTAGCCGCCGTTGACCACGGCCGAGACGGCGGTCGCCATCTGGATGGCGGTAAGCTTCTGGGTCTGTCCGAAGGAGGAAGAATACAGGTCGGAAAGAAAAAGCTCCATATCCGCCTGATCCTTCGAAAGGCCGGCGGATTCGGCCGGCAGGTCGATGCCGGTTTGCTCAGCCAGGCCAAAAGCCTGGAAATAGTCGTAGAAAAATTCCGGGGTCATCTGCTCGGCCAGCTGGATAAAGTAGAGGTTGCAGCTCTTTTCAAGCGCACCGGCCATATCCAGCGTACCGTGGGTTCGCCCTTCGGCGCAGCGGTAGGGGATCTCCCACTCGGTATCCGGGAAGACGGTCAGCAAGCCGTTGCAGGTATAAGTCTGGCTGGCGTCCACAATGCCGGAATCAAGCGCCGCAGCCGCCGTGATCAGCTTAAAGACCGAGCCGGGATAGTACAGTTCGGTCACCGCCTTGTTGCGCCACTGCGCTTCGCGGAAGTAGCCCTGCAGGGTGGTGTACTCCTCGTCCGACAGGGTTCCGTCCTCAACGATCGAGGCAACGTTATCCTCGCCCAGGCGGGATTGCAGCAGGTCGATTTCCTCGGCCGTCAGGGTGGAATCTTCCAGCACGGCGACAAGGTCGGGGTCCTCGATCGTGTAGGGGTTGTTCGGGTCAAACTGTTCGAGCGTCGCCATCGAGAGCACCGCGCCCGAGTTAACATCCATAACGATGACGGTGCCGCGGTTCATGACGTCGTACTCGTCCATTGCCTGGCGCAGATACTTTTCGACGATCGTCTGCACGTTGGTATCGATGGTCAGGTGCAGGTTGCCGCCGTTGATCGGGTCGTAGGATTCGGCGCTGTCGTTATCGACCTCATAGCCCCAGGCATTCTGGGTACTGATCACCCGGCCCGGCGTCCCGGCAAGCGTTTCCTCATACGAGCGCTCAAGGCCGTAGATGCCCTCGCCGTCGGCGTTGGTGAAGCCGAGCACCGAGGACAGAAACGACCCGAACGGATAGCTGCGGGTGGCGCTTTCCTCGGTATAGATTTCGAGTACGGTCTCCCACTCTTCCTCGGGGTCGCCCTCGTTCAGGGCGCGCTTGGTGTTGGCGTATTCGAGCACGGCGTCCTTGGTGGGCAGGTCAACGCCGCGGGCAATCACCTTGTATTTGCTTTCGCGGTCGCTGAGCTGGGTTCGGATCGTTTCGGCGTCGCCGCCGACGAGCTCAGCCAATTTCTCGGCCGCCTCGTCAATAAAATCCTCGTTGCAGGCCGAAGGGTCTGCGATGATGTTCCAGACCGTGGTGCTTCGGGCCAGCACGGCGCCGGTGGCGTCATAGATGGTGCCGCGGGTGGCCGGGATCTGCTGGTCGGAAAGCTGCTGCTCGGCCGCGCCGACGCGGTAGTTTTCGGGGTCACGCAGCTGCAGCGCATAGAGCTGGTAGATCAAAAGCCCCAGGCAGAAGATCAGAAAAAACGCAAGCACAAACAACGTGCGTACCCGCATGGCGTTGTTAATGGGGTGGCGCTCATCACGCGGGGGGCGAGGAGATTGGTTTTGGTTCATGCAAATGCCTCAGCAAATAACTGCAAACAGAATGGCTTGGAAAAATAAAAGCGTGCACCGAGATGCACGCTTTTGGCAAGGGTGCGGTGCGGCCAAACGCCCCGACGCCGTGAAGTTGCCTTGGCCGGGGCAAAAACACAGGTCAGGGCTTCAGGCTGCTGAGCAGGTCCAGCGCAGCGGTGCGCACATCCTCGACCAGCTTCGCGGCGCCGTCTTCCACCGTTTCAATCACGCTCTGGTCTTCCAGGCGGACATAGGTAATCTGGCTGGGGTCAGCCTTGACAAGCCCCAGGCGGGTTTCGGCGACCGTTTCCAGGTTGGACATATTGGCGATCTTGTCCATCTGGGAAGAAAGATAATCGTAGGTGGTTTGGGCTGTGGCAAGGTCGTTGCGGGTGGCGTCAATCTCGCCCGAAAGCTCGGTCAGGCGCGCCTGGCTCGCCACAATTGCGGTGACCAGCGCCAGCATCAGCGCAACCAGCAGAACCATGCCGGCCTGCTGCATGATGGTCTTGGCGCGGCCCAAGGTATACCGCCCGCCGCGCACCACCCGCAGCCGCGGGGCGCCCGGGCGGGGCTGCGCTGTGTGACGGGTTGGTTCAAAAGCTGCCGAAGTCATGGGCAACACCCCCTTTTCAAGGTTCGGCCTGGTTGGTAGAAGCCACGGCATGATATGCCGCGTTTTTTTCCAGTACCCGCAGCTTGGCCGAACGGCTGCGGCGGTTGGCCGCCTGCTCAGCGGCGTCCGCCTCAATGGGGCGGCGGGTGACGAGCAGCGCCCGGGGCACCCCGCCGCAGGTGCAAACCGGCTGTTCCGGCGGGCAGATGCAGCGCTGGGCCCAGCGTCGGAATTTGTTTTTGACCAGCCGGTCTTCGAGGCTGTGGAAGGTAATCACGCACAGCCGACCGCCCGGGGCCAACCGGTCAAACAGCGCTTCCAGCCCTTCGTTGAGGGCGTCAAGTTCGCCGTTGACCGCAATGCGCACAGCCTGGAAGGTGCGGCGGGCCGGGTTTTTGTGTTTGCGGCGCTCAGCCGGCGGAACCGCTGCGGCGACAAGCTCGGCCAGCTGCATCGTGGTTTCAATCGGGGCTTCGGCCCTGGCGCGGACAATCTTGCCGGCAATCTGCCAGGCGTAGGGTTCCTCGCCATATTCGCGCAGGATCCGGGCAAGTTCTTCACGCGGGAGGGTGTTGACGAGGTCGGCCGCGGTAGGGCCCTGCTGGCTCATTCGCATGTCCAGCGGGGCGTCTGCATGGTAGGAAAACCCACGGCCGGCCTCGTCAAGCTGGTGGCTGGAGACGCCCAGATCCAACAGGGCGCCGTTGATGGCGGGGATGCCCAGCGCATCCAGCACGGAAGCAGCTTCGCGAAAATTGGCCTGCACCACGCGGGCAGGTAGGCCCTTGAGCCTTTCGGTGGCGGTTGCCACCGCATCCGGGTCCTGATCGAGTGCGATCAGCTGCCCGGTGGTGAGGCGTTTCGCGATCTCGCGGGAATGCCCCGCCCCGCCGGCCGTGCCATCCAGATAGATGCCGGCAGGGTCGATGGCCAGCCCATCGAGACAGGGCTGCAACAGTACCGGAATGTGGCTGAATTCCATAGTTCCCCCAAATGCGTGCGATCACTGGGGCGTATCCGAAAAATCCCCAGCACTTCGGATTCTTCCGAGTACCCCCTAGAAGTCCAAATCTTCCATCGCCGCGGTAAAGTCATCGTCCGAATCGGCCTGGTTTGCCTCCCAGGTTTCGGTGTTCCAGATCTCGGCAAAAGTACGGTTGCCGGTGATCGTCACATCATGGTCAAGGTTGGCGTAAGCGCGCAGGGACGCCGGGATCTGTATCCGGCCCTGCTTGTCCGGCGTAACCTCCACGGCGGAGGAGTAGAGCATCCGGCTGACCTGCCGGCCCTTGACCAATCCTTTTTCGGCAATGCGCTGTGCCACCTGCTCAAACTCCGCCATAGGGAAAGCGGCCAGACAGTGGTCCAGCCAGCGTGCGACGATGAAAGTCTCCCCCATGCCTTCACGGAACTTGGCGGGGAAGTTCAACCGTCCCTTGGCGTCGATGGCATAATCGAAACGTCCGACGAACATGTTGAAAACTCCCCCTTTCTGGCGAAGCGCGCCGATTTTTCACGTCCTGCCGACGGGGGGTGGTGGAAAACTCCGTTGAAAACGTGGAAAACTACCCACTTCCCACCACCGTGAACCATTTTTACCCACATCGGTACTATCATAGTACCAAATTGCCGGGTAAAAAGCAAGCCCACAGCGGAAAAAACCGCTGTGGGCGAAGAATTTTCACAGGTGGTTCACAGGAGGGAAACCGTGGGGAAGCGAAGCCGGTCGCCTTGTGCCAAAGCCGGTACAAAGCAGGCGAAAACCGCCTTACTTCTTTTGTCCGCGCATCCCGCGGGAGGCCACGCTGCGCAGGTTCATCCGGGTATTTTTGATGTCCGATACGCTGCGGGCAAGCACTTCCTCTGAATTTTTGAGGATGGTCTCACAGTAGGTAGTGGCGCTGCGGCTGATTTCTTTGGCCTGCTGCTGGGCGGCTGTCAGAATTTCAACCGCGCGCTGCTGGGCGCGCTTGGTGATTTCCTGGTCCGAAACAAGGCCCCGGGCGCGTTCTTCGGCCTGTTTGATGATGTTCTCGCTTTCGGCACGGGCGCCTTTGATAATCTGTTCGCGGTCTGCCACGATCTTTTTGCTGTCCCGGATTTCATCGGGCAGATTGTTGCGGACTTCGTCAATGATGTCCCGCATACGGTCGACATCGACGATGCGCTTGGACGGCGAGAAAGGAACCGCAGTCCCCTCCTCCAGCGTTTCCTCCATCAGTTCGAGCAATTCCTCAACATTCATGGCGTTTCCTCTCTCTCATAACGGCTGACCAAGATCTTGCCGTATTGGTATTGGCGAACAAGCCGCAGGCCGGCAGCTTCGGGCGGAAGGACGGCGTCGCGCTCGCTTTCACAAAGCACCACCCCGCCCGGCGCCATGCTGCGCGCCAGCAGAGGCAGCACCTGGGGCAGCAGGCCGCGGTCAAACGGCGGGTCAAGCAGCGCAAGGTCAAACGGCCCGCGCGCCGTGTGCAGATAGTTGAAGGCATCCCCGCAGGAAATGCGCGCGCGGTCCTGCACCCTGGCCGCCGCGCAGTTGGCTGTAACAATGCGAACCGCGTCGGGGCTGGCATCCAGAAAGGTGCATTGCGCCGCCCCGCAGGACAGCGCTTCGATGCCAAGCTGGCCGCTGCCGGCAAACAGGTCCAGCACCCGCGCGCCGGGCACAAGGAACTGCACGCTGGAGAACATGGCCTCCTTGACGCGGTTGATGGTGGGGCGGGTGATTTCCTCCCCCGGGAGGGACTGCAGCTGTTTGCCGCGTGCCGAACCTGCTATGACGCGCATCGGGCACCTACCTTTCTGGCTGTGGCCTGGGCGGCCGAAAAGCCAAAGTGCCGGTTTTTCGGCAGCTGCCTCAGGATGAATACCCTTATTATGGGGCCTGACGGCGCGGTTGTCAAGTGATCCGGCGGCAGGGCGGCTGCAAATTTGATCGAAGCACCGTGCAAGCAGCCGGATCAGGCGCGCAGCGCGTTGTAAATTTTTTCCGCCTTGGCGTGACTGATACCCTTGACTTCCTCCAGATCCGAAATAGAGGCCGCCTTGACCGCCGCCACCGTTTTGAAATGGGCAAGCAGCGCGGCCGAAGTTTTCTCTCCCACGCCGGGCAGCGCGGTGAGGGTAGCCGCATAGGACTTTTTGCGCATGAGCCGCTTGCGGTAATCGTTGGCATAGCGGTGGGTTTCATCCTGAATCGCCGTCACAAAGGTAAAGATATTGCGGTGGCGGTTAATCGCAATTTCACCGCCTTCGTCGTCCACAATGGCGCGGGTACGGTGGCGGTCATCCTTCACCATGCCAAAGGTCGGCACATGTTCCAGCGCGGTGCCGCGCAGCGCCTGCTTGACCGCGCTGACCTGGCCGCGGCCGCCATCAATCAGCAGCAGGTCCGGCAATGCGGCAAACTGGTTGGCCGGGCCATCCGGCTTGTCTCCGCGGCGGGCCGCCTCGTACTCAGCCGCGCGGCGGGCAAGCGTTTCCGCCAGCGAGGCGTAGTCGTCAGTACCGGCCACCTGCCGCATTTTGAACCGGCGGTAACCGCTGCGATAGGGCTTGCCGTCCTTGAAAACAACCATGCCGCAGACGCTGGACCCATCGCCCCAGTTGGAGATGTCGTAGCTTTCAATAAGCCGCGGCGGGCTTTTGAGCCCCAGGACCTGGGCCGCTTCCTCAAGCAGCTTTTCTTCCCGGGTATAGCGGCCGCTTTCTCGGCCAAGCCGCTCGACAGCGTTTGTATAGGCCATGGTGACAAGCTTGGCCATATCGCCGCGCTGCGGCACATAGAATTCAATCTTTGACCCGCGCGCCTCTTCCAGCGCCTGGCGCAGAGCCTCGTGGTCATCCGGCAGCGCGTCCACCGCAATCGTTTTGGGAATTTCCTCTCCATCCAGATAGTAACGGGGCAGAAATTCTTCCCGCACTGCGGTGATATCGGCGGTATCGTGAAAGACAAATTCCCGCTTGTCGGTCAGGCGCCCCTCCCGGTAGCGCAACACCGCGGCGCAGACCGCCCGGCTTGTTCCGGCCAGCGCGATGATGTCCATTTCTCCCCCGCCTTCCCGCACAACCTTCTGGCCGGCGGCCACCCGCTCAATCGCGGCGATCTGGTCGCGCAGCAGCGCGGCGTTCTCAAAATCAAGCCGTTCCGAAGCGGCGAGCATCTTTTCACGCAGCTGGCGCAGGATATCTTTTTTGCCGGTGCGGATCATCTGCAAAGCGCCCTGCACCGCCTCGTTATAGGCTTCGCAGCTGATTTTTCCGGTGCAGACCGCCATACACTTGCCAATATGTGCATTCAGGCAGGGGCGGTCTTTGCCGAAATCACGCGGGAATTCACGGCTGCAGCGGGGCAGCAGGAAACAGTTCTGCGCTGTCTCCACCATTTCCCGCACGGCGAAGGAAGAGGTAAACGGGCCGATGTAATCGGCATTGTCGTCATCTTTCTGCAGGGCGGCCGAGATTCGGGGCCAGGGCCCGCGGGTAACCTTGACATAGCTGTACCCCTTATCATCCTTGAGCAGGATGTTGTATTTGGGGGTGTGGGCCTTAATCTGGCTGGCCTCCAACACAAGGGCCTCAAATTCGCTCTGGCAGACAATCACATCAAAGCTGAAGGCATGGTTGATCATCTGGGTGACCTTGGCGTCATGGGGGACGCCCTCACGGAAATATTGGGACACCCGGGTACGCAGCCGTTTGGCTTTGCCGATATAGATAATCTCATCCGCCTTGTCCCGAATGATATAAACGCCGGGCAGCAGCGGCAGCATACAGGCCTTTTTGTACAGTTCTTGCTTGGTCATGCGTTGCCCTTTCGATACACAAAGAAGGCCGGGTGGCGAACCACCCGGCCTGGAAATCTTCTGCTTATTCCGAGAAACCGGAGTTGACCAGCTTGACCAGGCCATCCACAGCGGCCTGCTCATCGGTGCCGTCCGCAATAATGCGGATGGTGGTACCGCCCACAATGCCAAGGCTCAGAACGCCGAGCAAGCTCTTGGCGTTGACGCGGCGCTCTTCTTTTTCAACCCAGATGGAAGACTTATACTCGTTCGCCTTCTGGATGAAGAAGGTAGCCGGACGAGCGTGCAGACCGACCTGATTCTCAACGGTAACTTCTTTCACGTACATAGCTATTCTCTCCTACTTTGTGAAAATACTATGCCCAAGCATCACTACCGCGGGCATGTGTCAGGCGGTTATATGCACAACATCGGCCGCCCGGTTGTTTCTATTTTATCCCATTTGTTCGACTTTGTACAGTGGAAAACTCGATTTTTGGCAGGATTCCGCAATTCCGACAAAGCGCAGCCGGCTTCTTTGTGCAACCTAACCAGTTTATTTTCAACATTCTTGTCTAGGAATACGAAAACTGTTACCTTTTTCTCTTCTCAGACGTCGCTTTTTGTCGGTGTATAGACAAATTTCACTTCTCTGCAATAACGGCTGGCACTGTCGGTTTCAGCCGGGTCATATACGGCAATCACCCCTGCCGGGCGGAAGCCCATGCGCAAATAAAGCGCGATCGCACGCTGATTGGTATCCAGAACCGACAGAAAAGGCTGCGGATGTTCCGCAAGCTTTTTGCGCGCAAAATCGAGCATTTTGGCGCCAATCCCCCGCCCCTGCGCTTCGGGCGTCACATAAAGCCGGCCGATTTCACCGGTTTTGTGACAAACGCCGACAATAGCATCCGGCGCCCCGGCCGTGCTGTGCAGGTACAGCGCCCAGCCCGCCGCGCGGTCCTCCGCCAGCTTTGCCTGCATATAGTCTGGCGTGTGCTGCGCCAGATATTCCTGCGTACAAACTTCTGCACAGAGCTGCTGCCAGCCGGCCGCATAAATTGCCGCAGCCGCGCGCCAGTCCTCCTCTTTACGGACCAAAACCGCCCGCTCGCTGCGTTTCCAGCGGCCCGGCGCCAGCGGATGGGCGCGGCACCACGTCTCATAGAGGTCCGGTCGGCGTCGCATGGTACGGGCATGGCTCTGTTTGGCGCGCCAGGCCGCAATCTTCTCATGGTCGCCCGTCAGCAGCACCGGGGGCACGGCGCGCCCTTCCCAGGTTTCGGGGCGGGTATACTGCGGGTATTCAAGCAGGCCGTCCCAGTGGCTTTCTTCCTGGAAGCCCTGGGCTTCCGCCAGCACGCCGGGCTGCAGGCGCAGCACGCTGTCAGCCACGACAAGGCTTGCCAGTTCGCCGCCGGTCAGCACATAATCGCCGATCGATATTTCCTCATCGGCAAACGCCTCAATCACCCGCTCATCGATGCCCTCGTAATGGCCGCAGACCAGCGTCAGGCTGTCGCAGGCCGCTAACCGCTTGGCCATTCCCTGGTTGTAGGGCTGGCCGCCGGCTGTCAGAAAAACGATATGCGGCCTGGCGCGCCCCTGTTCGGCGCACTGCGCCTGCACCGCGCGCAGGCAGTCCGCAATCGGCTGGGCGTACAGCACCATGCCGCAGCCGCCGCCATAGGGGTAGTCGTCGGTCTGGCGCTGTTTGTTCAGGGTGTAATCCCGGATCTGGTGGCAGTGGGCTTCAAACAGCCCCTTGGCCCGCGCGCGTCCCAGAATGCTCGTGCTGAGCACCTGGTCACAGAGTTCGGGAAACAGCGTGACAATATCTATGCGCATGGGTTATTCCTCATCGCCGTTGACGGCTTCGGTAAACATGCCCGGGATCGGGCGGACATAAACAGCCCGGCCGTCGAGGTCAACGCGGTCAAGAAACTCCTCCACTGCCGGGAACAGATGCTCGATGCCGGCCGCATCGGTCACAGTATACACATCGTGGGCGGCCGGGTGCTCCACCGCAGTGATCGCGCCATACACAGCGCCGGTTTCGGCATCCAGAACCCTGCACCCCAGCAGGTCGTCAATGAAGTAGCGGCCCTCGGGCAGCCTGGCGTCCGCTTTGGCAAAATACCAGGTATGGCCGACCTGGGCGCGGGCGGCGTCCATATCTTCGATGCCGCCCAGACGAACCAGCAGCATATTACCCTGGGCGCGTACCCCAAGCAGCGGCGTTTCTCCGCTGCCTTCAGCCGTTTTGTACAGCCGCTTGAACTTGGACAAAAAAGCCGCGCCATCGCAAAGCGGCAGGGCTTTCATCTCACCGCGGACACCGTGGGTGGTGACGATTTTGCAGGCTGGCAGGTAGGTTTGCATGGCGTTCTCCTTCTTATGCGGGATTGCAGGCAAAAAGAAAGCACCTTGCCGGCGGCAAAGTGCTGGGCTGGGCGGGATCAGTCGATCTCAACCACAACTTTTTCGCCCTGGCGGACGGCGGCGGCGCGCATTACAACGCGAATCGCCTTGGCAATGCGGCCCTGTTTGCCGATGACGCGGCCCATATCGCCTTCAGCCACACTGAGGTGATAGACGATGGTGCCGTCCTCGCGGGCAGGGTCAACGGTCACCCGCACCGCGTCCTTGTCTTCCACAAGGCCGCGGGCGACGGCAATCAGCAGTTCCTGCATCTGAGGTTCCTCCCTTGGGTTATGACAAGTTACAGGATTTCAGCCTTCTTGAGCAGCACGCGGACCGTGTCGGTGGGCTGTGCGCCGTTGGCGAGCCACTGCTTCGCCTTTTCGGCGTCGATCTGAACAAGGGAGGGCTCCTGCGTCGGGTCATAGGTGCCGATTTCTTCAATGAAACGGCCGTCGCGGGCAAAGCGGCTGTCAGCCACGACAACGCGGTAGAACGGGCTCTTCTTGGCGCCCAGACGGCGCAGACGAATCTTAACCATGGTGTTTTCCTCCAAAACAAAATGTTTTCAAAAAATCTATATCCACCCCGCAAAAGGGAGAGATAACGGTTTTCAGCGCATGCCGCGCAGGTTGCCCAGATTGCCGAGGCTGCGCATAAAGCCCTTGGGGTTGCGCTTGGCCTTTTTCATCATCTTCTGCATCATCTCATATTGGCGCAGCAGCTTGTTGACAGCTTCAACGGTCTGGCCGCTGCCGGCCGCAATGCGGCGCTTGCGCTTGGGGTTGATGATGGAGGGCTTGGCCCGCTCTTCCGGCGTCATTGAATAGATAATCGCCTCAATATGGGGCAGGGCCTTTTCATCCAGGCTGTCGGGGTCAATCTGGTTGCCCCCCGGCAGCATATTGAGCAGCGCCGCCGCGCCGCCCATCTTTTTGATCTGGGCAAACTGGGCAAGCATATCGTTGAGGTCAAACTTGTTTTCCAGCAAACGGCGGGCGGTTTCTTCCGCCTGCTTGTCATCCTGAACGGCCTGGGCCTTCTCAATCAGGGAAAGCACATCCCCCATGCCGAGGATACGGCTGGCCATCCGGGCCGGATAGAAAGGTTCCAGATCGCCAAGCTTTTCACCGGTGCCCTGGAAATAGATCGGCTTGCCGGTGACCGCCAGCACCGAAAGCGCGGCGCCGCCGCGGGTGTCGCCATCGGTTTTTGTGAGCACAACGCCGCTGATGCCAACCTTCTCGTTGAAGGTCTTTGCAACATTGACCGCTTCCTGGCCAGCCATTGCATCGACAACGAGGAGCGTCTCATCCACCTCGACAGCCTCTTTGATGCGGACAAGCTCGCCCATCAGGGCTTCGTCAATCTGCAGCCGACCGGCCGTGTCCAGAATGACAATGTCATGGCCGTGGTCCTTGGCGTACCCAATCGCCTTGGCGGCGATAATCTCAGGTTTTTCGGTCCCCAGTTCAAACACCGGCACACCGGCCTGCTCACCCACGATCCGCAGCTGGTCAATGGCAGCCGGGCGGTAAATATCGCATGCGACAAGCAGCGGGCGCCGGCCCTGGCTTTTATAGAATTTGCCAAGCTTGGCCGCATGGGTGGTTTTGCCGTTGCCCTGCAGGCCGCACATCATCAGCACCGTCTGGCCCTTGTTTTTAATGCGCAGCGTCTGGGGTTCATCGCCCCCCATCAGGCGGGTGAGTTCCTCATTGACAATTTTAACAACCTGCTGGGCCGGGGTCAGGCTCTCCATCACTTCCTGGCCCATTGCACGCTCGGATACCTGGGCGCAGAAGTCCTTGGCAACCTTATAGTTGACATCCGCTTCCAGCAGCGCCATCCGCACCTCGCGCATGGCGGCCTTGATGTCAGCTTCGCTGAGCTTGCCTTTGCCGCGCAGTTTTTTGAAGACGCCGGACAGGCGCTCGCTCAAGGATTCAAATGCCATGCGGCACCTCCCGAAATTGTTGTCAATTGTTCAGCCGACGCAGGATGGCAAGCATCTCGTCGGTATCGCGGGTGATCTGGGGCACCGGGGTGAAGAGCCCGGTGTTGCAGCAGCGCACCTCCATAACCAGCTGTTCTAACCGGTCCAGGTCGGCGCGCTGGGCCGCTTCCCGCTTGGCATACCCCAGGCGTTCCTCCATCTGGGTCAGGGCGGCTTCACCATGTTTGATCGCATCCCGCACGCCCTGGCGGGAAATTCCGTAGTTTTCGGCAATCTCAGCCAGTGAAAGGTCCTGGTCATAGTATTCGGTCAGGATGGCGCGCTGCTTATCGGTCAAAACAGGGCCGTAATAGTCCAGCAAGACCGAAAACGCGAGGTTTTTCTGGCTTTTCGGGGCCAAGGGCGCCGCCTCCTTCCCGCCATGATGTAAAGTGATTCTTCTTTACAGCAGATGAATTATACCACTGCCGGGTGACAGTGTCAAGTGAAATTTGGCCGCCGGCGGTAAATTTGAGGCTGCCGCAGCGGCAGCCTCCCAATTTTTATGCCGCCGGGGATGCAAACGGGCGCGAAATATGCTATAATAAAGGAACTTCTGGCGAAACTGGCGGTTTGCCCGGCCGGAGGATACCCAGGGAAAGGAAGAGAAATCGTTGGCCATCCTGCAAAGTTATTACCAGGACGTCTACCGCTGCCCGGTGCTGCGCATGTCGGGGTACTCGGGGCAGCATGGGCTGTCGGCCACCATTTTGGCCTACCTGGATTTCGGCGGCGCAACCGGCACCTGCAAGGACGGCGTGGCCGAGACAATGCTGGCTTTTGCAACCGAACGCGGCGCGCTCAAGCCCGGCATGCCGGTGGTGGAAGCCAGCTCAGGCAGTTTTGGCGCGGCGCTGGCGGTCTCCTGCGCCACCACCGGCCACCCCTGTATTCTGGTGGTGCCCAGCAGCCTGCCCCCCACCCGGCGCAAGCAGCTGCAAAGCCTGGGCGCTCGGATTGTGGTGTGCAGCAGCGGCGGGCGCAAGGCGTTGGAGCGGGTGGCTGCCGATACCGCCAAGAAATACGGCGGTTACTACACCAACTACTTTGCCAACGACGACAACCCCGAATACCACCGCCGTGTGACCGGCCCACAGATTCTGAAAGCCTGCGGCGATTCGATTGACGCGGTCGTGATCGGGGTGGGCAGCGGCGGCACCATCACCGGCGTGGCCGAATATCTCAAAGCCTGGAACAGCATGATCCGGGTGGTTGCGGTGGAGCCGAGCGAATGCGCCGCCATTTCAGGCGGTTTTATCGGCCACCATGGCATCGCCGGCATCGGCCCCGGCTTTGTACCCGAAAACTATAACCCCTATGTAGTGGATACGGTGCTGACCGTTTCAACCGCCGATGCCGAGCGCGCGGCCCAGGAAGCGCTCTTCTTTGACGGAGTGCCCGCCTGCACCAGCGCCGGCGCCACCTTGGCCGCCGCCGTACAGCTCATGGGTACCGGCAAATCCAAGCGGCCGCTCTGCGTATTTGCCGGGCGCAAAACCTATGAATAGCCCCACAGGTTGCCTCTGCGGAAAGCAGCCAGCCTTCCCGCACGCCCTGCACAGCCGTTGGCGGGGAGGCTGCTTTTCTCCTATCATAGAAGAATCCGCCCGCGAAACAGGGCGGAACGATGTTCATTAAGATCGGAGGCCGCTCATGAAGCTCCGTCTCTCTGCCCGAACCAGCCGCCGGCTGCAGCTTGCCAGTTTTGCAGCGGCTATACTCCTTCTGTTGGCCGCCTGGGTAGCTGCACAGTGTATGCCGCCCGCCGAAACGCCGCTACCGTCCGAGGAGGCGGACTCTTCCATCTCCATTGAGATCGACGGCACGCCCGCGGCGAAAGCCGAGGCCTCTCTGGCGCCGCTTGATGCTGCATGCTTTGCGCTGTGCGGGGCAGCCATTGTACTTCTGTTGGCCGGGCAGGTACAGGCATGGTTTTTCTACCGCTGCCCGCATTGCGCCGGCAGCCTTTTACGGGTGCGCGGCCCGATGCCAGAATTTTGCCCGCACTGCGGGAATGTGATAGGGCAGTGAGACTGCCCCATCAAGCAACAAAATGTTTTGGTGCGGCGGCCGCAGAACGCCGGAACACCACATCGAAATGCTTTAAGCCGATACAAAGCCCGCCGGATACCGCAACAGCATCCGGCGGGCGTTTTTTTGTCCGTGTTTTATTTACGGGCGCCTGGATTTGGGCAGCTTGGCCACAACCAGATCATAGCTGCGGCGGCACAGGCAGGCCAGTTCGGCTTCCGGCAAACCGCCGTCAAGCCGGATGCTGACCCAGGTGCGCTTGTCGGAATAATAGCCGGGCAGCACATCGGCCGGATACTGGGCGCGGTAGAACTCCCCTTCAGCCGGGTCAATCTTGAGCGATACAAACGGATGGTTGGCATAGCGCGGGTCTTTGTGCTGCGCAATGAAGAGCAGCCCGGCGTACATTTTGCCTGCCACGAGATACCGGTCCCACCCCCAGACCGGCTGGTAATCCCGCACCGCGCCGGGGTAGGACAGCAGCATCGCATCCAGGGCGGGATATTGTTCGAAGAACATCAGGTTTCCTCCTTCGGCTGCGGCAGATAGCGTGCCAGATACGCCTTTTCCACACCCATACGACAAGCCGTTTCGTCCGGGGTCAGGCCGCTGTCCAGAAAGCGGCGCGCAACCGTCTGCATTGCTTCGGCCACCTCAACCAGATGGCCGTCAGGGTCGCGCAGCCGCAGGCCGCGCTGGCCCCAGGGAAATTCGTGAACGGGCTGGCAGATTTCCGCGCCGTAAGCCGCGGCGGCTGCAGCGAAAGCGTCGAGATCGGTTACCTCAAAATAGAGTTCACCGGCGTTGTGGCCAAAAGAAACCGCCGCGCCATCCAGCAGCCGGTTCCAGACAGACCGCGCCTGCAGCGCGATGCCGCAGGCCAACAGCCGGTTACCGCCGGCATCCTCGACGACCGGCAGGCCGAACAGCTCACCGTAGAAGGCCGCGGCACGGTCGATATCCTCCACCACAAGCAGGCAAGCCTGCAGCCGCGGCGTTGCGGCCGCCCAGCGTCGGCAGGTTTCAAGGCGGCTGCCGTCGCCTTCGCCGTGTTCGGCGTCGAAGGCAAAATCGTGCAGCGTCGGGCAGGGGAAATCCGGGCAGAGACCGCAGTGGGCCAGGCCGCGGCGCTCGGCACAGGTTTTGAGCGGACATTCGCCCCAGAACGGCCGCCGCTGGCGGGTACAGCCGGGGCAATGGTTGGGTTCGCGCCAGGCGCAGGCATTGCAGCAAAGGCCGCAGCGGGATTGAATCATGGTCGGGTTCCTCCTTGACTGGTTTACTCCCAGTATACCGGATTTTCCCACTCGTCTGCTTGTAAAAATGCGACAGGTTCCGCCGCACGGACCAGCGCCAGCGCAGCGGCCGGCGTCATGCCGTGGTATTTTTTGAAGCTGCGCAAAAGATGCGCCTGATCGGCAAAGCCGAACCGCGCGACAGCGTCCTGTACGTCCCAGCGCGGGTCGGTCAGCAGGCTGCGCCACAGGCACTGGTAGCGGATCAGTCCGGCCAGCGTTTTGGGCGGGCAGCCAAGCCAGGCTGTAAACTGTCGTTCAAGCTGGCGGGCGCTGCAAAAGGTTGTGTGCAGCAGTTCGGCCACCCGAAGATTTCCGCCGGCCTGCACCAGCGCCCCCACCGCCGTTTCAACCGCAGCGGGCATGGCACGGGGGCTTTCGGCCAGCCGGGCCAGCAGAACCTGCTCAGCCAGCCGGGTCCGGGCGGAAAAATCCCGTACCGCGGCCAGCCGCGGGGCCAGCGCAGCAGTCAGCGCCGGAAAATGCTGCCCGCCCGCGAAGGTACGGTTGCGGGTATCGCACAGCGCATCTTCAGAAAAGAAAGCGGCCGTCCACGCATACCAGCGGATTGCAAACAGCGAATGGCATCCGCCGCCCGCCGTGCGGTAGGGTTGGTCGCCCAGGCCGCAGAAACAGGCGTCTGTCCGGCCAGCGTCCTCCCCGATGCGGAAGATCAGATCAACACAGGTATCCGGCACAACCCAGGTCGGCGGTTCAGTCTGGCCCGTACCGCCCCAAAAACAGCAGATATACGGCTGCAGCGCCGCACAGGGGCGCCGTTCGGCCAGCATGCCGCCGCGGCCCGGGTGGGCGGTCAGCGGCTTCCATACCAGTTCATGCATCGCGCGCTCCCCTCCTTCCGGCTGCGTTTGCCTGTATGAATGACCCGGCTTCATTCTACCACAGTCTGCGGGGGGTCTACAATCTTCTTTTTTCGCATAGGGTTTGGCAGGGGCTCGAAAAGCCCGCCAGACCAAGGTGAAGGAGGATTGCGTATGAAAGGCGACCCCGAGGAGCGCGCGGTGGCGGTGGGGCGGTATCTGGTGCGCAGCGGCGCGACGGTGCGGGCGGCGGCCGGGGTGTTTGGGGTGAGCAAAAGTACAATCTGGAAAGACCAGACCCGGCTGCGGCAGCTGAACCCCGGTTTGTGGCGAGAGGTACGGCAGGTACTGCTGAAAAACAAGGCGGAGCGCCACCTGCGCGGCGGCGAAGCCACCCGCTGCAAATATCTGCACCAATCCCGCCCGCCGCGGCCGCCCGGCGCAAGCGGGTAAACTTTGCCTGCGCCAGGGCTTGCACGCCCCGGGCACGGACAGTATAATAGAGGTAAAGAAAGCGAAAAAAGCGGGAAACCGCCGCAGGAAGGTCGTGTTTGAATGAAGCGCACCGATTATATCAGCTGGGATGAATACTTTATGGGTATCGCCCTGCTTTCGGCCATGCGGTCCAAAGATGACAGCAGCCAGGTGGGGGCCTGTATTGTCAGCCCCGAAAACAAGATTCTCTCGCTCGGGTACAATGGTATGCCGATCGGCTGCAGCGATGACGAGATGCCATGGGCGCGCGAAGGCCCGCCGCTTGAAACCAAGTATATGTATGTCTGCCATGCCGAGCTCAACGCTATCCTGAATTCGGCGCACAGCGACCTGCGCGGCGCACGGGTCTATGTGACGCTGTTTCCCTGCAACGAGTGCGCCAAAAGTATCATCCAGAGCGGCATCAAAGAAATCATCTACCTGTCAGACAAATACCACGACGCTGATATGAGCATTGCAAGCCGGCGGCTGCTGCGGATGGCGGGGGTCAAGTTCCGCGCCTATGAGCCGACCGGGCGGGAGATCCGCTTTACGGTCTGAGTTCAGCCAAACGGCGGAAGAAAAGAAAGGACTGGAAACGATGGAAACCATCATCATCGGCATTGCAGGTGGCACCGGCAGCGGCAAGACCACCCTGACCGAGCGGCTGCGCGACCACTTCGGCAGCGACGAGGTCAGCGTCATCAACCACGACAGCTATTACAAACGGCATGACGACCTGCCCTATGAGGAACGGTGCAAGCTCAACTACGACCACCCTGATTCCTTTGACACCCAGCTGCTGGTTGAACATCTGCAGGCGCTGCGGCGCGGCGAGACGGTTGAAGTACCGGTATATAACTACGCCATTCACAACCGCAGCGACAAGACTGTGACTGTCTGCCCGGCGCCGGTCATCATTGTGGAAGGGATTTTGATCTTTGCTTCCCCGGAACTCTGCGCGCTAATGGATTTGAAGGTATTTGTTGACACCGACGCAGATGTGCGGATTCTGCGCCGCATTGTGCGGGATGTCAAGGCCCGCGGCCGCACGCTGGACAGCGTTGTGACCCAGTATCTGACCACCGTCAAGCCGATGCACGAACAATTCGTTGAACCGAGCAAGCGCAAAGCCGACCTGATTGTGCCGGAAGGCGGCCGCAATGAGGTCGCGCTGGATATGCTCATCAAGTGGGTATCCAATCATCTGGGCAAATAGCCCAAGCCCGGTAAACACGCAGCCCTTTCCGGTATCAGAACGGAAAGGGCTGCGTGTTTGTTCATGTTCAGGCCGCGTTGAGCTGGCTATACACAAGCTGGCCGAGCTGCTGCATCGCCGCAACCGGGGCGGCGGGAAAATCAATCTCAGCATCCCCCTGGTCGGTCATACAGCACAGGATGTAAGGGTGGGCGGCATACACAATGGCCATGTCATGGAAGGCAGCGTCCCAGCTGCCATATTTTTTGGCGGCTTCCACACCGGCCGGTATGTACAGCGCCGTGTGACCCGCATCCAAAAAACAGGCGCGCAGCTGACGAGCCAGTTCGGTATCGGTGTCAAAATACTCATACAGGGCGTTCATCAAAATGCCGGCGTCCTCAATTGACATGACACCCTCGATCCCTTCCTCCATCGTGATAGCGCAGCTATCCGCCGCATGGAAGCCAAGCTCCCACAAAAAGGCAGAAAAACCGGTTTCGGCGTTGCCTGGCCAGACGGCGGCCAACAACCGTACCGCCTGGTTATCGCTTTGAGCAATCATGGTGTACAGGGCGTCCCACACCGGGATGGTCTCGCTTGCCGCATAGCCGGCCAGCGCCCCCGATGCCAGTTCCTCCCCATAAAAATTGTAGACCGCGCCGGACAAATCAACCAGGCCGGCTTCCCCCATCTCACACAACCAGAGCGCATAGGCGGCTTTGAGGATGCTGGCCGGGTAATACTCGGCATCTGTACCGAAAAAGTATTCTTCCCCGCTGTTCAGGTCTTTGACATACACAGAAAAACTTCCCGCCTGGGCCGCGCAGAAAGCATCCAGCGCCGAAGAGTCCAAGCCAATTGCAGCGGCCGGTGTTGCAGCCGGCGTCGCGGTTGGCATCGCGGTCGCGGTTGCAGTCGGCAGCGGGACCGAAAGATACTGGGCCGCCTGCTTGACCCGGGTCACCTGTGTTTCCAGCACCGCAATACCCGGCTGCCCGGCCGCCTGCCAGCCGCCAAAAGTCAGCAGGCCCAGACCCAGCAGAATGCAGACGCCCCTGTACAATCGGCCCTGTCCCCCACGCATCCGGCACGCCTCCCTTTCGCTGCTTTCTTTTATTATAGCACATCCTTGTATAGAATTTGTATCAGAAATGTGTGCATTTTGTCGCTTTTTGCCCACAATGGCAGCGCCCCGCCGGGTTGCCAACAGCCACGGCGGGGCGCTTTATTGGTTTTGTATTTTCCGGTCAGAGGTTACCAGAGGTTTACGACCTCATTGTACAAGCCCTCATAGCTCTTGGCCGAATTCGCCCAGCTGAAGTCGCATTCCATCGCGCGGCGGACAAGGATAGGCCAGCCTTCCTTGTTCCAGTAACCTTCCTTGGCACGCCAGCAGGCTTCGTAAAGTTCGTGCGCATTGTAGTTGGCGAAGGTAAAGCCATTGCCAAAACCGTCGCCCGAATCACGGATCGAGTCGCGCAGACCGCCGGTTTCACGCACAACGGGGATGGTGCCATAGCGGCAGGAGACCATCTGGGCCAAGCCGCAAGGCTCCGAACGGGAAGGCATCAGGAAGATGTCGGCGCCGGAGTAGATCCGCTGGGCCAGCTTGGCGTTGAAGCCGATGTATACCCCTACCCGGCCGGGATGACGGGCGCAGAGTTCGTTGAAGAAATTCTCGTACTGCGCTTCGCCCGAGCCAAGAATGACCAGTTCAATGCCCTGCTGCAGCAGGCCTTCGGCGATCGAGCGTACCAGATCCACGCCCTTATGGCCGACAAGGCGGGTCACCATGGCCATCACCGGGCTGCCGTCCTTGTTCAGGTGCATTTCGTCCTGCAAAGCAGCCTTGCAGACTGCCTTGCCATCCTGGAACGTATTGGCGTCATAGTTTTTGACGATATCCGGGTCGGTTGCGGGGTTAAAGACATCGACATCGATGCCGTTCAGAATACCGCAGAGTTTGTACTGCTTCTGGCGCAGCAGGCCGTCAAGGCCATGGCTGAACCACGGGTCAAGAATTTCACCTGCATAGGTGGGGCTGACGGTGGTGACCTTGTCGGCCGTTTCAATCGCGCCCTTCATGAAGTTGGCACAGCCGTCGTACTCGACCACATGTGCGTCCCGCTTGCCGATCCCGCAGGTATCTTCCAGAATATCCAGGCCGTACTTGCCCTGGTAGGCAATGTTATGAATGGTGAAGACGGTCTTGATCCGGTTGAACTTGTCAAGATGACGATAGTACAGGTTCAGATACACCGGGGTCAGCGCGGTCTGCCAGTCGTTGCAGTTGATGATGTCGGGTTCAAAATCGGTGTAGAACAACATTTCGAGGATTGCGCGGGAGAAGAAGGCGAAACGCTCGCCGTCATCATAGAAGCCGTACAGCCCGCTGCGCTTGAAATAATATTCGTTGTCCAGGAAATAGAAGGTAACCCCATCATGTACCGCACGGAACAGGCCGCAGTACTGGCTGCGCCAGCCGACCGGCACGCTGAAGTTGGTGACATAGGTCAGGGTATCCTTAAACTTCAGGTCATTGTAAAGCGGCATCACCACGCGGCAATCAATGCCGTCGCGGACCAGCGCCTTGGGCAGCGCGCCGGCCACATCAGCCAGGCCGCCGGACTTGGCAAACGGGGCTGCCTCACTGGCAGCGTACAGGATTTTCATCAGTTCTATCCTCCTTAGGGGTATGGCAGAGCCAAATAGAGATACAAGAAAGGGCGGGAGACTCCCCCGCCCTCTCAATCAGGCAGCCACCGGGGAGATGTGGCAGCCGCCTTTTTGAGCGATCATACCGTGTGGTTCTTCGCCACAAACACCGGGAACGAATCGGTGCCGCAGAGCTGTTTGCCGGTTGTGATGTGGACGTTCTTATCCGTCACCACATATTCAACCGAGCAGTTTTCCTCCACAATGGTATCCTGCATGAGCACGCTGTTGCGCACAACGGCGCCCTTCTTGACGGTGCAGCCGCGGAACAGCACACTGTTTTCGACAACGCCTTCAATGACACAGCCATCGGCCACCAGGCAATTCTTGACCTTGCTGCCTTCCAGGTAGCGGGTCGGGTTGTCGTCACGGATTTTGGTGTAGATCGGGTTGGCCGCATCAAAGAGCTGCTCCACATGACCGGGCTGCAGCAGCCGCATGTTCTCGTCGAAATAGCTCTTCATATCGGCAATGCGGGCCGCATAACCGGTGTACTCATACGCCTGAACATTGAGCAGGCTGAGGTTGCGGGCCAGGATATCGCGCTCGAAATACACGAGCCCGCGCACCGCTGCATCCCGCACAAGCTGGATCAGGCTTTCGCGCTCGATGATATAGAGGTTCATCGAAAGGTTCTGCACGCCGGGACGGTAATCGTTCGAAAGCAGCTCGGTCACACGGCCGCTGGCATCAATGCGGATCGTATAGTTGTCATTGCGGGCGCCATCGGGGATTTCAGCGCGGTTGTACACCATTGTGACATCGGCTCCGCTTTCGATGTGGCGGGCGATGAGCTTGTTGAAGTTGAAGTTCATCGCAATGTGCGAGTCAGACAGGATGACATACCGCTCCTTCTGGGCCATCAGCCAGGAAAGCACACTGGCCAGCGCATCCACACGGCCGGAATACAGCTTGACGCTGCGCTCGGCAAAAGGCGGGATGATGTTCAGGCCGCCGCGCTTGCGGGTAAGGTCCCATTCACGGCCGGAGCCAAGGTGATCCATCAGGGAATGGTAGTTTTTGCGCACGATGATCGAAACATTGTCCACACCGGAATTGGCCATGTTGGACAGCACAAAGTCGATCATGCGGTAACGGCCCGCAAACGGGATGGAGGCCATTGTGCGCTCCGCCACCAGTTCGGGGACAAGGTTATCATAGGAGTTTGCAAAAATCACGCCGAGAGCGTTCGCGTTGCTGCTTACCATTGTTCCTCACCATCCTTTACATCGTTGGATACCATCGCTTTGGGGCCGACCACAGCGCCTTTGCCGACCTTGACGCCGGAGCCGAGGGTGGCGACCTCGCCGGGTTCGGCAATGTTCAGGCCGTCTTCCGGCATCTTGCCGACGGTGGCGCCCTCTTCAATCTGGCAGTTTTCGGCCACAATGCAGTGGCTGACGGTGGCGCCGGCCTTGATAACGGTGCCGCCCATGACAACGGCCGCCTCCACCGTGGCGCCCTTTTCGACAACGACACCCGGGAAGAGGATGGAGTTTTTGACAGTGCCGTTGATCTTGCAGCCTTCGGTCACCATCGAGTTGATGATATCCGCGTCGGCGCCGATCTGCTGGCAGGGCTGGCCGGAGTTGCGGGAGTAGATCTTCCAGTTTTCATCAAACAGGTTGATGCCGGAGTGCGAGGGGTCCAGCACCTCCATGTTGGCCTGCCACAGCGAGGTGATGGTGCCGACATCCTTCCAGTACCCGTTGAAACGATAGGCATACATGCGGCGGTTATCCTTGAGCAGGGCGGGGATGACGTTCTTGCCAAAGTCGTTTTCAGAGTTGGGGTCGGCTTCATCCGCGATCAGGTACGCTTTCAGCACATCCCAGTTGAAGATATAGATGCCCATCGAAGCAAGGTTCGATTTCGGGTCTTTGGGTTTTTCCTGGAATTCGTTGATGCGGTCGTCGTTGTCGGTGACCATCAGGCCGAAACGGGACGCTTCGCTCCATGGCACTTCCATAACGGCAACGCTGAACTCCGCGTTCTTTTCCTTGTGGAAGCGCAGGAAGTCACTGTAATCCTGCTTGCAGATCTGGTCGCCGGACAGGATGATGACATACTGCGGGTCATAGCGGTCGATGAAGGAAATATTCTGGTAGATGGCGTTGGCCGTGCCTTTGTACCAGTCCGAGCCGGAAGCCTGCTGGTAGGGCGGCAGCACATGGACGCCGCCGTGCAGGCGGTCAAGGTCCCAGGGCTGGCCATTGCCGATGTACTCGTTCAAAACAAGCGGCTGGTACTGGGTCAGGATGCCGACTGTGTCAATATCCGAATTGACACAGTTGGACAGCGGAAAATCGATGATGCGATACTTTCCGCCGAACGGCACCGCCGGCTTTGCCAGCTTCTGGGTCAGCGCATACAAGCGCGACCCCTGCCCGCCGGCCAGGATCATTGCGATCATTTCTTTTGCCATAATAGTTCTCCCCTTGCAAAATCATTTTCGTGGGTGAATATTTCCTGCCATCTGCACAAAGCGGCACTGCCTTATTCGGCCGCGTTCTCAGACGGTTGGGACTTGGGTTTGCGCGCGCGGGCGCCCTGGGCGGTTTTCTGCGCAGCGGAGCGAGCGGGCTTTTTGGCTGTCGCCGGCTTGGTTGTACGCTTGCGGGGGGCCGGCACACTGAAATACAGCGTGGACAGCGGAGGCAGCGTCAGGCTGACATGCTGGTCAAAGCCGTGCATCGCGCCTTTCTTGCTGCGCACAGTGCCGTTTGTCACACCGCCGCCGCCATACTGGGCATCGTCGGAGTTGAGCAGTTCTTTGTAACTGCCGGATGTGGGCACGCCCATCTGATACCCTTCGCGCAGAACGGGGTTGAAGTTGCAGACAACCATAATCATCTTGCCCTTCTTGTCCCGCCGCAGGAAGGCGATCACGCTCTGCTGGTTATCGTCCGGCACAATCCACTGGAAGCCTTCCCAGCTGTAGTCTACCTCCCACATGGCAGGGTTTTCGAGGTAGAACCGGTTGAGCGCCTTGACATAGGACTGCAGCTGGTGGTGCTTGTCATAGCCAAGCAGCATCCAGTCGAGCGGCTTTTTCTCATCCCATTCAATGAACTGGCCGAATTCCTGCCCCATAAAGAGCAGTTTCTTGCCCGGGTGGGCCAGCATATAGCCATAGAAGGTGCGCAGGTTGGCGAACTTTTGGTCATAGTCGCCGGGCATCTTGTTAATCAGGCTGCATTTGCCGTGCACCACTTCATCGTGGCTGATCGGCAGCACAAAGTTTTCGCTGAAGGCATAGAAGAAGCTGAAGGTCACCTTGCCGTGGTTGCCGGCGCGGAACAGCGGGTCTGTCTTCATGTAGCTGAGCATATCGTTCATCCAGCCCATGTTCCACTTGAAGTTGAAGCCCAGGCCCCCGTCTTCCGCCGGCTTTGTCACAAGCGGCCAGGCGGTGGATTCTTCGGCAATCATCATCTTGTAGGGATAGCGTCCAAGCACCGTTGAGTTGCACTTCTGCAGGAAAGCGATGGCTTCCAGGTTTTCCTTGCCGCCGTTTTTGTTGGCTTCCCACTCGCCGTCACGGCGGTTGTAATCAAGGTAAAGCATGCTTGCAACCGCGTCCACCCGCAGGCCGTCAACATGGTACTGCTCTACCCAGTACAGCGCGCTCGAAATCAGGAAGCTCTGCACTTCAGGCATGCCGTAATTGAAGACCATGGTCCCCCACTCTTTGTGTTCACCGCGGCGGGGGTTGGGGTCCTCATAGCAGGGCGCACCGTCAAACATGTACAAACCATAGCCGTCCTTCGGGAAGTGGGCGGGCACCCAGTCCAGAATCACGCCGATGCCGGCGCGGTGGAGCTTGTCCACAAAGGCCATAAAGTCATGCGGGGTACCGTAGCGGCTGGTCGGGGCGAAATACCCGGTAACCTGATACCCCCAGGAGCCGTCGAACGGATATTCGGTGATGGGCAGCAATTCCACATGGGTATAGCCCATTTCCTGAATATAGGGGATCAGTTCATCGGCCAGTTCGGAATAGTTATAGGGTACGCCGTCGGCCTTCATCTTCCAGCTGCCGGCGTGCAATTCATAGATGAGCATCGGCCCATTGATAACGTCCCGCTTTTTCTGGGCTTCCTCCCAAGCGGCATCGCCCCAGGCATAGCCCGAAATATCATAGACCTTGCTGCCGTTGGACGGGCGGGTCTCTGCATGGAAGGCATACGGGTCAGCCTTATAAACCTGCTCCCCCGCGGGGGTGGTCACGCAGAACTTATAGACATCGTACTGCTTCATGCCGGGGACAAACGCTTCCCAAACGGCATCGTCAACTTTCTGCATCGGGTTTTGGCCGGGCGTCCAGTTGTTAAAATCGCCCACCACCGAAACAGCCTGGGCGTGTGGGGCCCACACGCGGAAGACAACCCCGGCCTGGCCTTCCTGCTCGCACAGATGCGCGCCGAAATAACGGTAGGCCTCCATGTTGTTGCCTTGCTTGAACAGGTAGATCGGCAGATCGGAAGGTTTGGGTTCCGGTGTTGCCTGCATTGCCTGTGGATTCTCTTTCACTGATGATCTCCCCTTACGAAACCATGATTTTGCCGGGCGGCGAAGAACGCCATAACCAAAGCTCCGGAATCAGTTTCCAGTATAATTCTATATTACCCGTTTCCGTTTGGAATTGCAAGGCCTTTTCTGTAATAAAGCGCTAAAATTTTCGCAGACCGGTGTGTCGATTTGTGCAACATTGTCAGTTTTTGCATTCATCTCTTGGCAACAAGCACGAAAAAGGCGCTTATAACGTACTTTTTGAAAAGCTGTACGTTATAAGCGCCTTCGGTGTTACGAACCCAGAATATACAAGGGGTCCGCCCCTTCATACTTGTTGCGGCGGTCCCAGGCTGTGTGGGTGGAAAGATATTCCACCCATACGCCATACCCGGTGGGGTTGAAATGGATGCCGTCCGCGGCTGAATACGCATCAATCTGGTCGCCGGCCGGGGTGCACAGGGCTTCCTGAATGTTCAGGAAATAGCAGCCGGTGCGCAGCGCAAGATTCGCGAGCATGTTGTTAACTGTCTGAATACGCGCGTTATCAAGGCCGGGGGTCTGTTCCACCACCGTTTCCTGCACGCCGGGGATCGACTGCATATAAATGGGCACGCCGGGCAGTTTTTCCTGCAGGATGCGGATCATCTGCTCATAATAAGCAAGGAAGGATTCCTCATTGCCCTGCACCGTCAGGGTATTGGTGCCGAACAAAACATAGAGGAAGTCCGGCTGGGTTGCGACGACAGCATCAAGGGCCGCCTCCTCCACGCCGCGGACCTCATCGCGCACAACGGTGTTGTTGACAATGATCTGCGGCCCGGTGCTGCGGTAGCCGCGCACATGGGCGTTGGGCAGGCCGGTGTCATAAATGGCCAGGCCTTCGGTAATGCTGTCCCCCAGGAAGGTCACGGTGTTGAAATGTTCACGGCTGACCCGCCCAAGCGCCGGCAGCCCCACCATCCGTGCATCGGTTCCTGTATACTCAAAGTCAATGGTCTGTTCCACCGCATCGCTGTGGTCCCAGGCTGATGCTTCAATCGCCGGCAGCAGCCGCTGCGGCGTGAAGGGTGCGGCGTTTTCCGCCGTAGCGGTTTCCGCGGAAGCCGCGGCATGCTCTGCCGTAGCCGGGCTGGATTCCGGCGCAGGGGAAGGCGTTGCAGCCGGGGCCGCAACGGGTTCTTCGGGCGCCTGGTCCGACCGGAAATACAGGTAACCGGCTGCTGCGCAGAGCAGCACCACAACCGCCAGCAGCGCTACAACGGCGCGCCGGCGGCGCTTTTGATTTTCCACTTTGCGGCGATAGTAATAATAATCCGCCATGACTGGGTCTCCTAACGCGATGGTTCACAGGCCGTTTGCAGCCCATGATAGATTGGTTCCATTATACCGCGTTTGGCCTTGCGCTGGCAAGAGGGCCCGACGGGTTTTACAAAACTCGACTTTCTTCGCTGCGGGCGCGTTCTTGACGCAGGCGGCGGCAGAACGTATAATGAAAAGAAAGACGGGTGTACAACACCCCGCAAGGAGATTATTTCTATGGCCTGGATGATCGTATCCGATTCTTCATGTGATATCAGGGAACTGACGCCGCTGGCGCCGGGCGTGCAGTTTGCGTTGGTTCCGTTCAAAATCCGTATCGGGCAGCGCGAATATGTGGACCTGCCCACCCTGAACGTGCCGCAGATGATGCAGGCAATGACCGATTACAACGGCGCTTCGACCTCCGCCTGCCCGAGCCCGGAAGAATGGGCGGCCTGCTTTTTGCAGGCTGACCAGATCCTGGCGATTACGATCAGCAGCAATCTTTCGGGCAGTTACAACGCCGCGGTTGCGGCCCGCCAGATGGTGCTGGAGGAACACCCGGACAAACAGATCTTTATCCTGGATACTCTGAGTTGTTCCGGCGCACTGGCCGGGGCAGCCGCCCTGGCCAACCAAAAAATAGCCGCCGGGGCCGGTTTTGAGGAAGTCTGTGATGCTGTAATCGCCTATGCCGAGGCCGGTCATATCCTGTTTTCGCTGGCAAGTTTTGAGAACCTGGCCAAAAACGGGCGGGTTTCCAAGGTGGTCGGCTTTATTGCCGGCGCACTGAACATGCGGGTGTTGGGCCGGCGCACGCCGGACGGCAAAATCGATTTCTTTTTCAAAACCCGCGGCGAATCCCGGGTTCTGGCACGCATTCTGGAACAGATGGACCGCGACGGCTTCGATGGTTCGCGCAGCGTGATGGTCAGCCATTGCCACAATGAAAAGGCCGCCCAGCTGCTCTGTCATGGCATCCAGGCCAAATGGCCCGACACAACGGTCGAGATTGTGCCCTGCAGCGGGCTGTGCAGCTTTTATGCGCAGGACCAGGGGCTGATTGTAACCTACTAAGGTGGGAACCGCCCCAAGTGCAGGTTCGGCGGGCTTCACCGCATATATAAAGCGCACTGTTGAACAATCCCCCGACGGTACAAGCATCCTGGTCGATTATTACGCCAAAGATTTGTAAGCCATACGCAAACGGGGGCGCGGATACCGCGCCCCCGTTTGCGTATATTTTGCCAAAATTTCACAGCAAATGCCCGGCGATCACAGCATACGCAGCGAAGCCAAGCAGGCATCCGGCCAGGTTCAGCCCGACATCCGGCCAGGCAAAGTGCCGGCCAGGC
This sequence comes from uncultured Oscillospiraceae bacterium, assembly GCA_900548355.1. GTDB lineage: Bacteria > Bacillota > Clostridia > Oscillospirales > Ruminococcaceae > Gemmiger > Gemmiger avicola. Next base: position 58,145 of record URKR01000010.1, read on the forward strand.
ACAAGCGGCTTGGTGGCCTCATCCCCCCAGGCCCAGACCAGCGGCAGCGCCAGCCATACCGGCGCCAGCCCGCCCACCCGGCAGGTAGCCGCCACCAGCACCGCCCACACCGCAAACAGACCCGGATGGGCCAGCCGGCGCAGCGCAGCGTTTCGGCGCTGCAGGGTCTGTTCATCTTCCCCTTTCGCGCTGAAGATCTGTGCCCAGAACATGCTGGTGCGGCGGGTATGGTCGCCGTCCTGGTGGCTGAGCCAGGTCATCAGGATAAACCAGGCCAGCGCAGCGGCCAGCAGCAGACAAAAAAGCACCGGTTCCTCCTTTCCTCAGCGCTGCAAACCGGCAGCCAGTTCCCTGGCCTGCTTGCCGGTCAGGCAGTCCACACGCATTTCCAACATACACAGCGGCGCCCAGTAACGTGTGATCTCTGCTTCGGTATCGGCCGGTTCGGCTTCCGGCGCATATTTGCGGGCCAAGGTTTCAATGGCCGCGCGCTTTTCGGCTTCATCGGTCAATTCACGCACGGTTCCAAAGGCGATGACACTGCGGAAATAGCTCGTATATTCCTGCGGGACAACCCGGTCTTCATCCACCACGCAGAAAGATGCCTTGGGGCAGCGGCGCAGCGCGTCCAGCTTGTGCCCCTCCCTGGCGCAATGGAAGTAGAGCTTGCCGTCGGCATAGACAAAGTTCAGCGGTACTGCATACGGGTACCCTTCCGCCCCGGCAACGGCAAGCACGCCCGCGCTGGCGCGCTGCAAAATTTCTTCCGATTCCCGGGCCGAAAGAGCCTGGCGGCTGCGGCGCATGGCTGGAAACATAGAAAAACCCCCTGTCCGGTTTCACCCTCCCGGCTTTGCCGCCGGCGGCGTGCTGTCTCTTGGATGGATCTTCAAAACGGCGCTGCCCCCTGCCCAAAGCAGCGTACGCCGCGCCACGAAACCTTGGGAGCAGACCTGCCCGCGGTTTCGTTCCTTGCGTCCGCACCTTTGGGGCACAGTTTTGAGCATGTTGTCTTGATCCGGTGATTTTTAGCATACCAAACCCGCGCCGCAAAAGTCAAGGCTTTTACGGCGCGGGCCCTTTCAATGCGGTCTAGAAATCTGACACACCGCCTAAAGGAACAGCCGCGCACGGCAATTGCCTTACGCGGCTGTTTTCTTACTTCAGTTGGCTGTACGATTCGTCCGAAACAGGCTCACACCATTCGTTGGCTGTCTGTTCACCGGGCACCTCAATGGCCAGGTGGGCAAACCAGCTATCCTTGGCCGCGCCATGCCAGTGCTTGACTTCCGGCGGGATGACGACCACATCGCCGGGGTGCAGTTCACGCGCAGGCTGGCCCCATTCCTGATAATAGCCACGGCCTGCCGTGCAGAGCAGAATCTGCCCGCCGCCCTGCTTGGCATGGTGGATATGCCAATTGTTGCGGCAGCCGGGCTCAAAGGTTACGTTGCCCACCGGCACGCCGCTGGTAGTGAGCATATTCAGATAGCTCTGGCCGAAGGGGTTCTTCTCCCCGACCGGAAAGACGCTGACTTCCTCAGGTTTCATGGCAAATCCTCCTGTCAACTTTGTTTTTGGTATGCTTTTATTGTAGCGCCGGCAGACTTGACATGGAAGGATAGAAATTGTAGGATGGTTGTAACCAAAAGTTTATGCAATGGAGGTCCTGCCATGTTCAACCCCTTGCTGACCAGCTTTGTATGCGTGGCGGACAGCGGCAGCTTTAACCGAGCCGCAGAAAAGCTCTACATTTCTTCCACCGCCGTGATCAAGCAGGTCAACGCGCTGGAAAAGAACCTTGCCCTGCAGTTGTTTGTGCGCACCAACCACGGTGTTCGGCTGACCGCCGCCGGACAGGTGATCTACCGCTGCGCCAAACAGATGTTTGAAGAATCGGCCCGCGCGGTTGCCGAAGCGCGCGCTGCGGACGAACTTGTCTCCCGCACGTTCTGTGTCGGCACCTCGCTGCTGAACCCCTGCAAACCTTTTACCGATCTGTGGTACCAGCTCAACGGCCAGTTTCCGGGGTACCGGCTGCACATTGTTCCCTTTGAGGATGACCACGACGGCATCCTGGCACAGATTTCAGCCCTGGGGGAAAAGTTTGATTTTCTGATCGCCGCCTGCGATTCCAGGCTCTGGCTGGACCGGTGCCGCTTTTTGCCGATTGGCCGCTGCAAGCAGGCAATCGCCGTACCGCGGGAACACCCGCTGGCCGCCAAGCCCAGACTGCGGGTGGAGGACTTGTATGGTGAGACCGTGACCCTGGTCAAGCAGGGCGATTCACCGACGGTTGACCGCATCCGCGCCGAGCTTGTGCTTCACCCGGCCATCACGCTGGAAGATGCGCCGCAGTTTTATGATATGGAGGTATTCAACCAGTGTGTGCAAACCCAGCACCCGCTGCTGACGCTGGATTGCTGGGCGGAGGTACATCCTTCCCTTGTGACGATTCCGGTGGAATGGGACTATTCCATCCCCTATGGGATTTTGTATGAAATGAACCCGCCCGATGACATCCTGCAATTTTTGGACTCTGTGCGGCAGTGGATAGCCACCCGGCCCGAAAAATGATCCGCCTTCTACGGGAAACGAACCAAAACCGGTCTGCCGCCTTCCCACAGGCGCCCGCCCTGCCGAATCCGAGTTTCAGCCTTTCTAAGTCAAACGCCCTGCGCATTTTCTGCGCAGGGCGTTCTTCTCGGATGATTCGGGTTATAAGTATGCTCAGGCCGTTTCCGCAGGCTGGGATTGAGCGTCGGACGAGTTTTCGGAGCCGGATTCCGCCGGCGGGGCGTCCTCTGTGGGTTCGGATACGGCCGGCGCTTCGGTCGGGGCCGGCGGTTCAGTCGGGGCCGGAGTCGGCGCTTCGGTCGGGGCCGGGGTGGGCGCCGGCGTCGGAGAAGGCGAAGGAACCGGCGTCGGGGTAATGGTCACAATCAAGGTTTGGCAGCGCGTGCAGTATCCGTTCGCATCCGGTTCGGTATGGCCAAGCGGATCGGTGTAGCTGTCGGTATAATCACGGCTGCTGTCCTGGTCGCAGTGGTGGATCGTATAGCCCTGTTCGGTACAGGTGGGCTCCACCACCTCATCCCAATAGGTGTAGTTGGGTTCCGGGGTTGCGGTCGGAGACGCCGGCGCCTGGGTCGCGGTGGTAGAGCTGGAAGACGCCGTGTTCTGGTTGGTCACGGTAGCGGCCGTGCCGGCGCTGACATCCTTATCCCCGATATGCTCCGGGATTGCCGTCAGGGTGGGGCGGTCGTCCTCCGTAATATAGCTGTGGGTGCGGATATAACTGAACAGCGCATCCATCGCCGCACTGGTCAGGTGGATGCCGTCGCTTGCTTCCACATACCCGCTCTTGGCATAGCCGGTATCAGGGTCCTTGAGGGTTTCGGCGCTGTTGAGGAATTTCCATCCGTTTTCTTCGCACATTGCCACAAGGCCGGCGTTGTATTCGTCAACCTGGGTCTGGGTCAGGCTCTGGTTCGAGTGCTGCTGGCCGAGCGGCGGGATCGAGTTGACAATGATATCGACACTTGGGTAGGCTTCGACAATGACCTGGATGCCCTCCTCATAGTTGGCGATGAAGTCTTCGGTGCTGTAGCTCGGCGAAAGGTCGTTTGTGCCAAAGGTCAGGATCACCCGCTGCGGCTGCATCAGCGCAACAGCTTCGGGCATCGTCTTGTAATTGGAGTAACCGGAAAACTGCACGCAGGCATAGGTGGCAAGGCTGCGGGCCGACATGCCAACCGACCCAATCGCGTTGTCATAGCTGCAGTAGTCAAACATGCGGTACATTCTCGCTGTGTTCGAATCCCCCAAAAACAGCGTTTCGTCAATATATTCCTGCCCCGCATCTTCGCTTTCCTCCAAAATGGTCGAAGCGTACTGCGCGGTATCGATGGTGTTTTCGTCCTTGTTGTAGCTGGCGTCTTCCACCAAAGGTTCACTGGCAGCGGCAGTGCCCTGCGTTTGTGCCCCGGGGGCGGCCAGGCTGTGCACCACCAAAAGCGCGATCACAACGGTCAGCAGCACCAGAGCACAGCAGATGGCCAGCACAAAATGCATGCGAGCCCGGCTGCTCCAGCCGGTCCAGAACGTTCGGTTGCGTCTTTTTCGTCTTGCCATTCTATGCTCTCTCCATTCCTGGTTCCGGGGCCAAGCCCTCCCTGTTCCGCGGCCGATAGCCTGCGGGACGCTGTTACCGATTTATTTTACACCATTTTCCCCCAATGTACCAGTGTTTTGCCTATTTTTACATGTTTTGCACAAAAATGGCTTCTCCCCGGCAGGAGAGAAGCCAAAGCGAAACGAAAATTGACGATTTTTGCCGCCATCTGGCGGTGCTGTACCCCTGCACGCCTGGGCTGTGCAGGCCGCGCCGTGGGGGAAACGGTATATCAAGGCAGGGTAAGTTCGGCGCAAACCGGGTAATGGTCGGAAAGATAGACCCCGGCTTCACAAGCATCCCAGCACTGCACCGGGCCGACTGTCCACTCAGGGCCGGCATACAGATAATCAATCTTGCAGGCCGGTTCGGTGGGGCGGCTGCGGAAATAATCATGGAAGGTCAGCGGAATGGCAGCGGTAACATCCCGCAGCGGGGTATGGGCCAACACGGCGAGTTCCGGCGCGCCGGGGGGTGCGTTGAAGTCCCCCATCAGTACGGCGGGCAGCAGGCGGCGGGCGGCATCCGCCTGCATACGGCGCAGTACCGTTCCGATCCCCTGACGCCGGGCCCCCGCCCCTATGTGGTCAAGGTGGGTGTTGTATGCGCGGAACATCCTGCCCTGCGCATCCCGCAAAAGAGCGACGGCGCAACAGCGCGGGCAATCGCTTTGATCCCGGTAGCGGCTGCCGGGTTCCGCCGGCGCCGGCGAAAGCCAGAATGTATCCCAACCCAGCAGTTCGAGGGTTTCATCGTGCACCGCAATGGTCATCGCTTCGCCTGCCAGATCGGCTCCGCGCCCGCAGCCGAGCACCGTGTACCCCGGCATAGCCGCGCGCAGCCAGCGCTGGGCGGCGGGCAGAACCTCCTGAAAACCGACAAAATCCGGCTGTTCCGCCTGCAAGACTTTGGCGATCAAAGGCTGCCGGCAGCAAAAAGCGTTGCCGCCGTCCGCGCCGTCGCCGTAATCGGCCCGCAGGTTGAAGGTGACGAACTTCATACAGCAGGCCCCCTGTCAGTGTTGGGTGCAGCGAGCGCCGGGCAGCAGCCGGGCCTTTTGCAGCGCCGGGTGCAGCGCCAGATAAAGCACCACCGCACAAGCCGTGGACAGCAGCGAATTGACCAGCGTAACCCCGCTTGCCACCTTTGCCAGCACGCTGGCCAGTTCCACCGCCTGGCCGAACAGGAAACGGTTGCGGAAGTAACCAACAACAGGGTCGGTCACAACATTGACCAGCAGGCCGCTGAACGCGCTGGCCGTGACCAGCCCGACGTAAGCCGCGCCGCCGGGTTTGCGGGTGTCAAGCTTGAAAACGCGGTGGGCAAAGAACCCGCAGACAAGCCCGATGATGAGCTTGAGCAAAAAGGTTGTGACCGCATAGCCGGGGTCACCGGCGACAAGGTCTGCCATGGCAAGGCCGATTGCCCCGGCCAGCCCGCCGGATACGCCGTCCAGCAGCAGAGCGGTCAGCGCCGTAAAGGTATTGCCCAGGTGAAAGCTGGAGCCGGTGCCGGGCATCGGGATGCGGAAAAATTCATAAGCGACAAAGCTCAGCGCCGCCATCACGCCGATCATCGCGATTTTCTGCACCGTAAACCTGGTGCGGGACATCGAAACCGCCAGCAGCACAACGGCAGCCAGGCAGAAAGCCAGCAGGCAGATCCATTCAGTAGACATGCAAAATATCTCCCCTCGTATATCGGGTGCATCCACCCGCCCCAGGGCCTTGACAACAGCAGCCGCTTGGGGTATGCTCCCATTATACCCGGTTCTGGCCTTGTGTGAATATCCAGGTTGGAACTTTTTTATGGGGCCAGTTTTGCAAGATCCACGCAGGAGGTTTGGCTATGATCCAGTTGGATGCCCAGAGCGCGACGCCGCTCTATGAACAGCTGTACGCCGCGCTGGCGGCCGAAATCCGGGAAGGCGCCCGCCCCGCCGGCACCGCGCTGCCGGGCCGCCGCACCATGGCCGCCCAGCTGGGGGTCAGCGTAAATACGGTGGATGCGGCCTACCAGATGTTGGCCGCCGAAGGTTGGGCCGAAGCCCGCCCGCGCAGCGGTTTTTATGTACAGGAAACCGGCGGGCTGCTGCATCCGCCGGTTTCCCCCGGGCCCGCCCCTCGGCCCGGGCCTGCGCCGGCGCCCGGCGCCCGGTACGACCTTTCAACAGGCAGCATTGACACCGAACTGTTTCCCGCCCGCAGTTGGGGACGCATCCAGAAAGAACTGCTTTACCAATCGCCGGAGCTTTTGCAGCGCGGCGAAATGCAGGGCGACGCGGCGCTGCGCGAGCAGATTGCGGCTTATCTTGGCAGTTATCGCGGGGTTGTCTGCACACCGGACCAGGTGGTAATCGGCGCGGGGATCGAATACCTGCTCGGGTGTTTGGCACACCTGTTCGCAGGGTCGGTCGCCGCGATAGAAAACCCCGGTTATACCCGCAGCCGCACCGTGCTGGAAAACAGCGGCCTGCGCTGCACCCTGATCGATATTGACCGCCAGGGCCTGCCGGCCGCCGCGTTGGAGCGCAGCGGGGCCAACCTGTGTTACCTGACGCCGAGCCACCATTTCCCCACCGGCGTCACAATGCCGGCCCCGCGCCGTGCCCAGCTGCTGGGCTGGGCCACCGCACAGCCCGGGCGGTACATCCTGGAGGATGACTATGACTCAGAATTCCGGTTTGACACCAAGCCGCTGCCAAGCCTGCAGGGCATGGCCGGGCCAGAGGGGCCGGTGGTTTACCTGACAACCTTTTCCAAAAGCCTGGCGCCCGGCATCCGCATCGCCTGCATGGTGCTGCCGCAGGGGCTGCTTGCCCGTTACCGGCATGACTTTGCGGTATACGCCAACACGGTGGGCCGGTTTGAGCAGCACACCTTGGCACGCTTTATGGCGGAAGGGATGTTCACCCGGCACATTGCCCGGATGCGGCTGGCCTACAAGCGCCGGATGGAAGCGTTTGCAGCCGCGCTGCGTACGGCGCTTGGCCCGCAGCTGCAGCTGCAGGGCACTCACTCCGGGCTGCACTTTCTGCTCACGCTGCCCGGGGCCGGCGGCGAAACTGCGATGGTGGAGGCTGCCGCCGCGCAGAGCGTGCAGCTGCGCGGGCTTTCGGGTTATTACATGGCTCGGCCGGATCTTTGCCCGCCCGATACCGTCGTGGCCGGCTACGCTGCGCTGCGGCAGGCCGATATCCCCGCCGTAGCCGCCGCGCTGGGGCGTGCCTGGCGGCCGTTGTGATTCACGGCGCGGCGCTTTCCGGCGTGGCGGGCGCGCCGCCGGCCAGAATCTCCCGCACGGTGGCAAGCCCCTCCTGCGTCAGCTGCCAGCTGCCGGCTGCCGGGCTGAGCGCAGCTGTCTCGTAATCCACTGTCAGGCCGCCTGCCTCAGCCAGCCATTGGAGCGTTTCCTCTATTGAGGCAAGGTCCTGGGCGCGCAGGTCGGTCAATGTGCGGGAAGACGCCGCCCGTACCCCTTCGGTCAGATCCGCAAGGCGGTCGCGCCCCTGCCGAAAAAGCGCCGCCCATACCGCGGCGCGCACCCGGGCCAGGTCAGGCGGCTTCACCCCGGGCAGGGCCGCGACCGCCCCCAGGAACGCCGGCGTTTCTTCTGCCGTCAATTCCAAAATGGTGCCGTCCGTTTCATAGGGCAGGGCGGCGCGCGCAGCTTCCGTCAGCATAGCCGCCAGGTCAAGCCGGACGGCCGGTTCCTCGCCCCAGATGGAGGCAAAGCCGTCTGCCGTGGCGGCCAGATAGGCATCCGGCGCAAGGCCGACTGTATCGGTCAGCAGGTCGGCCGCGCGGGCTGGGCCGGCGCTGAGGTAGCAATCAGCCAGCGTGGTGAAACCAGCCGGCGCCCTGATCTGCATTTGGCCGGGCAGCGCGCAGAACCGGATCTGCTGGGCAGGGCCGTCCAGCCGAAGCAGCAGGAAAGCCGGCGTTTCCCCCTGTACGGCCATCAACAGCCGATGGGTACTGTGCGCGCCGGCAGGTTCTGCCAGGGCGGTTTTTTCCGCGCTGACCCGGGCGGTCTGCTGCTCGCCGCGCAGCCCCGCCAGGTAAGCCACCGCTGCCATCATAGGCAAAACCAGGATCAGGGTAATGAACAGGCTTTGGAAAAAAAGTCCGCGCCGTTTGTGCATAAACGTCACCTCTTTGCTGCAAACTACTGGTAGCTTGGCCCGAATCGGCCAGCCTTATGCAGACGCCGCCCGAATTTTACAGCGGCGGAAAAGGAGGATAACGATGAACCATGCACCGTATGGCCCGCGCGGGGCCGAAAGCGAACGCGAAGATTTCTGGACCGACATTCCTGAAGGCAACGACATGCTGCCGGGCACCCTGCCCGGCACCTTCGGCGGGGCCCAGCAGACCGGCCAGTCCGCCGAAAACGGCGGCGAGCCCTACTGCCCGCAGTGCCCGAATGCCGACGACCCGGCCCTGCAGCCGGACGGCGACCACAACGACACCGGCCTGCCTGAAGAGCTGACCGAACTGGACAAACTGGACGATACCCTGATGTAAACATCCCGCAAAAAACAGCCCCGCCGCCTTTCACAAAGAATGGCAGCGGGGCTGTTCAGTTTCAAGGTTTACGCGCGCGGCATATCCCGCCGATAGGCAAGAAAGCGGAACCCGATTTCGGTTTCCAGGCAGTCGCAGGCCGCAAGCCGGGCCAGGCCGTCGGCCGGGGTGCGGAATGCGTAGGGCGTCATGGCGAAAAGCTGGCGGGCGGCATCGCCCCCCAGCCTCAAGCGCCCTTCCACCGTGCGCGCGCCGAGGCGGGTAAAGCCGGGATAGTCGGTGTCCTGTTCGGTGTTTTCATACGGATGCGCATACACAAGCGCCTTGAGGCCGAACAGATGCCGCGGGGTGGGCACCGCGTAGAGAAGCACCCCGCCCGGGCGCAGCATACGGGCAAACTCCGCCCCGGCCCAAGGCGAAAAGACATTGAGCAGCAGATCGGCCCATCCATCGGCCACCGGCGCGCAAAAACTGCCGCCGACCGCAAAGAAAGCCTCCGGCACCAGTTTGGCCGCCAGCCGTACCGCCGGTTTGGACAGGTCGAAGCCGATGAGCCGAGCCTCCCGCCCGGCCGCTGCAAACGCGGCAAGCACCGTTTCATCATAGCTGCCTTCGCCGCAGCCGGCATCCACAATTCGCGGCGCAGGCGGGCCATATTCCAGGCAGAGTTCCGCCAGCGCGCTGCGGAACAGATCATAGTGTCCCGCCTGTAAAAAAGCACGGCGGGCCGCCACCATCTCCTTCGCATCGCCGGGGTCAGCCGCATGGCGTTTCTGGATCGGCAGCAGGTGCGCATATCCTTCCTTTGCCAGGTCAAAGCAATGCCCTTGGGCGCAGCGCAGCGTGCGGCCGTTAAGCGTCAGCGCGCCGCGGCAGACAGGGCAGCGCAGCCCCGCCGCACACAGGGGGTTCACGCTTCCCCCTCCGGCAGTGCGGGCGCTTCTTCCGCACCTTCTACGGGGGCGGTCACACCCCCGTGCGCGGCAAGGTACTCTTCAAAATTCGCAAATTTCTGTTTGGGCGGCCGGCGGGCAATCAGCGGCAGGCCGGGGTCTTCCTCCACCGAGCGGCGGCTGCGGGCGCGGCGCGGAGATTCGGCCGGCTTGGGCGCCGGCGTGCCGGCGCGCCGGCCATTGCCGGGAGCCGCCGCAGCCGGGGCAGTTCTGGCCGGCAGGGTGCTTTTTGCTGCGGCAGCCCCCTGGTTGCGGCCGCGGCGGCTGCGGGATTGGGGCGCATTCTGGGCGGGATGGGCCGCAGCGTTCTGGGCCGCCGGTTTGACCGCCTGCTGGGCGGTATTCTGGGCCGCGCCCTGGCTGCTCTTGGCCCCGCTGCCGCCGCGCGGACGGCGGCGACGGCGACGGCCTTCACCGGTTTTGCCGGGCTGCGGCGTCTTGTTCTGGTTCGGCATCGTATTTATTCCTCCTCAGGCAGCCCGCCCGCCAGGCTGCGGCATTCGTTGTAATAGCGTTTTTCTTCGGCATGGCCCATGCTGAAAGTTTTGCGCGGCAAAACGCCGCCCAGCACAACGCCGCGGAACAAATCGCTCTTTTCAAAAGGCGGCAGCAGCAGCGCGGCGGCCGGGCGCGCCGGGTCGGCTGCCAGCGCCCGGGCGCTGGCAGCGCCGTGGATGTAATCCAGCTGCAGGTCCCGGCGCTCCGACAGCCAGTCGGTCAGGAAATGTTCCACCGTGCCGACGGTCAGCGGGTCGGGCGAGGCAGCCAAGGCCACAACCGTTTCACCGGCTGCATCGGCCACCGTAAAGGTCTGGGCCGGGGCGGCATCGGCCGCCTTTTCCACACCGTTGCGTGCCCCCCAGGCGGCAAAAGCGGCGGCGGTTTCAGCCGCCGAAGCGCCGAACACCACGCGGTGGATCGGTTCAATTTCAATGGCCGGGCTGTGTACGTTACAGACTTCGGCCAGGCAATACCGCGCCGGGTGGGTAGCCTGCGCGGCAAGGGGCAGGGCGGCTTTGCACTCCTCCCAATAGGCTTTGGCCGTAGCCAGGGAATGGTTGCCATCCCCCACCGCCAGCACCATCGGCGGCTGCCCGGCTGCCGCAGGCCAGCGCGCTGCAAAGGCCTCCGGGTCGCCAAGGGCGGCCAGCGCCGCATCAATCCCGGCAATAAGGTCCGGTTCCTCCACCGCCCAGCCGGCCAGGTGCCCGCCGCCAAGCATGAGTTCCCCCTCATAAAGCAGCGGCAGCGCGGCTTTGCTGCGGGCAACAGGGCCGATCAGGGTATCATCCCTGTCGTCGGCCAGCATCATGACATGCGGGGTTTCCAGCAGCGCGCCGCGGCGCACCGCCAAACGCGGCGGGATGCGGGCGACAACGGTCTGCTCGCTCGGGCGGATCGCGGGCTTTTCCCCGGGGGTATAGCTGTATGCCTCCAGGTCCACCATACCGACAAGCCCCTGCCGCACCAAGCCGTCCTGCAAAGTGCGCTCAACATAGACATACCCGTGCACCCGCCGCGTCAGCAGGCTTTCGTGATATGCCTGCATGGTCGCGCGGATCTCTGCCAGGCGCGCCGGTTCTTCCGGCGTACCAAGATACGCTTCGGGCAGTACAATGTGCAGCGTGCTGGGCTGGTGGGCGGCACGGGCTTCGGCCCGCTGCCAGTAAGCCGGCTCTGAGGTGAATTGATCGACCGCAATGCAGGCCCACGGATCAAGCGGTGTGCCGGCAGGCGGCAGCAGAATCTCTGCGGGCAGAAAACAATTTGCCATCCCTTTTTCCTCCTTGGCGGGTCAGGTACAAAACCGGGCGCGCAGCATCACTCCATCAGCGCGTAAAGCGCCAGCGAGAGGATTCCAATATAGATCAGCCAACTGGGCAGCCCGCGGAAGATCGCAGGCACGTCCTTACTGCCCAGCCGGCGGCGGCCCTCATCCACAACAAGCACCGCAAACAGGTAGCCCACCCCGCTGCCAAAACCAAACGCGATCGACTGGAGCAGGTCATAGTTCTGGTTGGCGCACAGCAGCATGGTGCCAAGCACGCTGCAGGTGCAGGTGGCAATCGGCAACTGTTCCCGGCAGGGCACGCGCCAGACAGCCGGCGTCAGGCCCAGCAGCAGCCAGACCACCGCCATTCCCACCGCCGCACAGCTCAGGTAGACAAGCGGCCGCAGCGCGGTGGCAGGCAGCCAGGCGGGCAGCACGGTGCGGATCAGGGGGAAGAAATAGGTCATGGCCACCCACCCCAGCGGGGCGCTGAACAGCTGTACAAGGATAACCGGCACGCAATACTGCCAGGTGTGGACTTCGGGGTCGTTGACAAGCTTGATCAGGCGGGAGACCCCCATTGCCCTGGCAAAGACAACGTTCTCGGCAAAAATGGCAAGCACCGCATAGGAGATAAACTGCGCCACCCCCTGCAGCACCGAAAAGTCAGCGCTTACGGTCAGCATACAGATGACGCACCTCCTCACGTTTGTAGTGGACATAGGCGCCGCCGACTGCAGTCCAGAGCGCCGCCAGGATACCCAACAGCAGGAACCCGCCGGCCGGCTGGCTGACAAGCGGCAGCGGCGCGAAGGCAAGGACCGTGTGGTCAAACACGGTGCCGACACCGAGCAGTTCCCGCAGCATTCCAACCAGCAGGATTGCCACACACACGCCGATCGTGTTGTTGATGCCGCGCCGGAAGGCTTCGCCGATGGTTTCCAGCTCGGTCGCCTCCATCCGCTTGATGATAACCGGCTCCACCACCATCATCGGCAGATAGATACCGAGCAGGGTCAGGTCGGTGCCAAACAGCTGATACAGAATCAGATACGCCGGCACATACACGATCGCGGCCGAATAGGCATACACCATCGCACGGAAGCGGTTGCCGGTCAGGTGACAGACGGCCACCGCCAGCACGCGGGTTGCGGTGAGCAGCAGGATGGCCGTGACGCAGAGCATCATCGCACGGTTGCCGTCGCTGGCCATGGCGACAATGGGCGCCAAACCCAGCCCGCGCACCATCACGGGGTTATTCAGCCAGAGGTGGTCATCGTGGATGTTCTGGTAGAGTTCGGCTTCCGCCTGGGCGCGGGTCATCTTTGCCGGCTTTTTCTGCTCCGGCTGGCGGGGCTTTGCCTCCTTCGGCTGCGCGGCAGCCTCGGACTTGGCCCGGGCGGCGGCTTCAGCCGCGGCGATCGCTTCCTGTTCGACCTGCTGGCGGTTCTTGCCGGCCGCCGCAGCCCGGCGTGCCTGCTCAAGCACTTCGGGCGAAATCTGGGGAATGATAACCGTTTGGGAGTGTTCCGCCTGCTTTTTGTTGCGCCGAAGGCTGCGCCCGGCCGCTGCCGGTTCAGAAGCCTTCGGGGATGCTTTCGGGGTTTGCTCGTTGGGCACGCCGCTGTTCCTCCTTCTTCATAAACTTGATCCGCTCAGCACGGCGGGCCACACGGTCCAGCCATTCGGGGAAAGCCCCGACAATCAGCAGCGCAAAGCAGATACCGGTTTCATAGACCGTGTTGTAACGGAAAACGGTGGTGGCCACCCCCAGCAGCAGGCCGTAAATGATGCGGCTGGACAGCCGGTTGGGCTGGGTGACCGGTTCACAAGCCAGGAAGATACCGCCGAACAGCATACCGCCGGAAAGGATGATATACTTTTCGAGGTAGACGCGCTGGCGCACAAATTCCCACGGGAAGCTAAACGCAGGCAGATCGTTGAGGGCAGGCATCAGCCAGGGCACCGCCACGCAGACAACCAAATAGGGCAGCAGCGTGGACAGCTGCAGATGGCCGCGGCAAAGCAGGTACAGCCCGCAGGCCAAAATGACAAGGATGGCCCCGGTGCCCAGCGGGCCCGCCACATTGCCCGTGACAAGGTTGATGGTGGTATCGGAAGGCAGGCCGCCGCTGGAAAGCGTGGCGTTCAGGCCGGCGCCGGTCCCGCTTTCCACCCCGCCCCACAGCGGCAGGACCGTGCCGGGTGTCGGGTAGGAAAAGACCTGGCCCGGCCAGGACAATGCGGCCACCGCCATCCCGACAGCCGCGGGGTGGAACGGGTAGTGGCCTTCGCCGCCGAACGTCTCCTTGGCCAGCACGGCAACGACAACCGCCGCCACCACCACCGCGTAGGAAACGCTGGCCGGCATCATCAGCACAATGAGGGCTGCAAAACATTCGCTTGAGGGTTCGTGCGGGCGGTAATCCGCCCCGTGCAGCGGGGCGACCAGGCAATCGCAGACATAGGCGGTGAACAGGCCGGCCAGCATCAGCAGCAAGGGCCGTGGGCCATAATAAAACCAGGCCATCGCCATCAGCGGTACACAGCACCACAGCAGGTCTGCATAGTAGCCATAGTTGGCGCTGCGCTGAAAAGAACTATGCATCGGCATGGGGTCTCCTTTTGGATCGGTTTACAGGTGGGGGGCCGGCGGGTTTTCGGCCGGCTGCAGGGCATGGATGCTGCGCACAAGCGCCGCGGGGTCTGCGGCGTGGTAAAGCGCGCTGCCGGTAACCAGTACGTCCGCGCCGGCGCCCGTGCAGAGCGGGGCGGTTTGCGCATTAACGCCGCCGTCCACCTGCAGCATTGTTTTCAGGCTGCGTCGATGCAGTTCCCGCCGGAGCGCGGCAAGCCTTGCCGGCGTTTCGGGTAGAAACGGCTGCCCGCCGAAGCCGGGTTCGACGCTCATGACCAGGACAAGGTCTATTTCGCCCAGATACGGGAAGACTGCCTCCACCGGGGTGGCCGGACGTACGCTGATGCCCACCCGGCAACCTGCCTTGCGGATCGCCGCAATCACAGCGGCAGGGTCCCCCCGCACGCAGGGGGCTTCGATGTGGAACGTGATGAGCGAAGCGCCCGCTTCGGCAAAGTCGATGGCGTACCGGGCCGGGTCGTCAATCATCAGGTGGACATCATAATAGGCATCGGGCAATGCGCGGTGCAGGCAGCTGAGCACCGGCGCGCCATAGGTCATATTGGGCACAAAATGGCCGTCCATCACATCAATGTGCAGCATATCCGCCCCGGCTTCCAGCGCAAGGCGGCATTGGTCAGCCAAATGGGCCAGATCGGCCGAAAGAACTGACACACTCAACTTGGTTTGCATAAATCCCTATACCTTCCTTAAAACTTGGGACGCGCCCCTCCCTCTTTGAGGCAGTGCAAGCATACGTCTTTATTGTACCGTAACCTGACGTAAAAATCAAATTTTTCAGGCCGGAACCTGCCGCCGGTCGCCCCGAAAAAGCGGCGGCAGACGCTGCAAACGGTCTGCCGCCGGAAAAATGTGAAATTTTGCAGCGTGTCGAGTTTCTCGACACGCTGCAAAAGGGGCAACAGCCGCGCACTG
>URKR01000011.1 GCA_900548355.1 uncultured Oscillospiraceae bacterium
CCCGCCGCCTGCCAGGGCAGCCTGGCCGCCGAAGCCGATGCGGTTAAAGTGTGGTTTGCCAGGGCCGTGTGAGGCGGACGATGGGCGACAGATTCCCGTATTTTTTAACCAAACTCTTCCACCAAAAACAAAGGAGCTTTTCTACTTATGCGAATGCGTTTCAAGCCCTATGCCCGGCCCGAGCTGCTGGCCTGCCCGTTCCATGTTCATGAGCCGCTGACCCACGCCGGCCACTGGCGCGAACTTTACCCCGCGCCTGACCACCCGTTCTGTCTCGAACTCGGCTGCGGCAAGGGCGGTTTTCTGGCCCAGATCGCCCCGGCCCACCCGGAAAACAACTACCTTGGCATCGACATTACCGACAAAGTGCTGATTCTGGCCAAGCGCAAGGTCGAGCGCGCCTATCTCGGGCGCAACCTTGCGCCGGACAACGTGCGGATCGCCTCGCTCGATATTGAGCGGCTGCTCGGCGCGTTCAACGCCGAGGACCGGGTTGCGCGGATCTATATCAATTTCTGCAACCCCTGGAGCAAGAACGCCTCGAGCCACAAGCACCGGCTGACCCACCCGCGCCAGCTGCTGCAATACCGCGCCCTGATGGACGAAGGCGGCGAGATCTGGTTCAAAACCGACGACGACGATCTGTTCCGGGACAGCCTTTCCTACTTCCCGGCCGCCGGGTTCGAAATCACCTGGCAGACCGCCGACCTGCACGCCGATGAACCGGCCTGGAACCTGCGCACCGAACACGAAGGCATGTTCAGCGAGCAGGGCATCCCGATCAAGGCCCTGATCGCCCGCAAAGCCCCCGATACCGCCGTGACCTGGGTGGAACCAAAAGCGCTTGCCGCCCGGCTGTGTGAAGAGGAGGAGTCCGAAGCATGATCGACCCGGCCCGGCTCGTTCTGTATTTTTTTATCTATGCCCTGCTCGGCTGGTGCGCCGAAGTCGCGTTTGCCGCCGTCAAGGAGCGGGCGCTGGTCAACCGCGGTTTTTTGAACGGTCCGCTGTGCCCGATCTACGGCTTCGGCATGGTGGGGCTGCTGGCCGTGCTTGGCGGTTGGCGGCGCAACCTGTTGGCCGTCTTTTTCATCGGCATGGCGCTGGCGACGCTGCTTGAGCTTGTCGGCGGGTATCTGCTTTACCGGCTGTTCCACACCCGCTGGTGGGATTACAGCCAGAACCGCGGCAATCTGGGCGGGTTTATCTGCCCCAAGTTTTCCCTGCTGTGGGGCGCGGCGAGCGTGGCCGTTGTGATGGGGCTGCACCCGCTGCTGGCTGCGCCGGTTGAGCGCCTGCCCCGCGCCGCCGTGATGGCTCTGGATGTTCTTTTGGGGCTCTGCCTGCTGGTGGATACCTCGGTCAGCTTTGCCCAGGCCGCCGGCCTTGGCAGGCAGCTGCGCCGGCTGGATGAGATGGCCGATTCCCTGCGCCGCGCCAGTGACGCGATGACCGAAATCATCGGCGAGGGAGCCATGACCGCCGACACATTGCTGGACGAGCAAAAGCTGCAATGGATGCTGGCCAAAATGGAGGGACGGGACAACGCCGCCGCCCTGCGCGAACAGCTGCTGGCGCTGGCCGGCAGGGCCAGGGCTCTGCGCGCCGAGCTTGAACGCACAGCCCGGCAGCGGTATTTCGGCACCGGGCGTCTGCTGCGCGCTTACCCCCACATGGTCACAGCCCACCGCGAAGCGCTGGCCCGGCTGCGCGCCCTGGCCCGCAGCCTGCGTGCCAAGGTGGATGAGCACCGCCCCGACGGCCGGTAAGCCGCCTGGCCAAGAACTTGCCGTTTGCGGCCGAAACGTATATAATGAAGCTGTACAGCGCCTCGCGGGGCGCGGCGGCCGTGCGGCCGTTTTAAGTTAGTAGAAGATCGGGGGACGTATGATGTCTGGTTTTATCCCGCTTTCGGTTCCGAATTTTGGACAGGAGGAGCTTTCCCGCGCAACCGAGGCGATCGCCTCGGGCTGGGTGTCTACAAGCGGCGCCCGCGTGGCGGAGTTTGAGCAGGCCCTTGCGGCGTATGTGAAGATGCCGCGCGCCGTGGCCGCGAACTCCGGCACCTCGGCGCTGCACCTGGCTGCGATGGCGGCCGGCCTTGGCCCCGGGCAGGAGGTCATTGTGCCCACCCTGACCTTCATCGCGGCGGTCAACCCGCTGACCCGCTATGTCGGGGCGGAACCCGTTTTTATCGGCTGCGATGATTCGCTCTGCCTCGACCCCGACGCGGTCGAGGATTTCTGCGCCAACCGCTGCACGCTGAAAGCCGACGGGCTGTACAACAATGCTTCGGGCGCGAAAGTCACGGCGCTGGTCGTCGTGCATGTGTTCGGCAATATGGCCGATATGGCCCGCCTTTCGGAGATTGCCCGCCGCTATCGCCTGATTCTGATTGAGGATGCCACCGAAGCCCTTGGCACCCGCTACACATCCGGCCCGCTGGCCGGGCGGTTTGCGGGCAGCTTCGGGGATCTGGGCTGTTACAGTTTCAACGGCAACAAGATCATCACGACCGGCGCGGGCGGCATGATGGTGGGCAACAATGCCGCCTGGCTTGACCATGCCAAGCACCTGAGCACCCAGGCCAAGGCCGACGTACTGCAATTTCTGCACGACGAAGTCGGCTACAACTACCGCATGACCAACGTACAGGCGAGTTTGGGGCTTGCGCAGCTGGCAAAGCTTGAGGGCTTCATTGAGACCAAGATTGCCCGCTACAACCAGTACCGCGACGGCCTGGACGGCTGGCGCGGGCTGCGGATTCTGCCCTTCCGCGATACCGTCGTGGGCGATACACGGTCCAACCACTGGTTCTACAGCCTCTACCTCGGCGAAACGGATCTGCACCGCGACGATGTGATCGCAGCGCTTGAAGCCGTTTCAATCCAGACCCGGCCTGTCTGGGCGCTGATCCACGAACAGGCCGATTACGGCCGCAACGAGGCCCACGGCCTTGAAAAGGCGCTTGATTACCGCGCCCACATTGTCAACCTGCCCTGCTCAACCAATTTGACAGAAGACGACTGCGCCCGCGTGATCGAAGCGGTGCGGGGGTTGGTGTAAACGTTGCCATAGGTCCCCTTGTCAAAGGGGGCCGGCTGCGCGCAGCGCAGACTGGGGGATTGCCCTGCCCCATATGCCGTTGCCCCATAAACCTCCCGCCGCCGCGAGCGCCCGCGGGCCGGATGAATCCGGCCCCTACGGATACATTTTGAGGCGGCGCAGCCGCCGATCTACCGCAGTTTCTGACACCTGATTCCCAACTCAACATCACGCCCCCAAAAAAAGGGAGGGAACGCCCCTTGCTGAAGATTGACGAACTGATGATCCCGCGCGAAGCCACCGTGCTGGAGACGATGAAAAAACTCGACGAAACCGGCCAGCGCATCCTGTTCATCGCGCCGGAGGGCAGGCTGCAGGCCGTTGTGACCGACGGCGATATCCGCAAGTTCTTTTTGCGCGGCGGCACGCTGGAAGCGCCGGTTGCGCAGGCCGCGAACTTCCACCCGATCAGCCTGCCGGTGGCCGAGCGCGGCCGGGCCAAGGCGATGCTGCAAAGCCACGGCATCGACGCACTGCCGCTGCTGGATCGGCGCGGCGCCATCACCGACATCGTGTTCGCGGGCGGCGTCAATGTGGACAACCGCAAGCGGGTGGACATCCCGGTCGTGATGATGGCCGGCGGGCTGGGCACAAGGCTCTACCCCTATACCAAGATTTTGCCCAAGCCGCTGATCCCGGTTGGCGAACAGCCGATTGCCGAGCTCATCATCAACCGGTTCCGCGGCTTCGGCTGCCACCGGTTCAAGATGATCGTCAACTACAAAAAAGGGATGATCAAGAGCTATTTCGGTGACCTTGAAAAGGACTATGAGCTCGAATTTGTCGATGAGACCCAGTTCATGGGCACCGGCGGCGGGCTCTGCCTGCTCAAGGGCAAGATCGATTCGCCGTTTTTCTTCACCAACTGCGACACGCTGCTTGACCTTGATTTCGGCGACCTGTATGAGAAGCACCGCGCGCGCGGCAACCTGATCACAATGGTCTGCGCGCTCAAGCATTTCACGGTGCCTTACGGCGTTGTCGAACTGGGCGAGGACGGCGGCATCGCCGCGATGCGGGAAAAGCCCGAGCTCAACTTTCTGACCAACACCGGCGTCTATGTCGTCGAGCCGCAGGTCGTCGATGAGATGCGCGACGGCGAAAACATCGGCTTCCCCGACGTGATCGAGCGCTACCGCGCGGCCGGCCGGCCGGTCGGCGTCTACCCGATCAACGAGAGCGCCTGGATGGATATGGGCCAGATGGAAGAGCTGGAAAAAATGCGCCAGCGGCTGGAAGGGCACAGCTGATTGGAAATAAAAAACAAGAAAAAACAAAAAAGAAAAGAGGAGCCCCACCATGCCTGTTACCATTATTGCCGAAGCCGGCGTCAACCACAACGGCGACCTGGAGATGGCCAAGCAGATGGCCCGCGTGGCCAAGGACTGCGGGGCCGATATTGTCAAATACCAGACCGCCGTGCCCGAGCTCGTCGCCTCCCGCTTTGCCGAGAAGGCCGCCTACCAGAAAGAGACGACCGGCGCCGGCGAAAGCCAGCTCGAGATGATCCGCAAGCTGCATTTCTCGTTTGAAGGGCACCGCGAGCTCAAAGAATACTGCGATTCGATCGGCATCCAGTATTTGAGCGCGGCCTTCGATATCCCGAGCGTGCGGTTTTTGGGCACGCTCGGGTTGCCGCTGCTCAAAATCCCTTCGGGCGAGATCACCAACCTGCCCTACCTCGAAGAAATCGCCCGGCTGCGCAAGCCGGTGCTGCTCTCGACCGGGATGAGCACGCTGGATGAGATCACCGACGCGCTCGGGGTGCTGGACGACAACGGCTGCCCCGAGGCGACGATTCTGCACTGCAACACCCAGTACCCGACCCCCTACGAGGACGCGAACCTGACCGCGATGGTTGAGCTGTTCGACCAGTTCGGTCTGCCGGTCGGGCTTTCGGATCATACGCCGGGGTGGGAGTGCGACGTGGCGGCGGCGGTGCTTGGCGCAAAGGTGATTGAAAAGCATTTCACGCTGGATAAAACCCTGCCCGGCCCCGACCAGAAGGCGAGCCTGGACCCCGCCGAGTTCAAGGCAATGGTCGATGCGGTGCGCCATATCGAAGCCGCCCTTGGCGACGGGCATAAGCACCTGACCTTGAGCGAAGCGCCGAACCGCGCCGTCGCCCGCAAGAGCATCGTAGCCGCCCGGGCGATCCGCAAGGGCGAGGTATTCACCGCCGACAACCTGACGACCAAGCGCCCCGGCGACGGCATCAGCCCTATGCGGTGGTACGAAGTCCTCGGCAAAACCGCCGTTCGGGATTTTGCCGAGGATGAGAAGATCGAGATGGAATAAAGGGGGCGGCGGCATGCGCGAACTAACCGTGGTGACCGCGACGCGGGCGGAGTATGGGCTTTTGCGGCCGGTGCTGCAAAAGCTGGCGGCGAGCGAGACGCTGGCGCTGCGGCTGGTTGTGACCGGCGCGCATCTGTGCGCCCGGCTCGGCACGACGGTGCGGGAGATCGAGGCCGACGGCCTGCCGATTGCGGCGCGGCTGCCGATCTTTTCCGACGACGCCGGCGAGCCGGTGGCCCGCACGATCGCCCGCACAATCGAGGTGTTCGACGAAGAATTTGCGGCCCACACCCCCGCCTGCGTGCTGCTGCTCGGCGACCGGTTCGAGATCTTTGCGGTCGCGGTGGCGGCCGCCGCGCGGCATATCCCGATCGCCCATATCTCGGGCGGGGACGTGACCTTAGGCGCGGCCGACGAATATTACCGCCACTGCATCTCCAAAATGGCGGCGCTGCACTTTCCTTCCTGCGCCGACAGCGCGGCCCGGCTTGTGCGGATGGGCGAGGAACCCGACCGGGTGTTCTGCGTCGGGGGGCTGGGGGATGAAAACATCCGCAGTTTGCCCAAAATGAGCCGGCAGGAATTGTGCGAATCGACAGGATTCCCGCTCGAAGGCCGGTTTGCCCTTGTCACCTACCACCCCGAGACCGACGCCGGCGCGCCTGACCCGGGCGCCCAGGCCGCGGCGCTCTGCCGGGCGCTCGAAGCCGTGCCGGATGTGTTCTGGCTGCTGACCGGCTCAAACGCCGACGCGGGCGGGGCCATCTGCACGGCGGCCCTGCAGGCCTTTGCGGCCGCCCACCCCGGCCGCGCCGGCTTTGTGCAGAGCCTTGGGCTGCGGCGGTATCTTTCGGCCATGCAGTTTGCGGCGGCGGTCGTCGGCAATTCAAGCTCCGGCGTCGTCGAGACGCCGTCCTTCGGCGTGCCGGCCGTCAACATCGGCCGGCGGCAGGCCGGCCGCGCGATCTGCGAGAACGTGGTCTGCTGCGAAGGCGACGCCGCCGCGATCGAAGCCGCGATCCGCAAGGCCCTCTCCCCCGCCTTTGCCGCCAAAGCCAAAACCGCCCGCAGCCCCTACAACGGCGGCGACACGAGCGGCAAAATTGTGCGGATTTTGGCAGAGTTTGATTTTGGGCGGCCGAAGGTGTTTTATGACGCCATTTCAACAGAGCGATAAAATAAACAGGAAAGCGTGATCCACATGACCCTCCTTCTCATCGGCCTTGGCAGCATGGGTAAGCGGCGGGCGCGGTTGGCGCGGGGGATTGACCCGGCCGTCCGCATCGTCGGCGTTGATACGGCCGAAAGCCGTCGCGCCGAAGCGCTCGGCCTTGGGCTGATCCAGGCCGCCTACCCCGATCTTGCGGCCGCCCTTGCGGCCGAGCGGACAGCCCTCGACGCCGCGCTCGTCTGCACCGCGCCGCTGGCCCACGCCGGGCTTATCGGCGCGCTGCTCGATGCAAAACTCCCGGTTTTTACCGAGCTGAACCTTGTCTGTGACGGCTACGCCGAGAACATCGCCAAGGCCAAAGCGAACGGACTGCCGCTGTTTTTGTCCTCGACGATGCTCTACCGGCGCGAGACCCAGTATATCAAAGACTCGGTCGCCGCTTTCGGCAAACCCGTCCACTACATCTACCACATCGGGCAGTATCTGCCCGACTGGCACCCGTGGGAAAACTACAAGAATTTCTTCGTCGGGCAGGCGCGCACCGGCGGCGTGCGGGAGATTCTGGGTATCGACCTGCCCTGGCTGCTCGACGCCTTCGGGGAGGTTGAAAGCCTGACCGTCCAGTGTGATTCAATCAGCGGCCTGGGCCTGCCCTACCCCGACTGCGCAACGCTGCTTCTGCGCCATGCTTCGGGCGCGCAGGGGGTGCTGGCGGCCGACGTTGTAAGCCCCAAAGCCGTGCGCAACTTTGAATGCTTCGGCGACGGGCTGCACCTGTTCTGGGAGGGCAACCCCAAGGCGCTCTACCGTTTCGAAGGCGGTGAAAAGCGCTTTGTGGATACCTACACGAGCTTTGAACACGACAGCCGCTACTCCGACAACATCGTCGAAAACGCCTATGTCGATGAGCTTGCGAACTTCTTCGCCGTGCTGCAAGGCGAGGAGGCCCCGCGCTGGAGCTTTGAGAAAGACCTGGCCGCGATCCGCATCATGGACGCGGTCGAGGCCGCCGGGCGGGAGGGTTCCGATGCAGCTGACCCCGTTTGATCTGAATACCTGGCCGCGGCGGGACATCTACGAATTTTTCTCAGCTCTTCGCAACCCGTTTTATATGGTCACCTTCCGGCAGGATGTGAGCGCGCTGCGCAAGTATACAAAGCGTAATTCTCTTTCATTTTATTACGCAATGGTCTATCTCTGCACCCGTGCGATCAACGAAGTGCCGGCCTTCCGGCTGACCTGCCGCGACGGCGCGCTTTTTACCGTTGACCGCCGCGACCCAAGCTTTACCGACCTGCCGGCCGGGTCGGAAGCCTTCAAGATCATCACGCTGCCGGCCGGGGGCGACCTGGCCGCCTTCTGCCGCGCGGCGGGCGAAAAGAGCCGCGCCCAGACCGTCTTCATTGACCAGAAAGCCGAAGCCGGCGAGCTGATCTATTATTCCTGCCTGCCCTGGGTTGACCTGACCGCCCTGACCAACGAGGGCGACCACGGCCCCGACGATACGGTGCCCCGCATCAGCTGGGGCCGCTACACCGAGCAGGGCGGCCGGCTGACCCTCGGCCTTTCAGTCGAGGTCAACCACCGCTTCATCGACGGGCTGCACATCGGCCAGTTTGCAAACCGGCTCGATGCCGCCATCCGCGCGCTCGAAAACGAAGGATAATACGATAAGAGTTTAGAGTGGAGAGTTTAGATCAGAAAGGAAGAACCATGCCCACCCTCACCGCCCTCTTTATCGGCCTCGGCTCAATCGGCAGCCGGCATTTGAAGAACCTACATACAATCTGCGCCGAGCGCGGGATCACGCTTGCGGCCGATGCGCTGCGAAGTTCCCTCAACCGCCCGCTGCGCCCCGGCGTGGCAGAACTTCTGCGCGCGCAGTTTACTGCGCTCGACGACCCGGCCGCGCGCGGACACTATGACCTCGCCTTCATCACCAACCCGACGAGCCTGCACGCCGAGGCGCTGCAAAGCCTGCGCGGGCGGGCCGGCGCGCTCTTTATCGAAAAGCCGATCTTTTCGGCCGACCAGGCCGGCCTTGACCCCGCCGCGCTGCTCGACCCCGGCCAGAAAGCCTACGTCGCCGCGCCGATGCGCTGGTGCGGCGTGATGCTGGCGCTGAAAAAGCGGCTGGAAGCCGGCGCGGACGGCCGGCCCTACTGCGCGCGGGTGCTCTGCTCGTCCTACCTGCCGGACTGGCGGCCGGGCGTCGATTACCGCACCGTCTACAGCGCCCACAAGGCGATGGGCGGCGGGGTGACGATCGACCTGATCCATGAATGGGACTATCTTGTCGATCTGTTCGGCGCGCCCGAGCGCCTTTACAACCTGCGCGGGCAGTATTCCGAGCTCGAGATCGATTCCGACGATGTATCGCTGTATATCGCGCAGTATCCCGGGATGCTGGCCGAGGTGCATCTCGATTATTTCGGCCGCGGCTACCGCCGCAGCATCGAGCTGTTCACCCCTTCGGGCAGCCTTGTGGCTGATTTCGGCGCGGGAACCCTGACGCTGCCCGACGGGACAGTCGAAGCCTATACCGAGGACGTCAACGCCCGCTATTTGCGGGAGATGGCCTATTTTCTGGATTACGCGGCCGGGCCGCAGGCTGTCAGCCTGAACCCGCCCGCCACCGCCGCGCAGGTGCTGCGCCTGACTTTGGGGAGGTAAACCTATGTCCAATCGCCTGTTGATCACGATCTGCGGCCGGGCCGGCAGCAAGGGGTTCAAGAACAAGAACCTCAAGACCTTTCTGGGCCAGCCGCTCGTCTACTATTCGCTGAGCGCGGCCGAGCTTTTCGCCCGCCGCCACCCCGAACTCACCATCGATATCGCCCTCAACACCGACAGCGAGGCGCTGGCCGAGCTGGTCGCGGCGCGCTACCCCGAAGTGACCTACCTGCCGCGGGGCGAGGCGCTCGGCGGCGACACGGTGCCGAAGATGGCCGTCTACCAGGACAGCCTGCGCCGCATGGAGGAAAAAACCGGCGCGGCGTATGACTGGCTGATGGACCTCGACATCACAAGCCCTTTGCGCACGGCAGACGATATCGAGAACGCCTTTCTTTTGAAGCGCGACCGCGCCGACCTTGACCTTGTGTTCAGCGTCTGCGAAGCGCGGCGCAACCCCTGGTTCAACATGGTCAAAACCGTCGGCGACCATGTCGAGCAGGTGAACAAGAGCGCATTCACCGGCCGCCAGCAGGCCCCGGAAGTCTTTGACGTCAACGCCTCGATCTATGTGTTCAAGCGGGATTTCCTTGCGGCGAACACCGACGGGATGCTCTGGCGCGGCAAGATCGGGGTCAGCGTGATGATGGACACCGGCATCATCGATATTGATTCCGAGCACGACTACCAGCTCATGGAGGCGATCGCCGCGCATCTTTACAAAACCTACCCGAAGTTTGCCGAAGTACAGTCCAGCATCCGCACGGAGGCCCCATGATCCAGAATCCCCTTGCACAGCCTTCCCGCCGGCGGCAGCGCCAGAACATTCTGCTCGCCTTTCTTCTTTCGCTCGGCGCGGTCGCGGCCGCCTACGCGCTGCTCGGCTTTGCGCCGTCCGGCGACGGCACCATGCTGACCGGTGACCTCAATGGGCTGTATGTCGCCTATATCACCGATCTGTGGCGCCGCGTGCGGCAGGGCGGTCTTGGGTACAGCTTTGCCAAGCTCTGCGGCGGCAGCACGCTCGGGCTGTTCGCCTATTACATGAACAGCCCGTTCAACCTTTTGTATCTGATTTTCCCGGTGCGGGCCATCCCGTATGTCGCGCAGGGCGTGTTTGCGCTGCGCACCGCGCTGACCGGCGCGGCGGCCTGCTTTTATTTTGGCCGGCATTTCCGCAGTGATTCACGATTGCTGCCGGTGTTGAGCCTGGGCTACAGCCTGTGCGCCTTCTGCGTTGTCTACAGCCAGAACATTATCTGGATGGACGTTGTACTGCTTGCGCCGCTGCTGCTTTCGGCCGTGGATGCTTTGCAGGATACCGGCCGCCACTGGCCGCTGACCGCGCTGGTGCTGCTGGCCGCGCTGTTCAACTTTTATACAGCCTGGGAAGTCTGCCTGTTCAGCGTGCTTTACTACCTCTATCGCTGGTTTTCCGCGCCGCGGCGCGGGTTCTGGCGGCCGTTCGGCCGTTTTGCGGCCAGCGGGTGCCTGGGCGCGGGGCTCGCCGCTTTTTTGCTGATTCCTTCGCTGCTTGAGGTGGAGGAGAGCAAAGGCGGGCTTTTTGCGATGGATTTTTCGCTCGCCCCCGCCTTCAACCTTGCTCAGCTGCCCTACCGCCTTTTCTTCGGCAACTTTTTCTGGGACGATGTGACCGGCTCGCTGCCGAACCTCTACTGCGGGGTGTTTGCGGCGGCGCTGGCCGTGCTGTTCTTTGCCGGGGCCTTTCCGCGGCGGGAGAAGATCGCCGCCGCGCTGCTGCTGGCCGCCATGGCGCTGAG
Source organism: uncultured Oscillospiraceae bacterium (assembly GCA_900548355.1). Taxonomy (GTDB): domain Bacteria; phylum Bacillota; class Clostridia; order Oscillospirales; family Ruminococcaceae; genus Gemmiger; species Gemmiger avicola. The sequence continues at coordinate 11,029 of URKR01000011.1, forward strand.
CTGTTGGGCGCAGGGGCTCAACCTGATCTGGCACGGCTTTAAGGAGCCGGTCTGGTTCCCCTGCCGGTTCAGCTTCCTTCTCAGTTTGTTTCTGCTCATGCTGGCGGGGCGGGCGCTGCTGGCCGGGCAGCCGGGGCGCAGGGCGCTGCTCATCACGGCCGGGGCAGGCCTTATCTGGTGCGCAGGGTACCCGCTTGCGGCGGGGGAAACCTTCTCGGCCGCGAAGCTCGCGGCCTGCGCGGCGGTGTTTGCAGCCACGCTGGCCGTCATCTTGCTGCGCGGGGCTGGCCGCCGGGCGCTTGCGCGGGCGGGCGCCGGGCTGTTTGCGCTGGTCGCCTTGATCGATATGACCGCCAACACCGTGCTTTCGCTGCGCAAGTTTGAAGCCTACACCGTCAGCGGCTTTGAAAGCTTTTACGATGAAAACACCGCCGCCGTCGCGGCGATCCGCGAACAGGACAGCGGGCTCTACCGCATAGAGAAAAACTTTATGCGCACCCTCAACGACCCGATGCTGCTCGGCTACTGGGGGATCAGCCACTATTCCTCCACCAAGGCGAGCGCCGCCAAGCCGATGCTCGAAGCGCTCGGCTATGTCAATTCCTCGATCTACGGCTGGGGTTCGACCGGCGTGGCGGACAGCCTGCTCGGCATCAAGTATCTGTACAGCGACGGCAGCCGGCCCGTGCCCGGGCATTATGACCTGCTTGCAACCGACACCACTCTCACCGTCTATGAAAACCCGTTCGCGCTGCCGCTCGCCTATGTCGGCTCAAGCGAGGCGCTGGAGATTGAGATTGACAGCACGGACAATACCTTCGCGCTGCAAAACGAGATGCTGCGTGCCCTGGTGCCCGGCACGGCCGACGCGCTGCTGCCGGCTGCGATCGAATTTTCGCAGAGCGAGCAGGGCATTTCCCTGACCTTCACCCCGGCCTGTGACGGCCCGGTCTACCTGGCGCTCCCGGGGCTGGACGAAGCCACGCCGGCCGACGTGCGGGTGGACGGGGAACTGATCGGCGAATATTTCACGATGGATTCGCTCGGCGGGGTCATGCCGCTCGGCAGCTTCGCAGCCGGGCAGCAGGTCGAAGTGTATCTCGGCTTTGCTGATTCCGCAAAAGCCCGCGCCGCGATCGAGATCTACAGCCTTGACGAAACGGCGCTCGCTTCTGCCGTCGAGACGCTGCGCGCAGGCGCGCCGCAGGACCTGTCCGTGCAGGAAGGCGGCCGCATCGCCTGCACCGTGACAGGCTCTGCCGAAGCCGACCTGCTTGTGCTGCCTTTTGCCTGGGAGGACGCCGACCACTGGCAGCTGACCGTCAACGGCGAAGAGGCTGAGCTCGAACCTGTCTTTGGCGGGATGATGGGGGTACGGCTGGCCGCCGGTGAAAACACGGTAACGCTGCGTTACCGCCACCCCGGCGAAGGCGCGGGGCTGGCCGTGAGCGCCGCGTTTGCGGCGGCCGCGCTGGCCTGGGCCGTGTGGGAGCGCCTCCGGGCGCGAAAGGGGGACGCCGCATGAATAACCGTGCAATGGAACTGGTTGTGAACGCCGGGCAAACACTGCTGGAAAACGGCAGCGAGGTATCCCGCGCGCAGAACACAATGGAGATCATGGCCCGCAGCCTGGGCGTGCAGGGGTTCCATGTCTATGTGCTGACAAACGGCATCTTTGCTTCGGCCGAAAGCCAGGCCGCCGGCGAAGCGCCTATCAGTGCGGTGCGCCACATCCCGCACACCAGCATCCACCTGGGCCGGGTTGAAGCGGTCAACGCACTGTCCCGCAAGCTGGCGGAAGGCGCGCTTGACCTGCCGGGCGCCGAGGCTGAATTGGCCCGCGCCCGCGCCATGCCGGTGTACGGGCCGCGGCGTTCGCTGCTGGCCGGCGCGCTGGGCAGCGCCTGTTTTGGTTACCTGTTCGGCGGCGGCGTGAGCGAGGTGGTCACCGCTTTTGCGGCCGGCATGCTGGAAATGCTGATTGTGCAATGGTTTGCGCGCGCCGGCGTCAGCAAAGTATTCACCGATATTGTCGGGGCGGCCGCCTGCACGGCGCTGGCTTTGGCTGCCCACATCGTTTGGGGGGACGGCTACATGGCAAGCCAGGCGATCATCGGCGCGCTGATGGTGCTGACCCCCGGCGTCGCGCTGACGATGGGCATCCGCGACCTGATCAACGCCGATTATCTTTCAGGCACAATCCGGGTGTTTGACGCGCTGCTGGTGGCCGGCTGCCTGGCCTGCGGCGTCGCGCTGAGCTATCTGGTTGCCAATACGCTGCTGGGGGTGCCGCTATGATCGAAGAACTGACCCGTGCGGTCCTGCAGTTTGCCATCGCCATGGTCGCCACCATCTGCTTTGGGGTGGCTTTTCAGGCGCCGCGCCGGCATTTCGTCTCCTGCGGGCTGGTGGGCGCCGTGGGGTGGGTGGTCTACCTGCTGGCCACAAGCCTGGGCGGGCTGAGCGCCCCGGTGGCCACCCTGATAGCCGCAATCCCGCTGACCGCGATCGCGCGCTGGTTTGCCATCGCCCACAAAGCGCCGATCACACTTTTCTTGCTCTGCGGCATCTTCCCGCTTGTGCCGGGGGCCGGCATCTACTACACAGCCTATTACCTGCTGACCAACGCCCAGGCGCTGTTCGCTTCCAAAGGCATTGAAACGCTCAAAACCGCCGTGGCGCTCGCGCTTGGCATTGCGATTGTCAGCAGCATCCCGCTGCCCGGCCAAAAGCGCCGCACCCGGCCCCCCGCCCCCCATACATAAAACGCCCCCTGCCTGCGCATACTGTTCGGGACGAACCTTCGTCATGCCAGAACAAACACAGACAGGGGGATTTTCCTATGCAAGAACCGGAATCGATCCAGGCCCGCCGGGATAACGAAGCCATGCTGCAGGAAGTGGCGCAGAACACCGAGATGGGCAAAAACACGCTGGATGAACTGATGGGCCTGACCCACGACCAGGCCCTGAAGGACGAGATGATGCGCCAGCGCAACGAATATCGCCGCTTAAACCAGAAGGCCCACACGGCGCTGGATGCCATCGGCTGCGAGGCCAAAGGCCAGACGCCCGCCGCCCGCATGGGTGTGAGCATGGGCATCCGCACCCGCACGATGTTGGACAAGTCCACCCGCAACCTTGCCACCATGCTGGCCGAGGGCACCGGGCAGGGGGTGCTCGACTGCAAGCGCGCCGAGAGCGACTATCCCTTCGCCAGCCCCGGCGCACGCAAACTCATGCAGGAACTCTGCGACTTCCAAACCCATGCCGAAAGCACCTGGCGGGAGTTTGTGTGAGGATATAGCATCGCACAAATCCCCGCCAAATACGGAATAAAAATAACAAAGAATCCATGTGATGGATCGGCGGCTGCGCCGCCTCAAAAAGCCCCGGAAACCTGCCGGCTGCTTTTTTGAGCGCGCGTCAGCGCGCGATCCACCACATTTATTCTTTTTGTTTTTTCGTATTCTTTTATCGCTGTCACGCCCCCGTCACCGCATACATCGCGACCATCATCACGATGCCGACAAGGATCGAAAGCGAATTGACCTGGGCGGCCTGGGCGCCGTCTCCGCCGGCGTTGCGGGTCAAAAGCGGGGCGATGCTGGCAACCGGCGCCATAAGCAGCACGCAGACGGCCTGGCGGATATCGGCCGGCATCGGCAGCAGGAAGTAAACCCCCGCCGCCATCACCAGCGCCGTACCGTACCGCAGCAGGAAGAACTTGACAAATTCCAGCAGGTTTTCTTTTTCAAGATTGAGCTCGAACAGGATACCGATGCTGAGCATGGCCAAAAAGGCGTTGGCGTTGCCGGCCACCTCGGCCAGGCGCAGCACAGGCGCCGGCAGCCGGATGTGGAGCGCCGCAAGCAGCAGCATAATCAGGTAGGCGTCGGTAATGGGGGAGGTAAAGATTTTGGTCAGCAGCAGCTTGGCCGAAAACCCACCCCGGCCGGTGATCCCTTCCGCCATCGAATAGCTGACGCCGTACAGATAGATCGCGACCGAGATATCAAACAGGCAGAGCGCCGCAAACCCATTGTCTGAGATCAGCCCTGTCAGAAACGGAATGGCAAAGTTGCCAACGTTGAAGCTGTTCATGCTGAACAGGTACAGCAATTTTTTGCGGTTGTCCCCCCGCCGGGATACCGCCATCCCCACAACAGTCAGCGCCGTGCAGGTGACAAAACCGGTCAGAAAGCACCACAGAAACGAGGGCTGCAGTTCCAGCGCCTTGAGCCCGTTGACAGCGGCAGCCGGCATCGTGATATACAAAATCACCGATTTGAGAAAGTCCGCATCCCCCACTTTGAAGATGCCGGCCTTTTTGAACCCGAAGCCGAACGCCAACAGCAGCAGATACACAACGGTCTGGGTCAGCACATTGGACATGAACGTTTCCCTCTTCTCCCCACCGCCGGGCGGCGGTTACTCTCTGTTTTTGGTTTCCGGCAGGGCGTTGCGCAGCGCCTGCAGCAAACCGGGCAGGGCGGCCGCCGCATCGGCGCCGCCAAAGCCGGTAAACGCGCGCAGCGGCATGCCGTCCAGCATCTGGGCCAGCGCTTCGCCGGCCATAACGCCCTCGGTGTCCCCGCCGCCGTTCTCCCCCAGCGCCGCGCCGGACCGGGCCAGCGCCTTTTGCAGGATCGGCGCGGTGCGCGTATCCCGCAAAAGGTCTCCCATGGCGGTATTTTCGTCAATCGTCAGCGGGCGGGCGCGGCTGGTCACAAAATTCAGCGGCAGCACGGCCGGGATGTTGCGGCTGGAATGGCCGATCAGCACGGCGTACCGCCCCGGCGCGGCGTACCAGCCGCCCATCTCGGGGTCGTAGTAGCTCAGGTCGCGGGCGGTCAGGGTGAAGCGGAGCTCCTGCTCCTGCCCAGGGTTCAGCGTCACCTTGGCAAAGTGGCGCAGTTCTTTGGGCGGGCGTCCGGCCGTGCCTGTCTCGTCCGCCACATAGAGCTGCACAACCTCGCTGCCAGCGCGCTCGCCGGTGTTGCGCACCGTAACGCTTACGGTCACGCTGCCGTCCTCGGTCAGGGTATCGGCGCTCAGCGCCGCCGCCCTGTACGAAAAACCGGTGTAGGAAAGCCCGTGCCCGAACGGCCAGCGCACCGCCATCTTGCGCGCGTCATACCAGCGGTAGCCGACATAAACCCCTTCGCGGTAGCGCGCGGTGTGGCCGTCGCCGGGGAAATCAAGGTAGCAGGGCGTATCTTCCAGCCGCAGCGGCCAGGTTTCAGGCAGGTGCCCGCTGGGCGAAGCCTCTCCAAAGAGCAGTGCGTCGGTCGCCCGGCCAACCGCTTCGCCGCCCAGGTACATGCACAGTACCGCCGAAACATCGTCCGCCCAGGGGCACTCCACCGGGCTGCCGGTGTGCAGCACAACGACAGTGTTCTTCTGCACCGCCGCAACCCGGGCGATCAGATTGTCCTGCGCTTCGGGCAGCCGCATATGCTTGCGGTCGGCGCCCTCGCTCTCAAAGCTCTCCGGCAGGCCGGCAAAGATCACGGCCACATCGGCTTCGGCGGCGGCCTCGATCGCGCGCAGGAACTCGGCCTCCTCGCGCTGGTCACGGTCAGACGGGAAGCCTTCGACATACCGCACATGGCGGCCCTTCGCTTTGGCCGCTTCCAGCGCGCTTTCAATCCGGTAGGCATTCACATGGCTTGAACCGCCGCCCTGGTAGCGCGGTTCCGCCGCAAACCCGCCGATATACGCCACTTTGGCGCCGGGGGCCAGCGGTAGCGCGCCGCGGTTTTGCAGCAGCACGGCGCATTCTTCCGCGAGCTGCGCGGCTTTCTCGTGGTCGGCATCAAGGTTGAGCGCCGGGCGCGGGTTTTGGGCCAGGTCGATGTGCCGGAACACAATGTTGAGGATGCGGGTCACGGCTTTGTCAAGCGTCGCCTCGTCAAGGCGGCCCTCCTGCACGGCGGCAACAATCTTCGCATCGTTCACCCCGCCGCTTGACGGCATCTCAAGGTCAAGCCCGGCTTTGAGCGCGGCAACCCGATCCGCAACGGCGCCCCAGTCGGACATAACAAACCCTTCAAAGCCCCATTCACCGCGCAGCACGTCGGTCATCACGGTGCGGTTTTCGCCGACATAGCCGCCGTTGAGCCGGTTGTAGCTGCTCATCACGGTCCAGGGCCGGGCCTGGCGTACCGCGATCTCGAACGGGGTCAGATAGATTTCATGCAGCGTGCGCTCATCCATATCGGAGGAGACGGTCATGCGGCGGTATTCCTGGTTGTTCGCACAGAAATGCTTGATCGATGTGCCGACGCCCTGGCTCTGCACGCCTTCAATAAAGGCGGCTGCCAGCATGCCGGCCAGTGTCGGGTCTTCGGAATAATATTCAAAATTACGGCCGCAGAGCGGGCTGCGCTTGATGTTGACAGCCGGCCCGAGCACAACGCCGAGCCCGACGGCCTGCGCTTCGGCGCCGATGGCCGCGCCCTCGCGGCGCATCAGTTCGGTATCAAAGCTTGCCGCCGTCGCGCAGCCCGCCGGGAAGCAGACCGCCCGGATGCTGTCGTTCACCCCGCCGCCCTCTTTCTGGGTGCGCAGGCCGTGCGGGCCGTCCGATACCATCATAGCCGGAACTTCCAGCCGTTCCACCGCCTTGGTGTGCCAAAAATCCGCGCCGGAACACAGCCCGGCCTTTTCCTCCAGGCTCATCCGAGCCACCAGGTCATGAATATTGCGCTGCATGCGCCCGCCTCCTTTTTGCAAACAGTTTTGTCTTTTTTGTATTTTTATGCAAGATTTGCAGTATTTGCTCTGCCGCGGCACACGCGGGCAGATTTTTAATCATTATACACCAAGGCCGGCCGTTTTGAACAGGCTTTTTGTGAATTTTTTCCAAATATTTGCCCTTGCAGGCCACCATTTCCTCCCGATTTTGTTCTCCATCAGCATACAGTTGCTCGGCCAAAAAAGACAGCCGCGCAAAAAAACCTTGTCAAAGCGCGCCAAACGTGGTACGATAAACACCGGCGAAAGACTTTTTATAAAGGAGTTGTTGTTATGGCCATCCAGAATGCTTATCTGGCCGGCGTGTATGCCGGTCTTGCCCAGCGCTATGCCGAGCAGAAGGAATTTTTGCAGGCGGTTGAGGAAGTTCTTGAATCGCTCGAACCCGTCGTGGCGGCCCGCCCCGAAATCGAAAAGAACGGTCTGATCGAACGCATCGTTGAGCCTGAGCGCATCGTGATGTTCCGGGTGCCCTGGGTTGACGACGCCGGCAAGGTGCAGGTCAACCGCGGCTACCGTGTGGAGTTCAACTCCGCCATCGGCCCCTACAAGGGCGGTTTGCGCTTCCATAAGAGCGTCAACCTCTCGGTCATCAAGTTCCTTGGTTTTGAACAGATCTTCAAGAACAGCCTGACCGGCCTGCCGATGGGCGGCGGCAAGGGTGGCAGCGACTTTGACCCCCACGGCAAATCCGACGCCGAAGTCATGCGTTTCTGCCAGAGCTTTATGACCGAACTGTGCCGCCATATCGGCCCCAACACCGACGTTCCCGCCGGTGATATCGGCGTCGGCGGCCGTGAGATCGGCTATATGTACGGCCAGTACAAGCGCATCCGCAATGAATTCACCGGCGTTCTGACCGGCAAAGGCCTGACCTTCGGCGGCAGCCTGGTTCGTACCGAAGCCACCGGCTACGGCCTGTGCTATTTTGCCGATGAAATGCTCAAAGCCAACGGCAAGAGCTTTGCCGGCGCCAAGGTCGTGATCTCGGGTTCCGGCAACGTGGCAATCTATGCCAACCAGAAAGCCAGCCAGCTCGGCGGCAAGGTCATCGCCATGAGCGATTCGAACGGCTACATTGTCGATGAAAACGGCATTGACTACAAGGTCATCAAGGAGATCAAGGAAGTCAAGCGCGCCCGCATCAAGACCTATCTCGATTACGTCCCCACCGCCAAATATGTGGAAGGCAGCCAGGGCATCTGGACCGTCCCGTGCGATATCGCCCTGCCCTGCGCCACCCAGAACGAACTGCCGATTGACGGCGCCAAGGCGCTGGTTGCGAACGGCTGCTATGCTGTGGCTGAGGGTGCAAACATGCCCTCCACCCCGGAAGCCGTCGCCTACCTGCAGGCCAACAATGTCCTGTTTGCCCCTGCCAAGGCTTCGAACGCCGGCGGCGTCGCCACTTCCGGCCTGGAGATGAGCCAGAACTCGCTGCGCCTGTCCTGGACCTTTGACGAGGTAGACGCCCGCCTGAAGGACATCATGAAAAACATCTACGCCAATGCCGCGGCTGCCGCTGAAACTTACGGCATGAAGGGCAACCTTGTCGCCGGCGCGAACATTGCCGGCTTCACCAAGGTGGCCGACGCCATGCTCGCTCAGGGCGTGGTGTAATCCCCCGCCGCATCCCCTTTATCAAAAAACAATCCCCGCAGGGAAAGCTGCTTCCAGCCCCCTGCGGGGATTCTTTTGTTTACGCTTCTTCTTCCTCGGCTTCCCGAACAAATCGCCAAAGTTCGCCGACGGTGGCCAATTCAGCCAGGCGGTCTTCGTCAAATTCCACGCCTGTCGCCTCGCCAAGCTGCCAGGCCAGTTCCACATAATCCTCATGGTCTGCGCCAAGCTCGGCCAGGGTGACGGAAGCGCCAAGGTCCACCTCATCGCAGCTGAACTGCTCTGCCAAAATCTCCAAAAGTTCCTGTTTCGTCATCGTGTTTTCCCCTTCCGCACGGTTTTCTTTGCTTCATAATAGCCAAGTCAACCGTCCTCGTCAAGGGGCCGCAGTGCCGAACCCGTTAGAAATCCTGGCTTGTTTCTTGTGCAATTTCCACAGCAAAGCGCGCAAGCGTCGCATCACCGTTGTTTTTGTCCGTTGCGGTCACAGTCCATTCCACCGCGCCGGCCGGTGCGGCATCAAAATCATACCGCCACACGCCGTCCTCCATGCGTTGTCCGCGCGCCATCTCAAGCGGCGTACCGTCTGCCTCCACCAGCACGGAAGGGGGTTCGGCGCCCTCCGGCAGCCGCAGCATAACGCAGGTCTCGCCCGGTGTGGCAACGATTGCTTCCAGCGTGTATCCGTTTTGTTCAACCGGACCCGTCCAGCTGCGGTTGGCCGAAGAATCCGCCGTGAAACTAAATGTCAGGGTACGGTCACCGCCGGGCAGGTCGTACTGGGTGTACCCGTTTTCTCCCCAGCTGCCGCCCACGCCAAGCGTGAACAGGGTAACCGAAGCTTCATGGGTGCCGGCAATCGGTTCGCGCAGCGGGTAGATCAGTTCAGCCGCAAAGGTCGTTTCGTCCACACGCTGAAACAGCGGGGCGGTGAACGGCGCGCCGGCGTATTCACCGTCGATCAGCAGCGAAGCGTCGGCCAGTTCGTCCGGGTTTTCCAGCACCCTCTGCTCGGTCGTCACCTGGTCATAACCGGCCAGGCTGCCGTCGGTATCCTCCAGCGTCAGTGCCAGCCGCAGGTAGAGCCCGTCACAGTAGATTTCCCGCAGCGTAACGGCCGGGCCTTCGGCTGCAGCATCCGTCTGCGGCGCAGCGGTCGCGGCCGGCACCGCGGCCGGGGCGGCGGCCTCGTCAATTTCCCGCCCCACCAGCTGCGCCTTATCCTGCCTGTTGAGCCAGGCAAACACCCCGCCCACAACCGGCAGGCTTTCGGCCAGGGCCGGGGCCACGGCGTTGGTTGTGCCCAACAGCACAAGGCAGGCGGCCGCGGCCGCCCCTGCACGCCACCAGAGCCGCCGGGGGCGGGGCCGCTTGGCCGGCGCGGCCTTCACCGCACCGAGTACCCGGCTGCGCAGCCGGTCCGCCTCGCCTTCAGTCAGCGGGTCGGCCGGCAGGTCCATTGCCTCCATCTTTTGCCAGAAAGCGTTCTGCTTTTTGTTCATCGGAAATACCCCTCCTCATGCAGGTGGCGGCGCAGCCGGTCGCGCCCGCGGCTGAGCCGGGTGTTCACAGCCTGTTCGGTCAGGCCAAGCGCGGCTGCAATTTCACGGCTGGGCTGCAGCAGATAATATTTTCGTATAAAGATCGCATCATCGGGCGGCGGCTGTGCGGCCACCCAGGCAGCTGCCGCCGCGCCGGCCTCCCCGGCCGGGTCTTCGGCCAGCGGGCCGGCTTCAGCCAGGCCGGCAGCAAAGGTTTCATCCAGCGGCAGGGCATTTTGACGGCGCAGCGCCCGCAGGCGGTTCAGCGCCTTATTGCGGGCGGTCACCGCCAGCCAGGCCTTGGGCGGAATCCGGCGGTCAAGCAGGGTACCGGCGTTTTTCCACAGCGCAATGAATGTGTCGGCCATGCACTCCTCAACCTCCTGCGGCGCGCCGGGCAGCACCCGGCCTGCCGCCGCTTTGACAAACGGGGCGTACCGCCGCATCGCCTCTTCCAGCCCGGTTTCCGGCTCGCGCAGGATCAGCCGCAGCAATTCGGTTTCTTCGGACATGAAGGCTCCTCCTTAGGATAGATTAAAAGCGCTTTCATCTATCATAACACCCGGCCGCCCGCTTTTCTTACACCGGCGGGGATTTTTCTCACGGTTTTTCGCTTTGGGTCCCAAAGTAAAACGCCACCACCATTGTGACCACCGTCATGACGGTGTCGGGCTGGAAGCGGCCGTTCAGTGCCAGCACCGCAAATACCCCGATTACCACCAGCGTGACAATTGTTTTAACCTTGCACAGTGCCGCAAGGTTTTTGGCGACCATTTGCCAGATTTCCTGCATTGTATTCCTCCTTGTCATCCGTTGTGCCGGCGCACACCGGCAGCGCTTCACATTTGTGCATGATATGGGCGACAGCCGGGTCGCCGTCTCCCAGCGCGATGTACGGGTCGTAGCAGCTGCGAAGCGTTTCGAGCCCGTAGGGCGGCAGCGCCCGTGCCGCCAGGTAGTGCAGCCCCAGGTCGATCACCTTGGCGCGCAGCAGCCCTTTGACCCCTTCGCGCAGGGCCCGGTCGGTTTTGCGGCTGCGGCCCAGCCGCGCGGCCGCCCAGCCCGCGCCGGCCGTCAGGGCCGGCAGCAGGGCGGTCAGCAGGTCAGCCATCCATTCGGCGTCCGGCATCTTCATTCCTCCCCCTGCACCCAGGCGGCTTTGTAGCGCCCGTCATTAAGCCCGCGCGCGCAGGCCAGCCGGAAGATCGCCTGTGCGTCCCCTTCCGAAACCGGCCCGACCGTCACAGTCTGGCGGGTTGCGGCCGCATCGAGGTACCGCGCGCTGTAAAGCCCCGCTGCCACCAGTCCCCGCGCTTCACAAAGCGTGAAGATTTCCCAGGCGTCGGCATTCGGCAGGTTTTCCATCGTCAGCCGCTGCATGGCGGCCGGCCCGGGCGCCTGGGTATAGATGCCGACAGCGTTCGGCAGCCCGGCATAAGCGGCCGGGTTCAGGCCTCGGCCGGTGGCCGTGGCCCGGGCCTCCAGATGGCAATGGGCAAACGGCGGGTCGGCCAGCGCCGCGTTGCCGGTGTTCCCCATCCGCGCCAGCGCTTCGCCGCTGCACACGGCCTGGCCGGCCGCAACAAGGTTTTCTGCATTGTGGCAGAAATAGAGGTAATTGACGGCGTCGGGGGTCTGCCCGGCGTCGAGCCGCACGCAGATATAATATCCCCATTCCCAGGTCCGGTTCGAATGGTCGGTGACAATCCGCGCCCGGGTCACGGTCCCCCGGATGTCCTTCGGCCGGCCGTCCTGCCAGAACCAGGGCATCCGGATCACTTCGCTGTCCATCCCTTCAATATCCAGCCCGCCGTGCCAGGTTTTTCCGCCGCCGCGGGTGTAGCCGAACCGGCTGTACGGGTAGCGGACACGGTTGCGCCCTGAAAAAAGCATCGCATCTCCTTTCTGTCTGCCCTCACCCGCTCAGGCGGGTCAGGGTGTAGGTCACCTTCATGGTCTGGTCGGCGGTTTTCTGCACCGTTTCCCCGAGGTTGTTGACGGTGGCCAGATAGTTGGGCCGCAGGCTGAGCCCCACGCCGTCTGTGCCGGTGCCGGTATCCTTGCAGTAAAGCTGCAAAATGCTGCGCCCGCGGATATCGTACCGCTTATTATAGGTCGCGCTGCTGCTGAAAGCCTCGTGCCGCAGCAGGCAGTTGCGGGCGGTATCCAGCACAACGCCGTGGTCAGGGCTGCCGTTGCCGGTGTAGCTGTACATACGGCCGCCGTATGCATCGTGCACATACGGCATCTGGTCCCCGTTGCAGGCCACTTCCTCCACATCGCCGGCATCGTCCAGCGCAATCCGGAAATAGCGGTAGGCGCCACCTTCCTGGTTCTGGCTGCGCATGTACAGGTACCCGTTGTAAACATAACCGCCCAGCGGGCAGGCAACCCGCCTGCTCAGCGAAAGGGTCTGCCCGCTGAGCGATCCGGCCAGCCGCCCGGCCAGCGTGACGCCTGTCTGGTTGGTCAGCGGGTATACCGTTTCCGCCTTGGTGTCCAGGTTGACGGCGATCACCTGCAGCGCCGCGTTGGCCGCGCAGGTCGTACCGCCGACATTGGTGATGTAGAGGGTTCGGTCTTCGCCGCGGTAGTTCCATCCCGCAAAGTAGGCCGCCTGGCTGCCGCTTCGCAGCAGCGTGGCGGTGATCGGCACAACCTCCTCGCTATGGGGCGGCTTCTGGCCGCGCGGCCAAAACAGGTCCAGGCTGCGCAGCATGGCCGGGTAGGTTTCCAGGGTCAGCTGCAAGCCTCCGTCCGCAGCCGCGCCGGGGCGGGCCAACCGCACCGTATCAGCCGCCTCGTCCAGTTCCAGCAGCCAGGGGATGTCCTCCGCATTGTCAAGGTAATCCAAAAATGTACGGGACAGCCGCCCGCCGAAGGTATCGCCGGCCGGCAGCTCACAGGCAGCGTTGCTCAGGTTGGTGTCGCCGCTTGCCAGATACCCGCCGCTGCGATGGGTCAGGCAGGCGGCCGCGATCGTCCCGTTCGCCTGTTGGGTGGAAAAATCGTAGACAAAGGTCGCCGTACCCGCCTCCGGGTCAATTGAGCTCTCTACGCTGTTGAAACTGCCCCGCAGCCGGTTTTCGCCTGTGTTGGCCGCGCCATAGGCCCCGCAGCCCACCACCTGGGCTTCGGCCGGCGCAAAGCGGGTTGCGGTTTCGGCGGGCAGCGCCCGGTCATACAGCAGCAGGCCACCGCAGGCATAGGCCAGCAGGCCGGCTTCGTCGCCCTCCCCCTGCGGGGTCAGCAGGTTGCTGTCGGTATAGATGCCGAGCGGGGTAAAGATTTCCTGCAGCGCGCCGGTGACAAGGTTGTCCTTTTCATAAATTTTGCGCCGGCCGGTGCGGCAGTCTGTCAGTTCAATGCGTGTGTGCCCGCGCAGCCGCGCGGGGCGTGGGGTGTTCATGGGCTCGCCTCCTTCTCAAAATCCGGGGCCGCATCGGCCAGGCCGGCCAGGGTCATGGCCTGCGCCTGCCAGGTTATGGCCGGCAAAAACTCCTGCAGCACAAGGTTTCCGTCCCAGGCGCTGGTCGCCGCCATGCCCTGCCCGGTTACAACGCCGCGCAGCGCCCCGGCCGCCAGCCACACCGTACCGCCCGCGGCCAGCAGCCGAATTTCCAGCCGGCAGCTCGTGTCGGCTTCAATTTCCGTCAGCGGGTAAAACAGCGCCAGCGTATGCGCCCCGGCTGCCAGCGCCTGCGCCGGGCAGTAGTCGCCGATCAGCAAACCGTTGAGGATATACTGCACGGTCAGGGTCAGCGCTTCGTCTTCCGGCACGGCGGTCAGCAGCAGCTGGGCCAGCAGCAGCGCGCCGGTCGCCTGCACCGTGACAAACCGTACCCCGGCCGCCGTCACCGCGGCGCCGGACGGGGCGGTAACGGCATTGACATTTGTAAAATTATAAAAAATCAGCCGGTTTTCCGCGTTCTGGGTCTGCAGCCGGCGCAGTGTGGCGGCTTCGCGGTCACGCGCCGTGGCAAGCCGCGGGTTTTTGCCCACCCCTTTGAGGGTTTCGGCTCCGCGGAATTTCCAAATCCGGTGGGTCACAATCGTCTCGGCCACAGCCTCGCCGGTCGCGTCGCCGGGTTCAGTCAGGGCCAGCCGGTCGCCGCAGTCGATGGCCGGGTCTCCGGGCAGCGTGACGGTGGCCGGCACATAGCTGACCGTTTGCAGGTATTCGAACACTGCCTCGGCCAGCGCCTGGTTGCGGGTGTCAAGCCCTTTGCCAAACAGCGGCGCATCGGCCATTGTCATGGTCAGGCCGCCGCCTTCGTCGTCACAGGTATACTCGGCGTCGGCTGTCTCCACCACCAGTTTGCTGTATGTGCAGTGATAGTCGGCCACCGCCGCGCTGAGCCGTGCGTCCGGGGCAAGGGTTCGCCAGGGTTCATCCGCAAACCGCCGCGCCACCAGCGCCCCGCTGCGGTCCACCGTCACAAACGCCCCCAGCAGCTGTGCCACAGCGCCGGCACAGTCCCGCCAGGTTGCGCAGCCGTCGTTGGTGTCAAGCTGAAACGTCTCTTCGGCATTCGGCCAGCCGGCCAGGTCCGCCGCCTCCATCCCCAGCGCCAGGCCGCAGTGCTCGGCAATCTGGCTGAGCATCCCAAACGGGGTACCCTGCAGCGCCGGTCCGGCGTACTCCCGGTCCAGCGCAAGGATGTTGTCATACGCATGGATGGAAACCGCCATGCTTGTGCGTTCGGCCTCGGCAACGGTATAGACGCCGAGCGGGACATCCTCCCAGCTGCCGTCGGCAAGCTGTACGCCGTACACCAGCTGCAACTTTGCACCATACAGCACATAGCGGGACAGCGCCGTGCGCAGCTGGAAAGCCGCCTGGCCCAGATAGACGCAGCCGAACTGCAGTTCTTCCCCGGTCACGCACTGGTCGTCCACCGTCACGGAACCGCTCATGAGGTCCGCCGGGCCGAACGTGACGGTTTCGCCGTTTGTCAGTTGCAGCGTGCCGGTCAGCCGTTCGGTGCGCACCGGCCTGGCCATCGCCTGCCGGTACCCTTCGGATACGGGATACATAAAATCCCCCCTTTCTTTGTCGCACGCCAAAAGTTCCAATTTTCTTTGCTAAAATTCCACCAGCTCCACCCCCACTTCCCAGACAGCCTGCCCTTCCCGGGCGGCGCGGAGCTGGGTGGTGCGCGTGCCGGCATACATCTGGGCCGTGCGGGTCTGCCCAAAGAAATACTGTACGGTAAACTGATCGGGCGCCGTCGCGTTGAGGATCGCCGCACAGTCGGCAGTGGAAAGCGCCTTCCACTGCACGCTGATCTTGGCCACCCCGCCGCGCAGCCGCTGCCGCACCAGCATCCCGTCCTCGGTGCGGCCGGTATCGGCGCTGTCCAGATCGTTGAGGGTCACGGTGTAGCTGTGCGGCGCCGGCAGCGCCACGCCGTCCACCTTTAAAATGTCCATGCCTTCACCTCCCGCCGGTGCGCAGGCTGCGCCGCCGCTGGCTCCGGGCAACAACGGTGTCCAGCAGTTCATCACCGATGTAGATATTGATCGGCTGGCCGCTGTCCTCCCCCAGGTAGTTTGCCAGCGTTTCGGCAAAAGCCTGGCGGATTGTATCAAGCGGCGCCTCAATGTTCACCCCCTGCCGCTGGTCGCCCAGAAGCGCCAGGAAGGCCCTGTTCGGCGGGATCACCGCCCCGGCCGCCAGCGCCGGCACCCGCAGCGGCGCAGCAGCCAGCGTCGGGGCCGCACTGTAGGCCGCCCGGCTGCGCCGGCCTGATGCGCCGCCCGCAGCGGCCGAGGCCCCGCTGAGCTGCCGCAGCGCGGCCAACGCGCTTTCCACCGCGTCCAGAATGCCGCTGATGAAGCCGTTCACAAGCCCTCCCAGCCCGTCCACCGCGCCGCGCACCGTCGCGGTGATCGTCTGCCAGGCCTCAGCCACCGCCGCCTGCATCCGCTGCCACCCGGCCTGCCAGTCTCCCAGCAACACGCCGGTCAGGAAATCCGCCAGCCCGCGCAGCAGTTCAAGCAGTGTTTCAAGCAGTCCCGCCATTACGCCAACCGCCACCCCGACCGCAGCGGCCGCCGTCTCAAACACCTGGGCGAGCAGCGGGCCGAAGCTCGCGACCGCAAAGTTCAGCAGGGGGGCCAGCGCCTCATTCCAGAAAGCCAACAGCAGGTTGATGACCGCGCCAACCGCCTGGGCCAGCGCCCCGAACAAAGGCGAAAGCGCCCCTTCCCACAGCGCACCGATACCTGCGATCAGGTTTTGCAGCAGCGGCTGCACCGCGCCGGTCCACAGCGTATCCAGAATGCCGATCAGGTTCTGCACGCCTTCCCGCACACCGGCCAGCACCGGCGCGCCGTAGTTCTGCCAGGCCGCCTCCACCGCCGCCATCAGCCCCTGCCAAATCTGCAGTGCCAGCGCGAGCGCCGGCTGCAGGACGCCATGCACAAACTGCCCGGCCACCCCCGCCAGCCAGACAAAGACATCGCCAAGCGCAGCAACAGCCGTTGCAACCGCCCCGCCCGCGATCGGCGCAAACGCCGCCGAAAAGCTGTTGACCAGGCCGGGGGCAAACACCCCGCCAAGGTAGCCGAGCAGCGGCGCCAGCGTTCCCTGCCACAGCCGCCCGGCCGCGGCCGAAACCGGCCCCCATACCGCGAGCGCCGCGGCCTGCATCTGGCCCCAGGCGCTTTGCCAGGCCGTGATTGCCGGCGCGTAAAGCGCGCGCAGCTTCTCCCAAAAGCCCGCCACGGCGATCCGCGCGGCCTCGAGCATTGCCTGCAGGGCGGTCAGGTCGGGTGCATCTGTTGTCTCTTTGCGGGCAGCCCCCGCATTTTTCCCGGCAGAACCAGCGCTTTCCCCCGCCGTTCCTGCCGCAGCCGGCGCGGCCAGCCGCTCGATCTCGTCAAAACTTGCAAGGCTGCGCACAGCCCTCGTCGCCTGGCGCGCCGTCGTAGCCGCCGCTTTGCCAATCGCCCTGACCGAAGCCGCCGTGCCGTCGGCATCCCGGCCCGCCTCGGCCAGCCCTTTGCCGGAGAATACCCCCAGCAGCTGCCGGGCCCCGGTGCAGGCGTTTTCAGCCAGGCGTCCCAGGCGCTGCAGCATCCCGCCGGCGCGCCCGCCGGCCGCTGCGGCCGTGTCCAGCGCGCGGGCCATGCCCTGCACCGCCGTTTCCAGCGCCGTCACCGCCCGCACCGGGTCGCTTTCGGCCAGCGCGTCAAACCACAGGTCTCTTGCCATCCGTCCTCCTCTCTGCACCGGTCCGGACCGGCGCGTTCAACCTGGCGAGCAGTTCCTCCCGGGCCGCCCGCTCTTCGGCCGAAAGCGGCGCGCGCAGGTCGATGCGCGCACGGTGGGCGCGGTAGTAGTCAAGTTCCCACCCTTCCAGCTTTTTGCCCCGGCGCAGCTTGTCCCGGATCGCCACCGCCGTCGCAAGCGGCCCTTCCCCAATTGCCGCAAACCATCCCAGAAAACTCCACCAGTGCAGGTACGGCAGCGCCCGCACCTCACAGCCGGCGGCCCGGTTCACCCCGGCCACAATCCAGTCGGCGTCCCTCTGCCAGTCGATCAGCCGCGGGCCGGGCTTTGCCTGTTCCGCCGTGCCGCCGGCCAGAAAGTCCGCCATCGCTTCGGCCGCCGCCGGCCAGAGCGCGGGCGCCATCCCGCCGAAATCGGGGTAGAACAGCGCAAGCGCCACATACCAGCCTTCCTCCCGGTTCGGGGCTTCGGGGCCGGGGGCCGGCTCCAGCCAGGGCAGCAGCCCCAGTATGTCGCGGTAGTCGGTGTGGCAGTCATATGGCCGGCCCGCCACCGTCACGCTGCGCGGCAGTTCCCAGCCGGTCATGCCGGGCCTCCCCCGGGCGCCAGGGCGGCGCGGGCCGCCCTGGCCGCATCCGCCTTGGCCACCGCCGCGGCGGCCGAAGTCTGCAGCGTGCGCGCGGCCCCCTGTTCCAGCACCGGGGCCAGCGCGTCAAGCAGATTTTGCACAACCGGCCGCCCGTTCGCGCCGAGCCCCGCAAGGTTCACCCCTTCAAGCAGCGCGTCAAAATCGTTTTCCGTCCCGAACACCCGGCCCAGCATCTCCTTGATCTGCCGGTCGTACTCGGCCAGCAGCGCCAGGCTTTTCTCGGTGCGTTCGGCTTCGCCGGCCGCCGCCAGATCGTCCAGCGCACTGCGCAGCGAAATTCCCATCTCTTCCAGCGTTTCTTTCGCCTCAAAAAAGCGGTGGTAGACGTTCGGGTCGCCGGGGTTGAACCGCAGCGGCCCCCGTCCGTTCAGGGTGAATGCCTCCACCCCGGTGTCCACAATCAAACTCTGCATCGGTTGCCTCCTTTTGTGTATTTCCCACCCGCCCGCCCCATTCGGATCAGCCCGCCGAAGGCGTGAAGGTCTTGCTTTCGATGTTGAAGGTGCCGGCCGTCTTAACGCCGGTATAATGGATGTTGAAGGGGATCTGATAGCCGGTTGTATCGCCGCCGTAGCTCACGATCTCGACATAACATTCCTCTTTGACAGCCGGGTAAGCCCCCGCCGAAGCCTCGCCCCAGAGCTTGACTTCGACAATGTCGGTTTTGAGATCGTCAAGCACGAGATCTCCGTCAATAATCTCCTGCAGCTTTTCAAACAGCGGGTCATCCGCCTCGGCGTAATAGGGCGCCACCTCGCCCTGTTTCTGGTAGCTGTCGATGACGATCGAGGTCTGGCCGAGGATGTTCGCCTTTTTTTCGACATTTGCGCTCAGCTCGGGCGCATACTCCTCAAGATCCGCGCCCAGCCGGCAGTAGCTGGCCGTCTCCTCTCCAAAGGCCGCATTCAGGTAATGCGCCATGTATTTGCGTTCAATCTTCAAATTTGTCCTCCTTCGTATAATTCGGTGTATTCAGCCCGCAGCGTCACACAGTAGACGGCGGTACCAATATCGCCGGCGGTTTCCAGGCTGCCGGCCAGCGCGGCCAGCGTTTCGCTGCCGGGGTCGGTATTGCCGAAAAGCGGTGCTTTGCCCGCCGCGCTCTCGGCCGCCACCCAGGCGGCAAGGCTGCGCAGCCGCGCGGCGTTTGCCGGGGCGCTGCCCCGCCCGTGCGGCAGTTTCAGCCGCAGCGCAAAGGTTTCGCGCCAGCGCATCCGCCGCCGGCCCAAAAGGTCGGCCCGCAGCGCAACCGGCTGCCGCCCGCCGGGAAACAGGCCGGCCGAAAACGGCTGGGCGGGCAGGTTGTCCACCCAGATCGGCCGGATGCCCGCCAGCGCCGGCGCCTTTTGCAAAAATGCTGCCAGCGCCGCCAGCCGGGCATCCTGTTGGGGTTCGGGCATCGGGGTCCCTCCTTTCAGTTTGTCAGGCTATGCGCGCCGCTGCCGGTGCGGGTCCACCAGCCGCCGGCTTCAAGGTGGCAGGGCGTGCCGGCCAGATACTTCGGGTGGACATACTGCACGCAGCACAGCCCCGGCGTCGTCTCCGGCACAAAAGTCTCCCAGCCGTCCCAGTCAACCTCCGGCCCCACGCCCGCCAGCACCCGGTCGCCGGGGGCGAGGGTGTACGCCTCGCCCCACCGCGCCGCGGCCTGCGGAACAATCAGCAGAAAAGCTTCGGCCTCCTGGCGGCCTGCCTCGGTCGTTGTGCGCCGGCGCCGCAAATCGAAAAACACGCCCTGTAAAACGGTGCGGCTCACCTTCTCGGCCTGCTCTTCCAGATGGTAGAGCGTAACGGTTTGGCGGCACAGCGGGTAGCGCAGCGCAGTTTCAGGCATGCCGCACCCCCCGCTCAATCTGCAAAAAGTCCTCCGCCACCTGGCGGAAAAACCTCTCCCGCAGGTAAAGCGTTGCCGGGCAGAGTTCGGGCGGGGCCGCATAGCTTTCACTCACGCTGCCCACGGCGGCCGAAGCCACGCCGCGGCGCGCATCCTCGCCGTCAAACTCAAACATGGCGTCTGCAATTGCGCAGATCGCATTTTCCTCCGCATTGGGCTGGTCCGGGCGCGGGGTCACGCGGTAAAGCTGCCGCATCCGGGCAAGCTTGCGCTGCGCCCGGGCCGCGTAGCTGGCAAAGTCAGCTTCGGGGATATCCTCGCCGAGATAGGTTCCGGTATAAAAGGCATAATCAGGCAACGGCGCCGCCTCCTTACTGCTTGAAGTAGGCCAGCACCACCTTCGCCTCGTTCGAGAGCACCGCAACATAGAACTCGTCGGCCGTGATCTCGGTGGTGCGGACCTTGGGTTTGCGCTCGGTTTCGACATTGACATCCCGTTTGCGGTAGATGGTCAGCGCCGGCACCTCGTCCTCCACCTCGGGGTCGGTCTCAAGCTTGACGATCGGGCAGGCGTAGCAGTTGACGGCCGTCGCATCGTCCCCTTCGCCGTCCGGGTCGTAGGAGACAACCGGCACCTTCTTCGAAGGCACAACCCGGCATCCCGCAATCATGCCGACCTCACCCGAAAGCATAACCCCGCCCTGGTACTTGTCGGCGCTCAGGAAATCGGCATCCTTGCGCAGGGCGGTCAGCTGCTTGGGGTGGATGAAGAGGACTTTGTCGGTCCCCTGCTCCTCCTCAAACAGGTCGAGCGCGTTGACGATTCCCTCGTAGTCAAGCGCGCCGGCGCTGCCGTTATAGACAAGGCTCGCGCCCTGCAAGGCGTCCATGCAGTCGTTGTCGATCTTGGCCGCGATGGC
The DNA here is from genome assembly GCA_900548355.1 of uncultured Oscillospiraceae bacterium. Lineage (GTDB taxonomy): Bacteria > Bacillota > Clostridia > Oscillospirales > Ruminococcaceae > Gemmiger > Gemmiger avicola. Next base: position 31,588 of record URKR01000011.1, read on the forward strand.
CAGCGCGAGCTGGGTGTTCGCCTCGCCGACCGGGTTGCCGTAGCCCGAAAGCACGGCCTCGTCGGTCAGGCTGACCCCTTTCATCGCCTTTTTGACGGTGGCCTGCCGGGTCGAGGTGGTCATCTTCTCAATCGTGACGGCCTCGCCCTCGGCCACATCGGCCGCGTCGCCGATGTAGCCGTAGGAGGGCACCGTGATCGTATCGCCCGGCACCCCGACAAGGGTGTCGTCCACCTTCGCAAACGGGGCGACCCGCAGCTTTTTCGGGATCTTGGCCGAAACCATGTCCCCCATCACCTCGGGGTCAATCAGGTCGCTGAGCTTGGTAATCGTATCTGCCATAGTTGGCTCCTTTCTGTTTTGTCCTGAAGAAATGAAAAATGAAGAATGAAAAATTATTGCGTTTTTGAACGTGCTCCCCTCATCTCTCCCGCCGCAAACGCTCATACGCCTCGGGGTCGTCCCGTTTGAAGGCCAGGCGCTCACGGTAACTCATGCGGGCCAGGGCCTCGGCGTCGGGCAAAACGGCCGCGCTGCCGGTACCGGCCGCGTAGGGCGCAGGGGCCGTATCAGGCTTCTTCTCCATGTTTTTCACCTCCCTTCGCCGCTGCGGGCATATACCGCTCCCGCACGGCGGCCAGATCCGCCTCGGTTTCGTGCGGCAGGCCGAAGTACCAGGCCAGCGCGTACTCCGGCCGCAGCAGCCCGTCGGCGGCCATTTCTCGGTATTCCTGCCAGGTCTGCGCCCGGTCATACAGCACCCCGTCCCCCCAATCCAGGGTCAGCGCCGCCGCGGCGTCGTAGGGTTCCGCATCGCACAGGCCATACGCCCGGCCCAGCGCTTCGCACAAAGCCAGCGCCTCCTCCACCGCACACCGCCAGGCTGCCTGGAAATCCCCGATCGTCAGGTTGTATTCGCCTGAGGAGGAACTCACTTCGGTCGCCGTACGTTCGGTTGCATCCACCTCGCTCAGCGTTCCGCGTCGCAGCCCGATCAAACTCTCGCACCCGCGCAGGATGTCCTGCTTGCGCGCAAGAAAACTCGCGTCCCGCAGCGGCGGGCTGTAAACCGTTACGCCAAGGTTCGCCGGGTCGTCGGGCAGGCCGACAAAGAGGTCGTCTCGGTAATCGGCCCGGCCGCCGGGGTCACGCCGCAAAAGATCCTCTGAGGCAAACACCCGCGAAGCGCCGTTTTCAAACTCCCGCCGCAGCTGGTGTTCGGTGCGTCCCAGCCGGTGCAAAAGCCCCGCCGCCGGCGCAAAAACGCCAACCGCCTCGGCCCCGCCGTCCACACAGTTGAGCATCGGGGTGCGCAGGCTTGCCAGCCCCACCCCCGGCACGCCGGGCAGCAGCAGGGTCGGGCGCAGGTCGGCCGTGGCCGGCAGCGCGGCCAGCGGCGCTTCCCGCCCGAGCCGCCCGCCCGCAAGCTCAAACAGCCGGGTTTCAATTGTCAGCCCGTCCGCACCGGCGCTGCGCCGTTCAAGCAGCATATAGTGCCGCCCCGCGCCGGACAGCAGCTCCATTGTGCCAACAGCCTGCAGCCTTCCTTCGGCGTCACGGCCAAGCGGCGCGAAACAATCCCGCCGCACCGGCACAAAGGCAAAGCCTTTGCCGGCCGGTACCGGTTTGAGCAGGCATTCCCCGCCAACCAGGGCCGCCTGCATCGCCCGGCCTTTCACCGCGTCCAGCGCGCGCAGGTTGCCGGCCATCCAGCCGACCTTGGCCTCGCCGGGGGCAAGCCGGCTCTCGTATTCGGCAAAGACAGCGCGGCACAGCTTGCTGACAATCAGCACCGGCAGCCTGTCGGCCGGGTCCTCGCCAGGGAAAGCCCGGCCAAAATACAGGTCGAACCACTCCCGGATCGCCGCCTGCATCTTCGGGCCGGTCACATCCCCGCGGCCGAACGCCTGCTCCAGATAGCTTGTGTAGGGGTTCATAGATCACCTTCCTTTGTCTCCCGCCGCCGCCACAGCCGCTCCACGGCGTAGCGCACAGCGTCGATATGATGGTTGTTCAGGTCTGGGTAGCCGGGCAGCACCTCTCCGCTGCGCGGGTCGCGCGCATACTCATACCCCGTGAATTCAGCCGCCGTGTCGGGGCAGCGCGCCGGGTCAATGACAATCGCATCCAGGCTTTGCAGCCACTTCATGCCCGCGTCCAGGCTGCCCGGCCCCTTGCGGGCCGCACGGCAGGGCAGGCCCAGCGCGCGGTAGTCGGCGCAGCTCTTGGGCTCAGCCGCATCGGCGGTCAGGGTCTCGTCCGGCCCGGCGCAGACGCCGCGGCTTTTGAGCAGGGCGGCGGTTTCCCGGTTCGGGGCGCGGCGGCGGGTCAGCTCGTCAAAGATGTAGAGTGTGCGCCGCGCCGCGTCATACCCGGCCGCATTGTAAGCCCAGGGGTCGGGGTACCAGCCCCAGTCCACGCCGTGGTACCGCCGCTCAAACCCTGCGCAGGCCGCGTCCGCAATCGCTTCCAACCGCAAGTTGGTGAAGACCGCCGCCCCGCAGCCCACAACTTCGCCGAGATACTCGTGCCGGTAGGCAAGTTCGTTCACCTGCCGCAGGTGGTCGGCATCGGCCAGAAAGCGCGGCCCCAGCCAGGCGGCGGGCAGGTCGCGGTAGGTTGTGTGCAGCACCCGTTTGCCGGCCCGCGGTTCAAGCGCGTACCGGTTGACCCAGCTGCGCGGCGTAGCCGGTGGGTTGAAACTTTTAAGCGCAAGCGCAAACGCCCCGCCGCGGAACAGGCTCTGCTCCACGCTGCGCACCTCCTCCGGCCCGTCAAACTGGTCAAGTTCCTCAAACCAGGCCAGCCCGATCGCCCCAAACGGCGCGCGGATACTTTTGAGCTTGCCCGCGTCATCCAACCCGAAAAAGTAGATCTTCTGCCCGGTGGGCAGGTAGGTGCACTCCATCGGGCTAACCGTGCAGCGGAACCTGGCCCCCAGCCCCAGCGCCCCGATCGCCCAAACCACCTGGGCATAGACGCTTGCGCGCAGCGTGCCGCCCACCTTGCGCAGCACAACGGCGTGGCAATCGGGGTGGCGCAGCAGCTGCAAAATCAGCTCGAGCGATAGATAGCTCGATTTCCCGCTGCCGCGCCCGCCCTTGGCCACAACCTCGGCCAGCGCGCCGGCGCGGATTTCCCGGTGCACCGGCCAGAACACCGGCGCAATCAGCTTGCTCAGATGGACTTCGATGCCGTTTTCACCTCCGTTTCCTGCTTATCCTCAATCTCGACAATCACCACCCCCTCCTCGGCGCCGGCGCCATCGCCCATGCCCAGATGCTTGTAGATCAGTTCCAGCGCCCGCAGCTTGTCGCTCGCCTTGATCGGCAGCGTCTCGGTTTGCAGGTCTGCAAACGCGATGTCGGCCAGCTCGTTGAGCACCCGCTGCGGGGTAACTGGTTTACGGCGCAAGGCCTCGCCTCCTTTCCCGCCCGGTCCAACAACCGCTTTCACAACCTTTGGTTGTTGTCCTTGGCAAAAAAATAATAGCATGCCAGCTGCCGAAATTGCAACGAAAACGCAGCGAAATTCTCCCGAAAACTTTCCGCAGCCCTCACCGGCTCTCTTCCTCCTTTCTTTTGCGCGCCGCAGCGCGGCTTTTCCGTACCGTGGCCGGCGCGGGCTGCAGCATGCGCAGCCCTGCAGTCTGCAGCTGCTCCACCCGGCGCACCACTACGCCGAGCGCGTCGGCCACCTGCTGCAAGCTCTGCCCCTGCACGAACCGGCGCAGCAGCACCTCGCGCTGGCGCTCATCATCCAGCCGGCTGATCGCCCAAACGGTCTGCCGCCGCAGCGAAAGGCAGCGCGCGGCCTGGGCGTCAAGCCGGCGGCGGGCTTCCTCGAGCTCAGCGCCGGCCTGTTCCAGTTGCGGGGTCCTGGCGCCGGGGCCCAGCGCCTCGCGGGCACGGGCTGCTTCGGCGCGCAGCGCTTCCACCTCCTGCGCCAGCAACCGGGCGCGGGCTTTCTCACGGCCATACCGCCCCAACCATCCAATCTTTTCTCGGCTTGTCATTGTTCTCCTCCTTTGCGTATTGGCGTCCCGGTTCTGCCCGGGCTGTGATCTCAGTATACATTTACAACCATTAGTTGTCAATCCAACAACCTCCGTTTTGAATCCCATAACCCGTACTTCGGCCAGACGCAGAATTTTTGCAAAGCCGGCTTGACATTTTATGCAAAGCTTGCTATACTAAAATCGCAAAGCGAGCTTTGCATCTTTTCAGAAAGGAGAGCCGCTATGTCTGATCCATCCCGGCCTGCGCCGCTGAAGGGGGCTGTGCCGCGTGAAGACTAAAATTCCCGAACTGCGCAAGTCCCGCAAGATGAGCCAGCAGGAACTTGCCGACGCCGTCGGTGTCACCCGCCAGACCGTCACAAGCATTGAGGTGGGCAAGTACACGGCCAGCCTTGAACTTGCCTACAAGATCGCCCACTATTTCGGCCTGCCGATCGAACAGGTCTTTGATTTCAGCCATCTGGAGGTGTAAGCTATGTTGTTGTCCTGCCTGCTGTCCGGCCATGCGGCGGATCTGACCGCCTTTCGCGCCCACATGAAAAGCCTGCAGAGCCTCTTCTGCGCGTTGGCTGTGCTCGGCGCGCTGACCTGCCTGTTCGGCCTTTTCGGGGTGCCGCGCCTGTTGCCCGAAAGCCACCGCCAGGACTTCTTCTGTGGGTTTTACTGCGGGGGCGGCCTTGGTCTGGTTGCCGCTTCGGCCAAGTTTCTCTGGCGTATCCGCCGCACGCTGCGGGATGAAACCGCCCTGCGCCGCGCTTTTACCGAACATACCGACGAGCGCAACACGATGATCACCCACCGCGCGCTGCGTACGGCCGGGCTCGCGCTCTGCGTTCTGCTGTACGCCGGGGTATTCGTCGTGGGGCTCTTCGCGCCGGTGCTCTTCCTCTTCTGCCTGGTTGGCGCCATCGCCTACGGCCTGCTGTTCTGCTTTCTGCGCCTGTATTACAGCCGGAAGTATTAACCCGCTGGCGCGCAGGCTTTTCCTGCGCCCGCCTTCCCGCATCCATCAAGGAGGTTTCCCTATGTCCCGTTCCCCCCTCTCGCGTCCGCAGTCCTTGCTGGCCGCCGGCGGCATGTGCGCCGTCTCTCTCGTCTTTCTGCTTTTCATCGCCTCGCCGGTGCAGGCCGCGCTCGGCATGACCGGCCTGCTGCTGACCGAACTCGGCCTGCTGGCCCTTGCGCTCGGCGGGGCCAAGCTGCTGGGCGAACCCCTGCGCACGGTTTTCCCGCTTGCGCGGCCGCGGCTGCGCCCCACCGCGGGCGCCGTGGTTCTCTGGCTGGGCATCTATGCGCCGGTGCTGCTCGTTGCCATCCTCATGCAGCTTTTGCTGCCCCAGCACACCGCCGAAGTCAGCACCGGCATCACCGGCCTGATCTCCACCGTACCGCTCTGGCTGCGCTTCCTGATCGTCGCAGTCTCCCCCGCCATCTGTGAGGAAGCCGTCTACCGCGGTTTCATCCTGCATCATCTCGGGGTGCTGCCGCCCTGGGCGCGGGTTCTCCTCTGCGGGGCTTTGTTCGGGGTGTTCCATCTCGATGTCACCCGCTTCGGTTCCACCGCACTGCTCGGCGTCGCGCTGAGCTGGGCGGCCGTCTGCACCGGCAACTTGTTTTACCCGGCGCTGATTCACCTGTGCAACAACAGCGTCTCGGTGCTCGCCACCGTCGCGCTGGAAATGGCCGCCGAATCCGCGCCCGAAGCTGTCGCCACCGGCGCCGAAGCCGCCGCAGCCGTTACGCCGGCCACCCTCGGTGTCTATTTCCTTCTCTGCGCGCCAAGCCCCTGGCTGCTCTGGGCCGGCACCGCGCTGCTGCAAACCGGCGCACCCCGGCGCCCCGGCCGCGCCAAGCGGGCCTGCCTCTGCCTTGTTTTGACCCTCGCCCTCCTAGCCGCCGGCTTTGCGCTGATCCTCAGCCAGGGCTGATCGCCCGCCCGAAACACAAAACCGCCGCCCTCCCTATTTCAGGAGGGCGGCGGTTTTGCTCGCTCTATAACATATCTCTTATTCGGCCGTCAGCAGCTTGACCGCGCGGGAAGTGCCAAGCCGGTCAGCCCCGAGGTCAAGGAATTTTTCCATATCCTCCACCGTCGAGATGCCGCCCGCCGCCTTGATCTTGCAGCGGCCGGCCACATACTTCTCGAACAGCTCGATGTCGTGGAAGGTTGCCCCGGCTGTCGAGAAACCGGTCGAAGTCTTGATGAAGTCGGCGCCGGCCTCGGGCACAATGTCGCACATCTTGATCTTCTCTTCCTCGGTCAGCAGGCAGGTCTCGATGATGACCTTGAGCACCTTGTCCCCAATCGCCTTCTTGACCGCCGCAATGTCCTCACGCACAGCGTCGTACTCTTTGTTCTTCAGCCGGCCGATGTTGATGACCATGTCAACCTCTTCGGCGCCGTTCTCAACCGCCGTTTTCGCCTCAAAGCACTTGCTCGCGGTGTCCATCGCGCCAAGCGGGAACCCAACCACGCAGCACACCGGCACCCGGCCGGCCATATACTCGGCCGCCTGGCGCACATAGCAGGTGTTGATGCAGACCGAAGCCGTGTGCCAGCGCATCGCCTCATCGCAAAGCGCCTGCACTTGGGGCCAGGTTGCCTCCGGCTTGAGCAGGGTGTGGTCCACCTTGGCCAGGATCTCTTCTTTTGTATAGCGGCTCATTGGAACTCGGCTCCTTTCTTGCAGTGTTTGCACAGGTGTGCCTGACGCAGCCCCACGGCCGAAAGCACCACCGCCGTGATGCCGCAGGCCGTTGCGACAATGCCGCAAATCAGCCCGGCCAGACGGAGCCCTCCGCCTCTGACTTTGTTGTTCATACGGAACCCTCCTTTGGATCGTTGATCACTTGGATTTTTGGAAGATCAGGATCTTCGAAAACACATAATTGGAAACAACCACAACAACCTGGCTGAACAGTTTGACCAGATTGGCCCAGATGGCCGCCGGCACAAACCCGACCGAAGGCCCAAGCACCGTAACGCCCAAAAACATAATCAGCTGGTCCAGCACCGCCGTGAAGATCCGGCAGCCGACAAACTTCGTGAACTCCTGCAGCGCCGCCGCGCCCTGCGCCTTGCTCTTGAAAACAAAGCTGCGGTTGGTCCAGTAGGCAAACAGGATGCAGATTGCATTGTTAAGCACGTTGCCCAGCCCGGCTGCAAACGCCACGCCGGCCGTCGCCTGCAAGATGTTGAGGATGACAAAGTTGAGCAGCGTGGCCAGCCCGCCAAAAAACAGGTAGGAGATCTGCTCGTAATACTTATGAAAAAGGTCTTTGAGTTTCTGCATGGAAACACCTGTGAATTTTTCTCAAATCCGTCGCCACCGGCGGACATGCGCCGGCCGTGGCGACGCCGGCAGGGAAATTTTGCCCAAAATTGCGTGCGAGGAACGAAGTGACGCGTGCGCGGCTGCTGCCCCTTGTGATCACTAGAAAAGGGGCCCGCCTGAAGCCAGGCAGGCCCCTTGATAGATCGTTTTGCCGTGAGGGGCGGAAATTATTCCGCGTCGCCCTCGTCCGAAGCCTCTTCAGCCATCGGCTGCTCGCCTTCGCAGGCCTTCATCGACAGGCTGATCCGCTTGCGCTCAAAATCAACATTGATGAGCTTGACCCGCACTTCGTCGCCAACCTTCAGCACATCGCTGACCTTGTTGACCCGCTCGTTGCTGATCTCGCTGATGTGAACCAGACCATCCACGCCGGGCAGAATGCGGACAAACGCGCCGAACTTGGTGATCGAGACCACCGGGGCGACAAACTCGCTGCCGATCGGGTAATCGGTCTTGAGCTGCTCCCAGGGGTTGTCCTCTTCCTTCTTGTAGCCGAGCGAAACCTTCTGGTTCTCGGGGTCGTAGCTCTTGACATACACGTCAATGCTGTCGCCAACCTTGACAACCTCAGAAGGATGCTTGATGTTCTGCCAGCTCAGCTCGCTGATGTGGCACAGGCCGTCCACACCGCCGATGTCAACAAAGGCGCCGTAGGAGGTCAGGCTCTTGACAACGCCGGCATAGTGCTTGCCGACTTCAACATTCTGCCAGAACTCTTCACGCTTGACCTTGTTTTCCTCGGCCGTCACCTTGTTGATGCTGCCGACAATCTTGCGGCCGGCGCACTCGGTGATATACAGGCGGACATGCTGGCCGACGAGCTTGGTGTAATCCTCATCGCGGCGCATGGTGGCCTGGCTGCGCGGCACAAAGACCCGCACGCCCTTGACATTCACGACAACGCCGCCCTTGTTGGCTTCCATGACGTCGCCTTCCATGATGGTGCCGTTCTCGCACGCCTCGGAGACGTCCTTCATGCCCTTCTGGGCTTCGAAACGAACGCGGGAGAGGGTGTCAACGCCTTCCTGGTCGTTGGTCTTGACAACCACGAGATCGAGCTCGTCGTCCACTTTGACGAGGTCTTCCATCTTGGCGTTGGGGTCATGCGTCATTTCGTTGAGTTTGACGATGCCGGTGTGCTTGGAGCCGTCGATGCCGACGACGCACTCCGTCGGGCTGACGCTGATGACCTTGGCTTTTACGATCTTACCTGCGAACAGGGGCTTGGCCTCGGATGCCTCGAGCATCTCGGCAAAGCTCATGTCGTCACGGATTTCTTCACTCATACAGTTAAGTACCTCCTCAATTATAGACGAAGGGGTGGAAGCCCCGGCCGTCACGCCCACCGTCTCGGCCCCTTGCAGCCAGGTACGGTCCAGTTCATCAGCTGTCTCGACCGTAATGGCTGTGGTATGCCGGGCGGCGACCTGCAACAGCTTTTGGGTATTGGAGGAATGATGACCGCCAATAACGATCATATGATCGCATCTTTGGCTGAGGTCCTCCGCTTCCTGTTGCCTCGCCCACGTTGCATTACATATTGTATCAAATATTTGGGCATTTGTACACCATTTTTTTAAAGCCGTCTTGCATTTTTCCCACGCCTGCACCTGGAAGGTCGTCTGCGCGACGACAGTTATGGATTCATGTTGCGCAATTTTCGGGCGCAGGGCGGCGAGCTCCTCCTCGCCCGCAAAAACAAGCACCGGCCCGGTTGTATGGCCTACAATTCCCTGTACTTCGGGGTGTTTGGCATCCCCCGCCACCAGCAAAAGCGCACCGTTTTTGCCCGCTTCTTCTGCCAGTTTATGGATTTTTGAAACAAACGGGCAGGTGGCGTCGTGAAACGCCAGGCCGCGTGTGTTGATTTTTTCATAGACCCGCGCCGGCACCCCGTGGCTGCGGATCACAACCTCATAGCCGTCCGGCACATCGTCCAGGTCCTCACAGGTGAGCGCCCCTTTCTCGGCCAGATCCGCCACCACCTGGGGGTTATGGATCAACGGCCCCAGCGTCGCCACCTTGCGGCCCTCGGCCAGCAGCTGGTAGGTTAGTTTGACCGCGCGGTCCACCCCAAAGCAGAAGCCGGCGGTTTTGGCAAGCAGAACTTTCATGGCAGGGTACCTCTTATGCTTCGTCTGCCTCCGGGCGGGCGGCCGGGGTTTCGCCGGCCGTCAGCGCAGGGCGGAATGTGTGCGCCGCATACAGCGCTTCCAGTTCTTCGGTCAGCTGTTTGCGCAGCCCCCGCACGGCGCGGGCCTGTTTGCGCATATCGTCGCCGGCGGCCGTCACCTCGGCCACCGGGATCTCTTCGCCAAAGCAGATGCGCATGCGGCAGAACAGGTGCATGCGCTGGTCCGGCGTATCATAAATGATGCGGCAGGGCAGCAGGTTGGCCCCCGCTTGCCCGGCGATGACAAACGCCCCGCTCTTGAGCTTGCCGAGCTTGCCGTCCTTGCTTCGGGTGCCTTCGGGGAAAATCAGCACGCTGGTGCCCGCCTTGCATTCGGCAATCACCCGGTTCACCGTCTCGGTGTCGCCGGCGCCGCGGTCAATGGGCACCGCGCCCAGGCATCCCAGAAACCAGCCGATCACCGGGTTCTGGAACAGCTCCTTCTTCGCCAGGATCCGGTAGCGGTGAAAATCAAAGATCATGCCGAGCACAAACACCGGGTCAAGGTCCGAAATATGGTTCGGGGCCAGCACAACCGGCCGGTCGCGGGGCACACGATCCAGCCCGATCACCTCAATGCGCCACAAAATGTGGATGAGCACCCAGACAATGGGCAGGACAATGTAGTAAAGAATCATAACAGCCACCGTTTCCCGGGCCGGTCCGGCCCGCCTTTCTTACATCCTAGTTCTATGGCGCCCCATGCGCCCTCCATGCTGCGATTGTGGGGCGGATATGAAACCGGCCCCTGCGATTGCGTTTTTTCGCGCGTGCCGCCAGGCACGCGATCCGCCGCAATTCCTACTTTTTCTTTCCGGTGCGTTCCTCCACCGTCCGCTTCAGCAATTCGTAGCTCTCCTCAATCCCGATCTCGCTGGTATCGAGCAGGATCGCGTCCTCGGCCTGGCGCAGCGGGGCGACGGCGCGGTGGGTGTCCTGGTCGTCACGCCGGCGGATATCGGCAAGCACCGTCTCATAGTCGGCCGCCTCGCCCTTGTCGCAAAGCTCTTTGTACCGCCGGTCGGCGCGCGCCTCTGCGCTCGCCGTCAAAAAGATCTTGACCGTCGCGTTCGGCAGCACCACGGTGCCAATGTCCCGCCCATCCATCAGCACGTTCTGGCGTTCCGCCAATTCGCGCTGGGTGTTGAGCAAAAAGTCCCGCACCGCCGGGTGGGCCGATACGTCCGAGGCCGCCATACCGACAGCTTCGGCCCGCACGGCGGCCGAAACGTCCTCCCCGTTGAGCAGCACCTGCTGCGCGCCGGACCCGGCCCGGATATCCAGGCGGATACCGGGCAGCAGCGCCGTCACCGCCGCCGCATCCTTGGTATCGGCGCCGGCCCGCAGTGCGTACAGCCCGATTGCGCGGTACATCGCGCCGGTATCCACATACACATACCCCAGCTCGGCCGCCAGCCTCTTGGCCAGGCTTGATTTGCCTGCGCCTGAAGGCCCGTCAATCGCGATCGAAATCATCGTCATCTCTCCTTACTCTGTCTCCATACAGCCGCGCGCCGCCGCCTGCGCCGTGGCCCAGGCAATCTGCAGGTTATACCCGCCGGTACGCGCATCGACATCCAGGATTTCCCCGGCAAAATACAGCCCCGGGCAAAGCCTGCTCTGCATCGTTTTGGGGTCCACCTCCCGCACGTCCACCCCGCCGGCCGTGATGACCGCGTGGTCCAGGTCGCCAAGCGCCCGGATCGGCACCGCCCAGTGCTTGCAGACCCGCACAAGGTCAAGTTTTTGATCCCGGGTCAGCTGGGCGGCTTTGAGCCCCGGCGCCACGCCCCACCGCGCCGCCGCAACCGGCCGCATGGAATGGGGCAGCAGCTTGTCCAGCAGCGCCGTCGCCGCCTTGCCGCCAAGCGCCGCCACATCCCGGGTCAGCCGGTCGTAGAGCGCTTTCTCATCCAGCGCCGGTTTCAGGTCAAACTCACAGACATAGCGGTGGGCGCCCAGGTCGTCGATGTAGCTTGAGGCCGACAGCACCAGCGGCCCCGACAGCCCAAAGTGGGTGAAGAGCGCCTCCCCCTGCTCTGTAAAAATCGGCTTGCCGTCGCGCAGCAGGGTCAGCGTGACGTTGCGCAGCGAAAGCCCCATCATCCTGCGGCAGTCGCCGTCGTCCGAAACAAGGCTGCACAGGCTCGGCTGGGTCGGCAGGATTGTGTGCCCCGCCTGCCGGGCCAGCGCGTAACCGCTGCCGTCCGAACCGGTGGCCGGGTAGCTGCGCCCACCGGTTGCCAGCAGGACCCGCCGCGCGCCGAACCGCCGCCCGTTTGCCTCCACACCGGTACAGCGGCCTTCCTCCATCACAAGGCCGGTCGCCTCGGCCTGCACCACCCTGGCCCCCGCCGCATACTGCCGCAGCGCAGCCAGCACGTCGGCCGCACGGTCGCTCTGCGGGAACACCCGCCGCCCGCGCTCGGTCTTGAGCGGTACGCCAAGGGTTTCAAACAGTTCCATTGCCGCCGAAGGCGGGAACGCATACAGGCTTGAATATAAAAACTTGCTGTTGCGGCGCACATAGCGCAAAAACTCCCGCACATCGCAGTCGTTGGTCAGGTTGCAGCGGCCTTTGCCGGTAATCAGGAGCTTCTGCCCGGTGCCCTTGGGGTTGTGTTCCAGCACCGTGACCGTACCACCGCGCCGCACGGCAGCGCCTGCCGCCATGAGCCCGGCCGCACCGCCGCCGACAACCAGCAGGTCGGGTGCGCCGGTTTCATTCTTCGGCATGCCCCCCGCCTCCTTTCCCGGACGTCCCAAAGGTGCCGGCCAGCGCACCGAAGCTCACAAGCAGGAGCAGCGGGTGCACGGTGGCCAGGTACATCGTTGAAGTGCCAATGCCAAAGCTGGATACCTCAACAAAGGCGATCATGCCGCAGCGCAGCGCAGCCATGAAAAGCAGCGCCGCCAGCAGCAGCCAGCCCCCAAGCCCGGCCGCCCAGCCGCGGCGCACGCCGCCGCGGGCGATCAGCAGCCGCAGCATCCGCACGGCGGCCAGCACAAAGGCGACGGGCAGCGCAAACGCCCAGACCCACCGCACCGCGCCCAGCACGCCGAACACAAGCTTTTGCTGCGGGCTGTAATAGGGGGTATCCCGCCCGGCCTCGGCCGCACCGTTGAACCCGCAGTGCAGATACCCCGACCAGGCTGCGAAGTCCTCCTCGGTGCCGATCGAGCGCAGGCTCTCATACGGCGCGCAGTCCTGGAAGGTCAGCACCCAGCCAAGGCTGCGCAGGGCTTCCCGCAGCGTCGGCAGCACATACCGCGCGCGGATCGGCTGGGTAGTGCCGCTGCGCGCCCCGGAATCCCCGGGCCTGGTCGGCAGCGTACCGTCGTCACAGGCCGCGTTGACCGCGCTGGCCACCTCGGCCCAGTAGGCCTCGGCCCCGGCGGCCGAATCATAAATCCCTTCAAATTGGGCCGCACGGCGGATTGCCCAGTAAAAGCTTCCGGCGCGGTAGTCCTCCAGCTCAGGGTCTCGGAAATCGTTGATCATCTGGGGGTCTTCCTCCAGCCAGTAGGCCAGCGGCTGCAGCGCTGGCACCGCGTCATACAGCTTTTGGCGCGCATCGGCCGGCACGCTCAGCATCCCCTCGTCGCTGTCGGTCGCCACCCGGCTCATCGCGCCCATCGCGTCGGCAAATGCACCGGAAGAAAAATCCGACAGCGTATACACCCCGTAGTGGGTATAGTTGAGCAGGCAAAAAACATGGATTCCCACCGCCAGCATCAGGTAAGGCACAGCCTGCCCGGCCAGCGTCCCCCAGCGCCGCCGGCGCGCAAGCCGCACAGCCAGCACGGCGCTCGCCCCCAGCGCAAACGGCAGCAGGAACAGGCCGGCGTCCTCCCGGCTCAGGTAGCCGGCCGCCAGCCCCGCGCCGGCCAGCACGGCCCAGCCGGCCAGCTTCGGCTTGCGCGCGGGGTCCCACCCGGCACGCAGCAGCGCCCCGGCAAACCCGGCAAAGCAGAGCAGGCAAAGCGCCGGGAAGATATTGTCCCTGTACACCCGCAGCGTATATGCCGCCCAGGAAGACGGCAAAAAGCACAGCGCCGCATACAGCCCCAGCGTGCAGAGCCGGGCCGCATCTTCGCCGCGCTTTTCCCACAGCGGCCGCAGCGCAAACGCCGCAGCCAGCGCCGCGGCACACCAAAGCGCCACGCCCCCCAGCAAATACGGGATGCGCAGCGCATGCAGCAACGCAAGCCAAACCGGAAAGAACATCGATTTGGACAGCGTCAGGTAATCATATTCCCCCAGCCACTGCCCCGCGCTGATCGCATTCGCGGCGCGGAACATCAGCTCATCATCCAGCGGGGCGCCCCCCACCCAGGTATACGCCTGTTGGAACCCTGTCACAAACAGGCGCAGCGCGGTCAGCACCGCCACAGCAGCCCAAAATGTCCGGCGCGGCAGGCTCAGTTTCTTGTGCGGCAGGGTCATGGCGGGAATCCTTTCTTGGTTGGTAAGGGCTTCTTGTTTGGGCGCAGGGGCCGCACGGCGTTTCACCGCTCCATCAGGCGGCGGCCCTGCGGCACAGGCTTTGCCGGCAAGCCGTCCTCCTCACACAGCGCGGCCATCACGCGGTGCAGCGCGGCCACCAGCGCAATCGCCTCAACCAGCCGGCCCCAGGGCATCGCCGCCCCGCGCCGTCCGCCCAGCAGCACGAACAGCCACGGCAGCCCATAGGAAATCACATTAATCAGGCAGATCGTCATCGCGGCCAGGTCCACCGGCCGCAGCGCCCGGCGGCAGAAGATGGCCACCGCCGGCAGCAGCAGGATGATGTAATCATGGTTCTGCTTGTAAAACCACAGCACCGAAACAACGGCCGCCAGCGCGAACCAGGCCAGCCAGTCCTGCCACAGGCCGCGGCGGCGGAGCAGCGCCGCGCCCGCCGCAAACACCGCCATGCCGGCCACAATATCCAGCCCCAGCACCAGCCAGGTCGGCGCGCCGAAGCCAAGCAAAAAGTTGAAGAGCCCAAAGTAGGAGGATGTGTACCCCAGCCCCTGGTTCAGCATATCCCACAGCATGGTCAGCGGGGCGGTGCCGGTAGCCAGCGACGCGGCGCCCCATGCCCCCAGCACCAGCGCCCCGGCCACCGCAATCGGCTGCCAGCGCCGCCGGCAGAACAAAGGCAGGAAAAAGACAAACGCGATCTGCGGCTTGCACATCGCAAAGGCCAGCAGCACGCCGGCCAGCACCGGGTGCCGGTCCAAACAGCAGAGCACCAGCACCAGGCAGCAGCAGACAATACCGCTCTGGTTGCCGAACAGCACCGCGTTGGCCCACATGCTCGGCGCCAGCACCAGCGCCCCGGCCAGCGCGGCCACGGCAGGGTCGTCGCAATGGCCGCTGCGCAGCAGATACCCGCGCAGCCCCCAGGCCGCCGCCAGCGCAAACAGCAGGTCCAATGCCAAAATCCAAACCCGAACCGCCGCAAACGGCAAAAAACCCGGGTTCATCAGGTTCCCCAGCACATACGCCCAGGGTACCGTGCCGCCTGTTGCCGCATCCACCGCGCCCACCGCCGGCAGCGCCGGCGTCTCGCCGCGCATCACGGCGAACGGGTCCAGCCCGTGCAGCACATAGGCGCATTCCTGCCAGCGCAGCCGCGTATCCCACAGGTACAGCCCGTCCAGCACCAGGTACCGCCCCAGGTTGCCCAGCATCACGGCCAAAAACGCCAGCACCAGGCAAAACCTGGCCCGACGGCTGTGCAGCGCTTTCATTGTCTCCCCCCTCACGGCCCGCAGCACGCCGGCTTATTTTTGGATCTTCTCAATCCCTTCAATCAGGTATTTCTGGCGCTTGAACACCAGGTCCACAAGCAGGGAAAGGTACTTGACCACAATCGCCAGCACCGCAAACACCCCCGCAAACCCCAGCGTCAGCACAAACATCGTTGTTGTCCAGCCCTGGATCGGGTGCCCGGTTGCAAACACAAGCAGGGTATATGCCAGCTCTGCCAGCGCCACCAGCATCATCGCCACGGCCACGCCGGCGCTCAGCCGGTAACCGGCGTCGGTATACAGCGCCAGGCTGTCCACCGCCAGCCGGAACCGCCCGGCCGCCCGGTCGGTCAGCCTGCCGTCAAACTCCAGGTCTGCCATCGCAAGGCCGCTTGCCGCATAAGCCGCCTTGCGGTAAGGCAGGTGCGGGCTGGAGGCATGCACCCGGTTGATTGCCCGGCGGCTGACCAGCCGGAACGCATCGGTGCGCAGCCGCCCCGCCCCGTGGGAGTTTGCGTTGAAAATTTTGTAGAACAGCACGCTCGAACCGCGGGTGCGGGTCGGGCAAACCGATACAATGTCGTTGCCTTTTTGCGCCGTTTCATACGCGCGGAAGATCAGCGCCGTGTCGTAGGGCATTTCGGTTGAATCAAATTCATACACATAATCGCCGATCGCAGCGTCCAGCCCGGCGTTCATGCCGGCTTCCAGCCCCTGGCGCAGCCCCATGTGCAGGATGGTCAGCGGCTTGGGGCAGTCTGCGGCCCAGCTGCGCAGCGCCGCCACCACCCCGGCCGGGGCGGCGTCGTCCACCGCGACAATCTCATACTGGGCAAAATGCGCCTCAAGCTCCGCGGCCAGCTTGCCGAAAAAGCCAAGCGCGCCTTCGGCGTTCTCGCGGCCAGGGCGCAGGTAAACCACCGCCGAAACAAAATTCTTCTCCTTGCTCAGCGTCTGCTTCAGCTCCGCCTCGTTCATAGCTCCAGTACCTCGTCAATGTCATAGACCGTGTTGATCTTGCCCGAAAGCACGCTGACCAGCGTCGGCTCCTGGCACATCACCCGCACCACGGTCGGGCGGGAATCATCAATTTCGCTCGCCTTCAAAATCGGCTTCATGCTGAACAAACTGCCGACATACCGGAACTCATATTCCGGCAGCAGATACTTGCGTGCCAGCTGGCTCATATACGGCCAGGCCGAAGCCGGCTTGGCCGGGCAGTCGTTGCAGTTGTACAGGTTGCCCGGCGCGCAGCGGCCGCCGCTCTCCTTCTGGCAGGGGAAGGTAGCCACCGCGTCGTAGCTTGTCTCATGCGGGGTAAAGGTTACGCTGGTCAGGCTGTGCAGCCCAGTCTGCCCAAACGGCATCAGGCTGAAAAACGGCCCGTCCATCACCGTAATACCGACATTGCGCAGGCTCTCGCCAACCTCGCACAGGATCATCTCGCACTTTTCGTATTTGATCTTAAACGGCGGCAGCCCCAGCATCGCGTGAATGTCATTGACGCCTGCATAGGTCGCATTGAGCAGGAACGGCGCCTCGGCCGTCACATCGCCGGCCGTCACCCGCCAGGCCCCGCCCGCCTTCTCAATCCGGGAAGGCTTGTGGCTGTACAGGATCGTCACGCCCGGCAGCTTGGCCAGCTCTTCCAAGAACCAGCGCTTGAGCACCTGGGCGTCGTAGGTGTATTCGGTCGTTAAAAAAGCGCCGTCGCAGACGCCGGGGTTGAAATATTTTGAGGGCGCCACATCGTCGCAGCGGATCTTGGCCGCCGCGCAAAACCGTCGGAAGGCCGCCGCGTCGGTCCAGGAAAAATGCGCGCTCGTCGCATACACCTGGTCGAAGTCGGTGCGCAGGCAGAACGAAAAATCCTTGCAGAACCGTTCAAAGTAATGCGCGCTCTTGATGGCCGTGGAATAGGACCGCGGGTAATGGTACCCCATATGCACCCGCGCCTGGTTGATATAGGTAGCCCGCATGAAGGGCCCGGGGTCGCGCTCAAGCACCAGCACCCGCTGGCCGGCCATGCCGCAGCGCCGCGCCGCATACAGCCCGTACAACCCCGCGCCCACTATGATTTTGTCAAAGGTCTGCGCCCTGCTCACGCCGCCGCCCCTTTCCTTAGATAGAGTCTGTAATGAAGAAACTCTCAACTCTTCAACAAGCCGTTTCTCAAATATCGCGCCGCCCTATTCCGGGTCATACTTTCCCCGCGCCGCTTCCAGCAGCACCCGCATCAGTTCGCTGTTGCCTTTCATGCCGCTGATCTTGGTCGGGGTGCGGCCGCTTGCAGGGTAGGCGCGGGTCACCGGCACCTCGCAGGTTTTCAGCCCCAACCGGCTGGCCCGGATGCTCAGATACGCCAGCAGTTCATACCCCATAAAGATCGGCCGCAGCGGCTGCACCGCCGGGTGGGTCAGGTATTCGCGGCTGTAGGCGCGGTAAGCGTTGGTCGTATCGGTATACCAGTGGCCGGCCGCCGCGCTGATGATCGGCGCGTGCACCATCCGCACGGCCAGCCAGCGGGCCGGCGGGGTGTGGATCGCCTTGCCTCCCTTGACAAACCGGCTGCCCTGCACAAAGTCGTACCCCTCGCGCAGCTTTTCAATAAAACGGGGCATATCCTCAATCGAATCCTTGTTGTTGCCGTCGATGGTCAACACGCCTTTGTAGCCGCGGCCAAGCGCAAAGTGCAGCCCCATCCGCAGCTGGGCCCCCTGTTTGCCGGCGCTTTCCTTGATAAGCAGCGTATTGACGCCGTACAGTTTGAGGGTCTCGGGTTTCATGCTGCCGTCGGTTGAACCGCCGTCACACAGGATGATATCCACCAGCCTGTCCACCGCAGCTTTCTGGGCGCGGCCGAGCTCGGTCAAAATCCGCGCGCCTTCGTTGATCACAGGAATCAGCAGGCAGTAGTCGCTGCGGCGGGGCGCAAATTCGGCGATCGTGTACCGCACGTCAAAATTCTGGTTGTTTCGGCTCATGCAAACACCTCCGCAATCCGCTGCATCGCGCTCAGCACAGGCGCATCGGTCTCGCCGGCGCTCATCTCGATCGAGACAAACCCGCGGTACCCTGCCGCGCCGAGCATCATCGCCAGTTCTTCCTGCTCCGGCCTGGGCTGGATCGGCGCAAGCCCCGGTTCGCTGATATGCACGTGGCTGACCCAGGAAAGGTCGGCCGCAAAGTCACGCAGCCGTTCGCCGTTGTCCAGAATGGCGCCCAGATCCAGGTTGACGGCCAGGCCGGGGTTGCCAAGCTTTTTAACCAGCGCAAACACCTCGGCCGTCGTGTTCAGATAATTCGTATACCGCGGGCTGTTCGCCTCCAGCGCGAGCCGCACGCCGTACCGCATTGCAAGCCGGCCGGCTTTATCAAAAAAAGCTTCGGCTGCGGCCGGGTCGGCCCCTTCGGGCCGGCGGCGGTTTTTCGGGCAGCCGAACACAAGGCTCGGGCAGTGCAGCGCATGGGCAAAGGCGAAGGCCTCCTCGGTGTAGGCAAGCAGCGCCTCGGCCTCCTCCGGCACAAAGATATTGCCGGTCCGGCCGTACCAGATGCTCTGCATGCTCGGCACCGCCAGGCCGTATTTTTGGTGCAGGTAGCCGCCAAACAGCACGGCCGCACTGAGGTTGTCATACGGCGGCGCCGGAAAGATGCGGGTCGGCGCAATCTCTACCCCGGCAAAACCGGCCGCCTGCAGCGCAGCATAGACAGCCTCGTCGTATTCCTTGGGCCAGCCAATGTTGCTGGCCGAAAGCAAAAACGGCATCGTCAGCCTCCTTATGTCGGCCTGTCAGTCCCGCCAGGCATGCATGAACCGCACAATCTCGTCAAGTTCCTGCCCGGCCGTGCAAAGGTAGCCCCCCTGCCCGCCCAGCAGCTCAGCGTGCCGGCTGCGCAGATCATAGTCAAACGGCGGGGCAGGCAGTATGTTTTTCCAGTCGTCCCGGCCGGTCACGGCGGTATATACCTTGGCCGCCGCAACCGGTTCGGGCGCCAGGTTCAGCAGCTTCAGCCCGGCCGCCCGTGCGCGGGTAAGGTCCGTCCAAAGCCGGGCCAGCGGGTAAAACTGGTAGCGGCTGCGAGAATCGGTAAAGGCGAGCGCGTTCCAATCGTTGCCTGCAAAAAAGCCGCGCAGCGCAGCCGCATCCACCCGGCCGTTCTGCTTGTAAAAGCCGTTGTCAGCCAGGGTGTAGCCCTCCCGCACAAGCGGGCTCTTGGCCTCCAGCTCCTGGTATTTATCGGGTTTGAGCATGGACGGGGCAATCGTATGCAGGTCATACAGGAAGTTTTTGCGCAGCCCGCGGCCATACAGCGCCGGCAGCCGCACAATCAGCGCATCCGGAAAATCTTCCCGCACCCAGCGCTCAAGCTGCAGCCGGTTGCGGCCATAGGCGGAAAGGCCCGGCCCCTCGGGGTCATCCTCCTCGGTCTTGCCGCGGCTGTCGGCATAAACCGCAATCGAAGAAATCAGCGCAACGGCTTTCGGCGCAATGCGGCGCAGGTTTTCCCGCGCGCCGCGCATAACGGCAAGGTCGGCTTCCGGGTCGGCATTGGCCAAAAACATCGCCGCCGGTACCCCGGCATAGACGCACAAGTCCGGTTCGCTGCCAAACTGCGCCGCGATGTCGGTGGAATGGCAGGCCGCCGCAAAGGGATGCGCCGCCATAAGGTTCCCCCCGACAAAGCCTGTCGATCCCACCAAAAGATCACGCATCACCGTCGCCCTCTTTCCTTTCCCGCCCTCAGCGGGCAGATAATTGTACACATGTATATCTTATTATACCGGTTTTCCCATCAAAAAGCAATGCCCGCCATACAAGGCGGGCGCACATCTTTTCCCGTTCCATCGCAGCCCTTCCAACAGCCTTAAGCATCGCGCTCACCAGCCGGTTCTCTGCGTTCCGCAGCCTATTGATTTCGCAATCCCGCAAAAAATCGGTTGACCTTGCCATACATATACGGTACATTGGTTTTACCTCTGCCACGGCCTTACTCAATACAAGCAGCGGCAAAGGGAACCACGGCGCAAAACCAGTTTATCGAAACGGCACCGCTGTCCCCGTCCGGCCTGATGAAAGAGCGCACCGAAACACAGACAGAGAAAATTTCTGTATCGAATGGCCAACCGCATACAATCGACATGACATATAGGGAGAATAAAAGATGAAACTTGGTTTTTCCGAAACCGATATCACACCCAAAACGCCAGTGATTATGGTTGGATTCAACCGCGCGGACAACGTTTCCAGAGGCGTACGTGACAGTTTGCTCGCGCAAGTCTCTGTTTGGGAAAATAATGAAACCTGCTGCTTGGTGACCATTGATAATATCGGCTTCAATAAAAGTGAAGCCAATCTGCTTCGGGACCGGATTGGCACCATGATAGGCGTATCCAGAGAAAAGGTCATGTTGTCATTTTCCCACACGCATGCAGCTGTTCATGTGACCGCAGAAAAAGAATATTATGATGCACTTTGCCAAAAGATCTGCCTGGCTGCCAAAAAGGCAAAAGCATCAATGGCAGAAGTATCGGTTGGATGGGATTGTGTTGAAGCGGATATTGGCAATAACCGTCGAGAATTTTCCGAAATAGTTGACCGCAGGGTTGGGGTCCTGAAAGTCAGCTCCCGCAATACGAAAGATGTAAAATTGATTATCTTGCGCCTTACCGCACACTGTAATGTCTTGAAAAAAGGCAATTATCTGATCTCTGCAGACTATTTTGGTGCTGTTCGAAAAGTTTTACGCGAAAAGTATCTTTGCCCCATCATGGTTGTGCAGGGATCGGCTGGAAACATCGCCCCCAAGTATTATCAAGCCAGCTTCACCCCCATTGACGGGCAGGGCAAGGCATATATAAACTGCGATGATGCATTGGAAAAAATGGCGCAGGAAGTAAGTAAAAAGATCGCCCCCCATATTGAATGCAATAAGCATGAAACCCAACGCAACTGTGTATGCATATTCAAAATTTGTACTGCTTCGGTCAAAAGTCCCAAGCCTGACCGAAGCGCATGCTATAGCGGATGAAGCGCTAAAATACTGTGGCATAAACGGGCAGAAATGGCTTGAGCAGGTTGAAGCTTTTCACAACAGCGGCATTTCCTTTCAAGAGGAATCCTTGGAAATACAGTATTTTGGTATCGGCAGCTGGTGTTTGTGCGGTATACCAAATGAAACTATGACAGAGTTTGCACTTGAAACAGAGCGCCTTCTGCAGAACCCCTTCTTCTATTTCAATGGATATACAAACAGATGCGGCTCCTATTTTCCAACAAAAGAAGAGTACTCCTTGGGCGGATACGAGGTCTATTGGTCAATGTTGTTATATTTCGCCGATTACGGGCGGCTATACCCGTACGATTGCGAGGCGTTTGACACCGTGATCGCCAGTGCAGTGGAAAACTTCATCGGGAATCAATAAGACCAGCTACCGTTGCCCTTTGGGGCCCTCATAAGAAAAGGCGGTATGCTCCCTCTCCGCGGAACGCATACCGCCTTTTCTTGTTATGAAGATTGCGGCGCGATGGTTACTGGCGGATCAGGTAGGCTTCCAGTCCCACCACGCTAACCCCGCTGTGGACCGACACCCCCACACGCAGCTGACCGCTTTCCTCCAGGGAAAGCATCCGGCTGTTTTCATAGGTACCATACCCGTCATCGAAAAGCTCCGCTGTCAGGCTTTCCTGCTCGGAAAGGTTTCCGCCCGACAACGTCAGGGTTCCCAGCTCGCTCCACAGCGGCGTCCCATTAAGCGACAGCCGATAGCGCAGCTCATAGTCCCCCGCCGGGATGTTGACGGCCAAATTGCCGTAGCTTGCCTCCCCGGCACCCAGGAAATAGCGCAGGTTGAGCGCATTTCCTTCGCTCATCGGTCGGCCGCCCACATCGCGGAACGCCGTCTCCACGCTGTAGCCGCTCGGCACCAGCAGGGCATACTCTTCCATCCGAACCAGCACCGTGAAATCAGGCAGCAGATCAAACAGGAGGTCGGTATCTTCAGCCGGTGCCAGCAGCACCGCCGGATCCCGGCCGAGCTCGCTGCGTTTCACAATCGAAACTTCTCGTCCCGTATCCGCCAGCGCCTCCTGCAATTGGCTGCAGGACAGCAGCGGTTCCAGGCCATCCTCCGCTATAATCCGCACCGGCAACACATCCGTGTCCCGATCCAACACGCCGCGCAGCAGCTGATAATCTTCCGACTCCGGCAACATTGCCTGCCGCTCCAAGCTCACGCACTGATACGAAATATCCGTCACCCGGAACTGCACACCCGGCTCGACAAAAAGCCGGAATTCAACGCCAGTCAAAGAAGCAAAAGCCGAACTGCTGAACTCAAGCGTAACCGTTTGCGCGTTCGCATTCTGTGCAAAGTTCTGTTCTGTCAATGTTTCTGTAGCCAGAATCATTTCTCCATTTGCCGCGCTAACGTCACAGTATCCTAACCGGCCGTCATCTTCTACTTCTGCCATATCGCCGCCATCTTTTATGCATTCCAACGTCAGATAGAGCTGGTAAGTTCCAGGTTCAAGCGTAATGTAGGGGCCACTTATACAGTATTCGCCCTCATTGGATCCTGCCAGGATATATGTTTCCGTGCCATCCTTTTCCAATCGGCTGGTTCTGTTTTGTATAAGCATGTCCTCCAAGTCCACCGTATTCGATTGCTGCGTACCAAATGACGGATTCGTATAATGTAAATATGTCACGAACGTTCCATTGCTCTCATATTCATAAAAACCCAATTTTTCCAATTTCTTAGCTATTTGCCAGCCATTTTGTGCAATAACAATATCTGTGGCTGGTATTTGTTCAAGTTTCTCCAGCGTAACTGTATGATACTTTTCTTTTGCAAATGCAAACTGTAATTCGTACATTGTGTACCTTGCATTAGACTCACGCATTTCTTGTAGTGTTTCATCAAACAAAAACCAGATACCGGCTGTCTCTGTCTGCTTAAGAACGTCTGTAACATTTTCGACGTCTTGCATCATTGCTTTTTCTTCCGGAACACTTACAGCCCCTTTTGCAAATGCATGATATCCTACATATGAAAACATAATAGACATGACGATCAAAAAGGCGGTTTGACTTTTTTTCTCTTTACCCGCGCACAACGCCAAGATACATGTTCCCGCTATTCCCCATGCAACTGCAATAAATGTGTAAAAAACCGCATCAGAGATTCCCGTAATTGTGGGAAGCCCATACATGCCAATAATGCTGTTGGGGCTCATTTGTGTAATATTATTATCTCTAATATAAAAATATATAACTACGGAAAAGCACACCTGGATTATACACGCAACTGCCACCAGGTTTGCCTTTTTCTTTCCTGCCAAGCGGCAGAAATACAAGATTCCTATCAGCAGGAGCGGCCCTATATATGAATCCGTGTATCTTCCATACATTACGGTATCCATTCTTGCTGGTTCAATCATAGATATTGTACTGATTCCCAATGAAAACAGTACGGAAAGTGACAAAAACACCAGCGTCATAATATTATGCGCCAACAGACCCTTTCTTTCTTCCTTGGGCAATTCGAAAAAGTTCTTCACACTGGCTAAAACAAATGCAAGTGCAGCATAAAACAAGGAAAACGTCGCAACTCCCAAATAGAAGAACCTTCCTCCCATCCCCGTTAAAAAATGAAGCATTCCCTGCAGGGAAAACAGCTTCTGCATTTTCGAAAGTTGCGATCCAAAACCATTTACATCTTCTTTTACGTTTTCCAGTGCCTCTATTCCTGTAGAAGCTTCATTGATTATTGTTTCCGCTGATTCATAAACATACTCTGTCTGAACGTACACATCCCTTAGTAAGCTGATTCCAAAAAGCAGACCTGCCATCGTGACAAATAAAACTACGGTCTGCCCCCAGTTGTTTCCCCGATTGCGCACTGCATTCCAAAGCAGAATTACTGCCATTGCAAGCAGCACGCCTAAAGACCTCATATGTAACATATAAAGGTATGCCGCACTTACCGATAAACAGATCGCATTCAGGTATGTGTTCTTTTGCAAGTACAAAACAAACCGATAAAGAAGGACCCAATAAAAAAAGGTCAGTACTACTTCTGTCATCGTATATTTTGTATAGAATACATTATACGGATAAATTGCAACCAGAAAGCACGCCAGCGCGCGAATCGGGAAAGCTATCGATCCAAACAGCTTTTGCGATACTCGCAGCGCAAGGAGATATACGCCCAACAGCATCAGCACGTTCAAAATGAGTGCCACACGGTATCGCAGCAACGGGTTTTCAATCAGGTATATCGGTGCCAACAAGATACCGTACCCTATGCCATAGGTTGGGGAGTTTTGCATCACGCTTGACCAATCGTCCCCATGAAGAAACGCAGCAAACGTCCAATATCCTACCTCATCAGGTACGATTGTGGGGAAGAAACGTTCTCCAATCCCTATAGCCCCCAATACCAGGACAAATACACCAAGCACACAAGTTATTAGTACATTTTTGGAGGATTTCCACACCGCCATACTCTTTCTCAACCCCTCCATATAAACCGTGAATCGTTCCCTTATAAGTAAGCCGTTTTTTCTACCTTTTCCTTTACAAACGATTTCCCTCTGGTCAAAGCCCTGTATCACCGTCATGTATCTCGCATAAAAGCCATCACCCGCCTCTATGGGACACTATTCCGGCCACTTTCTCTTTAACCCTCTCTACCAGCGGGTTGTGTAAAGTTATCAGCACAATCGCATATTCAGCCGCACACAGAACCACCGTTACGGCAACGGTCACAACCTCGTTTTTTCCTACTACGCAGTTGACATAAAATGCAATTGGAAAAAATGCCACCACACCAACTAAATACTGCCACACCTCTACAAAGCATTGCCCAATCGCCATCAACCTTTTTGCCAGAAGCATATACGCAACAAATACACTCATCTCTGTCAGCAGTGTAGCAGCTGCCGCGCCCGTCACCCCATACAACGGGATAAAAAGGCTGTTCAGCACAAAATCAATCACGCAACCCACAATCATTGCGGCAAACGTCCATTTTTCTTTGTTCAGCGTAACTAGAACTTGCCATCCCAGCAGACCATTAACGGCCGAAAAAATAAGGTTGATGGATAGAACCCGCATAGGTTGTACAGCGGCTCCAAATTCTGGTCCACTGAACAAGGAAATCAGTTGCGGCGCCAGTACAATCAACCCGATTCCACATGGAATAGCAAATCCCAAAATTACATTCGTCGCCTTTTTGGTTAATTCAAGGAACTTGCTTTTATCATCAAGCCCCGCGTAATAAAACGCACGTGGTGAAAGCACAGTACACATAGAGGTTACAATCACCAGAACATTTCTTGCCAGTTTAACCGCACTCGTGTAATAACCAACTGCCGTATCTCCCATCTGAAGTCCCAGCATAGTTGTATCCAGGCTGTTATATAGATTTGAAGCTATCGTAATGCCGAAAATCAAGATGATAGGCTTTAGATGGTATAAATAATGATATTCACGCTTTCCTCCCCACGAGATCAGCTTCCTCGCATGGACAATATTCGTCATCGCGGTACCAATTGCGGGCAACATCAATACAATTGCGTACATGTAATAGTCTTGCTGGTCATTCACAAGCAGAAAAAGTGCAAGTAATGAAAGGATCTGGAATAGAACCGAACGGATAGAAATGTATGTGTAATCCTCAAAAATTGAATATACCCATTCTATGCTCAAAGCATTGGCCGCAATGGAAAGGCTAAACAGTAACAAGAGCCCCTTATAATCTTTAATCGGTCCAAAGCTGTGCCAAAAGATAAAAAAGGCCGCATAAGCAAGCACTGTCGTCATGCAATTAATTCTAAATATTTCGGTACATAGCTTCCCCAATTTTTCCTTATCGTCTCTACAGCGTGTTCCTTCCCGGATTGCATAAGAATTTATTCCAAGACAGGCGAAAAGCTGGAAATAGGTCACCCATGTTTGCGCATATTGAACGCGTCCAATACCCGATGGTCCCAATATTCGGCTTGCATAGGGAAACGTAATAATTGGCACCAAAACAGAAACAACCGTGCGTACAAAGTATACAATAAAATTTTTTGTTAGAGATGGTTCCTGCTTTTTCTCCGAATGCTTCATATCTGCTCCTTCCCTATTTTATTCCCCTGATTGTATGTACAACTTGCCATAGCGGACGATACAGCATCACCAAGCAAAGCACAAAATCCATTTTTTCTCGGCTACTGAAAAATCCTGAGTGAATAATCGCTGCCGCATTTTTCCACGCCTCTTTCCTGACGCTTCTTCTATATACCTTTATATCGTAATCTTTTTCTTTCCGTTTTTTATGTTTTTCCAAAGCCGTCAGATTGACAACCAGAGATTTTCTGTAAAAATGCTCTGCTTCCTCCAGATATTGTGGATATTCCTTCTGGGCAAACAGCAAAACATCTTTTGTGAAGGATGTGTAACACATTCTTTTCTTACTAAACTGTTGGGTTGTACTGGTCAAATTATCTCTGCGATACCAATATCCTACTTCTCCGCAATGCACCACTTTTTCGCTCGCCAGCAAGATCTTGTATGTCACCGGGACATCTTCAAACTGACAACCTTCCGGAAACCGCATGTTTTTCCACAACGCAGTTTCATACAGCTTGGCCCACACATTGCTGTCCAACCCATCACAAATCAGCATACGCCGAAAGGCCTCTTGGCCAGATACATCAAACGAATTCGGATAGCTCGTTTGGACAACTTGCCCGTTTTTGAAAATGTTGATACCTGTACAAACGATTGTGCTTTTCGTCTCTACTTTTGTCTGGATCATCTTTTCCAACACATCCGCAGCAAAATAGTCATCGCTGTCTAAAAAAGTCACCAAATCCCCTGTTATATGGTCCAATGCCACATTTCGCGCGCTGGATTGTCCTCCATTTTCTTTATGAATGACATGAAATTTAGAATTTTTTTCTGCATAATCATCACATATTTTCCCCGACGTGTCTGTCGATCCATCATCCACCAGCCACGCTTCCCAATTTGTATACGACTGGTTTTCAATACTTTTCAAACATTGCTCCAAAAAGTTTTCAACGTTATAGACAGGAACAATAATACTGACTAACATGTTCATCTGGTCACTCATAGTCATGGAAAACCCTTTCCTTCAAACTTTTCTGTAGTTTCTGTTGCACCACTTCATTTGCGTATTTTTTCATAAAAAGTGCCCTAACATCAGGCTGAAAAAACGGCACGTTTTCTTGTTCATAAAAATGTTGAATCTCTGTTACATACTCGTCAGGTGTATTGCATCTGTATATGCCTTTTACACCTTCTACTTCGTACCCTTCAAGTGATTCATCGCTCGCAAATAACGTCTTTCCGTACATGAGAGCCTCACATGTCTTAACCTTCATGCCACTTCCATACCGAATCGGCGCCACAATCGCGGGATAGCGGTAATAATATTCTGAAAGATCCGAAACTGTTCCAACCACTTGGACATTGTCCGATTCTAAAGCGTCCCTTTCTTTCTCAAAACCCTTTCCTACAATAGTTAACTTATACTCGGGGAGTTTTGGCATCACATTCCGCACAAACCAACGAATCCCATCCAGATTTGGGGCAAATAAAGATCCAATAAAAAGCAGTTCCCTTTTGGTGGCCCCTGTGTGTATTTTGCTTTTTTCAAAAGTATCCGCAAAAGATACCGGCAAAATCAGATCCGCTTTGCGTCCATATTCATGCTCGAACTGTTTCTGGTCCCGCTCGTTAATGACGGACATCCAATCAGCATAACATACTACATCCCGCTCACTCTTTACAACCCCTAAATACAGCGGGAGTAAATGCAGACCTTCTTTTTCCATCCTTGCCCGATAATACATTTTTTCGCAATTGTGTGGAATCATTAGAATTTTTGTATTGGGATTATCTTTTTTGACAATTCTCGCCCAGCGTCCGCCCAAACTATCCAATACAATGCAATCAAATTTTTCCGCTCGCAAATATTGAAGAACCTGCTCTTCTGTCTGCCGATCATAATAGATTCTCTGTGTTAGCGCACTTAGAAGCCGGACTTTCCGCGCCGTATTTTCTCTAAAATATCGTACATTTTCTTTAATTTCTTGCTTTTCCGTCTCTTTCACAAAACAAATTGCTTTAACGCTTTCCTGACCGAATATTTTTTGCAATCGAGAAAAGTTCTGATAATTGTACTGGTTTCCTCCGTCGCTTCCTTTGAAAAAATTGTTCGTTGTCAAAAACAGTACTTTCATCAGCCAAATTCCTCCGTCATACATTTATAACGATTTTTGTGTTATCAGGGAACATATATGTGTCGCCAGCCTGTTCTTTTGACTTCCCAGTTCACAATTATCCAAAAAGTATTTTCTGATTTCATTGTTATAATGGGGCGACTCTCTTAGCAGTACGTTTTCTCTAATTTTTCGAATAAATTCCTCTGCCGTTGTACAGCAGAAAACGCCTTCGAGCTTCTCAACACGATACCCCTCCAACGCTTCTTCGCTCGCAAAAATCACCTTCCCGTACATCATCGCCTCTGCCGTCTTTACTTTCATACCGTCCCCGTATAAGATTGGCATTACCACTGCGGCGGCATTTTCATAATATGGTTCCAATGAATCAACACCGCCAATAACTTTAACGTTGCTTCTGGTCAATTGGTTTTTCAGCTCTTCAAACCCTTTGCCAACGATCTCAAGTACGCACTCGGGCAATTGCGGCATTACATTTTGTATAAACCAATGTATTCCCTGCACATTGGGCGGGAATTTAGAGCCTACGAATAAAAGCTTTTTTCCCCCACGGTTTGTCCTTTCTCTCTCAAGCACGGATGGATTTACGCAATCTTCCAAATAGATAGGCAAAATCATATCTGCCTTTCGCTGATACAGTTCTTCTAAAAGATTCCCATCTCTTTGATTCAGACAGATACAACTCCCAGCTTTTTTTGCGGCTAGCCTTTCATTATATTTCGACGCCCAGTACGATGGTAGATAGATGGGTCCCTCATGTACAACCTTATTCTTAGCATATAGCTGTTCAATATTGTGATAAAACACAATCGTTGGGATTGCCCAATTGTACTTTAACAGCCGCCCCAACTGTGAGCTGTCAATCCAAAGCAGATCGGGTGAAAACATTTCAATTTCTTTAATCAACTGCCGTTCAACAGCCCTGCTTATCACCTTGCGTCTCTGTAATGCTAATTTTGCCATTTCTATCTGGCTCTTAGGCGCCGGATAAATTTGCATTCCTCTGTGCTGTATATTCGATTTTTGCGGCCAAACCGCTGTAAACGAAAACACTTTCACTTGTTGCTTTCCGAACAGCTCTTCCAGAAGTTTCACATGACCCAGTGCACACTGCTTACCACCATAACTATGCTTGGTAAACAGGTCGCACGCAACGATAATCGCGACTTTCATACTGATTCTCCTTCATGCGCCTTTTTGCTTCTCCACGTACTACACATTACGCGCAGACAATTCAAAAAGCA
Organism: uncultured Oscillospiraceae bacterium; assembly: GCA_900548355.1. GTDB lineage: Bacteria > Bacillota > Clostridia > Oscillospirales > Ruminococcaceae > Gemmiger > Gemmiger avicola. The sequence continues at coordinate 61,359 of URKR01000011.1, forward strand.
GAGCAGTTCGAATTGATGATACTTGCATAACCGGCACACACATGCTTTTGATCGCGAGAACTCCTGTATTTTGGCTTCTCGGAACGCTTTTGCATAGAGAGGGTTTTCTCTCAACGCCAAAAATTGTCTTTTTCGCTCTCGAAAGGCCTCGGGGTTTTGTGGATGGCAAAAGTCCTGCAAAGCAATAAACATAAACGTCGAAACTTCGTACAGCGACAGTGTTTCTCTAAGTTCTGCACGCTCACGGCAGACCACATACTCTTCTATAAGTTTGGACACTCTCTGAAAATTGTCTTTCAGGTTCGGATTGTATCTCTTGGTCACCGACCCCTGATTATCCCTGTAATAGTACACCGGCGCATAAACAACCCGAACCCTTTCTGCTTCTCCAAATGCGAGAAGATTAAAAAATGTGTCTTCCCCGCTTATCACTCCTCTCGGGAAGGATAGGTTGTGTTCTACTAACCATTTGCTTCTATACGCCTTTATACACGCACTTGTCGGATTCAATTGCTTATAGACCAATCTGCTTGTCTTTTCTTTCTGATATTTGTTTAATGTCGCACATTGAAACCCTTGAATTTCATACTTTGAAAAGTCGTAAATTGCCGGCTTTCTCACTGCCAGCAATTCTTTTTCCTTTGCCGAAAGGAATAACAGAATGTCATTGTCTCCTTTATATGTTTCCACATACTGTGCATACTGGCTTGCAACAATGTCATCGCCATCGACAAAGCAGATCCACTCGCCTCTGGCCAGAGATATTCCTGTATTTCGCGCCGCACTCACCCCGTTGTTGTGTTGGTGTACCACATGAATTCTACCATCTTTATCCGCGTATTCGTCGCAGATATCACTCGACCCATCTGTACTGCCATCATCAATCAACAGGATTTCAATGTCACGAAGACTTTGCGCCAATACACTTTCGATGCAAGCTTCCAAATACATTGCAACATTATATACCGGGATAATGAAACTGACTTTCGGGTTGTTCATCGTATAAGATTCTCCAGTAACTTAATATACTTTTTTCCTACCGACGTATAGGTAAAGTTTTGTATTCTTTCCATTCCATTTGCACAAACAACATTTCGCAAATCTTCCATATTTATCATCTTCCTGATCGCCCCCGCCAGTTCCTCCACATTTCCCGGCTCCACAAGCAATCCGTTTTCCTCGTTGTGGATTAAATCCGGGATTCCGCCGGAGCGGCTTGCTACAATGGGCAATCCGCTGGCCATTGCTTCAAGGAAAACCAAACCAAACCCCTCTACGCCGCCATCCTTGGCTCGTACCGACGGAGCTGCAAACACATCAGCCGAAGCATAGATTTCCGCCAGCTGGTCGTGCGTCTTTGCTCCCAGAAACTGCACTTTATCCCCCAGTGGCTTTGCCTGTTCTTGCAGCTGCTCGCGCAGGGGCCCGTCGCCCACAATGACCAACATCGCATCCACCTGCTTCATTGCCTCGATCAGATAGGTAACACCCTTCACCTCCGCCAAGCGCCCCACAAACAAAACCACTGGTTTTCCATTTTGCCCAAAGTAATTTTCTTTGCGGTACTCCGGCGAAAATTCTTTTGTATCACACCCCATCGGCATAATTTCAATCTGTTTGTCCGAACAGATCTCATTCAAAATGTCTTTAAGCGGCTGCGACACCGTCGTCACCGCCCCCGCCCGCTGCAGGCACCGGCGTTTGAGCACCTTGAGCACCCCTTGGTTCAGGCTGGTCACATCGCCGCCGTGCCCGGTCACAAGGTACGGCATCTTGAAAAAGCTTTGCACAATCCCTTGCGGAATCAACCAGTGTGCGTGCACCACATCAAACTGTTTGCGCCGCTTGAAAATATTCCACCACAACGCCGCAAACAGAAACGGAACCAACAGCGCACGCAACTTCTTTTCTTTGATGCGCGGCACAATCGCCCCCGGGTAACACAGCGTTTCCCACCGATGGACAGGGAAATAGTGGTACCGCTCCACATGCAGCCCGCCCATTTCCTCATGATCCTGTGCGCCGGGCGCCGCCGGCACCAACACCGTAATATCAAACTGATTGAGCATGGCGCGCGATAAATCATAGACAAAACGCGGTTCCGTGTCCCCTTCCCACCGCGGGAAAGTGGAAGCCGTCACCAGCAATTTCTTCTTTTCCATCCAAATCTCCCCTCTCTTCTCGGTCGCCACAGGCGCGTCCTTGTTTCCTTACACCGTTTTCTCCACCCACACCCCCGTGCAGGTCACCTGCGCCGGGGTGTCTACATGCAGCCGGAATTCCACCTCCGGCAAGGTATCCTCCACTGTAAACCGCAGCCGCATCTCGGTCGGGCCGGCGGCGGTCTCAGCGGCAAGGGTCTGCTGGTTGCCGGCCACCGCTTCCAGTGTCAGCTGCGCATCCGGCGCTGTTTCCAGCGCAAAGCAGACTTCATATTCCCCCGGCAGCAAGGTACAGTACGGGCCATAGAGCAGATGCCCTTCAGCGCCCGTACCTACAATGCCGCGCCCTTCCTGGTAGGTTGAAATCTCCGGCGTCGTAAAAAATCTGGTCAGCTCGATCGGCTGCGGCTCCTCCAGCGAGCGGAGCGTCACCTCGTACTGGTTGCAAGTATAAACCCTGTCTTCAGCGGAATCCGGCACCTCGCCGTAGGTTTCGCGCAGCATCCTGCCGCCCACCTCCCCCTCCGCCAGCAGGGTCGCGTCCAGCTCCAGCAGTTTGAGGTCGCGCTCGCTGCCAAGATAGTGGAGCGACCCGTTTTCCTGCAGATAGCGCACAAGCGCCGCCGGGTCATCCTCCAGCATGCGGACATTTTTGTGGTACACCACCTTAAAAACCGAAGCCGTCTCGGTGTTGGTGGTCAGGTACAGCGTATCGTCGTCCAGCGTTTGGGCCACTGCCGCGTAGGTGTCCTCTATACCGGCCCACATCGGGGTCAGCAGGAACCCGCGGCACTGAAAAAGCATATACGCTGCGACAATGCCGGCGCAGGCCCGCTGCGTCCAGCGGCAGGTGCCGCCCATTTTGCAGCCCACGCGCCGCAGCAGCCGGGGCAGTTCGGCAATTCCATGGGCTGCCAGCGCAAGTATGAACGGAATGGCCGCGGTCACCCACCGCCGGGACGCCCAGACATGGTCGGCCGAGATGCTCGGCCGCCACAAATAGACAAACAGATTCGACCCGCCGATAAAGAAAAACGGCAGCCATGCCTCCCGCGCTGCGCCCTGCCGCACAAAGGTCCGGTAGAGCCCGTACAGCGCAAGCGGGATCGCAAGCAGGGAGGTATACATACAGAATTCAAACGCTGCGCGGTGGTTAAAATCCTCCGGGTTCAGCAACGGCCGGACCCCGTATGCAAACACGAACAGCACGCAGAGCGCCGCGCAAAACACACGCATCCCGCGCGGGCTGTCGGCAATGTTCTGGTAGACGTTCGGCAGCACGGCGCGGGGAAACGCCCGCTGCACCGCCCACACCGCCAGGCAGAGCGCCAGCAAAACCAGATTGCAGACCACCACCTGCGCCAGTACGCCGGCCTGCCAGTGTTCAAAGAAATATGGATAGGAGAACACCCACCCATATGCCAGCGACCCTGCCGTGAACGCTGCGTAGACCGCTGCCGTCCGCGCCAGATACCCGGCATGCGGGCGCCGGCAGGCCAGTTCGTACAGCACAAACACCAAAAAGCCCGCCCCCAACAGGTAGGTGTCGATCCGCACAAAGGTGCCGTAGCCAAGTAAAACGCCCGCCAGCCAGGCGTCAGCCGGCCGTTTTGCCCGCCAGCCTTCCCAAAGTACCCGGAGCGCCGCAAACAAAAGCAGCTGGCAAAGCAACTCGGTCTGGGTGATCCGCGCCCCCCAGAGCTGGGCCGGGTTCACCAGCAAAAACGCGGTGAACAGGGTGGCCGCCTTGCCGCCATAGAGCGGTTTCACCAGCGCATAGGCCGCCGCCAGGCAAAGCAGCCCGGTGACGCCGTTCACCCGCACCGCCGCGCCGATCCCGCCCAGGTCATACCCCACGGCGAGCATGGCGGGCAGTACCGGCAGGAACTGCGGCACCACCTGGCCGACATCGTTTGTCAGCCCGTATTCATACGCAGAGTAAAGGGCCGGGTAATCCAGCCTCGCAACGCCGGACAGCGCGGCATAGTGCTGCACCATATACGGGTCGGATGCATACTGGAAGGAGCCGGTTTCAGCAATATGGATGGCATTGATCAGGTAAAGCCCCGGGTCCCGCCCACCGGACAAATAGGTCGTCGGGAAGCAAAAATACAATACCGCTGCCACGCCGAGCAGGACAAGCAGCCCGACGGGAAGCGGTACCGAAAGCAGCGCACGGAGCTTGGCCCCGACGCCGGTATGACGATGATGAAACGGCAGGCAGAGCGCCAGCTCCCCCGCCAGAAGAATGGTCAGTGCAGGCAGGCTGTATACCCCCAGGCAAGCCAGTATCGTCGCATTGGCCCCCATCCAGAGATAGCTGCACACCACCGCCAGGAAAACCGGCCGCCATGTCAGGCGCCGGTTTTCCGATGCAGATGCGGCGAACCAGATTCCGTTGCAGACCGTTGCCAGCGCGACCGCCGCCCACAGGATGGCCATAGGATCTCCTTTCCTTCCAGACACAGCCCGCAGCCTTGGGGGCAGCCGGGCACAGCCCGGCTACGGGAAGCAACCTCAATCGCGGGCATAGAGATCGCGGGTATAGACCTTGTGCTGCACATCAGACAGTTCCGCACTGAACCGGTTGGCCACAATCACATCACAGGCTTCCTTGAAATACCCAAGGTCATGGGTGACCGGCGAATGGAAGAAGGTTTCCTCTTCGAGAGTCGGCTCATATACGAGCACCTCGACCCCCTTCGCCTTGATCCGCTTCATGATCCCCTGGATGCTCGACTGACGGAAATTGTCCGAATTTGCTTTCATGGTCAGCCGGTAAATGCCAACCCGCTGCGGGTTGGCCGCCAGGATGCGCTCGGCAATATAATCCTTGCGGGTTCGGTTGGACTCCACCACGGCGCGGATCAGCGTTTCCGGCACATCGGCATAGTTGGCCAGCAGCTGCTTGGTATCTTTGGGCAGGCAGTATCCGCCGTAACCAAAGCTCGGGTTGTTGTAAAAGTTGCCGATGCGCGGGTCCAGGCAGACACCCTCAATAATATCGCGGGTGCGCAGGCCGTGCATCTCGGCATAGGTATCCAGCTCGTTGAAATAGCTGACCCGCAGCGCCAGGTAGGTGTTGGCAAACAGCTTGATCGCCTCCGCCTCGGTCAGGCCGGGGAAAAGGGTCGGCACGTTCTCGTCCAGCGCGCCTTCGGCCAGCAGGCCGGCGAATTCCCGGGCCCGGCGCAGCATTTCAGGGTCGCTGCCATCACAGCCGACAACAATGCGGCTCGGATGCAGGTTGTCATACAATGCATGCCCCTCACGCAAAAATTCCGGGCTGAACAGGATGTTCCTGTGCCCCGCACGCTCCTGCAGCGACCGGGTATAGCCAACCGGTACCGTCGATTTGATCACGATGGTCGCGTCCGGCGCATACTGCAGCGCCATGCCCAGCGCCGCTTCCACGCTTGAAGTATCGAAGTAGTTCAATTTCGGGTCATAGTTGGTCGGCGTTGAAATCACAATGATGTCCGCGCCGGTATAAGCCGCCTTCTGATCCGTCGTGGCATGCAGCTGCAGCGGCTTGTTTGCAAGATAATCTTCCATCTCCGCATCCACGATCGGAGACTTTTTCTCGTTGATGCACGCCACCTTTTCCGGCACAATATCGAGCGCCGTCACCGTATGGTGCTGCGCAAGCAGCACCGCAATCGACAAACCGACATAGCCGGTTCCTGCAACCGTAATCTTCATACCAACGCTTTCTCCCTTTGCTCATCTTCCGCCCGGCCGGCCGCCGCGCCTTTGCTGTCCGTGTCCCGCAGCAGGTCCGGCGCATCCGGCCGCTCGCAGTCCGCCTTGCGCACACGGTACTGGATATCTTCCAGCAGTTTCCGGTTTTGGGCAATCATATCCGCCTGCAGGCCCATAAAAATCGTCTGAGCCCCGATAATCATCAGCGCCACGGCCAACAGCAGGCTCTGAATCCGCCCGCTGCCGTCCCCGCCGAGATAGAATACCACAAACCGCAGCCCAATCAGCACCCCGATCAGGAAGAAGATCGCGCCGATGGTGCAGAAGAAACGCAGGGGCTTGTACATCATGAAGCTGCGGATAATCACCGTTGCGCTGCGTTTCATGTACGCCCACATGCTTTTGAAGAGCCGGCTCTTCCGCAGTTCGGGGTTGGTGCGGATCGGCACGCTTGTCATGGCGATCTTGTTTTGCCCCGCCTGGATAATCGTTTCCAGCGTATAGGTATACTCATTGGTTACATTCAGGCGCAGCGCCGCTTCCCGGCTGTAGGCGCGGAACCCGCTCGGTGCGTCGGGGATATCACTGTTGGATGCCTGGCGCACCACCCAGCTGCCAAAATGCTGGAATTTCTTTTTCTTCCAGCTGAAATGTTCCGTCGCATCAATCGGACGCTCGCCAATCACAATGTCGGTTTTCCCTTCAAGGATCGGGCGGACAAGCTTGGCGATGTCCGGGCCGTAATACTGGTCGTCCGCGTCGGTGTTGACGATGATGTCCGCCCCAAGATGCAGGCAGGCGTCCAGCCCGGCCATAAAGCCGCGTGCCAGCCCCTTGTTGCGCTTGAAACTGACAATGTGGTTCACCCCAAGGCGCCGCGCCTCCGCCACGGTGCCGTCGCTGCTGCCGTCGTTGATGATCAGGGTTTCAATCTCATCAATGCCGTCAATCTGCCTGGGCAGGTGTTCCAGCGCCACATGGAGCGTTTTTTCCTCATTATAGCAGGGAATCTGGATAATCAATTTCATATACACGAACCTCTTTCGCGGGGGTAGGGGCAATCTTGCTCCCATTCGGGCTGGCGGCTGCCCCTGCGCATTTGCCGGGGGTAAGAAACCGCACACTCCTAAGGCGTATCTGATACATCAAACGTGCCGGAAAATTTGCGAAAAGGCAGCGGATGCAGAGCGCGGAGCCGCAGGAATACTGCAGTATTCCCAGGTTGGGCAACGCAGCAGGCACTGCCCCCTCACAGGATTAGACGACGCCGGGGATTTTTCAGATACACCCTAATAATAGTTTCAGATACACCCTAATAATAGAGAGAATATTTTCAGTATAACACGGGGTATATCGTTCGTCAATTGCCACCCTTATCAAAACAAAGGCCCCTGCACGCGGAAAATTTAGGAATTTCTCCGCGCAGGGGTTTCTGCCTTGTTTCCGGCCAAACCGGCGGCGCGGATTTGACAAGCATTTCCAGAAAGAATATACTGAGACAAGCGGGTTATACCCCTGGTAAATTCAAGCGGTTTACTCCCTGTAGTATACCCCGCCGCCGAATCCGAAACAATCGATTGGAGGTTCACCGATGCGCGTCCAAGCCAAAATTGACAGCCAGGCACTCTTGGCCCAGTGGGATCGGGAGATCGCCGCCAACGGCTATACCTGCGAGCTCACCAGTTTCAGCGACATCCCGCTGCCGCAGAACGAAAACGCCATCCCGGTGGAGGCCTTTTCCCGCGATGTCCTTGAAGAACAGCTTGCCTGCCTGCAGATGGGCGAGGAGATCCAAGCTTTCCGCCCGCTGCCCAACCACGGCCTCAAACTGCTGGTCAAGCGGGTACTGCGCAAACTCATGAAATTTTACATCGAGCCGATTACCCGGGATATCACCGATTTTCACCGTTCCTGCGTCCTTGCAATGTCCCAGCTTCGCAACGCAGCCGTGGACCAGCGCCACCAGGCCGAAGAGCAGGCCAAGCGGATTGAAGATCTTGAACAGACTGTCGCCGCGCTCAAAGCCCAGCTCCAGGCGCTGCAGCAAGCGAAGGAGGCGCAGAAATGAGGATAGTACAGCTTCTTCCTTCGGCCGCGTTCGGTGACGCTGTGGGCAACAACGCCCTGGCGATTCAAACAATTCTGCGCGAAAGCGGGTATGAAACCGGCCTCTACGCCCTGGATATTGACAAACGGCTGCCCAAAGGCGCCGTGCTGCCGCTTAAAAAGATGGGCCACCTTGGCAAAGAGGATATCCTTCTTTACCACATGGCAATCGGCTCTGAACTCAATGACCGGCTGCCCAGCTTCGGCGGGCGGCTTGTGGTTCAATACCACAACATCACGCCGGCCAAATTTTTCCTGCCGTATGACTTCAATTCCTACTCGATCTGCGCCTGGGGCCGCCGCCAGCTGCGCGCCATGGCAGGCCAGCCCGCGCTCTGCATCGCAGTATCGGATTACAACAAGCAGGACCTGCGCGAAGCCGGCTTCACCTGCCCGATTGAAGTCTGTCCCATCCTGATCCCGTTTGAAGATTACGACAAGGCCCCCAACCAGGCCGTGCTGGACCGCTACCGCGATGATTGGGTTAACCTGATCTTTGTCGGGCGGGTTGCGCCGCACAAACACCAGGAGGATATCATCCGCGCCTTTGCCTGGTACAAAAAGCACCTGAACCCCAAAAGCCGGCTGTTCCTTGTGGGCAGCGGCAACACCGAGCGCTACAACCAGCGGCTTTCCGCCTATGTTGAAGCGCTCGGCGTACAGGATGTCATCTTCCCCGGGCACATCAAGTTCGATGAAATCCTCGCCTATTACCACCTGGCCGATGTCTTTGTCTGCATGAGCGAGCACGAAGGTTTCTGCGTACCGCTTGCCGAAGCCATGCATTTCCAGGTGCCCATTGTGGCGCGGGCCACCTCTGCCATTCCCGGCACGCTGGACGGCTCCGGCGTGCTCCTGCCGGATAACGACCCGGTGCGCGCCGCCCTCGCAATCCACCACCTTGTGCAGGACAAAGCGCTGCGCGCCCAGGTGATCGAAAGCCAGAACTGTCGCCTGCAAGACTTCCAGTACGAGGCCGTCAAGGCCCGCCTGCTCAAAATCCTGCAAACCTTCGCCAGCCAGTCCTAACAACCGGCAAGGGCGTGTTGCAAAACAACTCCAGGACGTATCTGATAAATCCAAAGTACTGGAAAATTCGCGAAAAGATACCGAATGCAAGGCGCGAAACCGCAGGAATGCTTTGTGCATTGTCTATTCCAAGGTTAAGCAACGCAGCAGGCGCTGCTCAGATTGTCGAAAAAGTATAAAATCCGTCGCCGTCGGCGGACATGCGCCGCCGACGGCGACACCACCAGGGAAATTTTACGGCAAATTGTGTGCGAGGAACGAAGTGACGAGTGCGCGATT
>URKR01000012.1 GCA_900548355.1 uncultured Oscillospiraceae bacterium
CCGCAACCCAGCCCGTGCGCCCGGCTGCGCCCCATCGCGCTGAATTCGATGTGGACCTCGGGCCGGATGCATCGACCAAAGCGCTGGAAAACGCGGTGCAGCACGATCCGCTTGAGCGCATCGAGATCGGCCCGGGTGGCACTTTTGGCCTTGACCCGCTTGAACAGCTCAGCCGCCGCAAGAAGCAAACGGCTCCGCCGGCGCCCGCCCCGGCGGAACCGGAGGAAAACTTTGAACTGCACCTGGAGCCCGCGCCGGAAGAAGAGCCCGAGGTGGAGGAGGCGGACGGCGAACTTGACGCTTTGATTGGCCGCGCCATGGCCAACAGCCCCGCGCCGTCGGCCCCCGGCCAGGAAGTATCCGGTGAGATCCGCCTGGATTACCCCGAGCAGGACGCTTTTGCGACGACACTGCAAGTGCCGGCTGAACCGCCCGCGCCGCCTGCGGCTGTGCCGTCGATCCCCACGCTTGGCGGCAGTTTTGACGCAGATGACGAGGAGGAAGACGAGAAACCCTATGACCCGGCCGCCGCAGCCTGGAACGCCGGTATCCCGGTGTCTGACCTGTTGACCGGCCGCGCGCCGGTGCAGCCGATCACCACCCCGGCCGCCTCCGCGCCCGAACCGGCCCGCCCGGCAGGCACGCTGCGGGTCAGCACGGCGGTGGGCAATTCGGCCAGCGCGCCGATCTCCACCCCACCCAGCGCCGCCAAGGCCGCGCCGGAAGCCCAGAGCCTGGCCGCCTTGCAGCAACAGCAGGAGGTACAGCCCTACTGCTACCCCTCACTCAATCTTTTTAACGCCAGCCATCCCGAAGACGAGTCCGGCGCGGCGCGGGAGATGAAGCGCAATGCCGATATCCTTGTCAACACGCTGGACAGCTTCGGCGTCAAAACCCGGATCCTCGATATCTGCCGCGGTCCTTCGGTCACCCGGTACGAGCTGCAGCCCCAGGCCGGCATCAAGGTCAGCCGTATCACAAGCCTGGCTGATGATATCGCGCTCAACCTGGCCACTGCCGGCGTGCGGATTGAGGCGCCGATTCCCGGCAAACCGGCTGTGGGTATCGAGGTGCCCAATAAAATCCGCTCCACCGTCAACATCCGAGGCGTTTTTGAGGCGCAGAACTACATCAACATGCGTTCGCCCCTCACGATGGCCCTGGGCAAGGATATCGCCGGCCAGGCCCAGGTGGCCGATCTGTGCAAGATGCCCCATCTGCTGATCGCCGGCTCGACCGGCAGCGGCAAATCGGTCTGTGTCAACTCAATCATCATCAGCTTTTTGTTCCGTTCCGGGCCGGAGGATGTCAAGCTCATCCTCATCGACCCCAAGGTTGTCGAATTGGCCGAGTACAACGGCATCCCCCATCTGTTGATGCCGGTTGTCACCGAGCCGCGCAAGGCGGCCGGCGCGCTCGGCGCTTCGGTGGCCGAGATGGAACGCCGCTACAAGCTCTTTGCCGAAAACAACGTCCGCGACATCAAGAGCTACAACAAGCTTGCCAAACAGAACCCGGTGCTGGAACACCTGCCCTATATCGCCATCATCATCGACGAGCTGGCCGACCTCATGATGGTTGCCGGCAAGGAGGTCGAGGACTATATCTGCCGCATTGCGCAGAAAGCCCGCGCCGCCGGCATCCACCTGATCGTCGCGACGCAGCGCCCGAGTGTGGATGTCATCACCGGCCTGATCAAGGCCAACATCCCGAGCCGGATTGCGTTTGCCGTCTCAAGCCAGATCGATTCCCGCACCATCCTGGATACCGGCGGGGCCGAAAAGCTGCTCGGCAACGGCGATATGCTGTTTTTGCCTGTTGGCGCGGCCAAACCCGTCCGTGTGCAGGGCACCTATGTCACCGATGAGGAGATCAGCGCGGTGCTGAATTTCATCAAATCAACCAGCAGTGAACAGTATGACGAGGAGATGATCGCCGAGATGGAACGCCGCGCCGTGGCCGAAAAGGGCGGCAAAGGCGGCGATGACGACGGCGACAGCACCCGCGACCCGATGTTTGAGCAGGCGGTTGAGTGCGTGATCGAGGCCGGCCAGGCTTCGACAAGCCTGCTGCAGCGCCGCTGCAAACTCGGCTACGCCCGCGCGGCCCGCATCATGGATCAGATGGAGCAGGAGGGGGTTATCGGCCCCTACGAGGGCGCCAAACCCCGCGCCGTGCTTGTGACCAAGGCTCAGTGGCAGGAGCGAAAGCTCAGCGCCGGCTATGACGAAGCGTAAGCGCAGCCCCCGCCGCCCCACGGCGGCCGGGGTTATCGGCTGTGTGGTCTGCGGCGCGGTGCTGGCCGGCGCGTCCTATCTGATCGAAGCGTGCGGCGGCATCGGCTTTGTGCCCAGCTGGGAGCAGCTGGCAACCTGGCTCGGCGTGCCGGTTGGCGGGCCGGACGCCGCCGACCTTGCCGAAGGCGATGCGACGGTTACCTTTTTCGATGTCGGCCAGGGTGACAGCGTGCTGGTTGCGAGCGGGGCGGATACCTGCCTGATCGACGCCGGCACCCCCGATGCGGCCGACAGCCTGGTGGCAATGCTCTACGCCGCCGGGGTGACGGAACTTGACACGATGGTGATGACCCACCCGCATGCCGACCACCTTGGCGGCATGGTGCGGGTGCTGCAATCGATCGAGGTCGAAACTCTTGTCACTCCGCCGCTTTCGGAGGACGAGCGCGCCTCCGCTCAGGTGGCCGAGGTGCTCGAATGGGCCGATACGACCGGCACGGCCGTCGTCACCGCAGCCGACGAGATGACGATTGCGGTCGGCGATGGAACCCTGACCGTGCTGATGGCTGGCCTGCCTGGAGCCGACGACGTCAACAACGAATCCCTCTGCCTGCGGTATTCCCTCGGCGATTTCGCCTTCCTCGATACCGGCGACGCCGAGGCGGATGCCGAGGAAGCGCTCGCGGCGCGCTGCGGTTTCGGGTTGCGCTGTACCCTGTTCAAGGCCGGCCACCATGGGTCGTCCACCTCCAACAGCGAAACGCTGCTTAGCTTGGCCCGGCCGGAAGTTGCCGTTGTCAGCTGCGGGCTGGACAACGAATACGGCCACCCGCACGCCGAAGTGCTTGACCGCTTCGCCGCCTACGGCGTCGAGGTGCTGCGCACAGACGAGCAGGGCAGTGTTACAATTGCCGCCGAAGCAGACGGCAGCTGGCGTTGGCTTGGCGATGAAGCTGACCAGGCGGCGCCGGCGGCCTGACTTCCTTTACTGACAAACAGAAGGTGTTACTTATGCAGATCTCCCAGATGTTCCGGCGCAAGCCCTGCGTCTTTTCGATCGAATGTTTCCCCCCGAAGCAAACCACACGCTTCGCCGCCATGCAGGATACCCTGCGCGCAATGCAGGCCCTGCACCCCGATTTTATCAGCGTGACCTACGGCGCCGGCGGTTCGGCAGGCGGCGTCTCCACCGTCGAGGTCGCCCGCTTCTTAAAGCAGGAACTCGGCGTCGAGCCGCTGGCCCACATCCTCTGCATGGGCAGCGACAAATCTTCGGCCAAAGCCCTGCTCGATGAGCTCGAGGCGGCCGGCGTGACCAACGTGCTGACACTGCGCGGTGACCGCACCCCGCTGCGGCCCGAAAGCCCCGATTTCGCCCACGCCTGCGACCTGGCAGCCTTTGTCTGGCAGCAGAAACCGGAGTTTGACATCCACGCCGCCTGCTACCCCGAAGGCCACCCCGAAGCGCCGAGCCTTGCCGCCGATGTCGCCAACCTGCGCTATAAGCAGGAGGCCGGGGCCTCGCACCTGCTGACCCAGCTCTTCTTTGATAACGGCAAGTTCTACCGCTTTTTGAACCTCGCGCGCCGCGCCGGCGTCACGCTGCCGGTCTCGGCCGGCGTCATGCCGATCGTGCGCCGCAGCCAGATCGAGCGCACCGTCGCGCTCTCAAGCGCAAGCCTGCCTTCGGCCTTCACCCGGATGATCGCCCGTTGGCAGGACGACCCCGAATCGCTGCGCAAAGCCGGCATCGAGTACGCGGTCAACCAGCTGCGCGATCTGATCGAAGGCGGGGCCGACGGCATCCACCTCTATGCAATGAACGACGCCGCGGTGGCCGCCGCTATCTATGACGGCGTCCGCGACCTGCTGGAGGGCTGAGATGAACTACCCCTACGCTCCGGCCGACCGCGCGCTTGTGCTGCGGTATCTCGGCGCCGCCGGCTGGACGCCGGATTCTGCCACCGCCGCCCTGCTTGAGGAAGCCGAGCGGCTCGTTGCCCGGGCGGCCCCCCCGCGCGGGGTCTGGCGGGTGCTGCCCGCCGCGCCGGGGCTTGATCTCTCTCGCGCCGGGCGGGACATCGCCCGCCACCTGGCCGGCTGCGAGGGCGCGGTCGGGCTGGCCGCAACGCTCGGGGCCGGGGTGGACGCACTGCTGCGCACCCTCGAAGTATCCGACATCGCGCTCTGCGCGGCGGCGGACGCGACGGCATCGGCCGCCATCGAAAAGGTCTGTGACGCCGTCGAGGCGGACGCCAAAGCCTGGGCGGCAAATCAGGGGCGGTATCTGACCGGCCGGTTTTCGCCGGGCTACGGCGATTGCCCGCTCAGCTTGCAGCCGGCGCTCTGCCGTGCGCTCGATACGCCGCGCGGCATCGGCCTGGCCCCTACCCGCGATAACCTGCTGACCCCGCGCAAAAGCGTGACCGCGATCCTTGGCCTAGCCGACCACCCGGTCACCGGTGCGCGGGCCGGCTGCGCCCGCTGCCTGCTGCGCGAAACCTGCGCCTATCGGAAGAGAGGGACGACCTGTGAAACTTGAGGAACTGTTAGACCGCCGCCATTTTGTACTGCTGGACGGCGGCATGGGCACCCAGCTGCAGCAGCGGGGCCTTGCGCCCGGCGCGCTGCCCGAGCTTGCGGCCTTCACGATGCCCGAAACCCTGACCGCCATCCACCGGGACTACGCCCGCGCCGGTGCTGACGTCCTGCTGGCCAACACCTTCGGCGCCAACGAGGGCAAGCTCGCCGATACCGGTTACACGGTGGCCGAGACGGTCGGCGCCTCGATCGCCTGCGCCAGAGCGGCCGCGGCCGAGACCGGCGCGTTGGTCGCGCTTGATATCGGCCCGCTGGGCGAGCTGCTCGCCCCGGCCGGCTCGCTCGGGTTTGAGGAAGCCGTTGCCCGGTTTGCCTCCGTTGTGCGGGCAGGTACTGCGGCCGGGGCCGACCTCATCGTCATCGAGACGATGACCGACCTCTATGAACTCAAGGCCGCACTGCTCGCCGCCAAGGAAAACAGCGCTCTGCCGGTGCTCGCCTCGATGAGCTTTGAGGCCCGCGGCCGCACCTTCACCGGCTGCACGGTCGAGAGCTTCGGCATCACGGCAGTCGGCCTTGGGGCGGATGCGGTCGGCATCAACTGCTCGCTCGGCCCGGCCGAAATCCTGCCCTTTGCCAGACGGCTCTGCCGGGTTGTGCCGGCCGGGATGCCGGTCTTTGTCAAGCCGAACGCCGGCCTGCCCAACCCGGACGGCAGCTACAACCTTGCCCCCGATGATTTCGCCGCGGCCATGCGGGAATACCTTTCAACCGGTGTCTCGATCGTCGGCGGCTGCTGCGGCACCACGCCGGCCACGATCGCCGCGCTGAAGACCGAATTTGCCGGCCACACCCCGGCCGCCAAGCTGCCGCTGCGGGCCAGCCGGCTCTGCACGCCGGTGCGCTGCGTCACGGTGGAGGGCATCACGGTGGTGGGCGAGCGGATCAACCCCACCGGCAAAAAGCGGCTGCAGCAGGCTTTGCGGGAAGGGGACAGCGCCTACGCCTGCGCCCAGGCCGTCGCCCAGGCCGAGGCCGGGGCCGAGCTGCTTGACGTCAACGCCGGCCTGCCCGGCATTGATGAAGCGGCAACGCTCGAGCGCCTTGTCACCGAACTGCAGGCCGTCACCGATCTGCCGCTGCAGCTCGATTCCACCAAGCCCGAAGCCCTGGCCCGCGCGCTGCGGCTCTATAACGGCAAACCGATTGTCAACTCGGTCAACGGGGAAGAAAAGTCCCTCGCCGAAATTCTGCCGCTGTGTAAAAAGTACGGCGCGGCCGTTGTCGGGCTGACGCTCGACGAAAACGGCATCCCGCCCACGGCCGAAGGCCGGCTGGCGGTGGCCCGCAGGATCGTCGCGGCCACCGACGCCGCCGGCATCCCGCGGGAGGACGTCTACATCGACTGCCTGACCCTGACCGTCTCGGCCGAACAGGCCGCGGCAGGCGAGACGCTGCGCGCCCTCTCGCTTGTCAAACAGGAACTCGGGGTGCGCACGGTGCTCGGCGTCTCGAACATCAGCTTCGGGCTGCCATGCCGCGGGTTCATGAACACAACCTTCCTGACCCTCGCGATGCAGGCCGGGCTTGACCTTGCGATCCTCAACCCCAACACCCCTGAGATGATGGCCGCCGTGCGCGCCTACCGCGTGCTGACCGGCCAAGATCAAAACTGTGCCGACTATGTCGCGGCCTATGCCGGCCGGCAGGTGCAGACGGTTGCGATGGCGAACGCGCCGGCCGCCGCAGCCCCCGCGCCCGCGGCGGACCCGCTGTACGAGGCGATCCGCCGCGGTCTCAAGGCCGAGGCCGGCGCGGCTGCGCGCGAGGCGCTCAAAACCACCGACCCGCTCGAGCTCGTCAACCACACCCTGATCCCGGCGCTCGACGCGGTGGGGGACGGGTTCGAGAAGGGCACCCTCTTTCTGCCGCAGCTTCTGCAGGCGGCCACGGCGGCCCAGGCCGCGTTTGAGGCGGTCAAGGCGGCGCTCGCCGCTTCGGCCGCGCCGAGCGCTGCGCGCGGGCGGATCGTCATCGCGACGGTCAAGGGTGATATCCACGATATCGGCAAGAACATCGTGCGGGTCATCCTTGAAAACTACGGCTACGAGGTCACCGACCTCGGCCGGGACGTGCCGCCTGAGCGGGTGGTTGAAGCCGCCCGAAAGACAGGCGCGCCGCTTGTCGGCCTTTCGGCGCTGATGACGACGACGGTGCCCGCCATGCAGCAGACGATCGCCACGCTGCGCGAAGCCGGCCTGCCCTGCCGGGTCATGGTGGGCGGCGCGGTGCTCACCCCTTCCTATGCCGCACAGATCGGGGCGGATTACTACGCAAAAGACGCCAAAGCGGCCGCCGATATCGCGCGCCGGGTTTTCGGCGGGGAAGGGTAACGCCAACACGAAAAAAATCCGCCGTACCCCTTGACTTTGCCGGGGGCTTTGTGGTAACATGATATCACCTCTTTTGCGGGCTTTATTTTTGTGCGCTTTTTTCCGTACAAAAAGCGCCCGCAAGCACGAGGGAGGCTGAATCAACCGTTATATTGGAGGTGCCGAACGAATGACTGTTAAAATCACCCTCGCTTGTACTGAGTGCAAGCAGCGCAACTACAACAAGGAAAAGAACAAGAAGAACAATCCCGATCGTCTCGAGATGAAGAAGTACTGCCGTTTCTGCAAGAAGCACACGGTTCATCGCGAAACCAAGTAAAAAGGAGCTTTGAACAATGGCTGATAAAAAAGCGGCAGCTGAGACCGCGGCCAAGGCTTCGGAGCAGAAAAAGGCCAGCAAGGACACCGGCAAAAAGAAACCCTCTCTTCTTGACCGCGCTAAAGGGTTCTTTGGCCGTATCGCCAAGTATTTCAAAGATACAAAGAGCGAGCTGAAAAAAGTTGTCTGGCCCAGCCGTAAAGATGTCAGAACCAAAACCATCACCGTTGTCGTCGTCGTGCTGATCGCTGCGGTGGTGCTGATCCTGCTGGATCTGGCGTTTGGCGGCATCATCCACCTGCTCATCGGCGCGTAAACGCCGTGTCTTGCTACGCGGAGGCGAACCCAGATGGCTGAACAAGCATACTGGTATGTGGTGCATACCTATTCCGGCTATGAAAACAAGGTCGCGCAGGACCTGATGACGATGGTCGAAAACCGCCGTCTGCAGGACCTGATCTGCGATGTCAAAGTCCCCACCGAAACCGCCCTGGAAGATGTGCTGGACAAGCAGGGCAACAAGATCGGGGAGAAAGAAGTCCAGCACAAGGTCTATCCTGGCTATGTCTTTGTCAAGATGGTGATGAACGACAACACCTGGTACATTGTGCGCAATACCCGCGGTTGCACCGGTTTTGTCGGCCCGGCTTCCAAGCCGGAACCCCTCTCGGAGGATGAAGTCGCCAAGCTCGGCGTCGAGATGGTGGCCGAGCCCTCTGTGGATTATGAGGTGGGCGACACCGTTGAGATCACCGCCGGCCCGATGGCCGGTTCGGTCGGTACGGTCGAATCGATCGACAAATCCGCCCGTAAGGTTCAGGTTAAGATCACGATGTTTGGCCGTGAAATTCCGGCCGAACTCGAACTGCACCAGGTCAAGCTGCTGTAAAGCGCTTGCCGAACCTGGGGCAGGGTCCGCAGTTTTTGGTAAAAGCCGGGCGATACCGGTTTTTATAGGGTGTTTTCAAACACCCGTGGGAGGCCTCTTGCCAGAGGCCGCAACTCACCACAAATTTTGGAGGTGCAAAATAGTATGGCACAGAAAATTACTGGCTACATTAAGCTGCAAATCCCCGCTGGCAAAGCGACGCCGGCCCCGCCCGTCGGCCCGGCTCTCGGCCAGAAGGGCGTCAACATTATGTCCTTCACCAAGGAATTCAACGAGCGTACCAAGAACCAGATGGGCATGATTATCCCTGTCGTCATCACGGTGTACGCTGACCGTTCCTTCAGCTTCATCACCAAGACCCCGCCGGCCCCCGTCCTCATCAAGAAGGCTGCCGGCATCGAGACCGCTTCCGGCGCGCCCAACAAGAACAAGGTCGGTTCCATCACCCTGGCCCAGGCCGAGGAGATCGCCAAGACCAAGATGCCTGACCTCAACGCCGCTTCGCTGGAAGCCGCTGTCAGCATGATCAAGGGCACTGCCCGCAGCATGGGCGTCACCGTCGAAGGTTGATAGGTTTTTGAAGAACTGTGGGAGGATATTTCCGATACACCACACATGGAGGAATGACGAATGAAACATGGTAAGCATTACGTCGAAGCTGCCAAGCTGATCGACCGCACCAAAGTCTATGACCCGCAGGAGGCCCTGGAGCTCTGCTGCAAGACCGCCCGCGCCAAGTTTGATGAAACCGTGGAGCTGCACGTCCGTCTGGGCGTTGACAGCCGCCACGCCGACCAGCAGGTCCGCGGCGCCGTTGTCCTGCCCAACGGCACCGGCAAGGATGTCCGTGTCATCGCGATCTGCAAGGGCGACGCCGCCAAGGCCGCTGAGGCTGCCGGTGCGATGGAAGTCGGCGACGACGACCTGATCGCCAAGATCCAGGGCGGCTTCCTCGATTTCGACGTCCTGGTCACCACCCCTGATATGATGGGCCGCGTTGGCCGTCTGGGTAAGGTTCTCGGCCCCCGCGGCCTGATGCCGAACCCGAAGGCCGGCACCGTGACCCCCGATGTGGGCCGCGCTGTCACCGAAGCCAAGGCCGGTAAGATCGAGTACCGTCTTGACAAGCAGAACATCATCCATGTTCCGGTCGGCAAGGCTTCCTTCGGCGCTGAAAAGCTCATGACCAACCTGGACACCGTCCTCGAGGCCATCGCCAAGGCGAAGCCCGCCGCGGCTAAGGGCCAGTACTTCAAGAGCGCGACCGTCGCCACCACCATGGGCCCCGGCGTGCGCGTCTCCACCACCAAGTACGGCGTCTAAACAAAATAGCGCTTGACAAACGCACGTTCCCGTGCTATACTAATTAAGCTGTTTTTAAGACAGCAGGTGCTGATCCCATCAGCCTAACGGGCCGCAAGGCCCGCCTGCCGAGAAACGTGCGCTTGTGTTGTTGTGCTACCAAGCCCCTTTTCCCGGCAACGGGGAAGGGGCTTTTTCCATAAACTGTTCGCAGTTTTCGCAAAAAGCCGCTTGCCTCGCCCAAAATCTGCAAGCGGAACGAGGTGAAATACGAAATGCCCAGTGCAAAGATCCTGGAATCCAAGAAGGCTTTTGTCAAGGAACTGTCCGAGAAGATCAACGGTTCTCTGGCCGGTGTTGTCGTCGCTTACAACGGCATCAGCGTTGAAAACGACACCAAGCTGCGCCGCGAACTGCGTGAGGCCGGCGTCGAATACATGGTTGTCAAGAACACCATGCTGCGTCTGGCTGTCAAGGGCACTGCCTACGAAGGCCTGACCGAATACTTCAAGGGCGACACCGCCATCGCGCTGTCTCCCGAGGACCCGGCCGCCGCGGCGCGCATCCTGTGCAAGTTCGCGGACAACGACAAGTCCAAGCGGTTCACCGTCAAGGGTGGCTTCTGCGATGGCGAGCTTCTCGATGCCGCCGGCGTCAAGAGCCTGTCCACCATGCCCAACCGCGAAGGCCTGCTCTCTATGGTTGCCGGCTCGCTCAACAGCATCATCGGCGGCCTGGCCGTCGCCATTCAGGGGATTGTCGACAAGCAGGAAGAAGAGCCCGCTGCCTGATGCCCCGCCCTGCGTGAGGGAAGCGGCGTGATCCCCCTCCCAAAACAAAACGCCGCGCAACATTGAAAATTATCATGGAGGTAACCTATCATGGCTTCTGAGAAGATCACTGCCATTGTCGAGTCTGTCAAGACTATGACCGTCCTCGAGCTCAAGGAGCTCGTCGACACCATCTGCGAGGAGTTCGGCGTTTCCGCCGTCGCCGCTGCCGCTGCTCCGGCTGCTGCCGCTGCTGCCCCGGCTGAGGAAGAAAAGACTGAGTTCGACGTCATCCTGAAGGATGTCGGCGGCAACAAGATGCAGGTCATCAAGGCCGTCAAGGAGCTGACCGGCGTTTCCCTGATGGAAGCCAAGAAGCTCGTCGAGACCCCCGAGGCCAAGCTGAAGGAGCAGGCTCCGAAGGCCGAGGCCGAGGAGATGCAGAAGAAGCTGGAAGAAGTCGGCGCCAAGATCGAGCTGAAGTAATCCAGTTCCGCATTTCGTTTTCAAAAGCCGCTGCCCACCCGGGCGGCGGCTTTTCTGTTTGGGAAGATCGCCTTAACTTTTGCAACTTCTTGTCCCGCCCTGCTGGCATTCGGCGGCGGGCCGTGCTATACTGGAGAAAAAGGCCTGCCCGACACAAATTGTTTACCAAGCAGCGGGCCTGCACAGGGAGGCGCAGGAAAATGCGAAACGCAGCGAAGAAATTGGCGGTTTTGCTGGCCACCGCGGCGCTATTGGCCGGCTGTGCGGGGCGGGGGAGGAACGCCGCCCCGCCGACCGCTTCGCCCGCGCCGGCGCTCTCTGCCGCACCCACCGCCACCCCGGCCCCGCCAACGCCGGAACCGACGGCCACTCCAATCCCAATCACCTACACAACCATGCCGGTACGGATGGAACCAAACCCGCTGCCGAGCTATGAAGGCGCGACCTATACCTTCATGCCGGATAACGAGACCGCCCGCCGCAACGGGTATGAGTTTATCGCCGCGCTCTACACACACGACGTCGAGCGGCTGGAAACCGCGCTCTCCGACGAGGTGCTCGCAGCCGGCAACCCGCTCCGCGATTTGAACGGGCTGGTCATCGGGGAAGTCCATCTTGCCGGCGGCCGGTATGAGGTACCGGTGGCGACGCTGACCGTGATCGATCCCGGCAACACGCGGCTGCCCGTCGGTCAGCATGAATACCGCTGGCAGTTTGACGAGGAGGGCAAAGTGGCCAAATTCTCGCCCTACCTGATTGCCGCAATCGGTGAGCAGTACCCCTATGGCGAGGAAAAGGCCGGGCTTTCCCCGCAGGAGTGGACGCCGATTGAATCCCTGAATCAATGGCTGGACGAAGAGGGAATCCGCCAGAACAATTACGTCCTGTATGCCCGCTGCGACCCGCTCTGCATTCGGGCGGAGGGAGAAGGGCGGCTGTTCTGTTATGAGCTGCAGCGGGATACCCAAACCGGTGAAACCGAGACTACATCGGTCAGAGAGATTCCGGGGCGTTGGCAGACGCCGCAATTTTCCTCGAGCTGGATGCGGACCCCGCCGGCCGGCAACGATCTTCCCGAGGAAGAGCTGGCGGCCCTGACCGAGCAACTCAACACCCGCTTCGCCGAGCTGCAGGCCGGTACCTACCTTCCCGACTTCGCCGATGCTTATGACCCGCGCTACCACTATGATTTCAACCTGCAAGTCTGGGATGCCGCCATGCCGCTGCCCGTCTCGGTCACGCCGGAAGTGCTGCGCAGCGAACAAACCCAATATAACCCGGAAATCTATACCATCTGGGTGCCGCTGCCAAACGGGTACTGGGCCAGCACCACCTACAACCGGGCAAACTCGGTTGGGTTCCCGAGTGGGTTCATTTACAGCCTGGATCTGTCTGCCGCCTTCGCCGCGCCGTAACCTCCCAATAGGCCGATACAAAAACGCCCGCCGCCTTCCTTCGGCAAGGAAAGCGGCGGGCAATTCAGTCTGTTATCAATGCGAATTCCGTAGAGACCGTAGGGGCGAGCATGGCTCGCCCGTGAACGTTTGCGGAGCAAGAAAGTCTCCCGGGGCGTCGAGGACGCCGCCCCCTACAAATAATTCTTGCGGTTGCAGCCGGAGTTATAGCGGATGATTTGAATTCCAGGCCGCCCCATCACGCAAACTCACTCTGCCGCACGCTGCGGCGGGCGGTGGGCAGCGGGGCTTTGCCGTGGCGGTCGTCCTCCATGTGCTCGGTCACATACTGCAAAATCGCGGTGCGGCGCACCATCCCGATAAAGACGTTGCGGTCGTCCACAACCGGCACAAAATTCTGATCCACCGCGGCGTTGAGCAGCGCGCGCATATCGGTGGTGACCGGCACGGCCTTGTAATCCCGCCGGCGCGGGAAGCTCGAAATCGGCACATCCTCGCTCGAATCCAGATCAAGGCCGTGCAGGTTCTTAATGCCCCACAAGATATCGCCCTCGGTGATGGTGCCGACATACTCGCCATTGCGGCGCAGCACCGGGATGGTGGCTAAGCGCTGGTTTGACCATTTTTCCAGGGTCTGGCGCAGGGTGAAATCCTCATATATAAACAGGACATCCTGCTTGGGGGTAAGGAAAAACAACAGGTTCATAACGGAATCTCTCCCTCTCAAGAGGTGCGGGGGAACATTGCCGGCGCCGCGGCCATCTGCCGCAGGAAAAGGGCGGCCCCCGCTGTCAAAAAGTTTCTTCGTACACTATCAGTATACGCGCTGAATTTGGATAGTTTGTGAAGTGGTTGTTAAAAACGAACCAAAATCGCTTCGCAGGTCAACCAAATTTCACGGCCAAATTTTGGCGGGTTCGCCGGTAGGTGCCGCCGGGGGAAATCTTTGCCGAACCCCTGTTCAAACCAGCCATAATAGTGTATAATAAACAATACATAGTTGGCGCTGTCCGGCCATACGGGCCGCTTGTCGGCCGCAGGCGTCAGGCGCCGATCTTGCAGAAAAGGGAGGTTCGGCTTGTGATCACAAAAGTCAATCCTTTGGGGCATATTTCCCTCACCAATGATTACTTCTCCGGCCTGGTGTCCCAGGCGGCCAAGCACTGCTACGGCATCGCAGCAATGGGGGAAAACCCGACCGCCAGCACCGTGCGCCAAACCTTGCGCAACGGCAGCCTGCCGGAAAAGGGGGTCAGCGTGTCCCAGCAGGACGGCCGGCTCATCATCGCGCTGCATATCAAGGTTGGGTACGGGCTCAACATTGCGTCCATCACCCAGAGCATTACCCACCGCGTCCAGGACGAAGTGGAGCGCGCAACCGGGCTCAAAGTGGCCCGCATTGACGTGTATGTGGACGATATTCTGGCGGACTGAGCCGCCCCGGTCCCGGTTTTGAAAGTAAGACAATGAGGTGTGTATACCATGATCAACGGTAAAACCCTGCGCGACGCCATTTTGTCAGGCGCCAACAATATTTCGAACCAGCGCACCCGCGTGGATGAGCTGAACGTTTTCCCGGTGCCGGATGGCGACACCGGCACCAATATGAGCATGACGATCGGCGCGGCTGTGCCCGAGCTGCAGGCCATGCCCGATACCTGCACCGTGGCCGAGGCCAGCAAGGCTGCCGCTTCGGCGATGCTGCGCGGGGCGCGGGGCAACTCCGGCGTTATCACGAGCCTTTTGTTCCGCGGCTTCTCGAAGGCTTTGCAGGGCAAGCAGACCGCCGAAGCAAAAGACCTGGCCAACGCCCTCAAGATGGGTGTTGACGCGGCTTACAAAGCGGTTATGAAGCCGACCGAAGGCACGATTTTGACCGTCACCCGCCTGGCGGCCGAAGCGGCTGAGGCCTCGACCGCGACCGAGGTGCCAGCCCTCTGGGCTGAGGTCATGGAAGCCGGCCAGAAGGCGCTGGACGATACCCCCAACCTGCTGCCGGTGCTCAAAAAGGCCGGCGTGGTTGACGCCGGCGGCCAGGGCATTCTGCTCGTCTTCGCCGGTATGCAGCAGGTGTTTGACGGCCGCGGCATCATCGCAGGCGAGGAAGTCGCCCCGAAGCCGAAGCTCAACAGCGACGCCGCCGGCAAAGGCGTCTTCACCGATGATCTGATGAAGGTCGAGGATATCAAGAACGGCTACTGCACCCAGTTCCTCGTTCACAAGAATACCGATGCCTCGATCGCCAAGCTGCGCGCCTTCCTCGAATCGAACGGCGATTCGGTTGTCGTGATTGAGGACGATGATGTCGCCAACTGCCACGTCCACACCGCCGATCCCGGCGTCATGCTGAGCGAGGCGATCAAGTACGGCTACCTGACCAACTTCAAGATCGAGAATATGCACGAGCAGTTCCTCGCCCGCCAGAAGCAGGGCAAGGGGCTTGAAAAGCAGGCTGCGGCCGAGGAACAGGCCGCCGCCGGCGAGCAGTTCGTCTACGCCGCCGTAGACCCCGAGCGCACCTACGGCTTTGTCGCGGTTGCGGCCGGCGAAGGGCTCAAGGCCGTGTTCGGTGATCTCGGCGTCGATGCCGTTGTCTCGGGCGGGCAGACGATGAACCCCGCGACCGAGGATATCCTTGCCGCAATCCAGAGCGTGCCGGCCAAAACGGTGCTGGTGCTGCCCAACAACAAAAACATCATCATGGCGGCCGAGCAGGCGCAGAAGCTCGCTGACCGCAAGGTCATTGTGCTGCCCACCCGCACCGTACCCCAAGGCATGACCGCGATGCTGAACTTTGACCCCGAGGCCGACCCCGAAGCGAACGCCGTCAACATGATGGCGGCTGCCGATAAGGTCGCCACCGGCCTCATCACCTACGCCGCGCGGGACAGCGAGTATGACGGCAAGGCAATCAAGAAGGGTGAGATCATGGCGCTGGAAAACGGCAAGATCGTCGCGACCGGCTCCGACATTACCAAGATGACCTACCGCCTGGCCCGCAGCATGCGCAAGAAGGATACCCAGTTCATCACGGTTATCTCGGGCTGTGATGTCAGCGAAGAGGATGCTGAACGCACAACCGAGCTGGTTCAAGCCAAGTGCGGCGGCAACATTGAAGTCAGCCACATCAGCGGCGGCCAGCCGGTGTATTACTACATGATTTCGGTGGAGTAAGGCGCGCGCCGCTCCCCGCATAAAGGACGAATCCGGCGCAGGATCACGCAGCGCGCCGTATTCGTCCTTTTCTGATAGAGGCCGATCGAAGGAGGGAAGCGCCATGTTGGAGATCGTCTTTGACGAATGTTCCGCCGCCGGTTTGAAGATGGCCCAGCACTACGGCGAAGGCTCCGCCCCGACCGGGGATATCGGCGTCTCGATCAAGCCGGCTTCGCCGGATGACCCGCCGCTGAGCGAACAACAGATGCAGGAAGTTCTGCGCCATGCGCTCGAAACCGAGCGCCGCCGGTGGGAAGCGGCCGTCCCGCTCGGCGGCAACCCCGGCGACGTGCTCGCGCTGCCGGGGCGGTGGGACATCGGCCTGCTGGCCGGCGGCTTTGACAGCCCGGCCCGCCGCGAAGTTTTGACACGACTGCTCGATACCTGGCCGCAGAGCGACCCGGCCCCGGAAGCGGAGAAACTTTTGGAACAGGTGCGGACGTCCTTGCAGCGCATCCTGGCGGCGGGGCGGGAGGGCGAACCGCTGCGCGTCTGGGTCAGCGATCTGGCCAACGACGCCTGCGGCCTGCGCTGGCTGATGAACGAGCTGTATAAGGCGGAAAGCCGCAGCGAGGTTTCGCTCGTTGCGCTGCCGCGGTATGACTGCCGGCCCGACCAAGAGGTGATCTGCGAACGCCGCGGCTGGTTTGAGGTAGATCTTGGCGAATGGGGCCGCTTTGTGCCGCAGGCACAGGCGGTGACGCCGCTGCTGTGCCGCGTTCTGGCCAAAGAATGGCGGCGGCTGGAAGCCGAGGACGCGCCGCTGCGGGCTGTCGTCAACGGTCAGCCTGTCAGCGTGGCGGCGGATTTCTTCGACCCGTTTCTGCGCCGTGCCCTTGCCAAGTTGCCTGCAACCTTCCGCGGCGGCGAGCTGATCCCCCAAATGATCGTCGATTACCCCAACGTCAGCCGGGACGGTCTTGTCTGGCTGCGGATGCAGGCGCTGATCGCCGACGGCACGCTTGAACAGCTGGCCGAACCCCGCCCCGATTGCCCGCGTTACGACTGCCTGCTGCGGCAGACGGCGCGCTGAAAACGGCGCGGCCATTAAGAACACTTTACAGGAAAGGAGGTCCCGCGATGCCGTCGCTGGATGACTCGGTACAATATATCAAGGGCGTCGGCCCGGCGTTTGCCAAAAAGTTTGAAAAGCTCGGCATCCGCACCGTGCGGGACCTGCTTCTCCACTACCCACGCCGCTATATCGACTACACCCAGCCCTACACGGTCACCGCCGCGCCCTACGATATCGACTGCTGCGTCCGCGCGACGGTGCTTGAGCGGGAAGGGGACCGCCGCATCAAGGGCGGCCGGGTGCTGACCCGGGTGCTCGCGGCCGACGATTCGGGCGTGCTGGCCCTCTCCTGGTTCAACGCGCCCTATGCCGCGCAGAACCTGAAAATCGGGGAGAGCTACTATTTTGAAGGCCGGGTCGGCGGCATGATGACCCGACGGGAGATGCTGCACCCGCTGGTGCGCACCGAGGCCCAGGTGGCCGAAAACCCGCTGCTGCCGGTCTACGGCGCAACCGAAGGCCTGCCCCCGGCCCGCATCGCCCGCTGCGTGGCGGCGGTGCTGGGCCAGGCGGCCGACCTGCCCGACCCGCTGCCCCCCGAACTGCTGACAAAATACCGGATGCCGGATAAGGCTGCGGCCGTGCGGGCCATCCACGCCCCGCACAGTGTGGGGGAGGCGAACGCCGCCCGCCGCCGCCTGATTTTTGAGGAACTGTATGTGCTGCAGCTCGGCATCTTTCTGTTGCGCAGCCACGGCCGGCGGGCGGTCGGCGCGCCGATGCACCCGCTGGATCTGGGTCCCTTCTGGCGCAGCCTGCCCTTTGCGCCGACCGGCGCGCAGCGCCGCGCGGCTGAGGAGATCGCCGGCGACCTTTGCGGCAAAACCCCGATGAACCGGCTGCTGCAGGGGGATGTGGGCAGCGGCAAAACGCTGGTGGCGGCCGCGGCGATCTGGTTTGCGGCCCAAAACGGCTGGCAGAGCGCCCTGCTGGCCCCGACCGAAATTCTGGCCCGCCAGCACGCGGCCACGCTGGCCGACCGGCTCGAGCCCTTCGGGGTCAACGTCACGCTGCTCGTCGGCGGCATGAAAGCGGCCGAGCGCCGCGTCGCCCTCGCCGCCATTGCGGACGGCCGCGCCGGGCTCGTCGTCGGCACCCACGCGGTGCTGACAGACCAGGTCGTGTTCAAAAACCTCGGCCTTGCAATCGTCGATGAACAGCATCGCTTCGGCGTGCGCCAGCGCGGGATTCTGGCCGGCAAGGCCAAAAGCCCGCATCTGCTCGTCATGAGCGCAACCCCGATTCCGCGCACCCTCGGCCTTTTGCTCTACGGCGATCTCGATATCTCGGTGCTGGACGAACTGCCGCCCGGCCGCCAGCCGGTCAAGACCTGGTTTATCACCGGGCGCAAGCGGCGGGATATGTACGGCTTTCTTGATCAGCAGATCGCAGCAGGCCACCAGGTCTACATCGTCTGCCCGGCCATTGAGGAAAACGAGCTCGACGCCGGGATGCAGGCGGTCAAGCAGTATTATGCCGATACGGCCTGCGCGCTGCTGCCGCACCGGCGGATCGGGCTGTTGCACGGCAAGCTCAAGCCGAAGGAAAAGGACGAGATTATGGCCAAATTCAAGGCCGGCGAGCTCGATGTGCTCGTCTCGACCACCGTCATCGAGGTCGGGGTTGACGTGCCGAACGCGACGGTCATGGTCATCGAAAACGCCGAGCGGTTCGGCCTTTCGGCGCTGCACCAGCTGCGCGGCCGGGTTGGGCGCGGGGCGGCGCAGTCCTGCTGCATCCTGATTTCAGACAACGAAAACCAGGCTGTGCGGGAACGGCTGCAATTCCTCTGCCGCACCTCGGACGGGTTCGAGATTGCCAAATATGACCTGGAAACCCGCGGCCCCGGCGATTTCTTCGGCGAAGCGCAGCATGGCCTGCCCACCTTGCAGGTCGCGAACCTGGTGCAGGATACCCGCACGCTCAAGGTGGCCCAGCAGGAGGCCAAAGCCCTGCTTTCGGCCGATCCGAACCTCGCCGCGCCGGAGCACCACGCCCTTTCGGACGAGGTGGAACGCCTGTTTTCGACCGCCGGCGCGATGAATTAGCGAGGATTTGGCACGCAAAATGCTTTTCATTCGCCTGTAAGTTTGGTATACTACTTTTGTACAATCTTCTGCGCGCCCGGCTTTGGTGCCGCGGCGCGCCCACCAAGGAACTCTGCCCATGCTGCATACACTCAAAAAAATCTTTGCGGCCGCGCTGGCGGTCGTGCTGCTGGCGCCGGCGCTGGCCACCCCCGCGGCGGCAATGTCCGGCTATGACCCGGATTTTGAGGTTACGGCCGAGGCCGCCTACATCGTCAACCTCGATACCAACCTCGTCGTCTACGAGAAAAACAGCGAAACCCCGCTTGTCGCCGGCAGCCTGACCAAACTGATGACAATGATTCTGCTGCTCAAAAACTACCAGGACCAGCTCGATACCATCACGGTCACCGCGCCGGGGTATATCTACGATTATCTCTACGGCCTTGACGCCTCGAGCGCCGACATTCGCCGCGGTGAAACCCACACCCTGCGCACGCTGCTCTATGCGATGGAGGTGCAGTCCGGCAACGAAGCCGCCTACATCGTGGCCGACTATATGGGCGGCGGCAGCATCGATAACTTTGTCGCAATGATGAACGCGGAGGCTGAAGCCATCGGCTGCACCGGCACCACCTTCACCGACCCCTGCGGCCTGGACGAAGGCAACATCACGACGGCGCGGGATATGTATTTGCTGCTGCGCGTAGCGATGGAGTATGACGCCTTTGTCGAGGCAGCTGGTGTCTACACCTGGCAGGTACCGCAGTCGAGCGCCCACGATGCACCCTATACGATTATCAGCACCAACCGGATGATCTCCTCGGCCAGCGAGCTCTACCGTTCCTATACCCAGGGCGGCAAGACCGGTTCGCTTCTGGCCGGCTGGCAGAACTTTGCCAGCTGGCACACCCAGGACGGCGAGACCTACATCAGCGTGCTCATGCACTCGTCGGACGAGATCGGAACCACCCCGGCCGAGATTGAGACCGGCCAGCTCATGGACTGGGTCTTTGCTACCTTCGGCGTCGGCGCGGCGCTTGATACCACCCAGCCGATTTCGGAACTGCCGGTCCGCTATGCCACCGAGGCCGAGAGCGTCATGCTCTACCCGGTTGACAACATGATGACCCTGCTGCCGCGGGAAGGCGGCGCCGCCGTGACCGAGCAGACCTTCAACCTGCCCGAAAGCCTTGCCGCGCCGGTCACCCAGGGCGAGGTTGTCGGCAGCGTGACGATTTCGATCGAGGGGGAGGAGGTCGGCACCGTCGATCTGATCGCCGGCAGCAACGTCTCCCGCAACCAGGTGCTCTACACCCTGTCCCGGGTGGGCGAGTTCTTCAGCTCGACCTACTTCAAGGTCGTCGTCATCCTCACGATGGTCACGGTGGCGATCTACGCCTTTGTCTGGGTGGCGGCGATGCTCATCGCCCTCAACGAAGAAGGAAAGCGCAAGCGCGGCTGACCCCTGCGCTTTTTATACCGGATACACCCCACAAAAGGAGCTATGCCCTATGCTGGATATCAAACGCAACCTGACCACCATGACCGACTTCTATGAGCTGACTATGTCCAACGGCTATTTTGAGCAGGGTTACAAGGACAAGATCGCGGTCTTTGATATGTTCTTCCGCCGTGTGCCGGATGGCGGCGGCTACGCGATCATGGCCGGCCTGCAGCAGTTCATTGATGCGGTCGATAACCTCCGCTTTACCGAGGAGGACATCACCTACCTGCGCGGCACCGGAATGTTCAGCGAACCCTTCCTCGATTACCTCGCCCACTTTGAGCTGCACTGCAACATCTGGGCGATCGAGGAGGGCGTGCCGATCTTCCCGCAGGAGCCGATCGTCACGGTCGAGGGCCCGGCCATCGAGTGTCAGCTGCTCGAAACGCTGCTGCTGGTCACCTTCAACCACCAGTGCCTGATTGCGACCAAGTCCAACCGGATTGTGCGGGCCGCCTCCGGCCGGCCGGTCATGGAATTCGGCGCCCGCCGCGCCCAAGGCTACGACGCCGCCTATTTCGGCGCGCGGGCGGCCTACATCGGCGGCTGCGGGTCAACCTCCTGTGTGATGGCGGCGCGGGATTTCGGCATCCCGGCTTCGGGCACGATGGCCCATTCCTGGGTGCAGATGTTCCCAAGCGAGTACGAGGCGTTCAAAGCTTACGCCGAACTCTACCCCGACGCCTGCGTGCTGCTGGTCGATACCTACAACGTGCTGCGCCACGGCGTGCCGGACGCCATCAAGGTGTTTGACGAGGTGCTCAAGCCGATGGGCAAGCGCCCCAAGGGCATCCGCATCGATTCGGGCGATATCGCCTATCTTTCGAAAAAAGCCCGCCGTATGCTCGACGAAGCCGGCTACCCCGACTGCACGATCACGGCCTCCAACTCGCTCGACGAATACCTCGTGCGGGACCTCATCATGCAGGGGGCCCGGGTAGACAGCTTTGGCATCGGCGAGAATATGATTACGGCCAAGAGCGAGCCGGTCTTTGGCGGCGTCTACAAGCTCGCCGCCGTCAAGGAGGAGGACGGCAGCTACGCCCCCAAGATGAAGCTCAGCGAATCGGCCGAAAAGGTCACGATCCCCGGGCTTAAAAAGGTCTGGCGCATCTATGACGAGGACGGCAAGGCGATGGCTGACCTCATCACGCTGGCCGATGAAACGGTGGAAACCAAACACGGCATCACGCTGTTCGACCCTGTCGAAACCTGGAAGGAGCGCACCTATGTGAACTGCACGGCGCGCTGCCTGTCCACCCCGATCTATCGCGCAGGAGAGCGGGTCTATACCTCGCCCAGCCTTGCGGACATCCGCAAATACTGCAAGGCCCAGGTTAATACGCTGTGGGACGAGGTCAAGCGTTTTGAAAACCCGCACCGCTATTATGTTGACCTTTCGCAGAAGCTTTGGGATACCCGCAGTGATTTGCTGAAAAAACTTTCGAAATAACCCTGGCGATTCATGACAAAATGATTACAACCGCCCCTTCCTGCACAAACTAAGCCCAATGGTCGGATAGTTTTGCACGGAAGGGGCGTTATTTGTGATGCGTTCGGCACAAACCCGCTGGGAGATGACCGCGCTGTTCCTGCTGGGGGGCGTCGGCTACCTGGCGCTTGAACTGGCATGGCGCGGTATGACCCACTGGTCGATGTTCTGGGCGGGCGGGGGATGCCTCTGCCTGTTGCAGGCCCTGGCCCGCGGCCCGGTGCGCGCACTGCCGGCACAGGCGGGGCTGGGCACGGCTGGCGTTTGCGTGATAGAGCTCACGATCGGGGTGCTGACAAGGGGGATGGGTCTTGAAATCTGGGACTACAGCGCCGAATGGGGGAATGTGGCGGGTCTGATCTGCCCCAAATACACCTTGCTGTGGTATCTGCTCTGCCTGTGGCTGCTTGGCGTGATGCGGCTGCTGCAGCGTTGGACTGCTCTGCCACAAAAGACCTATAAACAGGACTACACTTGCCCGGCTGAAGCTTGATCGTCCGTTTTATGCCCCTTTTGTTCTGGTATACTGGAACCAGAACAAAGAAAGGCAGGCGGTAAACGTGAGTACCCAGTTCAAACATGTCAACGGTCACATTGAAGTGTATTCCTATGAAGGCGAGTTCCTTTTCTCCGCCGATACAATGGAGGAAGCCTGGCGAGAACTGTGCGCCTGATGCACACAGTTGTGGAATGGATGTAGACAAAATAACGAAAATGTTGAAAACAATACAAATATAATTTGTAGATTTGTACAAAGTGCGGATTGTATTGCAAGCCCTAACCGTGTATACTAAAGACAGAAAGAGGGGCCGGGCATAAGGCCGTGGCCCCGGCTTGGAACCGTGAAAGGGAGGTCGCCAGCATGAAACTGCACACGATTATGAATTGGATGCGCGGGGTCATTCAGCGCGATGAGCCGTATGATCTGCCCGAGGATGTCTACAACGACATTATGCCGTCGGGGGTTCATGAATTCCCGCGTTCAAAGTTCTAAGGGGCAGGGCTTTTATCCCCAGCCGCATGGAAAGAATGTAGCGGGGAACAGTGTGGGCCCAATGCCGAGCCGCCGGCGGGAAACCGGCGGCTTTCTGTTTTTGCACAGGCCAAATGGCAGGAATCTTGCCGTTTGGCCTTGTTTTTTTTTCTGAAAACAGGTATGCTATAAAGGAGGCGCTCGCGCGCTGCTATGTTGGGAGGAGAATGATTGAATGAAACTGATCACCTTTACGGTGCCGTGCTATAATTCGGCGGCGTATATGGAGCACTGCATCCAAACCCTGCTGCCGGCCGGTGAGGAAGCGGAGATCATCCTGGTGGATGATGGCTCCAGCGATGAAACCGGCGCCATTGCGGACACCTGGGCCGAAAAATACCCCACGATTATCCGGGCGATTCATCAGGAAAACGGCGGCCATGGGGAAGGCGTCAACCAGGGTATCCGCAACGCAAGCGGCCTCTACTTCAAGGTTGTCGATTCGGACGACTGGCTTGACGCTGACGCCCTGCAGAAGGTTATGGCCAAACTGCGGGAATTTGCCGCGATGGAAACCCCGGTGGATCTTTTGCTCTGCAACTATGTGTATGAGCACACAGTGGACAACACCCACCACACCGTGCGCTATACGGGGGTTCTGCCCGAAGACCGCCCCTTTACCTGGGCGGAGATCGGCCATTTCCCGCAGAGCCAGAATATCCTGATGCATTCGGTGATCTACCGC
This sequence comes from uncultured Oscillospiraceae bacterium, assembly GCA_900548355.1. Taxonomy (GTDB): domain Bacteria; phylum Bacillota; class Clostridia; order Oscillospirales; family Ruminococcaceae; genus Gemmiger; species Gemmiger avicola. The sequence goes on from URKR01000012.1 coordinate 23,388, forward strand.
ACCCAGGTTCTGCGTGACTGTGGCCTGCGGCTGCCCAAGCACACTTTTTATGTGGACAATATCTTCGTCTATCTGCCGCTGCCCCACTGCAAAAAGCTCTACTATCTTGATCTTGACCTCTACCGCTATTTCATCGGCCGCGAAGACCAGAGCGTGAATGAAAAGGTCATGCTCAAACGGGTGGATCAGCAGCTGCGGGTTACCAAGCTGATGATTACGGCGGTGGATCTCTACGCCTTGCCGCCGGAACAGAAAAAGCTGCGGGCGTATATGTTTAACTATCTCTCGATGATGATGACAATCTCGAGCGTTTTCCTGACCATGGACGGCGGCGCCGAAGCGCTGCAAAAGCGGGCGGAGCTTTGGCAATTCCTCAAACTGCATGACCGCCGTGTCTACAAGCGCTGCCGGCTTTCGGTGGCCGGTCTGTGCGATTTGCCGGGCAAGGGCGGCCGCGCCATCACCCTTTGGGGCTACCGGGTAGCGCAGAAGATTTTCAAATTTAACTGATAGACGGAACCCGAAGCGGCAGCCGGATAGTCCCTGCCCCGAAAGTAAACAAAAACCGGCCCTCAAAGCAAGCCAAACGGCTTCTTGTGAGGGCCGGTTTCTTGATGTACATTGGTTTCTGCGCCAGCCGTGCGCAAGCCCGTTTCACAGACGGGGTTGCATGGGGCGGGGCAGGTTGGCGCGCAGCGCGTCCAGCAGCATTTCGCGGTCATTGGGCAGTGTGCCGTTCATCACGGCGTTCAGCAAGGTATGCAGCGCATGGCCTACCTCCGGCCCGGGGTCAAGGCCGGCTTCCAGCGCATCGGCACCGTTCACGGCCAGCCGGTCCAGCCGCCAGCAGCCTTCGGCAGCCAGCGGTTCCAGCGCCTCGGCAAAGGCGGCTACTTCGGCCCGGCGGGCCGCCACCGCCTCGTTTTGGGCGTGGGCATCCAGGTCAGCCAGCTTCAGCCGGCACAAACGCCGAAGGAAGACAGGCCCGCGCCGGTGCAGCGCCTGCAAGGTTTCGGCCCGGCTGGCAGGCAGCGGCGCATCGTGCACGGACACCAGCGCCGGCACGCCGTCCCGAAGCCAGCGCGGCGCGCGCAGACGCTGCAAAATCAGCCGGGCCGTCTGGGCGCCGCGCTGGTTGTGGCCGGGAAAGTGCGCGGCGCCGTCCGGCGTTTCGGTGCGGCAGAGCGGCTTGGCCAGATCATGCAGCAGCGTGGCCCAGCGAAGTACCTGCGGCCCGTGCGCGTCGCCGGCCGCGGCTAACGACGCAGTGTCGGCAGCTGCCACCGCCACAGCCGTGTGCCTCCACACATCGTAACAGTGCCACCGCCCGGGCTGGGTGCAGCCGATGCAGGGGAGCACTTCGGGCAGCGCGCCGCCCAGAATTTCACCGCAATCGGCCAACACCCGCCCCACAGCGGGGCCGGCCAGCAGTTTGTCCAACTCGGTAAAAATCCGCTCCGGCGATACCTGCCGCACGCTGTCCCGGCAGCGCCGGGCGGCCGCGGCGGTGGGCGCGTCGAGTGCAAAATCCAGCTGGGCGGCAAACCGCACGGCACGCAGCACCCGCAGCGCGTCCTCGGCAAAGCGGGTATCAGGGTCCCCGACGCAGCGCAGCACCCCGGCGGCAAGGTCATCCTGCCCGCCAAACGGGTCAACAAGCCCTGCATCGGGCGTCCAGGCCATCGCGTTGACGGTAAAATCCCGCCGGGCCAGGTCCTCGCGCAGGCTGGGCACAAACTGTACGGCGTCGGGGTGGCGGCCGTCGCTGTAGGCGCCGTCCTGGCGGAAGGTCGTGATCTCCCAGCTGTGGCCGTCGAGCACCACGGCCACCGTGCCGTGCCGCTTGCCGTTCAGCAGCAGGCGGCGGCCGGCAAACAGCGCCTCGGTCTCGTCCGGCCGGGCGCTGGTGCAGATGTCCCAATCCTCCGGCGTGCGGCCCAGCAGGCTGTCGCGCACGCAGCCGCCCACCACATACGCCTGGTAGCCGGCCCTGTGCAGGGTATCCAGCAGCATACGCACGACCGGCGGCAAGTTTGGTTCCCGGGCAGGTTGCATGCCACAACCCTCCTTTCCGTGGCCCGGGTCAGGCAAACTGCCACTCCTCGTCCAAGTTTACCACGCAGGCCACACAGCCGCCCTGAGCCAGCAGGTCGGCGACTTTTTGGCGGGCGGCGGCTTCATCGCACATCCAGGTTACCAGGAAGTAGTTTTCGGCCGGTACCCCATAGTAGACCCAGCGCCCGTCGGTACGCACAAGATCGTCAAGGTGGTCAAGTTCCTCACCGTCGGTCAGGCCGGGGCCTTCCTCGGCATAGATCATTTCAGGGGAAACCTGCAGCATGTTGATGACGGTGATGCTGCTTTGGATATAGCTGTCGCGGTCGGTTCCCTGCAGTTCGGCCTGCCGCACGGGCCAGGCCGAGGCAAACGCCTTGATCAGCAGCTCCCGCACCTCAATCATCGAATCACCGGTTTTGTACATTGTGAATCCCTCCTCCTATGTATGAATACAGTATAACACGCGCGCCGCGCGGCCGCAATGGCTTTTTGCCGCGGCAGCGGCGCAGCAAAAAGCAGCCCCTCTCTGCAGTGACAGAGAGGGGCTGCCAGGATTTTAAGCCGTCAGGCAGGCTGGGCGCTTACAGCTGCGGGCCAGCGGGCACAAGGGCCTTGCCGGCGGGGTTGCTTTCGTACTTGACGAAGTTCTTCTGGAAGCGGGAAGCCAGATCCTTGGCCTTGGTCTCCCACTCCGAAGCGTCGGCATAGGTGTCGCGCGGGTCAAGAATCTTCGGGTCAACGCCGGGCAGCTCGGTGGGAACTTCAAAGTTGAAGTAGGGGATGGACTTGGTCGGGGCCGAGTTGATCGAACCGTCCAGGATCGCATCGATGATGCCGCGGGTATCCTTGATCGAGATACGCTTGCCGGTGCCGTTCCAGCCGGTGTTGACGAGGTACGCCTTGGCGCCGCTCTGCTGCATGCGCTTGACGAGCTCCTCGGCATACTTGGTGGGATGCAGCTCGAGGAAGGCCTGGCCGAAGCAAGCAGAGAAGGTCGGGGTGGGCTCGGTGATGCCGCGCTCGGTGCCGGCCAGCTTGGCGGTGAAGCCGGACAGGAAGTAATACTCGGTCTGCTCCGGGGTCAGGATCGAAACCGGGGGCAGAACGCCGAAGGCATCAGCCGAAAGGAAGATGACGTTCTTGGCGGCCGGAGCGGCGGAAACCGGACGCACGATCTTCTCGATGTGGTTGATCGGGTAGGAAACGCGGGTGTTCTCGGTCACGCTCTTGTCGTGGAAATCGATCTTGCCGTTTTCGTCCAGCGTGACGTTCTCGAGCAGGGCGTCGCGCTTGATCGCGTTGTAGATGTCGGGCTCGGACTCTTTGTCGAGGTCGATGACCTTGGCGTAGCAGCCACCCTCAAAGTTAAAGACGCCGTTGTCGTCCCAGCCGTGCTCGTCATCGCCGATCAGCAGGCGCTTCGGGTCGGTGGAGAGGGTGGTCTTGCCGGTGCCGGACAGGCCGAAGAAGATGGCGGTGTTTTCGCCGTTCATATCGGTGTTGGCAGAGCAGTGCATCGAAGCAATGCCCTTGAGCGGCAGGTAGTAGTTCATCATCGAGAACATACCCTTCTTCATCTCGCCGCCGTACCAGGTGTTCAGGATGACCTGCTCGCGGTCGGTCAGGTTAAAGACAACCGCCGTCTCGGAGTTGAGGCCCAGCTCCTTGTAGTTCTCAACCTTGGCCTTGGAGGCATTGTAGCAGACGAAATCGGGTTCGAAGTTTTCCAGTTCCTCGGCGGTGGGCTCGATGAACATATTCTTGACGAAGTGAGCCTGCCAAGCCACTTCCATGATAAAGCGGATGGCCATGCGGCTGTCCTTATTGGCGCCGCAGAACACGTCCATCACATACAGCTTCTTGTTGGAAAGCTCCTGCAAAGCCAGCTTCTTGCAGGCGTCCCAGGCTTCCTTCGAAGCGGGCTTGTTGTCGTTTTTGTACTCGGGGGTGGTCCACCACACAGTGTCCTTCGAGGTCTCGTCCATCACGATGAACTTGTCCTTGGGGGAACGGCCGGTGTAGATGCCGGTCATAACATTGACGGCGCCCAGCTCGCTGACCTGGCCCTTTTCATAGCCTTCCAGGCCGGGTTTGGTCTCCTCTTCGAACAGCATTTCATACGAGGGATTGTACACGATCTCGGTGGTACCGGTGATCCCGTACTTTGTCAAATCAATGGTTTTCATTGGGGAAATACCTCCTTGTATCCCAGTATTTCGTTTACCATGACTAAGTATACCGTAATTCCCGAAAAACTGCAACGTCTGAAATGCATAGTTCCAGAAAAAAATTGAAAACAATTGGTGAACAAAACCAAAGAAAGCCTGCCCCAAAGGGGAAAATACCCGCCCGCGGGCCAAAATCCTACCATTTGGCCCGGAATTGTGCTATACTAAAGAAAACACGGGGCGGCCTGCGCTGCCCCGCAACCCAATACAGGAAAGGTGGAATCTCTATGCTGACTAATGAAACGCTGCACACCCTTGAAACGCGCCGCAGCTGCCGCGCCTATCAGGATCGTCCGGTTGACCCCGAAGCCCTTGCCGCCGTTGTGCGGGCCGGCACCTTTGCCCCCACCGGCATGGGCGGGCAGAGCCCGGTCATCGTCGTCGTGCAGGACAAAGCGACCCGGGACACACTCTCCCGCCTGAATGCCGCCGTTATGGGCAACACCGGCGACCCGTTCTACGGCGCGCCGGTTGTTGCGGTTGTGCTGGCCGATACCGCCCGCGGCACCTGGCAGTATGACGGCAGCCTTGTCATGGGCAACATGCTCAACGCAGCGGCCAGCGTCGGCTTAGGCAGCTGCTGGATTCACCGCGCCAAGGAAGTGTTTGAAAGCGCTGAGGGCAAGGCGCTTCTGGCACAATGGGGCGTGCCGAACGCCGAGCGGCTTGTCGGCATCGGCAACTGCATCCTCGGCTATCCCGCGCCCGGTGGTGAAAAGCCGGCTGCCCCGCGCAAGGAAAACTATGTGCTCTATGTCTGATACACGCCTCGGCCCGCCCGCAGGCCATATCCTCGGTATTGGGGTGGATCTGTGCGCCCCGGCCCGGATGGAGCGCGCGCTGGGCCGGGAAGCATTTTTGCACCGCGTCTTTTCGCCCGAGGAGCAGGCCCTGCTCGCCGCGCGCAGCGGCAAGGCAAAGTGGGAGACCGCCGCCGCCAACTTTGCTGCGAAGGAAGCCTTTTTAAAAGCCTGCGGCAAGGGCCTCGGCGGTTTTGCTCTGGCCGAGATCGCGGTGCTGCGGCGCGAATCCGGCGCGCCCTACTACGCGCTGACCGGCGCGGCCGCGGCCTGGCTGGCCGCGCGCGGCGGGGTGGCGCACCTCTCGCTCTCCCATGACGCCGGCATGGCCTGCGCCTTTACGGTGCTGGAGGGGCGGGGCGAAGCGTAACCCGGCCTGCGCTTTTTTCCCGCTGTGGTGATTAACCCTGCCTTCGGCTGCTTATACTGTAAGTGAGCAAACGAAGGAGGGCAGACAGATGGAGGTACACAGAGGGGAAGTTTTTTACGCTGACCTGAGCCCGGTGGTGGGAAGCGAGCAGGGCGGGGTGCGGCCGGTACTTATCATCCAGAATGAGATCGGCAACAAGCACAGCCCCACCGTCATTGCGGCGGCCATCACTTCGCGGCAGGATAAAAATCGCCTGCCGACCCACATCGGGGTGCGGGCCGACCGCTGCGGCCTGGCCAAGGACAGCATCATCCTGACCGAACAGATCCGCACGCTGGACAAACGCCGCCTGCGCGAGCGTGCCGGCAAGATCCCGCCTGAGGATATGCACCGCGTTGACGAAGCCCTCGGCGTCTCGATGGGCCTTGTCCCCCAGCCCGCGCCGGGGACGATGTTTTGAGAGAAAGAATCCCCCGCCCTGCGCATTGCGTTGCAGGGTGGGGGATTCCTTATGGGGGATGCGGGGCAGGGGCGTCACCGCCCCGGCCAGTTCACAGTTTCCCGCACGGTTCCGTCAGCGGTCATCCACTGGACGGCGGTATCGGGGAAATTGGCGAGCAGAGCCTCGCCCTCGTCGGCCGGCAGGCAGAACAGCGCGGTCGAGAGCGCGTCGCCCCAGCCGGCGTCGCCGCTTAAAATCGCAACGCTGCGGTTATACCGCGCGGGCTGCTGCGTTTGCAGGTCGATCAGATGGTGGTAGGCTGTGCCGTTTACCACGACATACCGCTGGTAATCCCCGCTGACAATCAGGCTCTGCCCGGGTTCCAGCGCCACTTCGGCCAGCAGCGCCCCGCCTTCGGGGTTTTGCACGCCGGCCGTCCAGCGCGCGCCGTCGGGCTTTGTGCCGATCGCCCGCACGCTGCCGCCTGCGTTGAGCAGCGCGCTTTCCAGCCCGCGGGCTTCGGCCGCGCTGGCGGCCTGCTCGACGGCCCAGCCCTTGGCGATCGCCCCAACGTCGAGCTGCAGTTCAGGGTCGGCAAAATAGACGGTGCCGGCTTCTTCGTCGAGCACAAGGTCGTTGATGTCGATATGCTGCGCCGCCGCGGCCAGGGCATCCTCGCTCGGCAGCAGGGCGGCCAGGTCGGTTTCGGCGGCCCCTTCATCGGTGGCGGACTGCGCGGCTTCAATCGCGTCCCGCGCGTCATGCCAAAGCGTGAGCACCGCCCCGGCCGCGATGTTGCAGGCCCCGTCGGTCGCCTCGGCAGCCTGCTTGCCAAAGGCGAGCAGCGCCATCAAGTCGTCCTCCACCGGCACCGGCCCCTCGGCCGCGTGGGCGTTCAGGGTGGCCAGGTTGGTCAGGCCATCGTACTCATGGTAGGCGTCAAACAGCTGGTGGTAACGCAGCAGGTCGTCGTGGATCGCTTCGCTCTGCCGCTGGTTCTCGGCCTCGCTGTCCACATAGAGCGAAAGGCTGACGACGGTATCAAACACATCCCACCAGGTGGCGGAGCAAAGCCGGGGGCGCGGGCGCGCCTGGTACAGAATCAGCCCGACCAGGACGGTCACGGCCACCGCCGCGAGCACGCCCCGCCATACCCGGCGGATCATGCGCCGCCCCCGATCGCCTCGTGCTCGGCGTTGAGCTCATGCAGCAATGCGCCGAGCGTCCAGCCGCGGCTCGTCGGCGTGACCATTGCCCGCAGGGGGATGTCTGCACCGCCCCGCCGCAGCGTATCGAGGAAACCGTTCAGGCTGCCGTCGTCGGTGCGCAGTCCGCTCACGATCAGGGCCGCGCGGTCGGGCAGGGAAACGGCTTCGGGCATCGGTTTGCCGGGCCGCCCGGCCACAAGGTTGCCGACCGTCGCGCCGAGCTCGGCTTCCCCCACCGCACGCAGCCGCAGCTTGTACTGCCGCGCAGCCAGTTCCAGTATGCCAAACCCCGGCCTGTCCGGGCCAAAGTTCCAGACCAGCGCGCAGCGGGGCTCCTGGTTCAAATGTACTTTCATGAAGGCCTCCCTTGCTGATCGAAGGTTGATACAAAAGGGAGGGGCCGGGTTTTCAAAACGGCAGGGCGCCGTCTTGAACCCCGTGCCCCTCCTGTTTGTTTGTTACAGGTCCGGGTGATATTCTTTGCAGGTGCACTTTTTCCACTTCAGGCCGCTGCCGCAGGGGCAGGGGTCATTGCGGCCGATCTTCTGCACCCGTACCGGGGCGCTGCCCTTGGCGCCGGCACGCGGGGTGGCGCCTTCGCCGGTCGGCTGGGCCACCTGCTCACGCTTGGGCTGCACCTCGGGGCGGCGGATCTCGATGGTCAGCAGCATGTGCACGGCGTCTTCCCGGATGGTGGCGACCATCTCGTCAAACATCTGGAAACCTTCCACCCGGTACTCGGTCACCGGGTCATGCTGGCCGTAGCCGCGCAGGCCCATGCCCTGTTTGAGCTGGTCCATGTTGTCAATGTGATCCATCCACTTGGAATCAACATTGCGCAGCAGGCAGATGCGCTCAAGTTCCCGCATCATCGGCGCACCGTACTTCTTTTCCTTGGCCTGCAGGATGGTCATGCCGCGATTGTACAGCATATCCGCGACTTCTTCGCGGGTGATGCTGTTCAGCTGCTCGGTCGTATAGTTGAAGTCGGTGGGCAGGCAGAGCCAGTTCATATAATGGCGGCGCAGTGCGGCAAAATCCCAATCGTCGGCGGATTCGCCGCTCAGGAAGGACTGGCAGCTTTCATCAATCGACTGCCGCATCATCTCATGCAGTTTGTCCGAAATATCCTCGCCGTTGAGCACCTGCTGGCGCTGCTTGTAGATGATTTCACGCTGCTGGTTCATGACATCGTCATACTGCAGCACCTGCTTGCGGATTGCGAAGTTCGAAGCCTCCAGCTTCTTCTGCGCGCTCTCGATGGTGTTGGTGATGATCTTGTTTTCAATCGGCACATCTTCTTCAAGGCCGAGCGAATCCATGAGGTTCTGCACCCGCTCGCCGCCGAAAATACGCATCAGGTCGTCTTCCAGGCTCAGGAAAAAGCGGGAAGCGCCCGGGTCGCCCTGGCGGCCGGCACGGCCGCGCAGCTGGTTGTCAATGCGGCGGCTTTCATGCCGCTCGGTGCCGATGATGAACAGCCCGCCGGCGTCGCGCACAATCTCGGCTTCGCGCTTGACTTCCGGCTCAAACTCCGCCACCAGCGCGTCAAAACGCTTGCGGGCGGAAAGAACCTCGGCATCGTCGGTGTCGGCGTGGCCGTCGGCTTCGTTGAGCAAAAAGTCCAGCCGGGTGCTGTGGTCCACCGGCGCCGGTTTGTCAGGCAGGGGAGCGCCGGCGGCCTTGGCGGCGGCGCGGGCTTCCTTGTAGGCTTTCTCGGCGGCTTCTTCGGCTGCAAGCAGGCCCTTTTCAAGTTCTTTGCGCAGCGCGGCCTTGGCCATGTAGGTTACGTTACCGCCCAGCATGATGTCGGTGCCGCGGCCGGCCATGTTGGTGGCAATAGTCACGGCGCCCTGCTTGCCGGCCTGTGCCACGATCTCGGCCTCGCGCTCATGCTGCTTGGCGTTCAGCACATTGTGCGGAATGCCGCGCCCTTTGAGCATCTTTGAGAGTGTTTCGCTCTTCTCCACGCTCACGGTGCCGACCAGCACGGGCTGGCCTTTCTCATGGCATTCGGCAATCTGGTCGATGACGGCGTTGTATTTGCCCTTCATCGTTTTGTACACACTGTCAGGCAGGTCCTGGCGCGCACGCGGTTTGTTGGTCGGTACACTGACAATCTGCAGGCCGTAAATCTCGCTGAACTCATCCGCCTCGGTCGAAGCCGTACCGGTCATGCCGGCCAGCTTTTTGTACATACGGAAGTAGTTCTGGAAGGTGATCGTCGCAAGCGTTTTGCTCTCGGCTGCGACGTTGACCCCCTCCTTCGCCTCAATGGCCTGGTGCAGACCGTCGTTGTAGCGGCGGCCGTACATCAACCGGCCGGTGAATTCATCGACGATGATGACCTCGCCGTCCTTGACGATATAGTCGGTGTCCCGGTGCATGACACCATGGGCTTTGATGGCCTGGTCAATGTAATGGCGCAGCGTCATATTGTCGGCGTCGGCCAGGTTTTCAACGCCGAACCAGCTTTCGGCTTTTTTGACGCCGCTCTCGGTCAGTGAACAGCTCTTGTGTTTTTCGTCCACGACATAGTCGCCATCGACCTGCTCCTCGGCCGAAACCTTGTCGTCCAGTTCGACAATGACGGATTTTTTCAGCGTCTTGGCAAAGTCGTCGGCGCGCTTGTACATCACGCTTGAATCCTCGCCCTTGCCGGAGATAATCAGCGGGGTACGAGCCTCATCAATCAGGATGGAGTCCACCTCATCGACAATGGCGTAGGCGTGGCCGCGCTGTACCATGTTGGCTTTGTAGACAACCATGTTGTCGCGCAGGTAGTCAAAACCGAATTCGTTGTTGGTGCCATAGGTGACATCTGCCTCATAGGCCTTTTTGCGTTCGGCGGGGGATACGCTGTGCACCACCAGCCCGACGCTCAGCCCCAAAAAGCGGTAAACCTTGCCCATCCATTCGCTGTCGCGCTTGGCCAGGTAATCGTTAACGGTTACCACGTGCACGCCTTCGCCGGTCAACGCGTTCAGGTAAACCGGCATCGTGGCAACCAGCGTTTTGCCTTCGCCGGTCTGCATCTCAGCAATGCAGGCGCGGTGCAGCACAATACCGCCGATGATCTGCACGGGGTAGGGCTTCAGGCCCAGCACACGCCAGTCGGCTTCGCGGCAAACCGCGAACGCTTCGGGCAGAATATCGTCCAGGCTGGCGCCATCGGCCAGCTTTTGCTTGAGCGCAGGGGTCTTGGCCTGCAGCTCGGCATCGGTCAGCTTCTGCATTTCCGGTTCGAGCGCAAGCACCTTGTCCGCAATCGGGCGGATCCGTTTGAGCTCCTTATCCGAGAAGCTGCCGAACAGTTTTTCCAAGAAAGACATAGGGACACCTCAAATCAGCGGTTCCTGGCCCCATTGCGGGGCGTGCAGATCCATAAATACACACTCATATATAATACACCCGCGCAGGCCTTTCTGTCAAACCTGCGCGGGCGATTCTAAAAATTGTTCAGTTTTATTTTACAGCTGCGGCGGCCTGCTCGGCATGCTTGCGCGGCGGCAGGCTCAGCAGGGTCAGCATGGCGAAGATGCAGGCAAACCCGACTGCGTCGATCCATGTGAAAGGAGAACCCAAAAGCAGTGTGCTCAGCAGCGCGGCGGTAACCGGCTCGGCAAAGGTGTACAGGTTTGCCCGCTGGGCGCCGACCATCTTTACCCCCTGCATAAAGCAGCAGAAGGCCAACACGTTGCCGATCAGCGAGACAAACACAATGCCAAGAACCCCGCGCAGCGAGGGTACATACCCGCTGGCCCACGGTGCAAAGACAAGGCCGAACACCGCCCCGCCCATCACAAACGCCCAGCACTGCATAACCGGGGTTGAATGCCGGCTTTGCAGCCGGCGCGGCCACATTGTGTACAGCACCACGCAGACGCCGCTCAAAAGCCCTGAAACCAGCGCGGCCGGTGAAATCACCAGGCCGGTCAGACTGCCGTGGGTGGTCAGCAAAAACAGCCCGACCAGGGCCAGCACGATGGAGACAATCTCAAACGCACGCGGAGCCCGGCGTGCTTGCAGACAGGTAACGCCCAAAACCATCACGGGGGAAAGGTTCTGCAAAATCGTTGCAACCCCGGCCGTTGAAAGCTGGATGGTCAGGAAATAGAGGAACTGGCACCCGCTGACCCCGACAAGCCCGTAAATCACAAGGTCTATGGCGTCGCGCGGATCCCGCCAGGGGGCGAACAGCGCCTGGCGATCCTTTTTGCTGCGGAGCAGGTAATAAAGAAAGAGCACCACGCCGGCCAGGCCCAAACGCAGCGGGGTCAGCCAGTTGGAGTCCATCCCCTCATACTCGAACAGATACTGGGCCACGCAGCCTGATACACCCCAGCATACGGCGCCGAACAGCGCCAAGAACGAACCTTTTGCAATCTCCCGCATGGTTTATCCCTCCAACAACAGCCGGGCGGCATCGGCCGGGCCGGCCACCACCGGCGCGCCGGTGGTGCGCAGCGCCTGTGCGGTCTGGTGGCCGCATTCCAGCAGCACACAGCGCACGCCAAGAGCCGTCGCAACCTCCCAATCGTGCACCGAATCCCCAATCATCACGGTGCGGCCGGGGGCAAAGCCGGATTCGTGCAGAAAGCGCAGCCCCAGCTCGACCTTGCTCTTGGCGTAAATATCCGACAGGCCGAGCAGCGTATCAAAGTATGGGCGGATGCCGCGCGCATCGACCTGCTGTTCCAGGGTTGTGAGCTGCGAGGCCGACAAAATTACCTGACGCAGCCCGGCGGCGCGGAAAGCGCCGAGCGCTTCACGCGCGCCGGCCGCCAGCGAACAGGCGGCAGAGCGGGGGTTGTAATCCTCCATATACCGCTTGGCCAGATCGGCGAAGGAATCCTTTGAAAAGTCAAACCCCGCACGAACGTAATAGTCTTCGATGGGAAAACCGAAAATTTCGCGGTATTCAGCCAGCGAATACTGCTGTAGGTATCCAAACGACACAAGAAGACGGTTGAGCGCATCGACGCAGAGTTCGACATCGTCCAGCAGTGTGCCGTTCCAGTCCCACAAAATCAGTTCAGGGCGCACAGGAATCCCTCCTTACATGAAGGCATAGAGAATAATTCAGAAAAACCGGGTTCAGCGACCTGCCGCCGCGGCGTGGCCGCCTTCGATGAAGAGCTGCCGCAGCGAACGATTTTGCTCAATCAGCTTGATGAGCGCCACACCGAGGATGCCGCAGCTGATAACTTCGCCAATGCCGACGGTCAGCATATTGAACAGCATGACCGGCAGCGCAGCCGGCGTATCCGAGAAGAAGACGCTGATCTCCCACCCGACGATGACGGCGTTGAAGAGCACCGGAGGAACTGCGGCTGGCAGCGCCAGGCCGCGGATGCGCAGGTTGCGCAGCTTCCAGGTGACCAGGCAGGCCAGCAGCGTCGCCAGCGTGCCGAACACAACATCGATCACGGTGGAGCCCAGCGCGTTTGCCAGCAAACAGCCGAGCGTGACCCCGACGATGTATTCCGGCCCGAAAATCGGCAGCAGGCAGAGCGCCTCCGAAAGCCGCACCTGCACCGCGCCGTAGGAAAACGGCTGCAACGCCAGGCAGACCACCACATACACCGCAGCGATCATCGCGCAGCGCACCATCCGGGTGGTGCGCATGGCCGGGCCCGAAGCGGGGACGCGGCGCAGCGCCAGCCTGACACCAAAAAAGACTGCCAGAACGGCAGCCGCAAATACAACAATCCACTTGAACATACAATACTCCGGCGGGATAGATTTTGACCGCACGCGGGACCGCCAGCCCCGCGCCGGTTTGTCGCCGCCGGCCTTGCGGCCAAGCGGCGGAGCCTAAAATCCTAAGTTGCTCAACGGTTCCTTATTATAACAAAGAAATCCCTGCGGCGCAAGCGGAAAAAGGCGCCCCAAAACCAAGCGCGCTTGCCGCGCTGTCTTGAAACATGCAGGGGCAAAGCCCTTCATACCAGTTCAAAACGGCGCTGCAAGCGCGCAGAGACGGCAAACTTCAACCACAGGGGGCGTTGTCACGGCAGCGGCGGCTCATAGTCAACCAGACGCCGCGGTTTGCCCTCAAACGCAAAGGCGATTGCGTCGGGGCCGGTGTTTGCGCTGACCACGCCGCCAAGACGGAACACGAACATCGGCGGATGGCCAAGCTCTTTTTTGCAGAGCTTGATAAGTTCATCACGCTTCTGGGTGCTGGAGGTATAGGCGACAAGATAAGGGGTGGTGTGCAGGTCGTCCACCCGGGTTTTGGCCCACTTGATCATGGCAGGGATCACCGCTGCATCGCCGCGCACCTTGGCTTCAACCTTGCTGACGCCGTCGTTCAGGCTGATAATCGGCCGCAGACCGAGCAGCTCCCCTGCGAAGGCGGCCGCTGCCGATACGCGGCCCGATTTCTTCATCTGTTTCAGGCTGAAAGCCGCCAGGCAGACCTCCACCCGCGCCAGCTTGCTTTCCAGTTCCTGCACGCAGGCGCGCAGTTCGCCGCCGTTTCGCAGCTTGCGCGCGCATTCACACAGATACCACCCGAACACCATCGAATAGGTGTGGCTGTCTACAAGATGAACCTTCATGCCGGAATCCGGCCGGGTTTCAGCCAGGTTTTTTGCGGCCTGCATCGCGTTGGCGTAGGTTGAAGACCCGTTGCTGTTGATGCTCACATGCAGCACGTCGGTATACCCTTCGTCGGCATACTTTTCGTAGACTTCCTGCCACTGCAGCATGGTGATGGCGGCGGTGGTGGGCACGCCCTGGGCCTGCCGCATCAGCTCGTAAAATTCGTCAAGGGTCAGGTCATGCCGTTCGTAGTATTCTTTTCCATCCAGATTGATCGGGAAATCGATGATATCGATGCCGTACTTCTCCGCCAATTCCTGCGGGATGTCACAGCTCGAATCTGTCACGATCGCGAGTTTGCGTTCCATGTTATACTCACTTTCCTGTTTCATCACAGCCGTTTTCCGGCCATTCGTACCGTGTCAGCTGGCCGTGGCTTTCCAGATCGGCAAAATCCCACTGCCGCAGCGCTTCGTATACGCCGACAGCCACCGAGTTGGAAAGGTTCAGGCAACGCTCGCCCTTTCGCATAGGTATACGCACGCAGCTTTCGGGGTGGGCTGCCAGCAGCTCTTCGGGCAGGCCGGCGTCCTCCCGCCCGAAGACAAGGTACGCGCCGTCCGGGTAAACCGCATCGGTGTGGCGGTGCGGCCCTTTTGAGGTGAAGAAGAAAAACGGGCCGCGGTTGGCCGCCCAAAAAGCCGATAGATCCTGATAATATGTTATATCAAGCTGGGGCCAATAGTCAAGCCCGGCGCGCTTTAATTTTTTGTCGTCGATCGTAAAACCCATCGGGCCGACCAGATGCAGCCGGGCGCCGGTCACGGCGCAGGTGCGTGCGACGTTGCCGGTGTTCTGCGGAATCTGCGGTTCAACCAGTACGATATTGAGTGTAGGCATAAAAACTTCCTTCTTTATGTTTTGCGGGTCCTTGCGGCGCCGGCAGCGCTTAATCGGCAGCGGGGGTTAGCTTGGGCAGCACGTTTTCCAGCCAGACGCCGTACCGCTCGTCGGCGCCGTCCGGCGTAGCGCGCAGGCAGTCGCCGACAAACACGGCGGCGGCCTGGGCGGCGGCCGCCGCCACGTTGCCCTGCAGCAGCCTGCCCACAAATACGGCGCCAAAGATATCCCCCGTGCCATGGAACGGGCGCGGCAGCAGCGGGGTGCGTACGGTGTAGCCTTCGCCACCGCGCACGGCGCCGCTGCACACCATGCTGTGGCCGGCGGCTGTGCCGGTCAGGAGTACCTGCGGGCACAGGCGGGTCAGGCGGGCGGCGGCCTCGGCAGCATAAGCGGGGGTGGCGGCGTTTGCGGCCGGCGGGGCGTCGCCCAGCAGCAGCGCGGCTTCGGTCGCGTTGGGCAAAATGATGTCGGCATGGCTGCACAGGGTGTAAAGCGCCGGCACCATCTCGGCCGGCAGGCCGCTGTACATCCGACCGTTGTCGCCCATCACCGGGTCAACGACAGCCAGGGCGTCCGGCCAGTATTCAATAGCCTGCTCTACCAGCAGGGCCTGGCTTGTCTCCGACAGATAACCGGAATAAATGCAGTCAAATTTAAGGCCAAGGCGGCGGTAATGGGCCAGCGCGGCCGGGCCGTAACCGGGGCTTGTAAGCCGAGCCGGCGCGCCCAGCCCGCCGGTGTGGGTGGACAGCACCGCCGTGGGCACCGCGACGGCCTGCACGCCCATTGCGGAAAGGATCGGAACAATTACCGACAGCCCCGCCCGGCCGAAACCGGGCAGGTCATGGATGCAAAGAACGGTTTTGGGGGCAGGGGACATGGAAAGAACCCTCATTTCCTGGGAAATTGCACGGCGCCGCCGTGCGCTGGAAAGATTGTAACACAAACCGCGCGACAAAAAAAGACGGAACGGGGCGAAAGCCGTGCCAAAACGCCCAAAGCCCCGGAAAAACAGCCCGAACCGTCGCGGAACACCCGACTCCGGGCGCAGAACGCCAAATTTTGCCGCCCCGGTTGCAGGGCAGGAAACAGGACATACTAACCCCGACCCAAAACAAGAAGGAGGAAAGCCGGATGGATATGCTCAAACCGATCGCCTCGGTCGCCGTGGGCGCGGCGGTGGGCGCCGCGGCAATGTACGCCGCTACCCACGACCAGCGCCAGGTGCGCCGCGCCGTGCGCAAAATGACCCGCGGCGCAGAGAAGGCGTTGCTCGATATGGAACAGATGGTCAACAAGTATACGCGCTGAGGCAAGCGGAAAACCGGCAGGGCAAAACGTCCTGCCGGTTCTGTATGGTACATGGCTGCGGGGAATGGTCCGGAAGCCTAAAACCCCCGGCAAGGTTCAGTATGGCGGCAAAACAGAGGGAAGCCGGCAGTCCCTTACAGCACCCGCACGCGGATCGCTTCTTCGATGTGGCTGAGTTCATCGGCCAGGGTGGGGCAGACAGTGCCGGTCACATCCAGCATTGTGTACGCCACATCCTTGCGGCTTTTGTTGACCATGTTCTCGATGTTGAGGTTGGCCGCGGTCAGCACGCCGGTGATGGACGAGATCACGCCCGGCGCGTTTTTATGGATGATGCAGACCCGGCGGCCGCCCAGCCGCGGCTGCTGTACATCGGGCAGGTTGACGCTGTGGGTGATGTTGCCGTTGCGAAGGTAATCGCTCAGCTCGGTGGCAGCCATGACCGCGCAGTTGGTTTCGCTTTCGGGGGTTGAGGCGCCAAGGTGCGGCGTGCAGTACACCCCTGGCACGCCGAGCAGTTCTTCCGCCGGAAAATCACAGAAATACCCGGCTGCTTTGCCGCTGCCCAGCGCATCGAGCATGGCGGCGTTGTCTACCAGTTCGCCGCGCGCAAAGTTCAGCACCCGTACACCGTCTTTGCACATCGAAAGCGTCTGGGCATTGATCGTGTACTTGGTCGAAGGCATATAAGGCACATGCACGGTCAGGTAGTCGCACCGCGGCAGCATATCGCTGAGCGCGACACAGTGCTGTACGCTGCGCGAAAGGCTCCAGGCGGCGTCGATGCTGATGTAGGGGTCGTAGCCGAGCACCTCCATGCCAAGCGCGACTGCCGCGTTGGCCACCCGGGAACCAATGGCCCCCAGGCCAATCACGCCGAGCGATTTGCCGCGCAGCTCAGGCCCGACAAACTGCTTTTTGCCCTTTTCCACATCGCGGGCCAGCGTGGCGCTGCCTTTGAGTCCGGCGGCCCATTGAATCGCGTCGGGCATATGGCGGCTGCCGGCAACCAGCGCGCCGACAACAAGCTCGGCCACGGCGTTGGCGTTGGCGCCCGGCGTGTTGAAAACGACGATGCCGGCTTCGGTGCATTTGTCCAGCGGGATGTTGTTGGTACCGGCTCCGGCGCGGGCGATTGCAAGAAGGCTGTCGGGCAGCGGTGCTTCGTGCA
The DNA here is from genome assembly GCA_900548355.1 of uncultured Oscillospiraceae bacterium. Lineage (GTDB taxonomy): Bacteria > Bacillota > Clostridia > Oscillospirales > Ruminococcaceae > Gemmiger > Gemmiger avicola. The sequence continues at coordinate 40,428 of URKR01000012.1, forward strand.
GATCGGCGCTGCGCACAAGAATGCCCTGCGGCGCGGCGGCGTCGTTGTCAATCTCAAACTGGGTGGCCGGCAGTTTGGCCAAACCAACCGGCGAAATGGCGTTCATGGTTTTGATTGTAAACATGGCAAGCTCCTTTCACCCGTTCGCCTTGCGGAACTTTTCCATAAAGGCGACAAGCGCATCGATGCCGGCGGGCGGCATCGCGTTATAGATCGACGCCCGCATCCCGCCGACCAGCCGGTGCCCTTTCAGGTTCAGCAGCCCTTCTTCGGCGGCCGCCGCACAGAACGCTTTGTCCAGTTCCGCCGTGGGGGAAGTAAAGGTTACATTCATCCGGCTGCGGTAGGGCTTTTCGACAGGGTTGGTATAGAAATCCTGGCTGTCGAGATAATCGTAGAGAACTTTCGCTTTGGCGTCGTTGATCTTCTTCATCTCGGCCAGGCCGCCGATTTCGGTCTCGAGATACTCCATCATCAGCCCGGTCATATAGATGCACCAGCAGGGCGGTGTGTTGTACATACTGTCTGCTTTGAGCAGCGTTGTGTAGTTCATCATGGTCGGGATCTTCTCGGCCGGGATGCCCTTGGCGCTCTTGCCGAGCAGATCTTCCCGGATGATGGCGACCGCCATGCCGGCCGGCGCGACATTTTTCTGCACACCGAAATACAGGCACCCATACAGGCTGACATCCATCGGCTCAGAAAAAACCATCGAACTTACGTCGGCCACAAGCGGGATGCCCGCCACCTGCGGGACTTCGGTGTAGGTGGTGCCGAAAATCGTATTGTTCTGGCAGATGTGGATGTAGCTCGCGTTCGGGTCGTAGTCGATCACCCGGACGTCGGGAATATAGGTAAAGTTGCGGTCTTTGCTTGAGGCGGCCACCCGCGCGGTGCCGAACTTTGCGGCTTCTTCGGCGGCTTTTTTGCTGAAGTTGCCGGTGACAAGATAGTCCGCCGAGCCGGTTGTCATAAAGTTCAGCGGTACCATTGCGAACTGCTGGGTTGCGCCGCCCTGGAAAAAGCCGATCTTGTAATTGTCCGGTACACCAAGCACCCGGCGCATGGCGGCTTCGGCGTTTTGCAGGATCTGCTCAAACCATTTGCTGCGGTGGCTCATCTCCATCACACTCTGGCCCGAACCGTGGTAGTCCAGCAGTTCTTCCTGCGCGCGGCGCAGCACCCATTCGGGCAGCATCGAGGGCCCGGCGCTGAAATTGTATACCCTAGCCATAGAAATCTCCTCCTTGATCCTCTGCAAACGCCCGCCCGTGGCGGGGGATGGATGCGGTGTACAAACCGCTGGCTGTATTATACGCCCCGCGCACGCCATGCAGCAAGGAAAAAGCGCCCGGCAAAACGGCGAAAAGTGACGCCGGATAGAACCGTGAAAACCGTGAAAAAGACAAATGACCGCGGATGAAAAACAGTATATTCTACAAGTGTAAAACGAACGCCGTCAAAACAGCTACATCAGGCGGAGAAAGTTTGTGCAGGATGACGACTTGCCAAAATTACTTCTACAGATGTAAAATGAAAGACGAGGGAATTACCACAAATGTAGGAGTTAAACCATGGAACAACTATCCCACAGTGAAGAGCAGGTTATGGTTGCACTCTGGGACTGCGGCAGACCCGCAACCCGGCGGGAAATTGCGGCCTGCCTGCCCGAAAGCTGCCACTGGGCGGATACAACCCTGCTCAACTTTTTAGCCCGGTTGGCGGGCAAAGGATTTGTACGCCCGTCCAAACAGGGCAACCGCAACCTGTATACGCCGCTTGTCCGCAAACAGACCTACTGCGGTGCAACCAGCGCGGCCCACCTGCAGCGGCTGTACGGCGGCGACGCGCGCGCCATGTTCGCCGCCCTGACCGATACCGGCCGCATCAGCTTTGCCGCGCTTGAGCGTCTGGCCCGTTATCTGGATACCCGCGCCGCCGAAAGCCCGGAGTATGATTATGATTGAGGTGAAGATTCGGCGCTTTGCCGGCGCGCAGAAAAAACCGACAGAAAACCTGCCTGAGCAGCCTGCCGGTTTCACCAAGAACTTAATAAGAAACAAAAGAAGAACAGGCCAGAAACAAACGCGTTGTTTCTGGCCTGTTTGGCGGAGTAAGAGGGATTTGAACCCTCGCGGCACTTTCGCACCCTACGCCCTTAGCAGGGGCGCCTCTTCGACCTCTTGAGTATTACTCCAAGTCAAAGTAAATTGATGATTCAAAAAAATGGCGGAGAGGATGGGATTCGAACCCATGGTCCGCTTACGCGAATCGCTGGTTTTCAAGACCAGTTCCATAAACCACTCGGACACCTCTCCACAGTGGCTCCACCGGATGCGAGAATTATATTACCACATGGCAGGGGGCTTGTCAAGCAGAATTTTCACTTTTTGCTCGCTTTGCGCCACCGGCCTTTGCCATTGTGCGTGCCAACGAAAAAACCGCGCGGGCCGCGCCCGGATTTCACCGGAACGCGGCCCGCGCGGTTGCTTTGGTCAATGCGATGCGGAAGAGGAAAACGGAAATTGCGGCCGCCGTGCCAGTCTTGCCCGGATGCGGCCCTTGCTTCCGGTGTGGCGATTCGGGCGCCGCCTTACATCAGGCTGCGGTACAGCGCGGCGATCTCCTCCACGCTGGTGTCGCGCGGGTTGCCGGGGCAGCAGGCGTCGGCAAAGGCGCTCTCGGCCAGGAACTGCACGTCCTCTTCCTTCAGGATGCCCTTGAGGTTGGCCGGGATGCCGACATCGGCGCTGAGCTTCTTGACCGCGTCGATGGCCGCCTTGCGGTACTCGGCCTGGGTCATGCTCTCGGTGCCCTGCACGCCCATCGCCTTGGCCAGCGCGCGGTACTTCTCGCCGGAGTACTCGGCGTTGTATTCAAGGCCGGTGGGCAGGATGATCGCGCAGGCAACACCGTGCGGGGTATCATACAAAGCGCTCAGGCCGTGTGCCATGCTGTGCACAATGCCCAGGCCGACGTTGGAAAAGCCCATGCCGGCGATGTACTGCGCCAGGGCCATGCCTTCGCGGCCTTCAGCCGTGTTGGCCACTGCGCCGCGCAGATTCTCACTGATCAGGCGGATAGCCTCCAGGTGGAACATATCGGTCATTTCCCAGGCACCCTTGGTGATCAGTCCCTCAATGGCATGGGTCAGGGCGTCCATGCCGGTGGCGGCGGTCAGGCCTTTGGGCATCGAGCTCATCATATCAGGGTCAACAACGGCGATCTCGGGGATGTCGTTGGTGTCCACACAGACAAACTTGCGCTTTTTCTCCACGTCGGTGATGACATAGTTGATGGTGACCTCGGCCGCGGTGCCGGCGGTGGTGGGAACCGCGATTGTAAAGACTGCGTGCTTCTTGGTGGGGGCTACGCCTTCCAGGCTGCGGACATCGGCAAATTCGGGGTTGTTGATGATAATGCCGATAGCCTTGGCGGTATCCATCGAAGAACCGCCGCCGATGGTCACGATGCAGTCTGCGCCCGAAGCCTTGAAGGCCTCGACGCCGTGCTGAACGTTTTCAATTGTGGGGTTGGGCTTGATTTCACTGTAGACGCTGTAGGCAAAGTTGGCCGCGTCCAGCAGGGCGGTGACTTTGGCGGTAACGCCAAACTTGATCAGGTCAGGGTCAGAGCAGACAAACGCCTTTGTATAGCCGCGGGCGGTCAGTTCAGGCACAATGTTTTCAATCGCGCCTTTGCCGTGGTAGGAAATGGTGTTCAAAACAATGCGGTTTGCCATAAGTTTGCCTCCGTATGTAGATACTGGTTTCAGGCGCCAACAACAGAACGGTGCCTTTGTGAATAGTATAACATCCTGCCCGGGGGGCTGTCCTTGGCCGAAGGTGGCTGTTTTTTTGTGAAAATTCTACTGCCAGTCCCTGCCCGGCGCCTTGCCCCCCTTGCAATGCAGGCGTAAAATCGATATACTGTATACCATACATACAATAGATGCAAGAAATGCAGGGACGGCGCACAAAAAGGAGGTCTGCCCGATGCGATTGTTTGACGTGCTGGGCCCGGTGATGACAGGGCCTTCCAGCAGCCATACGGCCGGGGCGGTGCGCATCGGCCTGACGGCCCGCAAGCTGTTGGGGGAACCGCCGGCAGAAGCGGAAATCCTGCTGCATGGCAGCTTCGCCGCCACAGGCCGCGGCCACGGTACGGACCGTGCCCTGGTGGCCGGGCTGCTTGGCATGCAGCCGGATGATGAGGCCATCCCCCGCAGCTTTGCGCTGGCCCGCGCCGCCGGGCTCCGGTTTTCGATTGGCTCGGTTGTGCTGCGCGGCGCCCACCCGAACACCGCGCTGCTGCGGCTGGCAGGCCCCAGCGGGCGCAAGCTTGAGGTGATGGGGGCTTCGATTGGCGGCGGGCGGATCAACATCTGCCAGATTGACGGCATTACCACCAATTTTGGCGCCGATCACGATACCTTGATCGTCCACAACCTTGATACGCCGGGCCATGTGGCGGCGGTGACCGGCTGCCTGAGCGCGCGGGAAATCAACATTGCGACGATGCAGCTGTACCGTTCCACAGCCGGCGGTTATGCCGTGATGGTGCTGGAATGCGACCAGCCGCTGCCCGATACCCTGGTGGCCGAAGTGCGCGCGCTGCCCGGCATTGTCAAGGTGACAAGCCTGAACCTGTGAGGATCGTACCGAAAGGAGCCAGTGATGGCGTATGAATCTGTGCGGGCGCTGCTGAACGCCTGCAAGTCGGAAGGGCAGCCGCTGTATGCGGTTATTCTGCAAAGTGATTTGGCCGAAAGCGGCCTGAGCGAGGAAGCGTCCCGCGCTGAAATGCGGCGGCTGTGGCAGGTTATGGTTGCCACCAGCGATGGATACCGTGCAGCTGACCGTTCAGCCAGCGGATTTGCCGGCGGTGACGCTGCCAAGGTGGAGGCGGCTGCTGCGGCCGGGGCGCTGTACAGCGGTGGATATTATGCTGCTGTGATAGCCGAAGCACTTAAAACGGCTGAGTGCAATGCCTGCATGAAGCGGATTGTCGCTGCGCCCACAGCCGGCAGCTGCGGGGTGCTGCCGGCTGTGCTGCTGCCGCTGTGGCGCAGCGGCGCGGCGGATGAAGAGGCGGTCTGCCAGGCGCTGTATGTCGCAGCCGGGTTCGGCCAGATCGTGGCCGCACGGGCCACGCTGGCCGGGGCCGAGGGCGGCTGCCAGGCTGAGGTGGGGGCTGCCAGCGCAATGGCGGCGGCCGCGCTGGTCGATCTCAAAGGCGGCACGGCCGAAGCCTGCGCCGAAGCATTTGCAATGGCGCTGACCAATCTGGAGGGCCTTGTCTGTGATCCGGTGGCCGGCCTTGTTGAGCTGCCCTGCATCAAGCGCAACGTGATCGGCGCGGTGAACGCGGTTTCGGCCGCCGATATGGCGCTGGCCGGTGTGGTCGGGCATATCCCGGCCGACGAGGTGATCGACGCGATGGCCGAGGTGGGGGCCGCAATGAGCCGCGATTTGCGGGAAACCGGCATCGGCGGCCTGGCCGGCACCCCGACCGGGCAGGCCATCCGCGACATCGTGACGATGGCGGAGGAAGAGTAACACAAGAATTCAGAGTTTAAGATGCGGTGGTTCGCGCGCTTGCAGCGCACTCGAAAAATGAACGAAAGCGCGGCCGTTTTTTGGGCGGCGCAGCCGCCGGAACACCGAATCCAAACTCTAAACGCCAAAATCTGAACTCTTATAACGTATAATAAATTGAAAACGGAGTCTACAATGGAAAACCAACAACCCAAACGCAAAAGCCTTTTGTTGTACCGCTTGGCGATGGTGGCGGTGGCGCTGGTCTGCCTGGCGGCGATCAAAATGCTGCTTGGCACCCGTACGCTGATGTACCTGTATGCGCGGGATATCGACCACATTGCGGTCACCGTCACCCCGCCGGGTGAAAGCCTGACCGCCACCGGCGACGATGTGGCCGAAGCTGTTTCTCTGCTGAGCAAAGCCGTCACCCACGGCCGACAGAATGAAGCCCCGGCGGGGCAGGCTGTTTCGCTGACGATTTATAACCATGACGGCACCACCCAGCAGGTTGTCGCCTGCGGCGATTACCTTGAAATTGACGGCAAAGGCTACAAAATGCGCCTGTCTGACGGCGAGAAGATTGATGCCTGGGCCGACGCCCTGGCCGAAGCGCAGGGCGCAGCAATGGAATAACGCTGCCGCGGCCCCTGCCGCCGCAGCTGTATATACAACAGAGGCAAGGAGGTCATACCAATATGGCACTGCTGCAAGTCAACTTTGTATCCCAAACCCTCATGCGCACCGTACCGATTCAGGTCGTGCTGCCGGTGGACAAGTTCTCCTGGGACGGCGCGCGCCCTGAAGGCCCGTTCCCGACGCTGTACCTGCTGCACGGCATCTTTGGCAACTATACCGACTGGGTCAGCGGCACCCGCATCCAGCGCTGGGCCGAGGAACATAACCTCGCCGTCGTCATGCCGTCGGGAGATAACCGCTTCTATGTCGACCAGCCGGATACCCAGGATCTGTACGGTGAGTTCATCGGCAGCGAACTGGTCGATATCACCCGCCGGATGTTCCCTCTTTCGGGCGAGAGGGCGAACACCTTCATCGGCGGCCTTTCGATGGGCGGCTACGGCGCGCTGCGCAACGGGCTCAAGTACCACCATACCTTCGGCGCAATCGCCGCGCTCTCTAGCGCCGACATTATCCAGCAGATCGCGACCTTCACCGACGATAACCCTGCGTTCTTCGCACGCAGGGGTTACGCGCAGGCGCTCTTCGGGCCGCTTGAAAAGCTGCCCGGCAGCGACAAAGATCTGCGCTGGCTGGCGCAGCGGATTACAAACCCTGCCGACCGCCCGCGCATCTACCTGGCCTGCGGCAGCCAGGACAGCCTGCTGCCGATGAACAAAAACCTGCGGGACAGCCTGCAAACCCTCGGCTATGACCTGACCTGGTGCGAAGCCCCCGGCGCGCATGAGTGGGATTTCTGGGACAGCCAGATCCGACGGGTTATCGATTGGCTTTCCCTTGGCCAGGCCGACGCCGGCGTGAACAGCGGCAACGTGGGCGTTTGAACGAATACGCCCTGTGAGAGCCCAAAGCGCCCGCCCCATGCAGCCAACAGATGGCTGCGGGGCGGGCCGCTTTTTGCGTGTGGCGTCAGATGAAAAGGGAAAAATGCGGCGTATGTAAAGGAAAAAGGCTTTACACGGAATTTGATGGCCGGCTGCGCGCGTACGGCGCGCCCGAAATCCACGGCCAGGCCAGCCTGACAACGGCCGGTTTGACCAGATTATTGTAATAGACAAAAACATAGCCGTTGGTCTTGCCGCTGGAACCCTGACAGGTGCGCTGTTCGAGGACGAGCGGGCTTTTTCCGGTTCGGCGGCGGGGTAGCTGGGCAGAAAGACGACTTCTTCCCAAGCGCGGGCGGTCGCGTGTATGGGGAAACCTTCTTTTTTGCTGGCGTTGACAAAAAGCGCGGCATGAAATTTGGTTCCATTCTACGCCGCAAAACGGAAAGACAAAGCGGCGAACCAGATCAAAAGATGGACAATCTTCCAAAGATCTGCTATACTGATGGCATGAAATCAATCCAGGGCTACAAGCAGGACGGGTTCCGCGGCGAAACCCTCATTGTCCTGCCGCCGGAATCTTTCGCCGCATATGCCGATCATCCGGTGGTTCGCCGCCTGCATCTGACCGATGCGGGCTACTTTCCCCGCGCCGCGGGGAAAGTGGCCCGCCCCCAGGGTATTGCCGAAAATATTCTGCTTTGCTGTACGGATGGGCGCGGTGTTGTGGAGGTGGACGGCGTGCTGTTCACGCTGGCAGCCAACGAAGCGCTCTGCATCCCGGCCCGCTGCCCACACCGCTATGAGGCGGACCGTGCCGCACCCTGGAGCCTGGTCTGGGTTCATTTTACGGGGGAAGACTGCGCGCTTTACCCGCTGAACCCGCCGCGGGTCTGCCGGCTTTCGGCGCCGGATACCGCGCAGAGGGTGGAGTTTTTGTTCTCGGTGCTCTTTGACACCCTGCAGGCAGATTATACCCTGGGAAATTTTATCTACCTTTCCCAGGTGCTCGGTATGATTCTGGCGGAAATCTATGCGCGAACCCCGGCGCCGGACGCCCAGCAGCGCCTGGTTAGCCGCGCTATCCGGCTGATGGCTGCCCGGGTGGACGGTACCCTGACTTTGCCGGAACTTTGCAGCGCGCTGCAGCGCTCCAAAAGCAGCGTCAGCGCGGCGTTCCGTCGCTGCACCGGCCGGGCCCCGATGGATTTTTTTCTGCGCCTGAAGATGCAGGAAGCCTGCCGGCGCCTTTGCGCTGATCGCCGCACGGTTTCGGAGGTGGCGCGCAGCCTTGGGTATCAGGACCCGTATTACTTTTCCCGCCTGTTCAAAAAGGTCATCGGGGTGGGGCCGCGCGCCTACCGTGACGGCACACCGGCCGAAGAGGACGAGCCGCTGTAAATACAAAAAGCCGGCGCCGACCGCCCGGGTTTGCGGGGCGGCCGGCGCCGGCTGCATTTTCGGGGCAGAGGGCTACCGCCGCCGCACCGCAAAGCCGAACACTGTGCCGCAAATGCCGCCCACAATATGCATGAAGTTGGCCACATGGTCTGCAACAAACAGAATATCATAGATCTGCTGGCCCAGGTAAAGCGCGGCAACAAGGATCAAAGTCAGCGGGATGCACCCGCCGCGGGACCCGGCCAGGCTCGCCAGCATAATCATCATGAACACAATGCCGGAAGCCCCCAGCAGCGCGCTGCCGGGGAACAGTACACACTGCAGTATGCCCGAAACCAGCGCTGTGAATGCAATGCCCAGCAGCAGCGTGCGGCTGCCGTAGCGTTCCTCAAGCGGAGGGCCCACGACAAGCAGCAACAGCATGTTGCCCATGAAATGCTCCCACCCGGCGTGGCCCAGCACATGGCCGAACAGCCGCACAAAAAAGAGCGGGTCCGCCACCGGTGAACGGTAAACGCTGAACAGGTGCAGCGTTGTCCAACCGGCGGTTGCGCGGTCCAGCAACAGCGCGGCCAGGGCCAGAAAGAAAAAGGTGAGGGTGACCGGGGCGTTGTATTGAAAACTCAGGGTACGGCGTTTCATGCGAAGCCTCCTTGGTACTTGGCGGGCCAAAAGCAAAAGCCCCGGTCGGGCGGACCCTGGCCGGGGCTGTATCTGCAATGGGAATTATTCGGATTCCAGCACTTCCTTGGTGTCGCGGGCGATCATGAGCTCTTCGTTCGTCTCAATGATCAAGGTGCGGACCCGGGCGCCCCAAGCCGTGATTTCCACCACGTCCTTGCCCTGGTTGTGCGCATCGCGGTTTTTGTCGGTATCAATACGGATGCCGAGCCAATCCATGTGGTGGCAGATCTTGGCGCGGGAATCCGCGTCGTGCTCGCCGATGCCGCCAGTGAAGATGATGGCGTCCACGCCGCCCATCGCCGCAATGTAGCTGCCGATTGTCTTTTTGATCTGGTAGTTCAGCATGTCGCTGGCGAGTTGAGCGCGCTTGTTGCCCTCTTTGGCAGCCTTTTCCACATCGCGCTTGTCGCTCGAAACGCCCGAAATGCCCAACAGGCCGGACTTCTTGTTCAGGATTTCATCCAGCTGGTGGCCGGTGATATTCAGGGTGTATTTCAGATAGTTGACCACCGAAGGGTCCAGGTCACCGCAGCGGGTGCCCATCATCAGGCCGGCCAGCGGGGTCATGCCCATTGAGGTATCCACCACGCGGCCCTGGTCAACCGCGGCAATCGAAGAGCCGTTGCCCAGGTGGCAGGTGATCAGCTTCAAGCGCTCAATCGGTTCATCCAGATACTGGGCGGCACGGTGGCTGACATACTTGTGGCTGGTGCCGTGGAACCCATAGCGGCGTACGCCGTACTTTTCATAGTATTCATAGGGGATCGCGTACATATACGCCTTGGGGGGCATCGTGCTGTGGAACGAAGTGTCGAACACCGCCACGTTCGGAATCTCGCCGAACACCTTGCGTGCAGCTTCAATGCCCAGAATACCGGCGGGGTTGTGCAGCGGGGCCAGGGGGCTCAGTTCCCGGATCGCGTTGATAACCTCGGGGGTAATCAGGCAGCTCTGTTTGAATTTTTCGCCGCCGTGCACAATGCGGTGGCCGATTGCGTCAATCTCGCTCGGGTCGTCAATCACCTTGCCGTCGCCGGTGGTCATCTTTTTGACAACTTCCAGGAAGGCCTCGGTATGGGTGGGGAAGATGGCAGGGGTGGTGGCTTTGTGGCCGTTTGCCTCATGGGTAATCATGCTGCTTTCCATGCCAATGCGCTCACACAAACCTTTGCACAGGACATGCTCGCCCTCCATGTCGATCAGCTGATATTTCAAGCTGGAGGAACCGCAGTTGATAACAAGGACTTTCATGCTCATTCTCCTTACAATGGTGAATTATCCGGGCAAGACCCGGTCGCTCTGTCAAAACAATTATAGTATGAATTTTGTCTTTTTTCAAGAAAATTCTCCTTGCCAGGGCGCGTTTTTTGTGCGGAAAGCGGTGTGTTGATTTTCTTGCCCCCGGCTTCCGGCAAGCTGCACAAAGCATGACGAAAAAACTTGTGCTTGTTTATGGTTTGCAGCCGGCTTGCGCGGCTGTGATACAATGGAAAAAACGCGCCCCCTGGGGCAGCTTCCTGCACAGCCGAAGGACGGCGGAAAGGAAACGTATGAATTTTGTCGGCATCATCACCGAATATGATCCCTTCCACAACGGCCATGCGGCCCAGCTGGCGATGCTGCGCGAGCGCGGCGTCAACGCCGTTGCGGTCTGCATGAGCGCCGGCGCCGTGCAGCGCGGCGGGATACCGTTGCTGCCTGAGCCGGTCCGTGTACGCGCAGCGCTGCAAGCCGGGGCAGACCTGGTCATCGCATTGCCGGCGCCTTATGCTAGCGCCGGGGCCGAAGCTTTCGCCGCGGCCGGCGTGCATCTGCTGGCGGCGCTTGGCTGTGATACGCTGGCCTTTGGCGCGGAAACGCCGGACCCCGACCGCCTGCTGGCAGCGGCCCGCCTGCTGGATAGCCCGGCGCTGCAGCCCCCGCTGCGCGAAGCGCTTGCGGCAGGGCGCACCTTTGCGGCTGCCCGGGCCGCTGCAGCGGAAGCGCTTTGCCCCGGCACAGGCGATCTGCTGCGGGCCCCCAACAACATCCTCGGCATTGAGTATTGCAAAGCCATCCTGCGCCATGGGGCCGCCATGGCGCCGCTGCCGCTGCCTCGCCTGGGGGCGGCGCACGGGGCGGGTGTCCCCGGCAGCCATGCGGGGCTGCCGCTGGCATCGGCCAGCTACCTGCGTGGGGCGGTGCAGCGCGAAGGGGTGGAGGCGCTGGCGCCTTTTGTTCCGGCGGAAGCTTTTGCCCTGTACAGGGAAGCCGCATCGGAAGGGCTGCTGGCATGCCCTGAAAAGTTTGATGCCGCGCTGCTGGCGCTGCTGCGCGCGCGGGCGCCCGGTGGGTTTGCCGGCTGCCGCGGAACCAGCGAGGGGCTTGAAAACCGACTGGAAACTGCCGTGGGGGCGGCCACTGATGCCGAAGACCTTTACGCCAGGATGAAAACCAAGCGCTACCCCCACGCCCGGCTGCGCCGGCTGGCGCTGGATGCGGCGCTCGGCGTGCAGGAGGGCGCCCTGCCGCCGCTGCCGCCGTTTGTGCATGTGCTGGGGGCGCGGCGGGCGGCACTGCCGCGGCTCAAGGCGGTGACACTGCCGGTTTCCACCTCGCTGGCCAAGCTTGGGCAGGCCAGCCCGGAAGCGGAAACTTTGTGCAGAACGTATAGCCGGTTTGTGGATTTTTCGGCACTTTGCAGGGGGCAAACCCGGCCGATGGGGCTTGCGTACACGACAAAACCGGTGGTATTATAATATTATATGGATCATTTTTGCGCGGATGTGCAGCTTTGTTGCAGGCGTATGGCGCAAAATTGGCGCGCTTTCAGGAACTTTTCGCTGACTTTTAGGAAGAGAGGAACCGCAATGGCATTGCATGTAATGGACGAAGCCAACCTGTGCCTGGGCTGCAAGAACCCGCGCTGCCAGCAGGGCTGCCCGATCCACACCAACATCCCCGAGGTCATCCGGCTGCTCAAGGCCAACAAGCTCAACGAAGCCGGCCGGATGCTGTTTGAAAACAACCCTCTGACCACCGTCTGCAGCCTGATCTGCAACCACGAAAACCAGTGCGAAGGCCACTGCATCCGCGGCATCAAGGGCTCGCCGGTACATTTCTCGGTCATTGAAAACTACATCTCCTCCACCTACGCCTCCCAGATGACCAAGGGTCCCGCCGAACCCAACGGCAAGCGGGTCGCCATCATCGGCTCCGGACCGGCCGGCCTAACCATCGCGGTCATTCTGGCGCGGTACGGTTACGACGTCACGATCTTTGAAAGCCACGATAAGATCGGCGGCGTGCTGCGCTACGGCATCCCCGAATTCCGCCTGCCCAAGAGCGTGCTCGACGATTTCGAGTACCGCCACCTGCGGCTCAAGGATATCAAAGTCCGCCCCAACACCGACGTCGGCAAGGCGCTCAAAATCGACGACCTCTTCCGCGACGGCTACAAAGCGATCTTCATCGGCACCGGCGTCTGGCGGCCGAACACGCTGCACATCAAGGGCGAAAGCCTTGGCCATGTCCACTTTGCGATCAACTACCTGCAAAACCCCGACGTCTACCACCTCGGCAACCGGGTTGTGCTGATCGGCGCGGGCAACGCCGCGATGGACGTCGCCCGAACCGCGATCCGCCACGGCACGCGCCACCTGGAGTGCTTCTCGATCACCAAAAAGCTCGCGGCCAGCGATTACGAAGCCAGCTACGCCAAGCTCGAGGGCGTCGAGTTCTTCTACAACAAAAAGCCGGTCGAGATCACCGACGAAGGCGTCGTGTTCCGCGATGTCGAGGAAGCCGAGGACGGCACGATCACCGACCTGCCCGGCACCGAGATGCTCTACCCGGCCGACAGCGTCATTGTCTCGATCAGCCAGGGCCCCTGCACGACGATCACCGAGACGACCGAGGGCCTCAAGGTCAACCCGCGCGGCCTGTTTGTCACCGACGAGGTCGGCCGCACCTCCCGCCCCGGCATCTTCGCTTCGGGCGATGCGGTCAAGGGCGCGCGCACCGTCGTCGAGGCCGTCGCCTACAGCAAAAAGGTGGCCGAGGCGATGCACGAATATATGCAGAACCTGCCCGCCGACGGGCCGGACGAATACGCCAACGTTCCGGTCTACCAGAGCGACGACGGCAACTGACGCCGCCGCAAAAACCGGAAAAATCTCAAGCCGCAGTGCAAAGCTGCGGCTTTTTTGCAGGCCGGGGAGATTTGGACGCATTTTGTTGACATTTCCATGCGATACTTGTCCCAAAGCCAGACAACCCCGCCAGGAGGTGAATCCGTATGAGGAAACACGCAACGCCCATCGGCCTGCCGGCGCTGCTGCTCGCCCTCGCTTTGGCCGGCTGCGCAGGGCAGGCAAAACAGCCCGCCCCGCCCGCTTCCGCCCCGGCCGCTGCGGCAGAGCCTGCGCCTACGCCGGAACCCCGTCTACCGCTGCATCTGCTGGGGGATTCGAACAGCACCGGCTGGTACAGCCGCGGTTACTCGACCGACGGGGAGGACGCCCAGTGGGTGCAATGTATTCGGTTCGACGATGCGCAGGAGATCATCGTCGGCGAGCCGCTGACGATTGAGGAAAACGGCTTCAACCTCCTGCCGCTGGTCGATGCTGACAACGTCTATGGCATCATACCCGGCGGTATTGACGGCCCGCCGCGCATCTACCGCACCGGCCCGGCCGGCGCCGCCTGGGAACAGTCCTGGACGCTGCCCGAGGGGATTGCGCTCTCGGTCTGGCACACCACGGTTGCGAGCGACGGGGAAGCGCTCTATATGGGCTACTGCACCATCTCGGACGATCCGTCCCGCCAGGACGACGTGCAGATCGGCCGGTTCGACCTCGCGACCGGTGAGCTGACGCCGGTCACCGACTGGGACGGGTACTACCGCGGCACCCTCTTCGGCATCTGGCAGGCCGAAAACAAGCTGCTGTTTACCCGGCGCAGCGTCGCGGCGGACTGCCCGTATGAGCCGGTCATCAGCCACTACACAATCTCGAACTGGGAGCAGCTCGACCCCTGGGTGTCGATAACCCTCTACGCGCTCGACCCGCACACCGGCGAGGAGACCGCCCTGCTGACCGAAAAAGGCCAGTTCTTCCCTTGGCGGATACAGGACGATCGGCTCTACCGGCTGGACGGCGAAACCCACACGCTATGCTTCCACGCCCTCGACAGTGACGAGACCGAGACGCTGCCGATGCCGCCGCAGGCTTCGCAGATTACAGCGATCTCACCCGACCTGATTCTGTTTGAAGGCGGCAATGAACAGGATGTGCGGACGCTCTATCTCTACGACCGTGCCACCGGCGAAACGCAGGCAAGCCCGCTCTACCGCCTGGGCAAAGACGAGACGACCTGCATCCGGCTGCTCTGTGAGACCGGGGCGGGGGAGTACCTGATTGTGCGGGATTCCCCGCTCGCGCCCAAACAGATACAGGGGATGCAGGGCGAGTTTTACACGGTCTGGACGAACCAGAACGCCTACGAGCTCGTCACCCGCGAAGCCCTGCTCGACGCCGCCATCCCCGGCCGCCCCGTCATCTTGCGGGATGACCACATCGATTAGCCGCTTCAACAGCCCACTTCAAGCGCTGGCAAGTGAATCTGCTTTACAGCCAAAAAAACAGGCAGTACAAAGCCCCGGTTCGCGCAGAACCGGGGCTGTTCATTTGTATGCCAGATACCTGAAAACAATAGAGACTGTAGCGGCGCACTCTGCGCCATAACTTGGTACAAGCGTTTCAAGAGGAAAACCGCGGTGCTATCCCTTCACCCTAAATTCGGCCGATCCTGGTCGCCGTCGGCTTTGAACAGCACGAAGTTTTCGGGGACGTTGGTAAAGTAGTAGTATTCGGTGTTCTCCCGTAGCGGCGGGGTCAGGTAGTTGGGGACGGTCACCCCGTCGCCGGGCAAACGCTCCCGCAGGCCGGCGGCGCGCCAGACTGCGGCCGGGATGCCGGCGTTGTAGCAGTCGAGGTATTCGGCCCCGGCTTCGCGCAGCAGCTTATCAAGCGCCGCGCCCAGCCGCGGCAGCGCTGCGTCCGGCCCGATGAAATCGACAATCCGCACAACCGGCGCGCAGCCGGTCTCGGTTGCCGTGACGGTGCGGGTGATGAGATAGGCGAGCAGCCGCCCGCCCTCCCGCACGGCCCAGACGTCGTAATGAAAATACGGGTACTCGAAATACCGCCGCCGCAGATACCACAGATCCTTGCGCGGCGTGTGCGGCGTCCGGGGCAGCCCCAGTGCTTCGAGCGCCGCCGCATCGGCCACAGGTTCGAGCGCCAGATCCCCGCCCACTGGCAGCGGGGCGGTTTCGGCCTCGTCGCCGGGAACCGCCAACGTCCAGCCATCCGGCCCTGGCGTGCCCAGGCGGTAGTAATGCGGCAGCCGCTCGGCCGTCCAGCCCAAAAATTCATACAGCGCGCAGGTGTTGGCCCGGATGTTGTTGCAGGCCAGCACCCTGGCCCCGAGCAGACCGGGCAGCGCGTCCATCAGCTGCAAGCCGACGCCGTTATGCCCCTTGGCCGCCACCCAGGTCGAAACCCAGGCGTCCGCGCCGGGGGCCTGGCTGGCCGGGATGTACCCCGCCGCGCTCAAATATTCGCCGTCCTGCTCGGCCACCGCAAACTGCGGCGCGCCGCCGGCCAGCCCGGCAAAGTAGAAATCATAGAATTCCGGCCGGTTCACAAGCGGCAGCTGCATATCAAAATGCCGGTTGATGAAATCGACAATCGCCGGCCCCTCGCCGGGGCGGGCAAGCCGCAGACAAAGCTCAGACAATGGCCGATCCCCCCGTAATGGGCAGCGTCACCCCGGTGATGAACCCGGCCTCGTCCGAAAGCAGGAAGGCCATCGCCGGCACAACGTCGGCCGGGGTGGCGTTGCGGCCCATCGGGTTTTCGGCGGCCGCGGCCTGCACGATCAGGTCGGGGGTGTCTTTCAAAAAGTTCGTCTCCATCATGCTCGGGGCCACGCAGTTCACCGTCACGCCAAACCGCGCGTACTCCACGGCCAGGCTGCGGCACAGCCCGCCCAGCGCGTTCTTGGCCATCACATAGGCCGCGGTGTTCTTGGGCGGCGCGCCGAGGGTGTAGCTCGTCTGGATAAAAAGCACCCGGCCGAACTTCGCCTTCGCCATCGCGGGCAGCACGGCCTTGCAGAGCTTGACGGCGCTGTGGATCTGAATCTCCCAGTCTTTTTCGAACCGCACCTCGTCAAAATTTTTGAACTTCGCGTTCACGACCGGCAGCGCCGGCAGGTGGATGAAGTGGGTGGGGGCGGGCCCGCCGGCCAAAAGCTGGCAGAAGGTATCGACCTTGTACGGGTCGGACAAATCGACGTCAAACGGGCGGATCACGCCGGGGTGGGCCGCGATCAGGGGGGCGAGCTTGTCCACATCGCCGCAGCCCTGGGCCAGCACGACGGTATCCGGCGCGGCGTTTTGTAAAAGCCGCTCGATCAAGGCGCGCCCGACGTCGCTCGTCGCGCCGGTAATCAGGTAGGTATAGGACATGGGTAGGCTCCTTTATTTATATAAGTATTCACCGCGCCAGCCCGGCTTTGATGGTGCCGCGGGTGACTTTTTTGCCGTCCTGGTTGCGGATCTCGGCCTTGATCTCGGCTTCGCCCACCGCCTCGCTGACGTGGGTCACGGTGCCGGTCACGGTCAGGGTATCGCCGATGTAGATCGGCTTGGCAAACTTGCATTCAACCCCGTGCAGCAGGCAGTGCTCGCCCGGCAGGTAGACGCCTGCCAGCGTTGAGAAAAAGCTCGCGCCGAGCATCCCGTACACCACCCGCCCGGCATAGCCGCGGGCTTTTGCGTAGTCCTCATCCATGTGGATAGGGGAGATGTCGCCGCTGAGCGCGCAGAACTGCCGCATCATTTCTTCGGTCACGGTCACGGTAAACGATTCGGTCAGGCCAGGGGTCATTTCGGATAGGGTATAGTGATTCATAGGAAATTCCTTATACTGTTATTCTGCTCAGTGTTTAGAGTTGAGCGTTTGGACTTGGTGGATCGCGCGCCGATGGCGCGCTCAAAAAATCTGAAACGCGCCGGCAGGCGCACCGCATCTAAACTCTCGAAAAAAGCGGCCGCCGCCCTTTTGGGGCTGCGGCCGCCGGGCGGGCTTATGCGGTCATCCGTGCGACCAGGTCAAGCAGGTCGCCCACGTCCTTCAGATCGCGAACATCGGCGAGCTTGAACTTGATCGAAAACTTCTTCTCGATGGCGGTCAGCAGGTTGATCTGCTCCAGGCTGTCCCAATCCTCGATATCGTCGGCGCAGGTGTCGCGGGTGATCACGAGGGTGTCGTCGTCAAAATTGTCGCGGAAAATCTCCTGTACCGCGTCCAGGATGGCTTGCTCAGTCATGGCGGGTGGCTCCTTTGTCTCAAAATCATCATGCAAAAACAGCGCAGCCCCCAAGCAGGCAGGGGCGCGTGAGCATTTCTATGCATGAATTATACCACACTTTATTGCTTATTACAAACCACACTTTCCTGTTTCGCCAATAAATTCGGGGGAACGTACCTTGAAAGCATAGAGAATGTGGCGGCGCGCGCTGTACGCCGCTGCATTCTCAACGCATTTTACCGCATCTTGCTTGATTTTCCTCACAACCCGTAATCCTCCAACATCTTCTGCAGCTCGGCTTCGTCCTGCACCGGCACGCCCTGCTGCAAAGCCAGAACATCCTGTTCGGGCAGCATCCGTACACGGATATCGTATTCCGCCAGCGGGCCCTGGCCGTCGCCGCTGTAAAGCGCCAGATATCCGCCGCTCTCTTTGAGCAGGTAACGCGGGGCCTGCCGGCTTCGCTGCACAAGCGCGGCATGCCCGAACCAGACGCAGGCCGCCACCACACAGAACACAGCCACCGCCGCCAACAAACCCAGGTACCCGCGCAGGGCTTTGGGGAGTTTGCGCTCCATCCCTGCCACCTCCTTTCCGGCACGCGGGCGGGGCAAGCAAACGGGCGTGCCCCGCCAACGCGGCACTGTTATACCCAGTATGGCCCGGTACAGCGTGCAAAAATCAAATTCTTATGAAATTTGCGTGCGACGGCTGTACTTTTGGTTATACTTTGTGGTATAATGCAGTCTATGGTATTGTCCATTCGTGTGTGACGCGGTTCGCCGCGCCGCTGCCGATAGAAGTTGAACACCCATCCCGTAAAAGGAGGCGGTCCCCATAGACCCCAAACAGCAACGGCACCTTTCCACCCAGGGGGCGAAAGCGCCGGGCCAGGGCCCGGCCGATGGTGCCCGGAACGGTAAAAAAGCAAAAAAGAAAAAGCGCCGCAGCGTCGTAGGCACCATCTTCCGGTTTATCGGTTGTATGTTCTGTGTCGGGATTATGCTGGCCAGCGTCGGCGCGGTGCTGCTTTCCATGTACGTTGTGCAGGTTACGGCTGACCCCGAAGGCCTGCTTGACCTGGAAAGCCGCCGTTCGGCCCAGTCCTCTATCATTAAAGATAATGACGGCAACGATTATGCAACCCTTTCTTCCGGCAGCAGCACTTCGTTCTGGGTATACCTGACCGATGTGCCTGAAAACCTGCAGAACGCCGTCGTCGCGATTGAGGATAAGAATTTCTATAACGAAATCGGCGTCAACTTTACGCGTACCATCGCCGCCGCGCTCAACGAAATCACCGGGCATGAACTGCTTGGCTCCCGCCAGGGCGCTTCAACGCTGGAACAGCAGCTTGTCAAAAACCTGACCAAGGATGATAAGCAGGACTATATGCGTAAGGTGCGCGAAATTTTCCGCGCGATCGGCCTGTGCAACCGCTACAGCAAGGAAACCATTCTTGAAGCCTACCTCAACACAGTCCCGCTGAGCGGTACCATTGTCGGCGTCGGCGCCGGCGCGGAGGAATACTTTGGCAAGGATGTCAGTGAGCTGACCCTTTCAGAGTGCGCGGTGCTCGCCTCGATCTCCCGCAGCCCGACCAACTACAACCCCTTCACAAACCCTGAAAACCTCATCACCCGCCGCAACCATGTGCTGGCAGAGATGCGCAACCAGGGCTATATCACCGAGGAAGAGTGCAACGCCGCGATGGCCGAAACCATCACCCTGGCTGAGACCAGCGATGTGAACGATACCAAAGCCTACAGCTCGAACAACTCCTATTTTACCGAGGCTGTCATCACCCAGCTGACCAAGGACCTTATGGAGGTCTATGGCTACGAGACTGTGGCCGAGGCCCAGTCCCACATTTTCAACGACGGCCTGCGCATCTACTCAACGGTTGACCCTGAGGTGCAGACCGCGCTCGAAAACCTTATGCTCAACGAAGCAGACGAAAATGGCAATGAGCTCTTCCCGGCCCTGTGGCATGAGGAGGAAGTCCGCAGCGACATCCCGGTCGGCAGCGAGATCACCTATGATTCGAACGGCCTGCCGATGAACCCCATCGACGAGACAGCCAGTTCGATCTTCTCAACCGACGATATCCCTGTTTATACCGACAGCACCAATACCACCTTCAAGACCGGCAGCTATACCGGCGACGACGGCAACGAGTACGTCCTCTTCTATGAGGAGGTCCGCACCCAGGCGGCCGCCGCGGTCGTCAGCAGTGAGGAAGGCAGCAAGGGCGAGGTTGTCGCGATTGTCGGCGGTTTGGGCGAAAAGACGGTCGACCGCGGCACCAACCGCGCGCTTGACGCGCACCAGACCGGTTCGACGATGAAGCCGATCGCCGCCTATTGCCTGGGCATTGACGACAAGCTCATCAACTATTCGACTGCGCTCGAGGATTCCCCGCTCTACCCGGCTTCGAGCAAGAAGGTGCTGAACACCGAGCTCTGCCAGCGGCTCGGCCTTTCGACCAGCGCGAGCGACCCAGCCAACCTGGCCCGCAACGATGTCTGGCGTGATTGGCCTGTCAACTATGGCGACGCCGGCGGCGACGGTGCGCTGATGCTGATCTACGATGCGATACGGCAGTCTTACAACACGATCGCCGTCCGCGTCGGCTCGATGGTCGGCGTCGATTATATGTATGATTTTGTCACCGATACCCTCGGCTTTGAGTATATCGAGGAGACCGACGCCGATCTCGCGCCGCTCGTCCTCGGCGCGCAGAGCCAGGGCCTGACCGTCGTCGAGCTGGCCAACGCCTATACAATGTTCACCGATGGCACCTACACCACCCCGCATTTCTACACCCGTGTGGAAGACTATCAGGGTAACGTCGTGCTTGATATGAGCGATCTGGTCACAACCACCCAGGCGATCGACCCTGAGACCGCCGTTATCATGAACCGGCTGCTCTCGAACGTCTGGGTCAACCCCGGTACCGCCCGCAACAAGAAGCCCGAGACCGAAGGCATCGACGCAGTCGGCAAGACCGGTACAACCTCCAACTTCCAAGACTTCACCTTCGCCGGCCTGACCCCGTACTATTCGGTCGGCGTCTGGTGGGGGTACGACCAGCCGTATGATATGAGCTCGGTTAAATCGAACGTTGACGGCCAGCCGACCCAGTACCTCTTCAAGTATCTGATGGAGGAAGTCGAGGCGGGCCTGCCGGCCAAGCAGTTCTACTGGAACGACAACGTGAAGCCCTACCAGTTCAACCCGAGCACCGGCGCGATTGTGTCCTCCGGCGGGCTGACCGGCTACTACACCGACGACAACCTGCCTGATTCCACCACCAGCGCCCTGGCGAGCGATCCCTACGCCCAGGCCGCGCAGGAAGCGCAGGACCTGGCGGCGCAAAACGCTGTAGACCCCACGGCCTGACCACAAATCACACACACTGCCCCTGGGCTGCGAACGGCCCGGGGGTAGTTTGTTTTTATGCTGCGGACGATGTGCACAGTCTGTGGTTGCAACAAAAACAATCCACGATGCACAGGGCTGCCTGTACACATTGACCAAAAAAGCCCGCGCGGCTTGCATCGGCCGTGGGGATATGGTATAGTTATCTCTGCCACGAGCACAACTGTTTACGGGAGGGATACACTATGCCGGAGCGCCGTTTTCTTCTGGTGGATGCCGAAGTCCTGCCTGACGTTTTCGTCAAGGTGCTGGAGGCCAAGCAGCTGCTGGCGTCGGGCGCGGTCAGCAACATATCGCTGGCGGCGCGGCAGGCCGGTATCTCCCGCAGTGCGTTTTACAAGTACAAAGATTTTGTCTTTGATGCTGAAACCGGCCGCGAAACCATCACGATCATTGCTACGCTGGTTGATCGTACCGGCGCGCTGCAGGGGCTTTTGTCCGGCATCTCGTCGGCCGGGGCCTCCATCGTCACCATCACCCAGTCGCGGCCCGAAAACGGAGCCGCTCAGGTGGAGGTTACGGTGCGCACCGGCACCATGCAGATGACGGTGGAAGAAATGCTGCTGCGCCTGTCACGCCAGCCCAACGTGGTCGAAGTGCACCGCGGCGGCTGAAACCGTCCGGCCCAATTCAAACAGGGGGAGGAACTTCTATGGCAAACATCGCGATCCTGGGCTTCGGCACCGTCGGCAGCGGCGTGCTGGAAGTCTGCCGCCGCAACGCGGCTTCTATTGCCCGCCGCGCCGGCGAACCGGTTGAAGTTAAATATATTCTGGATGTGCGGGATTTTTCCGATTCGCCGGACGCCGCCCTTTTTGTCAGGGACCTTGATGTGATCCTGGCTGACCCCAGCATCCGGGTTGTGGTGGAAACAATCGGCGGCACCAAGTTCGCTTACCCTTATGTGCGCCGGTGCCTTGAAAGCGGCCGCAGCGTCTGTACCTCCAACAAGGAGATGGTTGCCACCTACGGCGCCGAGCTGCTGGCCCTGGCCCGTGCGCACGGCGCGGCCTTCCTGTTTGAAGCCAGCGTCGGCGGCGGCACCCCGATCATCACCCCGATGCACCAGTGCCTGGCCGCCAACCACATAAGCCGAATCGAAGGCATTGTCAACGGCACCACCAACTTTATGCTGACCAAGATGCGCCGTGAGCAGATGGAGTTTGACGCAGCGCTTAAAGTGGCCCAGCAGCTTGGCTACGCCGAGACCAAAGACCCCGGCGACGATGTGGACGGCCGCGACGCCTGCCGCAAAATCGCGATCCTCGGCTCGCTGGCCTGCGGCCACGCCCTTTACCCTGAAAACATCCCGACCCGCGGTATCCGGGATATCACCGTTGCCGACCTGCGTGCAGCCGAACGGCTGGATTGCGCGGTCAAACTCATCGCCTGGTACTGCGAACTGCCGGAAGGCGGCGCTTCGGCCGGGGTGGAACCTATGCTTGTTCCGCTGGAAAACCAGCTTTCCCGCGTTGACGATGTGTTCAATGCGGTTTTGATGCGGGGCGATATGCTCGGCGACGTTGTCTTTTACGGCAAGGGCGCCGGCAAGCTGCCCACGGCCAGCGCTGTTGTAGCCGATGTGATCGACGCGCTCAAAGAAGGCTCAAAGGTGCACGACAGCCTGTTCTGGGTTCCGTCGGAACGCCGCCCCGGTTCGCTGCCGGACACTGCCTCCTACCGTTGGTATCTGCGGGCAGTCGGTGTCAACACCGCGGTGCTGGCCGGCCTGGCCGGCCCGGGCAGCCCTGTTGCGGAAGATGCCTGCGGCGCAGCCTACCTGCTGCACGCGGCAACCCCGGCTGAAATTGAAACCCTGCGCGCCAAACTGGCTTTGCTTGGCGGCAGGCTGGCCCTGGCCATGAAGGTCTTGGCTGATTGACAAAAGGGAGGGAATTCGCATACGATGGTAACAGTCACCGTTCCGGCCACCAGCGCCAATGTCGGCGCGGGGTTTGACTCGCTCGGCCTTGCCCTTTCGATGCACAACGTCTTTACTTTTGAGGAATCCCGCCGCATCGAAATCTCCTCCCTGGATGGCACCCATATCCCCAGCGGGCCGAACAACCTTGTGTTCCGCAGCGCCCGTGCGGTGTATGACCAGCTCGGTATTCCGCTCAAAGGCCTGCGGATCACCCAGCGCAACGATATCCCGATGGCCCGGGGCCTTGGTTCGTCCTCGGCCTGCATCGTGGCCGGTCTGCTTGGTGCGAACGCGCTGCTTGGCAGCCCGCTGACCCAGCGCCAGATGCTGACCCTGGCCACCGCCATTGAAGGCCACCCCGACAACGTCGCCCCGGCCATGCTCGGCGGCTTTGTCACCAGTGTCTATGACGAGGGCCTTGTTTACACCGTCAAGAAGGACATTGACCCTGACCTGGCCTTTGCGGCTTTTGTGCCGGATTTTCGGCTGCTGACCGCCAAAGCGCGCGCGGCGCTGCCCGAGATGGTCTCCCACAAGGACGCCGTCTATAACCTGTCCCGTGCGGCGCTCGCCACTGCGGCCTTCTGCGACGGTGACTACGCGCTGCTCGGCGTCGCCACCAAGGACGCGCTGCACCAGCGTTACCGCCTGCCGCTGATCCACGGCGGAGACGAAGTGTTCGAACTTGCACAGGATCTGTGCGCGCTCGGCGTTTATATTTCGGGCGCCGGGCCGACCATCATCGCAGTTGTCCACAAAGATGATGATGAATTCTTCACCCGTGCCCGCGCTGCGCTGGAAAAGAGCGAGGCGCTTCGCCATTTCACCTTGTACCGCCTGCTGGCCGACAATGCCGGCGCCAAGGCGGAAAGCTGATACTGCCACGCTTAGGGTGCAACCTGAAAAATCTCAGGCATTGTCCAATTCTTCTTAAAAGCGGCGCCTGCTGCTTTGGGGCGGATTTTCCGGCACCTTTGATTGATCGGATGCACCCGGGCTACAACGAGAAAGGGAAGGGAAGCCAAGATGGCTCTGATTGTCCAAAAATTTGGCGGGACTTCGGTCAAGGACCGCACCCGCATCTTTAATGTGGCGCGCATCGTCGCCAACACCCGCAACGCCGGCAACGATGTGGTTGTCGTAGTCTCCGCCCAGGGCGATACCACCGACGACCTCATTGCCAAAGCGGCCGAAATCACGGCCGATCCATCCCACCGGGAAATGGATATGCTGCTGGCCAGCGGCGAACAGATTTCGATCGCGCTGCTGGCGATGGCGCTGCAGGAAATCGGCGTCTCGGCGGTCAGCCTGACCGGCTGGCAGGCCGGCTTTGTCACCGACCGCGCCTATTCCAAAGCGAGGATCAAGCGGATGGATACAGAGCGGGTGGAAAGCGAGCTTGCACGCAACCGGGTTGTTGTGGTGGCCGGTTTCCAGGGGTTAAACCGCTCGGACGATATCACCACCCTCGGCCGCGGCGGGTCGGATACTTCGGCCGTTGCGCTGGCCGCGGCGCTCCACGCGGACCGCTGCCAGATTTATACCGATGTGGAAGGCGTTTTCACCGCGGACCCGCGCAAAATCCGCAAAGCAACCAAACTGCAGGAGATCACCTTTGATGAAATGCTTGAGCTCGCCTCGCTCGGCGCCCAGGTGCTCAACAACCGCAGTGTGGAACTTGCCAAAAAGTACGGCGTGGAGCTGGAGGTCCTCTCCAGCATCAACCCGATGCCCGGCACCATTGTAAAGGAGGAAACCAAAGTGGAAGGTATGCTTATCAAAGGCGTTGCCAAGGATGACAACGTTGCCGTTATCTCGATTCTGGGGGTCCCTGATGTGCCCGGCACCTCCTTCAAGGTCTTCAGCCTGCTGGCCCAGCGCAACATCAATGTGGATATCATCCTGCAGAGCACCGGCGCCAACGGCAACAAAGACCTGATCTTCACCGTACCCCTCACTGATGCCGAAAGCGCCGTTTCGGTGCTGAAGGAACATGCCGGCCGCTTTGGCGGCGGTGAAATCACCGTTGACAAGAGCTTTGCCAAGGTCAGCGTCGTCGGCGCCGGCATGCAGAGCCACCCGGGCGTTGCCTCCACCATGTTCGAAGCCCTCGCCGGCCAGAACATCAACATCCACATGATCTCGACCAGCGAGATCAAGATCAGCGTCATCATTGATAAGGCCGAGGCCGACCGTGCCGTCGCCGCCATCCATGACGCATTCATCCAGTAAAAACTGCCCTGCATTCGCACAAGGCGGCCCCGCCGAACCCACCACGGCGCGGGCCGCTTTTGGCATATCCCGCCCGGCCGCTCTTGCCCTGCGCTGGCCAAGGTGGTATAATCAGGAAACCGTCGGGGCTGTTTCGCAGCCTGCCGGCGCCATCCGCCATCCCGGCCCCGTCACGCCGCGGGGCCATACCAGTGAGGATTTATAATGGAACATGAAAAGACAAGCCCCTGGCTCATTGCCTTCCGGGTTATCTTCACCATCGCCCTCATCGCCTGCATTGCCTTTATCTTCCGCAATTCGCTCGAATCGGGGGCTCTCTCCTCGGCCCGGAGTCAGGCCGTTATGCAGAAAATCAACGAGATCCTCTCGGTCGTCAACCTCGGCCCTCTGTCCGAGCACACCGTCCGCAAGCTCGCCCATTTTGCCGAGTTTACCCTCGAAGGCTTCCTGCTCATGCTCTGCCTGCGGGTGTATACCAACCGTTTTGTGCGCCACATCAGCTGGCCGCTGCTTGGCGGCATGACCACTGCCCTGCTGGATGAGACGATCCAGCGCTTCATCCCGAACCGAACCTCCCAGGTGACCGACGTCTGGATCGATATGGCCGGGGTGGTGTTCGGCGCCCTGATCGCCCTGATTCTGCTGTTGATTGTGCGGGGGCTCATGGCGTTCCATACCGTCAAAAAGGAAAACCGCCGCCTGCGGGCTGAGCGCGCGGCCTTACTGCGCCAGCAGGAGGAAGACCGTCTTGACGCAGCCCCATCGCACAATGAACAACTGGACAGGAGGGAACTGCTATGACAGTCCAACAGGCTATCGAAGGAATCCACGCGCTGCCAAGGCTGGGGGGCGCTCCGGGCCTTGACCGAATGCGGGCGCTGCTTGCCGAACTTGGCAACCCCGAACAGCGGCTTCAATACATCCATATAGCCGGTACCAACGGAAAGGGCACCCTTGCCGCTATGACGGCTTCGATCCTCACCCATGCAGGCTACAAAACCGGCTTGACCATCAGCCCCTATGTCCTTGAATTCCGTGAACGCTTTCAGATCAACGGTGAGATGATCCCCCCGCGCGTGCTGGCGGCGATGGCTCAGAAGGTTCTTGCCGCCTGTGAAACGCTCAAGGCCCGCGGCATCGAACCGGTTGAATTTGAGGCGGTCACCGCCATTGCGCTGCTCTGGTTTGCCGAGGAAAACTGTGATTTCGTCGTGCTCGAAACCGGCCTCGGCGGCCGGTACGATGCCACCAACGTGATTCCCGCCCCGCTTGTGGCGGCCATCACCCGCATCGGCCTCGACCACACCGAGCTGCTTGGCGATACCCTTGCCCAGATCGCCGGCGAAAAGGCCGGCATCATCAAGGAGGGCAGCGCCGTCATCTGCTACCCCGACCAGCCGGCCGAGGCGATGGGCCCGCTGCTCACCGCGGCAGCCGAAGCACATACCTCGATCGATGCGCCCGAACTTTCGGACATCCGCGCCCTGAAATGCCGCCCGCTTGAAAACTACGTCGATTACGGCGGCTACCGCGTCATGCTGCCCTTTCCGGGCCGCCACCAGGCCAACCACGCCGCGATGGCGATTGAGATTGCGCTGACCCTCTGGCGGCGCTATGGCTACGAAATCTCCGACGACGCGATTGAAGCAGGCCTGCGCGAAGCAAAAATGCCCGCACGCATCGAGATCCTGCGCCGCCGCCCGCTGCTTCTGCTCGACGGCTGCCACAACCCGGACGGTGCAGCCGGCCTTGCCGATACGCTGAAAGAAGCCGGCTATGAGGGCAACCTTGTCGGCGTTATCGGCCTGCTGGCCGACAAGCACCGCGAACCGATGCTCGAAACGCTTGCGCCCTGCTTTGAAAAAGTGTACACGGTTACCCCGGATTGCCCGCGTGCCCTTGACGCCGAAGCGCTGCAGAACGAAGCCAAATTCCACTTTGATGCGGAGGTCGGCGGCCCTCTGCGCCAGGCCATTCACAAGGCGGTTTCCTATGCGGACAACCATAACCTTGCCGGCGTCGTTGTCTGCGGCAGTCTTTACCTCGCGGCTGAAGCGCGGCCGATCCTGCTCAAAGAAGCCGAAAAGTGATCGCCTGATCCGTTTCAGCAAAATACGCATCCAACGTCCTGTATACTGGTTTCAAAACCAGTTGCAGGGCGTTTTTTGGTTTGCCTGGATCGAGGTGGACAAACTTGGCAAAAATCTGTTTTGTGCCGGCCAGCGGCACCCTGGCGGCTTATCTTTCGGGGGAAATTGACCATCACGCGGCGCAGGGGCTGCGGCGGGAGATCGATTCGCAGATTGATGCGCGCATGCCGGAACTCCTCACGCTCGACTTTTCCGGCGTCACGTTCATGGATTCTTCCGGCGTAGGGCTGATCTTGGGCCGCGGGCGCTACATGGCTTCACTTGGCGGCCGCCTGACAGTCCAAAACCCGCCGGCGGCCGTGCGGCGGGTTTTGGAGCTGGCCGGTATTTCCTATGCCTGAGGGAGGGCGTCACCATGAAGATGATTAACCAGGTCAAGTTTACCTTTTTCAGCCGTTCGGTCAATGAAAGCTTTGCCCGGGCAGCGCTGGCGGCCTTTCTGGCTCAGGCAGACCCGACGGTACCCCAGCTGGCCGATATCAAGACAGCAGTTTCGGAAGCGGTCACCAACTGTATCGTCCATGCGTACCCGGATGCGGTCGGAACAATCACAATGACGGCGGTGCTCTATGAAGGCGGAATGGTGCGTATTACCATCACGGATCGCGGCGTCGGCATCCCGGATGTAGGCAAGGCCATGGAGCCTTTGTATACGACCGGCAACCCCGATGAAAGGGCGGGGCTCGGTTTTGCTGTCATGCAAAGCTTTATGGATAAGGTCAAGGTTAGTTCTACGCCGGGGCGCGGTACTCGTGTTACGATGAGCAAACAGCTTGAAGCCAAACCGTAACTTCCTTACATAATTTGGCAAGGAGGTTTTCTCTATGGCGGTCTCAACACCGGCTACGGCGGCCAACATAACCCAATTGTTTACCCAGTTGCCCCGTGCAGAGTTTATCCAGCGTAATCTTGGCCTGGCGCGCACCTGCGCGGGCCGCTTTTCCGGCCGCGGCATTGAATATGAGGATCTGTATGCGGCCGGTTGCTTGGGGTTGGTCAAAGCGTGCGATGGATTTGACCCTGCGCGCGGGGTCTGCTTTTCCACCTATGCGGTGCCGGTGATCCTCGGCGAGATCAAAAAGCTGTTCCGGGACGGCGGTGCGGTCAAGGTGAGCCGCTCGGTCAAGGAACTGGGCCTTAAAGTGAACGCGGAGCGGGAACGCCGGCTCAAACAGAACGGGGTGGAACCGACGGTTGGTCAGCTTGCGCAAACGCTTGGCGTTACGCCGGAACAGGTAGCGGTTGCGATCCATGCGGCCATGCCGGTTGTTTCGCTGACGCCTGCAGATGAAGAAGACGGCAGGAGGGAATGGGATATTCCGGTTGATTCACCCGAGGAACGGCTGGCGGAACGGATCGGTTTGCGGGAGGTATTGGACAGGCTGCCCGAGGAAGATCGGACTCTCATCCGACTGCGTTTCTTTGGAGGGAGAACCCAAAGTGAGACGGCGCGCTTTTTGCATACAACACAGGTACAGATCTCTCGCCGTGAACGCAAAATACTGCAGCGGATGCGGATGGAACTTCTGGGTGAGGGGTGAACTGCGTAAAAAAATTGGAAAAGATTTCCTTGACAATGCTTATACAGATATGATACACTATCTATACGTCGAAGGTTCGACGTAAACCGCAGCCGTTGAAAAGGAATTTAAGTTTTTTCAAAAAAAGTGTTGACAAAAGCACTGCGCTGTGGTAAACTAATCAAGCTGTCGCGAGAGACAGCGGCGCTGAGAAAAACAGCTTGAAAAAAATCTCAAA
>URKR01000013.1 GCA_900548355.1 uncultured Oscillospiraceae bacterium
GTGCGTATCCGCCTGGAGCGGGAGCGTACCGCAGCGGCGGAGGCGCCGGCGGCCTACGAGGAGCGAATCACCGTTTCCATGAGCCAGCGGAACTATTCGGAGGGGCAGATTGCCTCTTTGCAGGACACCGTGGACACGCTGGTGCTGGATACGCTGCTGGGAGGGGAAGACCATGTTTGAGACCATTGAGCGGCTGTACAGAAAGACCGGAAATGCCGCCGTCGTGACGGCGGCGTCCGCGCGGGGCTGGATTACCCAGGCGCAGGCGGAGGAGATTTTGGCCGGGTAAGGTTCGCACGGAAAGGATGGGGGAGCGAGTTGGTACATATGGAGCGGACGCCGCTGAAAGAAATCCGGCGGGCGGCGGTCTATGAGAACACCCGGCGCCTGCCGCTGCGCCAGATCGTGGCGGAGCAGCGGCCGGACATCGCCCTGACGGCCTCCTTCTACGATCCGGGGGCCTGGCGGCCCGTGTGCCCGGTGAAGGCGGAGGGCCGGGTACTGTTCGCGGACAGACAGTATTCGTACTGGGCCGTCGGCTGGGACGCCGGGGCCGACGCGGCGGCGGTGCCGGTGCTGGCGGCGGCGAATTTTCTTTTGCCGCTCGGGATGTACAAAAACGGGCCGGGCTGGTCGGATTTTGGGCCGGCGTGGCTCTCCGCGCTCGACAATCTGTTGACCGGGCGGCTCTCGATGGTATGGCTGGCTTACCGGCTGCTGCCAGTGAAGATCGCGGGCCAGATGCTGCCCGACTGGCCCGCGCTCGATTGCAGTTTTGTCTATGCGCTTTACCAATTCGGGCCGGTCGTGGCCGTGCTGCTGGCCGCGCTGCTCATCGCGGCGCTGTGGGGCTACGCCCGCCGGGGCGACCGGGTGCTGGTGTTCTGCCTGCTCGCAATGCTCGTCTATGCCTTTATGGAAAGCCAGAGTTTCCACCTCACCACCAACCCCGCCGCCCTGCTGCTCGCCGGCGCGGTGTTCGGGCAAAAGCCGGAAAGGTGGCTCGGCGGTAAGCGACAGGCGGAATCGATTTGACCGCGGCGGTCTATCGCAACAACTTTGACGGAGACTCATAAGATGGCGAAAAAGAAATCGTCCCGCAAAAAGGCTCGGAACCAGCGCGAAATCGACAACCGGCGAGACTGGCACGCCCTTCTGCAGTGCATCACGGTCATCGCCCAAATGGACCCGTGGGATATGCTGGCGGAGGACGATACCTGCGCCTGCTTGACAGCGGATGGCAGCCAGATGATTTTCTTCAGCTGCGTGGAAGGCGACGAGCAGGGGCTGATCGTCTTTCCCTTTCCTGCGCGAGATGGACGCGATATGACGGGGGTGGGGCCGGCTGGGTGATAACCATTCCGGAACGTCCCGACGCATATGGGAAAGCCTGATTCTTCCATCCGCCGAGATTGCAGCGGCGCACATTGTGCGCCATGCCTTTCGCAAAACCTCTATGTTGTATCCGATTTCTAACGGCAATGGCGAACACTGTTCGCCGCTACGCTCTCTACAATTTCAAGGACACCTGCCGATCTTTTAGCTGGTTTTCTTACACCAACGTTCGCGAAATTACAAAAGCCTCCCCGGCCGGGGAGGCTTTTGCTGTTGGTCGTGTCAATCTTGCGTATCTTCTGCGGGCTGCTGGGTCGGTGCCGGGCTTGGCGTTGGATTCGGTTGCACATCAAACACGACGGTATATCCTTCCTGCAAAGTCGGGTTCATCTCCAAAATGCTCTGGATCAAACTCTGCGCGTTGTCTTGCGCCCGTTCCAGGATGCCATTGTCAATCGCGCGCTTCGACATTGCTTCTTTTGTCGCCTCGTCCACATTGTACACATCGTTGACCGAAATGGGGTTAAATATATTGTTCTTTTCATCAAAGACTTCCAGGCTTTCCGGGATGCTTTCGTTGCTCAAAATTTCCGCTTCGGGAATCTGAATCGCGATTTCCTTTTTTGCTTCATCTACGGTAGCTTTCAGTTTTGTCACATCCACGCCCGCTTTAATGACGCCGTCCCATTTCACAATAAACGATTTGTATGTCATGGGGATTTCAAAATCAAAGATCTTTTTTGCATCCTCGTATTTGCCGACATCGGTATACAGGTATTCAACGCTCGCCAGCTCTCCGATTTCCTGAATTTCTTTTTCCAAAACCTGAATATTAAACTCCTGTGTCACCGGGTCGGTGATCGCAACCTCATCCTGTGCCGCTTCCGCAAGAGCCTTCTCCACAGCTCTTTGCTTTTCCTTCTCCGCACGCTCCATACTGCTCTGGTATACGGCGGACAGGATTGCAATCACCGCAACAAGCACAACAATCAAAAGGCCAACTGCCATGCGTATTACCATCTTCTTGTGGCAGAAGAGAGTTCCGACAGCATCGTTCAGATCATCTTTCCATTTGCTCATGGATCTCACGTCCTTCTGTTTATTTCTTTTCCATTTTCAGTCAGGGCGCTTCTCTGTTGTACGAACCTCCTCCCCTGCGCACCCATAACACACCTTGCATTTTTTGCGCAGGCGTACCGCATTTATATTATACACTATAATTTTATAGTTGTTTTATGCATACAATATTATAGTATATCAAAATTGTCACTGTCAAGATATAGTGGGCTGGTAGAGGTGTACCACTATGGCAAATGAAATCAAAATCAAGGTAAAGCCCGCGCTGCGGGGAGACGACGGCTACAAGGTTATTTCGGTGCGGATGAAGGAAGAACTGGTGACAAAGCTGGACGAACTTTCCGTTCAGACCAACCGCTCCCGCAATCAGCTCATCAACCTGCTGCTGGAGTCTGCGATTGACATGGTAAAAATTGAAGAGTGACAAAAAGCCCCCCGGCTGTCAGCCAACTCGGGCAGGCTGCATGGCACAGCAAAAGGACCTCCCTGCTCGGGAGGCCCTTTTGTTCATGGTATCGCTGTTAGTCCCTTTCCGCATCCCGAATCAGTTTTTCCACATCCTTTTCCGCGATTGTCCCGTGCAGGCGGGCGCGGAGGCGGGTTTTGGATTCTTCAGTTTGCAACCTTTTCGTTATTCACTCGAAAAAGTCCTAGATTTTAGAAAGTTTTTACTTGTATAAAAGAAAATTCCCTTGTAAATCCCAAAGTTTTTCGATATACTTTTAATAGAATCCTTGGAATTGGAGGTGTTTTTGATGATTATACGACCGCAATACCTGGAGCAGTTGCGAACTTACCGCAACGTTCCGCTTGTCAAAATACTGGCCGGCATTCGTCGCTGCGGCAAATCCACAATTTTAGATATGCTGCAGGACGACCTAAAGCAAAGCGGAATTGCCGCAGATCACATCCTTTGTATGCGTTATACATCGGAGGATTTTGATCACGGCATGACCACTCAGGATATGTACAACGGCATCAAAGCGCAGATGACCGCCCCCGGGCGTTACTATCTTCTTCTGGACGAAGTGCAGGAAGTTGACGGCTGGGAAAAAGCTGTCAACAGCCTTTTAGAAGGCGCAGATACCGATATCTATGTGACGGGCTCCAACTCGCGGTTGATGGCAAGCGAGATTTCCACCTACCTGACAGGGCGGTATGTTTCCATCCCGGTCTACACCCTGTCCTTTTCCGAGTATCTTTCCTTCAAGCAGGGGGACCCCCGTTCCTCCCGGGAACTTTTCAACGAATATCTGCGTCTGGGCGGTTTTCCGGTTGTGGCGCTCGGAAAGTTTGACGACCGCACGGCATACCAGATTGTGGAGGGCATCTATACTTCGGTCATTACCAGCGACATCGCCAGGCGGCACCATATTACGAACTATGACCTGTTCAACCGCGTCGTCAAATACATCGTCGAAAACGTTGGCAAGACCTTTTCTGCCAACGCCATCGCAAAGTTTTTGAAAAGCGAGGGCCGCTCACTCTCGCTTGAAACGGTTTACAACTATCTGAGCTGGCTGGAAAAAGCGTTTGTGATCTACCGCTGTCCGCGGTATGATTTGCAGGGAAAATCCGTGCTGAAAACGCAGGAAAAGTTTTATCTGGCCGACTCTTCACTGAAATACTGCATCATGGGTTTTAACCCCAAATCGATCGCCGCCATACTGGAAAACATCGTCTATTTTGAACTGCGCCGCCGGGGGTACGACGTCTATATCGGAAAAAACGAGGCGAAGGAAATCGACTTTGTGGCAACGCGCCGCGATGAGCGTCTCTACGTCCAGGTCTGCCGTCGCCTGCCGGAAGAATCCGACCGTGAAATCGCCAACCTGCTGGAAATCCGCGACCATTACCCGAAATACGTCGTCACGCTCGACGAACTTGCCACAGGGAATGTCGATGGCGTCAAGATTATGCATCTGGCAGATTTTTTGCTGAGCAGCGCTTATTAGGGTGTATCAGATACACCCTAGGTCATGGCTGCCCGCACGTCCCCCCTATGCAAAAAGGGCCTCCCCATACAGGGAGGCCCTTCCTTTGTTCAGTTCAAACGAACAATTTCGCCCAATCGATATACCTGCGCGGATTATTCGGCAACCTGCGCGGCGGCGACGGCGCAGGCGACGGTCATGCCGACCATCGGGTTGTTGCCGGCGCCGATCAGGCCCATCATCTCGACGTGAGCCGGGACGCTGGAGGAGCCGGCGAACTGGGCGTCGCCATGCATACGGCCCATCGAGTCGGTCAGGCCATAGGAGGCCGGGCCGGCCGCGACGTTGTCCGGGTGCAGGGTACGGCCGGTGCCGCCGCCCGAAGCGACCGAGAAGTACTTCTTGCCGTTCTCGATGGCCCACTTCTTGTAGGTGCCGGCCACGAGGTGCTGGAAGCGGGTCGGGTTGGTGGAGTTGCCGGTGATCGAAACCTCGACGCTCTCATGCTTCATGATCGCGACGCCTTCGAGCACGTCGTTCGCGCCGTAGCACTTGACGGCGGCGCGCTCGCCGTCGGAGTAGGGGGTCTCGCTGACGATGGTCAGTTCGCCGGTCTTGAAGTCAAAATCGGTCTTGACATAGGTGAAGCCATTGATGCGGCTGATGATCATGGCGGCGTCCTTGCCCAGGCCGTTCAGAATGACGCGCAGCGGGGTCTTGCGGACCTTGTTGGCGGTGCGGGCGATGCCGATCGCGCCTTCGGCAGCGGCGAAGGATTCGTGGCCGGCCAGGAAGGCGAAGCAGTGGGTGTCCTCATGCAGCAGCATCGCGCCGAGGTTGCCGTGGCCCAGGCCGACATGGCGCTGCTCGGCGACCGAGCCGGGAACGGTGAAGGCTTCGAGGCCTTCGCCGATGGCGGCGGCGCAGTCGGCGGCGTTCTTCAGGCCGCGCTTGACGGCGATGGCGGTGCCGAGGGTGTAAGCCCAGACCGCGTTATCAAAGCAGATGGGCTGCACGCCGCGGATGATCTTGTCACAGTCGATGCCTTTGGCAAGGAGCATTTCGTTGCAGGCGTCCAGAGATTCGAGGCCGTTGGCTTTCAGGCACTCGTTAATTTTGGGCATGCGGCGCTCCTGAGATTCAAAAGTAGCCATGGATGATACCTCCTTCTCTTATTCCTCGCGCGGGTCGATCCATTTGACCGCACCCTGCTCGGCGCTGAACCGGCCGTAGGTGCCGATGTTCTTCTCGTAAGCGGTCTGAGCATCCACACCGTGGCGGATGTCTTCCATCATCTTGCCAAGGCGGACAAACTGGTAGCCGATGACCTGGTCGTCCTTGTCGATGGCAGTCTTGAGGATGTAGCCCTCGGTCAGTTCGAGGTAGCGCACGCCCTTCGCCTTGGTGGAGAAGATGGTGCCGGTCATGCTGCGCAGGCCCTTGCCCAGGTCGTCAAGACCCGCGCCGATGGGCAGGCCGTCCTCCGAGAAGGCGGTCTGGCTGCGGCCATACACGATCTGCAGGAACAGTTCGCGCATCGCCACGTTGATGGCGTCGCAGACAAGGTCGGTGTTCAACGCTTCAAGGATGGTCTTGCCGGGCAGGATCTCGCCGGCCATAGCGGCCGAGTGGGTCATGCCGGAGCAGCCGATGGTCTCAACAAGGGCTTCTTCAATGACGCCGTTCTTGATGTTCAGGCTGAGCTTGCAGGTGCCCTGCTGCGGGGCGCACCAGCCCACACCATGGGTGTAGCCGCTGATGTCCTCAATTTTGTACGCTTTTACCCATTCGCCCTCTTCCGGGATGGGCGCCGGGCCGTGCTTGGGGCCTTTGGCGATGGGGCACATAGCTTCGACTTGTGCAGAATACGTCATAATTTTCTCTCCTTTGCCTGTAGTAGTGCCCCGGCGGCCGTTGCGGCAGGGGGCGCTTGTGAAGGGATTCACAGCCAGTTCTATTATAAAGCCCCGCGTGCTATTTTGCAAGGCAACTTTGCACCTTTTTCGACACAGACCCCACAACTTTTCTTCCCGCGTCAAAAATTTTGCCGCGGCAACAAACAAAGCCGTTTTGCCCTGGTATACTGAATCCATCGAAGCAAAGCGCGCAAGCGCACCGCATAGATTCGGAACATTTCACTCAGCAATACATAACGGAGGGTTTCCCATGAAGATTTATCGTTGCACCCATTGCGGCAACATTGTCGCATTCCTGAAAGACGCCGGCGTGCCGCTGTTCTGCTGCGGCCAGAAGATGGAGCTGCTGGTTCCCGGCAGCGTTGACGCCGCGCAGGAGAAGCACGTCCCGGTCGCCAAAGTGGAGGGCCACACCGTCGAAGTGACCGTCGGCGCCGTCGACCACCCGATGGTCCCCGAGCATTTCATCGAGTGGATTCTGCTCGAAACCAACAAGGGCTACGCCGTCCACCGCCTGGCCGCCGGCGAGGCCCCCAAGACGACCTTCGCCCTCGCCGAAGGCGAAACCCCGAAAGCCGTCTACGCCTACTGCAACCTGCACGGGCTGTGGGTGGCGGAGGTTTAAGAACGTTTCGCGTTCTTGCGTCACCGCGTTTTAAGCTGATATTTCCATATTTCTATCCCCAATAATATCCCGCAGTGCCCGCCCTTGCATAAGCAGAGGCGGGCGCTGTGCTGTGCGGGTGTGTTGACGGGGTGGGACAGAGTTTTATATAATGGCGGTGAGGATGGTTGCGGGGTTTCCGCGGTAGCAACGGGCCGCACATCGTGCGTAGGGGCGGGATTTATCCCGCCCGGGGTGCTTGCGGTGGGGCGGGGTTCCCGGGCCGGAAGAATCCGGTCCCTACGAATGAGGGGAAACGCCATCACATCCCCGCCATGTTGGCGGCGAACCTTACGCTGGAATTTCCGAATAACCGGCGGGCCTGCCGGAATCTCAACGGGCAGCAAATCCAACCAAAACCACCGATGGAAGCGAGGGTTTTCTATGCCGCGTCTCTCCCCTTCTCTGCTCCGCAGAATTTTGGTCGCCGCCGGGCTGTGCCTGGCCATTGCGTGGGCGGCGGTCGGCCGTTTTTGCTACGGCGGCGCGTAGCATGCGCCTGTGCTTTGGCTGTTGCTTGCCGCCGCGTTGGTTCTGGCGCTGCGGGCGGTACGGCGGCGGTGGCTGGCCGTGGCGGCGGCCGGGCTGTGCCTGGCGGCCGCGCTGTTCTGGCTGAACGCGCCCGCCTACACCGTCGATGCTGCGGTCCGCAGCCTGCGGCGGCAGTTCCCGGCCAGCGTGGTGCAGTTTGCCGGCTGCGTCACGGCCACCCCGCGCCGCCCGCTGATCCGGTACGACGTCTACTGCTTCTTTGTCGGCGACCAATACGGCTACTTTGAACCCGATTCCGGGCAGTATATCGAGATGGGCGCAAAGGACGTCTGGCAAACCGCTTAGCGTACCTTTTCCTCTGCACAACAAACACCCCCGCCCCCCGCAGGCGTTCGCTTGCGGGGGGCGGGGGTGTTTTATGATCCGGGCGGGGTCTCAGCGGGTGGGCAGGTTTACCACGCCTCTCCCTTCGGGCAGTGCATATCGTTGCGGGCGGCGCGCATTTCCACATAGCAGCCGCAGGCCATGCAGGTGCCGTTGTCAAGCTCCGGGCAGGCGCGGCAGGCTTGCAGGCGGTTTTCGTATTCTTCGTCCGGCGTGCGCTTATTTTTGGGCATGGTGGCGCGGTAACGCTGCACACTTTGGTAGTAGTCGTTCTCCTCGGCCAGATCCTGCAGCAGGCAGCGGCGGCAGATTTTGGGCGCGCTCATACTGCGCGCCCCCGGGCGCAGGCAACAGCAAAGCTCTCCATCGCCTTACCCCTCTTGTTTGTGCTGGCCGTAATAGGCATTGGCGCCATGCTTGCGCTGGTAGTGTTTGTCCAAAATGTGCTGGGGCGCCGGGG
Organism: uncultured Oscillospiraceae bacterium; assembly: GCA_900548355.1. Taxonomy (GTDB): domain Bacteria; phylum Bacillota; class Clostridia; order Oscillospirales; family Ruminococcaceae; genus Gemmiger; species Gemmiger avicola. Next base: position 8,263 of record URKR01000013.1, read on the forward strand.
CGGCGTCGCGGTCAACAAGGCGGGTCAGGGCCGCCATCTTGGCGACCTCTTCAAGCACAACGGCATGGTAAACGGCCTCGGCTGCATCTTTGCCCCAGGTAAAGGGGCCGTGGCTGTGGCACAGGCACCCCGGCACTGCAACAGGGTCAAGGTTGCGACCGCGGAAGGTATCAATAATAATCTTGCCGGTGTTGCGCTCATAGTCTTCCTCGAGTTCGGCCGGGGTCAGGTGGCGGGCACAGGGGATGGCCCCATAGAAATAATCGGCATGGGTGGTGCCATAGCAGGGGATGTCCTGCCCGGCCTGGGCCCAGGCCACCGCATAGGTGCTGTGGGTATGCACAACGCCGCCCAGCGCCGGGAAAGCCTTGTAGAGTTCGAGGTGGGTCTTTGTATCCGAAGAGGGGTTGAGATCGCCTTCAACCGTGCGGCCGGTTTCAAGGTCGATCACAACAAGATCGTCGGGCGTGAGGTCGTCATACTCAACGCCGGACGGCTTGATGACGACCAGCCCGCGTGCGCGGTCGATGCCCGAGACATTGCCCCAGGTGTAAGTGACAAGGCCGCGGCGCGGCAGCTGCATGTTGGCCGCATAAACCTGTTTGCGGAGTTGTTTGAGCATAATAGTCCTCCTGGTAGAGATTTGTTTCTCTTATTGTAACGCAGCGCGCCGCGTTTTTCCACCCGGCAGCCCCTGTTTTGACAGGATTTTTTCATCCGTCCATGCCGGTATCGCCTCGCTGCTGCTCCATAAGCCGCCAAAGCGCATCGTCGTCGGGGTGGGGCCGGGTATTCAGAAGCAGCATCACACGGCGGTCGGCCGCACTGTCGCCGTATTGGCGCATCCAGTCCGTCTCGTGCGGGCCGTCGCCCTGCATTCGCAGGAAGGCCATGAGCGCCGCGCAGAAGCGGACAGTCTGGCGCAGGTCAGTCTGACATTCGTTTTCATAAAAACCGACCCACTTGCCATGTTCGCGTGCAAACAGCGCTTCGACCGAAGCCGCATACGCCCGCTTGGCCCGGCCTGCCGCATAGAAGGCGTCGGCCCAGCGCCCTTCGAGCCCGGCGGCCAGCGCGCAGCAGACGCTGAGCGCGCCTTCAGCCCAATTGGCGCAGAGCGCGGCGTTGAGACCGACGCTGTCGGCAAAAAGCACAGCCGGCGCACCGGTAAGCGCCGCTTCAGCCGCTTGGCACTGGCGTTCACAAGCCGCATAGTTGTCGGCGGCTTCGGCATAGCGAACCGCGCACCAGGCGACCTGGTCGCCCAGGGACGGCAGGTCGCATAACCAGCGCAGCCCTTCGGCCGGCGCTGCGCGGTCGGTCATAAAGGCATGGATCAGCATACGCGGCACATGGTGGTAGAACTGGTCTCCGGCGCGGGCGTCCTCATGCGGCGCATAGGCAACAGCGGCTTTGGCATACCCTTCGAGGCAGGCCGCAACGGCCGGGGCCGCCGTCGGGCCATAGTAGTCGGCAGCGTAGCCCTGTGTCGCGGCCGCGGCGTCAGCCTGGCCGTCACGCCAGATGCGGGCAATCAGGTCAAGGAACCGGGTGTGCGGTTTGACGTTGGAGGCATTGATGACCCAGTAATCCCTGACGCCGGCCTTGAGAGCTGACGTAAGTTCCTGCGCGACAAATTCAGCGGAATTGGCCAGCGGGGTCAGGTGGCTGGCGGCCTGCAGATCATAAAACGAAACATGGTAGTACAGCCCGTGCGGGCCGGGCTGGCCGGGCTCCGGCAGGGCGGGCAGGCGCGGGTCATGGTTGCCCTGGCGGCGGCTGACCATCTTGCCGTAACCGTTATCCGCCCAGATCTTGATAACGTCGCCCGGCAGAGCGAGCAGCCCCTGCCGCCAGAGTTCCATCGTCTCGCCGTAGAGATTGGTGCAGCAGGGCGCACCGGGGTCAGCTGCGCGGACAAGGTCGTACTGTTCGCGGATCAGCGCGCTGATGAGCGCGCCGCGTTTTTCCGGCGTGTTGTACTGGGGATCTTCCTCCCAGAAAGGGCGGTCGCCCTGGCCGCGGAAGCCGAGGTTCCAGACCACCCGCAGCCCGTGCTGCTCCTCAACCGCCTGCCGCCAGAGCGCGCGGAACGCATCGGGGTGGGCGTCAAACGAGGGAGCAAGATCGGGGTAGGCGCGGGCGAACATCTCAGCGCCGAGCGGCTCGGCGTGGTGGTGGGTGATGGCCAGGCCCATCCGGGCCGCCGTATCACGGTAACGGCGGGCATCGGCGTCGGTCCCCGGGATAACAAGGTTCCCGCCAAGGCGCAGCAGCGCTTCAAACGCCATTTCCCAGGGGCCTTCAGGGCGGCGGTCAAGCTGCCAGCCCATCAGCAGCGTTTCATCGTTCAAAAACCAGCCGCGCCAACGCACCTTGAACGGGGCGCTCGCAAATGAAAAGTCCTCCGCCACCGCGGCGGCCGCGCGCAGGGCAAACGCCTGGTCAAGCCAAAACCAAAACGGCTGCACGCCGAAAAAGCGGCGGCTGATCTCATACAGGCCATAGACAAAGCCGAGGTCATCCCCGGCCGTGAGGATCAGCGCCCCGCCGCCGGCGGCGAGGGTGTATGCTTCGGCCCGGCAAGCCGGGTCGGCGGCAAGCCGCACCGGCGCGCCGGGGGCCTCGGTTTTGGCAAAGACCTTGTCCCGGTCGCGCGCAAGCGCCGCGAGCGCCGCGCGCACCGGCGGGGTCAGCAGATCCTGTTCCGCCAGGAAAACGGTGTTGCGGTTGAGTATCATGCCACACCCCCGTCAGACACTCTCCTGCCCGAACGCAAAGACGGCAGGCAGGAAGAGGAAGTTGCCGGCAGCGCCGGGCAGGCGGATGAAGTGGCTTTCGGGGTCGGCGGCTTCCCAGGCCGCAAGCGCCGGCGAGGGCTGCTCGGCCACGCCGCGGATGTTCACCATCGTCTTGGGTTCCTCAAAATAGCTGAAGAGGGTGTTTTCATGCAGCGCAATCGAGTGGTAGCGGTCGCCCTGCAAAAGCCCCTCCTGCACAATCGCGGTGTGGTGGTAGCAGTAGGAAAAAAGCTTGTCGGTTTGAAGCCGGGCAATCCGGCCGCGGCGCTGCGCGGGCGGGGCAGGGCGGCGCCAGTCGGCGGCGTTTTTCGGCACGCTGTGCCAGTAGATGTTGTACATCACGGCCCAGCGGCGCAGTTCCCCGTTCTGGGGCCAGGGGGCCAGCAGCGGGTTGAAGGCAGGCAAAAGCGCTTCGGGGCTGCAAGGTTCGCCGAGGGCTTCGCAGAACAGAAACAGCTCGCTGCCGAACCGGTAACAGGCCGCGGTCATGAGCCGGCCAGCCCGGATGGCCGCGGCAGCTTCGGCTTTGATCGTTTCCAGCTGCGCCGGGGCGGGTTCGGCCGCAAGCAGGCCGCGGAAGTGGCAGCGGAAAACGGGGCGCAGGTCGGGGTTATTCATGGGTGATTTCCTCCAGTTCGATGTGGGTGCGGCGGCAGTCCTCGGCTTCGGTCAGGCGGCCGCTCCAGGCCGTACCGCCGGCGTTGCGCACGGTGCAGCCGCGCAGATCCAGCCCGTGCACACAGCGGGCGTAGAGCGCCGGGATCGCATGGGGGTAGACCCCGCGGGCGCTGGGCTGCTCGTCAAACAAACCGCCGGGCTGGGTGCCCTGTTTGGCAAAGGTCATGGACAAATCGGAAAGCCGGACGTCATAGATCGGCGCGTCGGGTTCGCCGGCGAAGAAGACGCCGCTCTCGCAGGCCAGGGTCAGGTGGTCGAAGCTCACATTGCGAATCACGCCGGGGAAGTTTTCCTTCCCGGCACGGCGGGTTGCGCTGATGAAGAGCGGCTCGCCCTTGCCCCACCAGCCCGGCGCACCGGGGACGGCATACCGATCGGCATAGCGGCGGGTGGCCCCGGTCAGGTGGTGAACCTGGATGTTTTCAACGGTGCCGCCGTCCCGCACCCAGATCCCGACGGCGCGGGAGCAGTCGTCAACAATGCAGTCGGCCAGTACAATGTTGCGGATCACACCGTGGGTTTCGGTGCCGATCTTGAGCGCGGAGTCCCGCGAGTGGAGCACGCAGCCGCTGATTGTGATGTTCTGGCTTGGGCCATACCGCCGGGCCATCGGGCCGGTGGATTTGACGACAATCGCGTCGTCACCTGTGCGGACGATACAGTCCCGGATCACAACATCCTGGCAGCAGTCGGGGTCGATGCCGTCGTTGTTCGCGCCGCGGTCGTCGTTCAAAATGCGGATGCCCTCAATCCGCACACGGCGGCAGCCTGCCATGTGCAGCGTCCAGAAGGCGGCGTCCTTTAACGTCACATCCCGGATGGTCAGATCCTCGACGTTTTCAAGCAATAGCATCCGCGGGCGGAAGTCGGCGCAGGTTTTGGGGCATTCATGGAAGCCGTTGTCCTCGTTTTCATCAAAAAAGACTTGACCGCCCTGGCCATCGATGGTACCGGGGCCGCTGATCGTGACGTTGCGCGCGCCCTCGGCCCCAAGGAAGAACCCGCCGGCCCAGCCGTCCATCTCATCATCGCCGCGGGCGGTACGGAAGGGTTCGATTGCCGCCGGGTCAAGTGAGCTGCGCAGCACAGCCCCGGCGCCCAAGTACAGCTCCACGTTGCTTTTGAGCCGCAGGCTGCCGCAGGTGAATACGCCGGCCGGCACCGTAACCCGCCCGCCGCCTGCCGCCGCGGCCGCACGGATGGCCGCCTGCACGGCCGGGGCGTTGTTGCCGGCGGCCGGGCTGGCGCCGTATTCCAAAATGTTATATTCTTTCATCTCCGTACCCTCCGTATTTTTTTATTTGTTTTTGCGGTACCGGGCCGCTTCATTTTTGCGGTGCCGGGCGGCCTCCATCTCAATGGAATCGGGCGGGGTAAGCCAGCCGGCATATTTCAGCACCGCCGTTTTGGGGTTGTTGCCCTCGGCCCGGCGCCATTTGCTGGGGGTTGTTCCCATTTCAGCCATAAAGTGCCGGTTGAAGCTGGACAGGGATTGAAACCCGACCTTGCCCGAAATTGAAAGGATCGAATCCTCACTGACCCGCATGAGCGAGCAGGCGCGCAAAACCCGGGTACGGTTGAGGTGTTCAAGCGGCCCCACGCCCAAAAGCGCCTTGAAGGTTTTGCGGAAGTGGGACTGGCTCATCCCGCAGAGCGCCGCGAGCGTTTCGATCGGGAAATCCTCTTTGTAGTGGGTATTGATATATGCCAGCGCCGGCGCAATGGCAATGGTGGCCGCCATGTTGGCGCTTCCCTGCTGCGCCTGCAGCCGCATGAGCTCAATGCTCAGCGCAAGATACAGTGTGCGGACGCTGAGCTGGTAACTTGCGGATTTTTCCTGCATTTCCCGCATCATTATCCGCACCAGGCTGCCCGCAACCGGGTACTCGGCTTCAGACAGGATGTAATAATGTCCCTGCAGCGCAGGCTGGTAGCCGGCATCATAGGGCAGGGCATAGGAAAACGGGTGCAGCAGTTCTTCAGGGTTCAGGAACAGGTAACTCCATTTGCTCGCGGTGCCCGGGTCTGACCAGGTGGTGTGCGGCACATCCCCGGCGATCACCGTGACGTCCCCGGCATGAAAAGGGCGCTGCTCATCCTGAAACCCCAGGGTGCCGCCATCCGATTCACAGAGCCCGATTTCAAGGCAGTTATGAAAGTGCAGCACGCCGGCCGGCACATCAGAAATGCGCCATTGTTCCCCCGAAAGCAGCTGGATCGGGAACTCCGCCGAAAGTTCATAATTTCGATATTCAATCACGGCGCGTGGTTGCCGCGGCATAGGCTCGCCTCCTTTTTATGCCGAGCACCTGCAAACAGGCGCTTTTTTGGGCAGAATGACAAAAATCCCCGTCAGATTTTCTACGCTTCGTCCACCATTATACTCTCACCTGCAGGAAAGCGCCAGTCCAAATCGTCAAAAACGCCGATTTATGTGAAACATACACAAAGAAACATCGCCACACTTGTAAGATATGTAAAATAATCATGTCAAACCGTTAACAAAGATGGACTATTGAAACTTATGCATAGATTTTTGCTGCCCTTCTTGATTTTATAAATAATCGAAATTGCGCATTTTTCGTGCATCTTTGCAAAGACACTTCCATGGTGAATATGCATAATAAATTTAGACGGCAGCGGCGCGTTTGTGGTGATTTTTCTTCCCGCTTGCAGGAAGGGACACACGGCGCCGCGCCACACAAAGCAGGAACAGGAGGAAATTGCATGGCGCAAACCAAAGCCAAACCGGCCGCTAACGACCTGACCGTCCGCAAAAAGGGGCCCGGCTTCTACCTGAAGCGCGATTGGGAGCTGTACGTCCTGATGATACTCCCGATGCTCTTCATCATCGTTTTCAAGTACTTTGCCTACGGCGGTTTGTCCGTCGCCTTCCTTGATTACAAGGTTGCGCGCGGCTACGCCGGCAGTGAGTTTGTGGGGCTTCAGATCTTTGAGAAAGTTTTCACCCACCGTGACTTCGGCAAAGCCGTGTTCAACACGCTGCTGCTCAACATTCTGGATCTGATCTTCAGTTTCCCGATGCCGATCATTCTGGCGCTGCTGCTCAACGAAATCCGTGTCAAATGGTTCAAGCGCACAACCCAGACCCTTTTGTATCTGCCGCACTTCCTTTCCTGGGTTGTCATCGGCGCCACAGCTTACCAGATGTTCACAACCGGCACCGGCATTATCAACATCCTGATTACAAATTCCGGCGGCACTGAGATTCCCTTCCTGCAGGAGGATGGCTGGTGGCTGTTCACCTACGTCGTCATCGGCGTCTGGCAGACCATGGGCTGGGGCACCATCATCTACCTGGCCGCCATCACCAACGTCAACGCCGAACTGTATGAGGCCGCCAAGGTGGATGGCGCCAACCGCTTCCAGCAATGCCTGCATGTCACGCTGCCCTGCATCCGTTCCACCATCGTCACGATGCTGATTATGCAGCTCGGCAAGCTGATGGGCGGCAGCTTTGAACGCATCCTGGCCTTGTCCAACGCCGCCGTGACCGAATTCACCACCACCATCCCGGTGCTTGTGTACCGCTGGTTCCAGGCCAACAACTTCAGCGAATCGACCGCGCTCGGCCTGTTCCAGTCGATCATCGGCCTGATTCTTGTTCTGGCCTCCGACTTTGCCGCCAAGAAACTCGGCGAAGACGGCCTGCTGTGAGAAAGGAGGACCCTTATGGCCACACCCGCCACCCAGGAAGTCCTGGTTCACAAAAAGAAGTGGACCGGCAACCGCGTGCTCAACCTTGTGGGCGACGCGCTCTGCATGCTTGTTGTCGGCGCCGCCTCGCTCACCTGCATCCTGCCCTTCATCAACATCCTGGCCAAAAGCCTTTCGGACAACGCCTATGTTGCGGCGCACCGGGTTGTGCTCTGGCCGATGAGCGATACCGGCATCAACCTGGAAGCCTACAACCGCGTTTTCCACGACAAATCGATCATCACCTCGCTGTGGGTCACGGTGGAAGTCACCGTCATCTTTACCGCCATCGGCATGTTTTTGACGATCTGCGCGGCCTATGTGCTGACAAGGCCCGAGCTCAAGGGCCGCAAGGTCATGACCTTTATGATTATGTTCACGATGTACTTCACGGCCGGCACGATCCCCGATTACCTGCTGATGAACGAGCTGAACATGCTTGACACAATCTGGTGTTTGATCCTGCCGCTTTGTTTTGCGCCGTATAACCTGCTCATCATGAAGAACAACTTCCAGGGCTCGATCCCCGAAAGCCTGATCGAATCGGCCCGGCTGGACGGCGCTTCCCACTTTACGATCCTTGGCCGCATCGTTGTGCCGCTTTCAAAGCCGATCATCGCGACGATCGCGCTGTTCTACGCGGTCGGCCGGTGGAATGCCTACTCCGACGCGCTGTACTACATCAAGCAGAACGTTGAACTGCGCCCGCTGCAGCTCAAACTGTACTACCTGATTGTCGCCGCAACCGAAAGCTTCCAGGCCGAGGGCGTGACCAGCCAGATCATGACCAACCCCGATGTCATGCAGGCCGCCTGCATCATCTTTGCCGCCGTACCGATCATCTGCGTGTACCCCTTCATCCAGAAGTATTTTGTGCAGGGCACGATGGTCGGCGCCGTCAAAGGCTAATATCTTCCCCAGGATTAACCGGGCAACAATCCGGTTGTATCGATACGAACCACTTATTCCTTTAAGGAGGGAACCCATGAGAAAGCAAACCAAGCGCGCAGCGGCCATTGTCATGGCAGCTGCCATGACAACCACCCTGCTGGCAGGGTGCGGCGGCTCCGGCTCTTCGGCCGCTGCCAGTGAATCCGCCGAATCCACCACGAGCGAGGCTTCGAGCGAGGCCAGCACCGGCGAGGCGGCCGCCTCCGGTTCTTATACCGACTATTCGGCCGGCTTCCCCGAGAGGGTCACAATCCAGATCCCGGTGTATGACCGCGGCTTCGAAAACTGGAACGTGGCCGACAACTACTACACCCAGTGGGTGCAGCAGGAATTTGGCGAGAAGTACAACGTCGATGTGGAGTATGTCGCAATCTCCCGTTCGAACGAAGTCACCGACTATATGCAGATGATCGCGGCCGGCACCGCGCCCGACATCATCATGCACTACGATATGCCGCAGGCCGTCTCCTACTATGACGAAGGCGCGATGCAGGATATCGATTATGACGAGCTCGCCTTCTACGCCCCGACCTACTGGGCCAAGATGCAGGAAACGATTGAGACTTACGGCACCATCGACGACCATCAGGCTTTCATCTTTGCCGAGCGCGACCCCTACTATTACAACTGGGTCACCCTGATCCGCAAAGACTGGTGCGACCAGGTCGGCATGGAAGTGCCCACCACCTGGGAGGAACTGCAGGAAGTGCTGGCCGCCTGGCAGGAAGCCGGCCTTGGCACCTACAACCATGAGCTGATCATCGGTTCCTTCACCTATTTCTACCCCTGGATTGAGGAAGGCACCACCGACGAAGAGCTCGCGCTTTACCTTGATCTGAACGTCGCCCCCTTCACCTGGAGCGCAACCGAAAACTACCTGCGCGCCTTCAATGAAATGTACAACGCCGGCACGCTGGACCCGAACTTCTACCTGACCACCGACGACGCGATGGAAAAGGGCAAGTTTGTCTCGGGCGAATGCGGCACCTACAGCTTCTATATGTCCAACGGCACCGACGTCTTCACCAGTTTGCTGGCGAATGACCCCGACGCCGAGGTAGCGATCCTCAACTCCACCCCGAGCATCGTGGCCGAAGGCTACACCCCGTACTACTATGAATACCCGAGCTACGGCATGATCATGGGCATCAACTCCCAGTCCACCGACGAGGAGCGCGCCGCGGTCTACATGTTCCTGGAATGGCTCAGCCAGCCCGAGAACCTGACCTACATGCAGTATGGCGTTGAGGGCGAAACCTACACCGTGGGCGAGGATGGCATCAACACCCTCGTGGCCGATTACACCGGCGAGGCCGCTCTGTCCCAGAACCAGAACAAGGACTACTGGTGCCTGGTGGTCGAATCGATCACCTACGGTGACGAGGAGATGGATCTGACCGCCAACAAGAGCCTGCTGGCCCCCGCCGGCTACGAAGATCTGATCCAGCAGTCCTACGATATGTGCAAAGCCAATGAGGACGCCGGCCTGATCAGCCCGATCTTCACCTCGGTTGTTGAATCGAGCGCCGACTACACCGCCGACCTGAAGGCCCTGTGGCAGGAAGCCTATGTTGCCTGCATCACCGCCGCGCCCGAAGACTTCGACGCAACCTATGAGGAATATTGCCAGGAGTATCTCGACGCCGGCTATCAGGACATCCTTGATGAAAAGCAGGAGCTGATCGACGCGGGTTCGGTCATCTACGCCGAATAATACCATCACCGTACAGCACAGCAATCGCTGAGCGCGCGGGGCTGCTGCAAGGCGGCCCCGCGCTTTTTTGGGCAAAGAATCTCCCGTGTCAGAATATTACACGAAGCAACATGATTTTACCGGTCACCAGGCAGGCAAATGACACTTGCGCCAGCCCCAATGGCCTTATATAATGATGATAACGAACGGCGGCGCACCGCCGAAACAAAAAGGAGTATCTAGTATGGCTGGATTGATTTACGACAAGCAGCAGATCGAAAAGACGATCGATGCAATTGTTGACCGTACAATGCGGATGGACATGACCTGGGACTGGCCCTGCGGCGTCGCCTACTACGGCATCTGCGAAGCCTATGAGGTCACCAAGAACGAGCGCTACCTCCAGCTCGTCAAAGACCGGGTCGATGAATACATTGAGCTCGGCCTGCCGACCTGGACGGTCAACACCTGCTCGATGGGCCACTGCCTGATTACCCTGTACCAGCACACCGGGGACGAGAAATACCTCAATATTGCCAAGAGCAAGGTTGATTACCTTGAAAAGGAAGCGCTGCGGTTCGGCGACCATGTGCTGCAGCACACCGTCTCGGCCAACAACGATTTCCCCGAGCAGGCGTGGGCGGATACCCTCTTTATGGCGGCCTTCTTCCTTTTGCGGATGGGCGTTCTGCTGAACGACCAAACCCTGATTGACGATGCGCTGAACCAGTATTACTGGCACATCAAGTATCTGCAGGACCCCGCCACCGGCCTTTACTACCACGGCTACAACAACATCACCGGCGACCATATGTCGGGGATGTTCTGGGGCCGCGCCAATGCCTGGGCCGCCTACACGATGAGCCAGGTCGGCCTGCGCCTGCCTGAATGCTACCTCTACCCGAAGTACCTGGATGTTGTCGGCAGTTTGAACGATCAGCTTGCCGCCCTCAAACTTCACCAGACCGAGGACGGGCTCTGGCGCACCATCATCGACGACCCCGAAAGCTATGAAGAGATCAGCGCTTCGGCCGGCATTGCGGCCGCGATGATCGCCAAGGGCAACCCGCTGCACATCAAGTACATCAACAAAAGTATCCCTGGCCTGCTTGCAAACGTCAGCCCGGACGGCCGGGTCATGAATGTCTCGGGCGGCACCGCCGTGATGAAAGACCGCGAAGGCTACCGCGGCATCAGCCGGGACTGGATTCAGGGCTGGGGCCAGGGGCTCGCGCTCGCCTTCTTTGCCGGCGTGCTGAATTACGACAACATCCGCAGTGACGGCGCGCTGTAAGCGGGCGGCAACACCGCCGGGCGCACGGCCCGTCTTCGGCCTGTGCGCCCGCTTCATTTGAACATCTGGGAGGTTCGTTCCGATGGAATACCATGATTCGGCCGACTTTGCAGCCCCGGGGGCCGATGCGCTCTGGCATGGGCCTGGCAGCAGCGGTTTTGTGACCGGCGCGGTCATGCTGGACTACCCCGGCCTGCGCGCCCCGATGCACCAGGCCGGCTGGCAGCCGATGTGGTGGTACCGCGGCCCGGTTTCGGGCGTGGTGCGGCGGGACGGCAGTGTGTTCGCCGCGCCGCAGCCGGCCCTGCCGGCCGCGGATGCCGCCGGCCGCAGGCTGCCGGTCTGGTACAAGGCCGACGTGCCGGGCGAAGGGCTCTATACCGGTGAGGTAACCATCTGCGGCGAAGGCGGCGAGGCGCTTGTCTTTGTGGGGCGCCGCCGCCTGGCCTGGCGCGGCGTACTGGCCGCAGGCGAACAAATCACAGTCCCCTTTGTCCTGGACGTTGTGCCGCTGATCTCTGAAGGCGACACCGACCCCTGGCTGAACCCCGCCGTGGATGTGACGGCGGTTGGCGCCGGGCTGCGCCGCCTGTGGGTGGAAAGCGCGCCTGGAACCCTCCGCCGGGTGTTTCTGCTCGGCGATTCCACCGTGACAGACCAGAGCGCCGCCGTGCCCTACGCGCCGTTTACCTCGTATGCCGGCTGGGGCGAGATGCTTGGCTGGTTTTTGCCCGAAGGGTTCTGCGTTTCAAACCATGCCCACTCCGGCCTGACAACCGAAACCTTTGAAACAGAAGGCCACTGGGCGATTGTGGAAGCCCGGCTGCGCCCCGGCGATTGGGTGCTGCTGCAGTTCGGCCACAACGACCAGAAACTGCCCCACCTTACCGCCGAAGGCGGCTATACCGAGCGGATGCGCCGCTATATTGAGCGTATCCGCCGCAAGGGCGCGGCGCCGGTGCTGGTGACCCCGCTGGCCCGCAACAGCTGGGCCGACGAAACCCGTTACAACGACCTTTTGGCCGACTATGCGGCCGCCGTTTTCCGCTTGGGCGCCGAAACCAGCACCCCTGTCATCGATCTGCACGCCTATGCAATGCAGGCGATCAAGGCCGACGGGCGGGAGGCCAGCAAGGCCTGGTTTTACCCCGGCGACTACACCCACCCGAACGATTTTGGGGCTTACAAAGCCGCCGGGTTCATCGGCGGCGCGCTGGGCAGAATCCTGGGCGTTCAGCCGCCGGCCCGCGGCCCCTGGCTCCCCTGCGGCGTTCGTGAACCGCTGGCGCCGCCGGCCGATCTGAAGCAGCCCCCCGCCGGCGACCCTTACGCCGGCTATGACGACGCCGCCCCGCTCACCCGCGCCGATGCGCTGAGCCTGGTCACGACGGCGCTGCACCTGTTCCCGGTTAACGGGTATCGAAGCCCGTTTGCCGATGTGGTCGGCGCAAGCCCGTTTGCCGGCGCCGTACAGTGTGCGGTGCAAAACAACCTGATCCCCCCGGCCTGGGGGGCGGACGGCTGCCTGCACCCGGCCCGAGCCGTAACGCTGGGTGAGTTTTTGGCTGTTCTGATGCCCGGCTACGCGATCCGCTGCACGGTGCCCGGCACCGGCGGGGTAGTGGCGCGGGCGCGTTCGGCCAATCTGCTGCCCGAAGACCTGCCTGCCGAACCCGGCGCCCCGCTTTCCCGCGCCCAGGCTGTTGCGGTCTGCAGGCGGGTAAAGATCTGAACGGCCGTATTTCTGCCGAACAGGCGAACCCGACCCCTTCATTTCACCCAAAGAAAGGCGAATCGACTATGAATATCCCGACTTCCGGCGGTTTTACCCTGCCCGGCGAAGCCGGCTGCGAGGCCCTGACCCTGCAGCTGGCCAAGCGCTGGGGCGCCGATGTGATCCGTGACAGCGACGGCACCCAGCTTTCGGATGAGATTTTAACCGCCGGGTACGACATCTACTCCACCATCTGCATCATCCGCGACCACAACGAATGGGCCAAAGCCCACCCCGAATGTCTGCAGCAGACCTTCCTTTCCACCAGCCCTCGCCCGGCTGAAGGCGGCGCGCTTTCAATCGAGCTGCTGGCCGACTTTTTCACCGAACAGTTCCGGGTCAATGACGGACCCCGCGCGCTGCCGCGCTGGCAGGTGTGGGACCGCACGGCCGGCTGCCTGCTCCCGCGTGACGCCTGGCACTGGAACGCCGCTTCGGGCTGCGTCGTGATTGACGACCCCGCCCCCTGGCACCTGTACACCGTCAGCTTCCTGGCCTATCGCATCTGGGAAGAGATCTCGATGTACAACCATGTCACCAACAACTGGCAGAAGGAACACCTGATGCCGGTTGACCCGCGCACCCCTGTCGCCCGTGAATACCTGAAAACCTGGCTGCACAGATGGTGCGAGGAACACCCCGACACCAACGTTGTGCGGTTCACCAGCATGTTTTACAACTTTGTCTGGATTTGGGGTTCAGACACGCGCAACCGCTCGCTCTTCACCGACTGGGGCAGCTATGATTTCACCGTATCGGAACAGGCGCTGGAAGATTTCGAGGCCGAGCACGGCTACCCGCTGACAGCCGAGGATTTCATCAACAAGGGCAATTTCCAGGTCACCCATATGCCGCCTTCGCTCCACAAGCAGGAGTACATGTTTTTCACCCAGCGGTTTGTGGCCGACTTCGGGCGGGAACTTGTCGATATTGTGCACAGCTATGGCAAAAAGGCCTATGTCTTTTATGATGACAGCTGGGTCGGCGTCGAACCTTACGGGCCGTATTTTGAGCAGTTCGGCTTTGACGGCATCATCAAATGTGTCTTTTCCGGCTATGAGGCGCGGATGTGCGCCGGCGTGAACGCCCCGGTGCATGAACTGCGGCTGCACCCCTACCTCTTCCCGGTGGGCCTTGGCGGCGCGCCGACCTTTGCGCCGGGCGGAGACCCGACCCGCGACGCCAAAGGCTACTGGAACCATGTGCGCCGCGCGCTGCTGCGCGCCAAGATCGACCGCATCGGCCTGGGCGGTTACCTGCACCTGCTTGAGGATTTCCCGGATTTTGTACAGTACATTGCCGATGTGGCCGATGAGTTCCGCACGCTGCGCGCGCTGCACGAAGCCGGCCCGGTCGCCGCCATGCCGCTGACCGTGGCCGTACTGCACAGCTGGGGCGGCCTGCGGCCCTGGACGCTGTCCGGCCATTTCCATGAAACCTATATGCACACCCTGATCCACATCAACGAAGCGCTGGCCGGCCTGCCGGTTGAGACCAGGTTCCTCTGCTTTGACGATGTGCTCGAAGGCAAGCTTGACGGCGTGGATGTCGTCATCAACGCCGGCCGCGCCGGCACCGCCTGGAGCGGCGGAGATGCCTGGCAAAACCCCGACCTTGTGGCCAAACTGCATGAGTGGGTGGCCGCCGGCGGCGTTTTCCTCGGGGTTGAGGAGCCTTCGGCCACGGCCGGCTACGGCGATTTCTTCCGCATGGCGCGTGTGCTCGGCATCGACGAGGACACCGGCGCGCGGGTATGCCACGGCCGCTGGCCGGTTGAACCGAAGCCTGTCAACGGGCTGATCCCGCGCGGCGCAACACTTAAGACCCACGACAACCTTTACCTGACCGATGGAGACACCCGTGTGCTGGCCGAAGTCGGCGGTATGCCGGCAATCGCTACCCACGCCTTCGGCAAAGGCCGCGGCCTGTATCTGGCCGGGTTCGAATACAGCCCCGCCAACGCCCGGATGCTTCTGAACCTGCTGCTGTGGGCTACGGGCCAGCCGCTGACCGCCGATTACCTGCCCAGCGACCCCGAGGTGGAAGCAGCCTTCTTCCCCGCTGCCGGCAAGCTTGTGCTCATCAACAATGCCGACGCACCGCGCACCGCCACCGTTCCGACCCCGGCCGGGGCGCTCGACGCCGCGCTGGGCGCATTCGAAACCAAAATTCTTGACGTTTGAACGCCATCACGGAGGTTTGTATGTCTTTTCTGTTCATCAACGCCAACCAGAGTGTCGGCACCATCAACAAAAACATCTACGGCCAGTTTTCGGAGCATCTGGGCCGCTGCATCTATGGCGGCGTCGCCAACAGGGACGGCGGCCTGCGGGCCGATGTCGTGGCCGCGCTCAAGGCGCTCGGCGTGCCGGTGCTGCGCTGGCCGGGCGGCTGCTTTGCCGACACCTACCACTGGCGTGACGGCATTGGCCCCAAAGAAAACCGCAAAACCATCGTCAACACCAACTGGGGCGGCGTGACCGAGGATAACGCCTTCGGAACCCATGAATTCATTGAGCTCTGCCGCGCGATCGGCTGCGAACCGTACTTTTCGGGCAATGTGGGCAGCGGCACCGTGCAGGAATTTTCCGATTGGGTTGAATACTGCAACATGCCCGGCGTTTCCCCGATGGCCGATCTGCGCCGCGAAAACGGGGCCGAATCCCCCTTCAACGTGCGGTACTGGGGCATTGGCAACGAAGCATGGGGCTGCGGCGGCAACATGCGGGCCGAATATTACGCCGACCTCTGCCGCCAGTACGCCACCTTCCTGCGCGGGTATGACCCGGCCTTCCCGCTGTACAAGATCGCTTCCGGTGCGAGCGAGGACGATTACCACTGGACCCGCGCCGTCGTCGAGCGCGCCGGCCACACCATCGACGCCGTAAGCATGCACTATTACACCCGCCCGCTGGCCGAATGGCACCACAAAGGCGCGGCGACCGGCTTCCCCCGGGAAGAGTATTTCTCGACGCTGCACAAGACCCTGTTTATGGAAGAGCTTGTGGAAAACCACAGCAGGATCATTCGCCAGTTTGCCAAGGGCAAGGCGATCGGCCTTGTCGTGGATGAATGGGGCACCTGGTTTGACGTGGAACCCGGCACCAACCCCGGCTTCCTCTATCAGCAGAACGCAATGCGGGACGCCCTGGTCGCGGCGATCAACCTCAACATCTTCAACAACCACTGCGATACCGTCGTGATGGCGAACATCGCCCAGGTCGTCAACGTGCTGCAGGCAATGGTCCTGACCGAGGGCGACAAAATGCTGTTGACCCCGACCTACCATGTCTTTGCAATGTACAAACCCCACCAGGACGCTCGGCAGCTTGAAAGCTATATCGAGACCAAGACCCTTGAGCAGGAGGAGCTTGCGGTGCCGAACCTGCACGTCTCGGCCAGCCGCCAGGCGGACGGCAAAATCCTCATCACCGTCGCAAACCTCAGCGATACCGAGCCGGCCCCGCTCACCTGCCGCATCGGCGGGGCAAAGCCGGCGGCTGTCAGCGCCCAGGTGCTCGCCGGCGCGCCGGACGCGCACAACACCTTTGAAGCGCCGGCGGCGGTTGCGCCCCGTGCGCTCGCCGCCCAGCTCTGCGAAGGCGGCTTCACCGCCACGATGCCCCCGTGCAGCGTCGCAGCTTTCACGGTGGAGACGGTGTGAAGAGGGCGGCGCGGCCGCCGATCCACCACAATTCCCAACTCCCAATTCCTCACGATCAAGAAGGAGGCATCCCCATGCACATCCCTTCCCCCACCCGCTACGATGCGATGCAGTTCCCCCACTGCGGCAAAAGCGGGCTGCGGCTGCCAGAGCTCTCGCTCGGGCTCTGGCACAATTTCGGCGACACCGCGCGGTATGACACGATGCGCGCGATTGTGCTGACCGCCTTTGACAACGGTATCGTCCACTTTGACCTCGCGAACAACTACGGCCCCGAGCCCGGCGCGGCCGAGCGCAACTTCGGCCGCATCCTGCGCGAAGACCTGGCCGCCCACCGCGATGAACTGCTGATTTCGACCAAGGCCGGCTACGGGATGTGGGAAGGCCCCTACGGCGACGGCGGCAGCCGCAAGTATCTGCTGGCAAGCCTGGACGCCAGCCTGCGCCGGCTCGGGCTCGACTATGTCGATATCTTCTACCACCACCGTATGGACCCCGGCACCCCGCTGGAAGAGACGATGGGCGCGCTGGCCCAGGCTGTGCGCAGCGGCAAGGCGCTGTATGCCGGGCTTTCAAACTACG
Organism: uncultured Oscillospiraceae bacterium; assembly: GCA_900548355.1. Lineage (GTDB taxonomy): Bacteria > Bacillota > Clostridia > Oscillospirales > Ruminococcaceae > Gemmiger > Gemmiger avicola. Next base: position 25,417 of record URKR01000013.1, read on the forward strand.
ACGGCCCGACGATGGAAAAGGCCGCCGCAATTCTGGACGAACTGCATTGCCCGTTCGTCATCAACCAGAACCGCTATTCGATCTTTGACCGCACGATCGAGAAAAACGGCCTCAAAGACACAGCCGTGCGGCTGGGCAAAGGCATCATCGCGTTCAGCCCGCTGGCCCAGGGCCTTTTGACCGACCGCTACCTGCACGGCATTCCGGCGGACAGCCGGATGCGCACCGACGGCCGCTTTTTGAACGACAGCGCCCTGACCGACGAACGGCTGGCCCAGATCCGTGCGCTCAACGATCTGGCCGCCGCCCGCGGTGAAAGCCTGGCCACGATGGCGCTGCGCTGGATTTTGCGCGACGGCGCCGTGACCAGTGTGTTGGTCGGCGCCAGCCGGCCCGAACAGCTGCTTGACGATTTGAAGGTGCTGAACAGCCCCGCCCTGAGCGCGGAAGAGCTCAGGATCATTGACGCAAACAGCTGACAAATTGCCAAGAGCAAAGCAGCCCCGGCCGTACAGGCCGGGGCTGCTTTGCTTTGAAAAATCTCATCCTTTCCGCCGCGCAAATCCGATTTTGAGCACAAGCCAGGCGGCGATGAGGCAAACGACGCTGAGCAGGCCGAGCATCTGCCAGCAATGTATAAGGTTTGGCACCGTGGCGTTGTACATGGGGCTGTCCAGCCCGACATTGAGCCAGACCAGCCGGCTGTTGAGGTCGGTGGAGGCGCCAAACGCCCCCATCCCCCACCGGCAGGTGACAAGGTAGCCAATGGCTGTCATGGCGCCGCTGACCGGGAACAGCGCCCCGCTGAAAACAACCTGTGCAATAATCAGCACAAGCACAAACAGTATCGCCGACTCGCTGTTTTTGAATGCCGCCGACACAAGCAGCCCCATCGACGCCGAGCTGAGCAAGATCAGGAGCACCGTGATGTACAGCTCAAAATCGGTATCCAGCAGCAGGTCGTTTTGCGGCACATGGATCACCCGCACGAAACCAGCCGTCAAAATGGAAGCCTGCACAAGACTGATGAGGGCCAGGGTGACCATTTTAGCGAGCACCGTCGCCCCCAGGCTGACCCCGACGCTCGCCTCACGGAAGATGATCTCCCGCTCTTTGCAGATTTCGCGGTAGGAATTGAGCAGCCCCATAAAACTGGACACCGCCGCCAGAATAAAGAGGACGGTACGGCTGCCAACATCAATCAGGTTGGAGGTAAAGCAGTCCGGGTCGCCCACCAGCGCAATGACCCCGACCATGAGCGGGGCCTGCAGCAGAAGGCTGGCCAGCACAAGCTTGTTGTTAAAGATCAGCTGGAAATTGCGGGCGATGAGCACCCGCAGCTGGCGGAAAAAAGCGCTTAGTTCCTGCATCGTTTGTCGGCCTCCTCGGCGGCCGCCGGCCAGCGCGCCACCAGCCGGTTAAACGCCGGGGAAGCAAAGTACTGGCAGCGGTAGGTTTCAATCTGTTCAGGGTCACGCAGTTTTTCAAAGATGTCGCTTGTCAGCGCCACGCCAAAGTAGGCGTCCATCTCCTCAGGCGGGCCGTAGTAGCACAGCACCCCGCCGACGCCGAGGAATGCGACCTTATCACAGAGGTTGATGTTGGACATGTTGTGTGTGACCATCAGCACCGTGCAGTTTTCATGGCTGAGCTTGCGGCAGAGTTCCATCATGCTGCGGTCAAGGTCGGGCGAAAGGCCGCTCGTCGGCTCATCCAGAATCAGCAGCCGCGGGCTGGCCAACAGCTCCATCGCGATGGATACCCGCTTTTTCTGCCCTCCCGAAAGGTTCGCAATCATCGTTTTTTCCCGTCCCTGCAGGTCAACCGCCGCAATCGCATGGGCGACGGCGGCCTTGAGCTCGGCGCGGGTCGCGTCATGGGCGATGCGCAGCCGCGCCGTGCAGAGCAGGCTTTGCTCAACGGTCAGGTTGTCATGCATGATATCCTTCTGCGGCACATAGCCGACGACATCGTCGAAGGCATTGCGGTTGCCGTGGGTGTCGATGCCGTCAAAACAGACGCTGCCGGCCGTGCAGGGCGCCGAACCCGTGATACAGGTCAGCAGGCTGGATTTGCCGGCCCCGGAACCGCCCACAAGCACGACAAAGCTGTTCGGTTCAATCTCAAGCGAAACGCCGTCCACAATATCGAGCGGCTCGCCGGTGTTGCGGTTTTTGACGGTTTTGCGCAGGTTCAAAAGCTGGACGCTGATGCCCTGCTGGTGCTCATGGTAGTGCAGCACCCCGCCTGCATAGGCAAAAACCTGGGTCGGCACATTGATGATGCCGCCGTCCGGCAGCAGGGCGGCGCGCACCCGCTGGCCATTCAGGTAGGTGCCGTTGGTCGAACCAAGGTCCCGCACCTCGGCGTGGCCATCCTCATACACAATCTCACAGTGGTGGCGGGAGACCCGGTCGGAGGCGAGGATAACATCGCAGTCCTCTCCGCGGCCAATCAGCAGCCGGCGCTTGCGGCGCAGGTCAACTTCGCGCAAAACCGGGTCGTCCTCGCTCTCGGCGCGCAGGCTTCCGACATCGGCTGCCGCACGGATTTCCTGCACCCGAAACGTGATTTCCTGGGTGGCGTTGTCGCCGTCGGTGTTCAGGCCGATGACATCGCCCTCCTGCAGCGGCACCCTCTCGCCGGTGTGGAGGTAGCGGTTGTTGTACCAGGTGGCAAAGCCGCTGCCATCATCCCGCAGCTGCCAGGTTCCGTTTTGGCACAGCAGCGTGAACTGCCTGTCGCCGACATTGTTGCGGCGCAGCACATAGTCACAGCGCGGCCCGCGGCCAAAGCTGCAGGGGGCCTTGGCCGCCGGCAGCAGAATGCGCTGGCGGTTGCGCTGCTCGGTCACAAGCAGGACAATTTCACTGGCCATCATGCCACCCCCTTGGCAGGAAGCCGCCGCAGAACGGCACAAACTGCATCTTTACCTTGCCAAAGGCGACGGTATCGCCGGCCGCGAGCGGCTGCGGGGTCAGCAGCTGGGCGCCGTTGCGGTAACAGAGTTCGCTGGCCGAACCCGGCAGCAGCGTGAAGCTTACATCTTTCGGGTCGTAGGAGACGATCGCGATGCGCACCGAAAGCGGGGCGTCGGCGCTGAGGGTCTGGGGCGCGCCCTCGGCCGAAAGGCCGAGATAGTTGCGCCCTGCGCCGATGCGCAGATCCCGCCCGCGGCCCGGGCCTGCCACCGCCACCAGCCAGCCTGCTACCGGCCCTTCTGCCGCGGCAGGCGTTGCTGCCGGGGCGGCGGTTCCGTCTTGCACAATGCCGCTCTCGCCCTGCAGGGCCGGGTCGCAGTAGGGGCAGGCGGGGAATTTGTCCCCGTCATAAAAATGTCCGTTTTCGCATTTGGTCAGCTTCATCGCAGACTCCTTTGTATCCAGAGGATTTTCGATTCAAGTGTTTAGCGTTTAGATATGGTGGATCGCGCTGCGTCCTCAAAAAGCATCGGCAGGTTTCCGGCCCTTTTCAAAATCGCGCCGAAGGCGCACCGCATCTTAACCCCAAACTCGAAGCTCTAAACTCTTCCTCAAAACACCACCCGCAGCGTCGTGCGGCCCAGGCGGATGACGTCGTTGTTGCGCAGGGTGGTGGCATCGGCGATCCGCGCCTCCCCCACATGGACAGCCGCCCCGCCCAGCGGTGTGACCAGCACCCTGTCCCCTTCAAGCCAGAGGATACAGTGCTGCGGGGCCACCCGAGCGTCCTCCAGGCAGAGGTCACACTGCGCGGCGTCGCTGCCGATCAGCAGGCTGCCGCGCACTTTGCCGGTCCAGCGGGTTTCGGCCACCATACGCCGGGTGCGCAGGTAGAGCGTCAGCCAGCGGGCCGGCAGCGCATCGGCCGTTTCATCGGCCGATGCCAGCAGATGCTCGGCTTCGGCCTGCTGTTCCGCCGCGCGGTCCTGCCGGCGCTGCCAGGCGCTGCGCCCGGCCAGCGCCACCAACAGTACGCCGAGCAGCAGCACCGGCAGCCGGAAGCGTTCCCAGTAAAACCGGCTGTCAGGCGGGTAGCCGCTGACCGTGAAGGTCACGGCAGCACCGCTGTCGCTGAGGTTGGCCGGGGTGATCCGGCTTGCAACCTCGTGCAGCTGCAAGGTATAGTCCCCGTCGTAGAGCGGGGCGACGGTCAGGGTAGCGGTGCGGCCGTCCTCGCTCAAAACGACCGAGCGTATGGCCGGCGACCAGCCCCAGATATCGGCGCTGCGCAGCCGGTAGCGGCGGGCGCTGTCGGCGTTGCCAACCGCCTGGTTGAAGGTCAGGGTCAGGGTATCCCGGCCGGTCAGTGTCACCGTTTCCACCGCAGGGGCGGTGAGCTTGTGTCCCATATAGACGGTGGCCGAAGCCTGCACGGCGGTGCCAAGGCTTGGCACCGCAACGGTCAGGGTATCAAGCCGCTCCCCTGCAAAGGATGCGGCAAGTTCGGTTTTGAACTCAAGCACGTTGGCAAGCGAAGCCTGGGCCTCGCGCAGCGCATCGGCCAGGCCTTCGGCTTCGGTTGCCACAACCTTTCCCCCGCTCATGCCGGCCAGCGCCGAGGCCAGGGCGCTCTCCGGGCCGGTCGCAAAAGCCCTGACTGCCATATTCAGCCCCGCTGTTGCATCACCTGCCAGGCCGGCCAGCAGCGCAGGGTTTGACAGCAGCTGCGCGGTATCGGTGCAGAAAAACAGGCATTTGCGCGGCGCCAGGCTTTGGTACGCACTGTGTACATCCGCATATACCATCCCGGCCAGCGCCGCCACATCGGCCGCGCCGCCGGCCTGCCGCAGGTTCGCGATGGCCCGCAGCGCAGCGCTGACATCGTCGGTGGCAGACAGCACACAGGCCGGGCCGCCGGCTGTCGTATACAGCATAACCTGGTCGCGCGCAGATTTTCCGCGCACAAAGCCGCGCAGCGTCGCCTTGGTCTGCGCAAAAATTTCCGGGTCGATCGCATCGCTGTTGTCCACCACAAGCAGGTAACAGATCGGCTCGTTTGCAAGCGCGATGTTGCCGGTGGGGATGCGCTTTCCCCCGATTGAAATTTCCACCCCGGCCCCCTGCACAAGCGCAGGGTCCATCGGCTGGCCGGTTTCATCCGCCGCCGTGACAAAGATATCAAGTTCCGGCAGGTTGGCGTATACCTGTTCAATAGAAAATTGCAGCGCCGGGCCTTCCAGCGCAGATGCCGAATAGCCCCCTGCCAGCAGGCAGAGGGCTACAACAGCGGCGGCGGACACAAGCCGGCGCAAAAAGCGCGATACGGACGGCAAGGGAGCCTCCTTTGGTTGGATGTCAATGCAGGCGGCGGTGCAGCGCGCGCAGCGCACGCACCACCCGTTCGCGGCGGCCATCCGCCGGGGCGTCCGGCGGGGGCGCATCCTCCTCATCATCGGCCAGTACCGGCAGCACCGGGGTGCGCGGGCCGGCTGTCGGCGGGGTTTCATCCGGCTGCACCTCGTTTTCCTGCCGCACAATCGGGGAGGAGAAGATCGCCCCCGGCACTTCGGTCAGCGCCGGGCCGGTCTGGCGGGTGGGGTCATGGTCTTCAGGCGCAGGTTTGGCCGGGGCAGCCGGCGGTTCCGCTTTCGCAGGCTCGGCATCCGGTTCCGGGCTGTCCTCCTCGGCGGCAGCCTGGGCGCGCAGTTCATCCACCGCGCGGGCGATCGCCTCGGGGCCAAGGTCCAGTTCCACCGGCGGGGTGGGTACTTCCTGCAGTTCGGGCAGCGCGGGCGAAGGGTCAGGCAGCGGGGCGGGTTCGGCCGTTTCGCTCTTGGCCGTTCCCTCCACCTGCATAAGTTCCCGCGCCATGCGGTTCAAAAACACAATCAGCTGTTCGCGGCGCTGTTCCAGGCTGCGCACTTCCTCTCGCATACTGTTCAGGCGGAGCTGATGGGCGTTCTGCACCTCATTGGCTTCGGCCGCCGCGGCCTCCACCAGGCGGCGGGCCTGGGCGTGCGCCTGCTCTTTGGCTGTATCCAGCACGGCTTCAGCCTGCAGGCGGGCATCCGCGGCGGTCTCTTCAGCCTGGCGGCGGGCCTTGTCCACAATCGCACGGGCTTCGGCCGCGGCGTCGTCCAGTTTTTGCTGGCGGGCAGCGGCCAGCGCTTCGCGGTCCTCATCCAGGGCGCGGCCTTTCAAACGCAAGGCGGCCTCCGCCTGTTCGGCCCGTTCTTTGAGGGCTGCGTTTTCCTTTTGCAGGTCGGCGTTTTTCAGCTGAAGCACCGCGTTCTGGTCGCTCAGCGAATGGTTCTTCTCTTTCAGGCTGGAAAGCCGGGTATCCAGTTCGGTGCGCTGGCGGGCGTAGGCTTCACTGTTTCCGGCCAGGGCGGCGCTCTGCTCAGCCAGGCGGCGGTTCTGGGCCGCCAGGGTCTGGCAGTGCTGTTCGAGCGCGGTGTTCTGCTGGGCCAGCGTGCGGGCATGGCCTTCGGCCCGGCTGAGCCGCTGCTCATACTCGGTACACAAAGCCTGCATGGCCTGGCGAACGTCCAGCGTTTCATACCCGCCGAACCGTGCCTTGCGGATGCCGCTCTGCTCGATAAATTTGGTCACGTCAATCTTCGGCATGATTCCCCCGCCTTTTCGAATACTTGCCCGGGCACAATCCAAAGCGCCGGGTCTTATACATAGTATCATTATACCAAGCAAGCCGATCAAACGCAAGGAAAATCGACAGCCGCCGCGCCTTGACGGGGTTTGGCGGGCGGGGATACGCTATCTTTTAGATAGGCAATGTAGTATAATAAAGTCAACAACAATCAAAATTTATGGAGGAAAATATGAAAAAGAAATACAGCACGTTGCCTGAATCAATGAAAAAGATGGAGATGTATGGATTTAATTGGATGGAGTTCGTTATCTCTGTACCCTCTCCACTCTACATAATGACTTCATATAAAAGCAATGGACAGCCTAACGCTTGTATGCAGTCATGGACAACATTTACGGGGGGAAAAAGTGGCTACTTTGCAATTGTTTCCGCTGTCAGCAAATATGGACATTTATATCAAACAATTCATGAAACAGGTGAAGCTGTCATCAATTTCATGTCTGCCGATTTGTATGATAAGTGTATGTCAACCTGTAAAAATAACAATTTTGAAATAGATGAAATTAAAGCCGCCGGTTTGACTTCGGTTAAAGCAGAAATGGTGAATGCTCCTCTGATTGATGAATGCTTTATGAATCTGGAATGTCGCTTCAAATGGGAGAAAGAAATTGTCGAGGGTGACGACTATGTTTTGGTGTGTCTCGAAATCGTTAGAGTACATATTGATGAAAGACATATGGATGAGAACGATCTTGGAAGGACGGGAGAAACGGGAATTCTTTACAATATTCATCATCCTATCAATCCTGAGAATTTCAATGGGACAGCCCATGATTATGTCGGTACTGTAAAAAAGATACGGGATTATAACGAGTATTGAGAGATGTGTTTTTGTGATATATAGGCGATACAATTCCAGGATGAGCGCGAGCAGTTTGAGGGTAAAGGTATTCATCCGGGTTTGCCTCCTTCTCAGGGCAAGAATTTCTCCGCCCTATAAAACGAGGCAGACCGCCCGCATTTGGCAAACAACGCCGGCCGGGAGCGTTCTCCCGGCCGGCGTTGTTTGTTTTTTCAAAAGTTAAGAGTTTTTCCCGCCCTATGGCGCACACTGTGCGCCGCTACGGTCTTTACAGATAAGGGAAAGCCGGCGGCCCGGTTTACGCGGGCCGATATGGAATCGGTCCCTACATTACCCCTCCATCTTCGCCAGCATCCTTGTCGCATTGAGCACGGCGAGCACCATGACGCCGACATCGGCAAAGACAGCCCACCACATGTTGGCGACGCCAACCGCGCCAAGCACCAGGAACAGCGCCTTGACGCCAAGCGCGAAGACAATGTTTTCATACACAATCCGCATACATTTGCGGGCGATCCGCATGGCCAGGCTGATCTTGGCCGGGTCGTCATCCATCAGCACCACATCGGCGGCCTCAATGGCAGCGTCGGAACCGAGCGCCCCCATCGCAATGCCGACATCGGCGCGGGTCAGCACCGGGGCGTCGTTGATGCCGTCGCCGACGAAAGCAAGATTGCCGCGCCGGCCGGGCTGGCTGAGCAGCGCTTCCACCCGCTCGACCTTATCGGCCGGCAGCAGCTCGGCGTGGTATTCATCGACGCGGAGCTCTTCGGCCACATCCGCGGCGATGGCCTCATTGTCGCCGGTGAGCATGACGGTGTAGATGCCCTGCGCGCGCAGGGCGTCGATGGCGGCGCACGCGCTGGGCTTGAGGAAGTCGGAGATGACGATCGAGCCGAGGAAGGCCCCGCCGCGCGCGACATAGACGATGGTGCCGACGCCGTCATTCGGCACGAAGGAAATCCCCGCGTCCTGCATGAGCTTGGCGTTGCCGGCAAGCACCGGCACGCCATCGACGGTCGCCTCGACGCCGCGGCCGGCAATCTCCTTCGCATCGGCGACGCGGCGCGGGTCGGGCGTTGCGGGCAGCGCTTCGCGCAGGCTCTTGCTGATCGGGTGGTTGGAATAGCTTTCGGCCAAAGCCGCTGTCTCGAGCAGCTCGGCCTCGGTCACGCCGGACGCGGGGCGCATCCACCTGACCGCAAAGTTGCCTTCGGTCAGGGTGCCGGTCTTATCCAGCACGACGGTATCGGTATGGGCAAGCGCTTCGAGGTAGTTGCCGCCCTTGACCAGGATGCCGCTGCGCGACGCCCCGCCGATACCGCCGAAAAAGCTCAGCGGGATGCTGATCACGAGCGCGCAGGGGCAGGAGATGACGAGGAAGGTCAGCGCGCGGCCAATCCACATCCCCCACCCGCCGCCGAGCACAAGCGGCGGCAGCACGGCCAGCGCGAGCGCCGCGATGCAGACAGCCGGGGTGTAGTACCGCGCGAACTTGGTGATGAAGTTCTCGGTTTTGGCTTTTTTCAGGCTGGAATTTTCAACAAGGTCGAGAATCCGCGCGACGGTTGACTGGCCGTAGGGCTTGCGGACCGTGACCCGCAGCAGCCCGTCGCCGTTGACGCTGCCGCTGATGATCTCCGACCCGGGGCGGGCTGCGCGTGGGCGGCTTTCGCCGGTCAGGGCGCTGGTGTTGAGGGTGCTCTCGCCTGAAAGAACGACGCCGTCGAGCGGAACTTTCTCGCCCGGGCGCACGACGATGACCGCGCCGACCGGGACGTCCTCGGGGGCGACCGCCGTGACGGTTCCGTCCCCTGCTTCCAGGTTCGCGCTGTCCGGCCGTATATCCATGAGCGCGGCGATGTTGCGCCGGCTTTTGCCGACCGCGTAGCTCTGGAACAGCTCGCCAACCTGGTAAAACAGCATCACCGCGACGCCTTCGCCATATTCGCCAAGGGCCATCGCGCCGACCGTGGCAATCGCCATCAAGAAATTTTCGTCAAATATTTCGCCGTGCACAATGCCAAGGATGGCTTTGCGCAGCACATCATAACCAATGACAAAGTAAGGGATCAGATACAAAGCAAGCGCCGCAAACCAGGGAAGCGGCAGCAGCGCATTGGCCGCGGCCACCGCCGCAAAGAGCGCGGCCGCCGCCAGAATGCGGGTAAGTGTCCGTTTTTGCTTTTTGGTCATAGGTGAGACCTTCTTTCTCCGTTATGTGGAAGAGGAGCGCTGTTGCGCTTGGGCCGGGCAGGCCCCGGCGGGCCTTTGGGTCACAGATCGATCTCGAAGTCAGGTTCAATCTTTTTCGCTGTTTTGGCCGCTTCTTTCAAGATTGCATCAAACCGGTCGTCCGGCGCTTCCAGCACGAGTTTCTGGGTCATAAAGCTGACCGACGCGCTCTGCACGCCCTCAATTTTCTGGATTGCCGCTTCAATCTTGGCCGCGCAGTTGGCACAGTCCACCTCAATGTCAAATTTACGTTTCATGGTTTGGCTCCTTTCTGTGATGCGGGGTTGGCAGGTTATTCTTCAACGTGTTCCATGCCGAGCGACAGGATGCTGCGGACATGGTCATCGTCAAGGCTGTAAAAAACGGTCTTGCCTTCGCGGCGGAATTTGACGAGCTTGCTTGATTTGAGCACCCGCAGCTGGTGGCTGACTGCGCTTTGGGTCATGCCGAGCGCCTGGGCCATATCCCCCACGCAGAGTTCGCTTTCAAACAGCGCGTAGAGGATCTTGATCCGGGTGGTATCGCCAAAGATGCGGAACAGTTCGGCCAGGTCGTAGAGGGTTTCCTCGTCGGGCAGTTCGTCGCGCACCTTGGCGAGGGCGTCGGGGTGGCCGGGGCAGTCCGGCGCGCAGACCGGGGCAAAGTCATCCGGCACAGGATGTTGGTGGGGCATGGGGGACTCCTTTCCGAGGGTGTGGCGGCTTTTGCAAACGCATGAACGATTGTTCATTTGTTGATTTTATGATACACCTTTCGCCCCGCGGTGTCAATAGGGCAACGGGAAATTTTGGGGAAAAACGTTGTTTGGAGTGTTTATAGGCGGTGTTCCAGTGGCCTGCGGCCACCTTAAAATATTGAGATTGTAGGGGCCGATTCCATATCGGCCCGGTTCGCGGCAGAATGCAGGCGGGCGGATATGGAATCCGCCCCTACTCTAAACACAAAAAAAGCCGCCGGCGGCAGCTCCCCTTGGGGAACCGCCGCCGGCGGTGCAACTGGTATCGTACGGTCTGGCCTCTTACTCCCCCACCGCCTTGTTGGTCAGCATCGTGTGGGTCAGTTTGGCAATGTTTACCCCGCCCATGCGGGTTTCGCCTTCGCCAAGCCGCAGCACCTTGCTCTGGCCTTTTTCAATCGGGGCCCAGGCGGGCAGGCCGCCGCCGTTCGGGTTGCCGGTACGGGCGAAGTTGGTCAGGTATTCAACCATCTGCTCGCTGAGCAGCCGGTCCTTGGCGGTCATCGGCCGCCAGCAATGGTCCAGCGTGCCAAACCAATACCACAAATCGCTCGAATGCCAGGCGCCGTTGTCATCGCCGGGCAGCTGGCGGTCAAAGAACCAGGCATAGGCCGCCGGGCCGCCCTGGTCCGCCTGCAGGCGGCACCAATCCTTGGCGAGTTTGTGCACAATCGGCGGAACAATGTCCTGGCTGGTTGACCCCATCAGATACGGCACATGGCACTGGTCGCCGCGCTGGGCCGCCAGCACGCCGTCCCGCGGGATCAGCTGGCCGTCGATCACCGGGGCGGTGCGCATCTTGTTTCCATCGGCCGCCTTTTCATCCTGCCAGGCGGCAAACAGGGCCGCCGGCTCCAGCGCGCGGAAGGCTGCCAGGTTGGGACATTGGGCGCGGTGCATCACGGCGTGCCAGAAATCATAGTGGGCCGGCGCGGGGGAAACCGAAGCAAAGTTTGCGCTGACCCCGCCCCCGCTCGACATAACCGCGCCGGCAACCAACCCTTTGGCAAGCGGCGACAGGCAGAGCTGCTGCACGCTCATCGCGCCGGCGCTTTGCCCCATGATGGTGATGCGCCCGGGATCGCCGCCGAACGCCGCAATGTTGTCATGCACCCATTGCAGCGCACAGAGCTGGTCATACAAACCGTAGTTGCCGGTGTGGCCGGCTTCGGCCGAAAGTTCGGGCAGGCAGGCAAAGCCAAGCGGCCCGAGGCGGTAGTTGATGGTAACCGCGACGACCCCTTTGGTCGGCCAGGCCGGGCCGTCGAAGTGCTTTTCATTCCCGCAGCCGCCGGTAAAGCCGCCGCCGTGGATGTAAAACAGCACCGGAAGTTTGGATTCGGGGGTGGCTTCGGCCGGAGCCCAGACATTCAAGAACAGGCAGTCTTCGCTGTATTCGTACTGTTCACCGCGCCGGAACTCATTGTAATAGAACGCTTTTTCGGGCACCTGTTCCTCATCATAAAAGGCGCGGGGCTGGTAGCAGGCGGCGCCGTAAGCCGTCGCCTGGTAGGTGCCCTCCCAGTGGGTGACCGGGGTGGGGTATTCCCACCGGCCGGCCGTGGCATAGCGGATGCCTTTGAAGGCGACAACGCCCGGCCACTGGCAGCCGCAGCCCATAATCGGGCCGCAGGGGGTGTTGCGGGTTGTATTCATGGTTACTCCTTCTTTTTGCCGGCGCTGGGCATCCAGGGTTTGGCGGCTGCCACAGCGTCGTTGTAAGCTTCCAGCTTGCGCATCTGATCCACAACACGCGGCATGTCCATCCTGCGGACCAGCTCGCAGATCAGCGCTTCACCCTCAGCGGCAAGCCTGTCGCGGGCCGCTTCGTCCGGGATGGCGGTTGTGGACATATGGTCCTTCTGGTCCGCAAAGCAGTAGCCGATTGCGGCGCTCTGGTAAGCCAGGCCGAAAAGATCGTTAAACGGCGCGCAGGTCTGCGGGTCGCTGTGGGTATAGGCCGTGGTCAGCGGCACATCGCCAAGCCGGCCCATGAGCTTGTATGCGCCAACCGTAATCGCATGGAAGCTGTCCAGGCTTTTGAACAGGTCGGTCGCGGTTTTGGTCATCTGCATCGAAAGATCCATATACAGGATCGGCACGCCGGTTTCATCAAAGAAATCACGGACCATCGGGCTGCAGGTCATATGGGCCGGGCCGTGGAAGCTGATGTAAACCTGCCGTTTGAACCCCTGGCGCAGCAGGCTGTGGGCGATAGCCGAAAGATAATCGATGCCCTGGCGGATGCTGACCTGTACCGTGCCGCGGCCTGAAGCCGTTGCGCCGGCATAGAAATAGGGCAGGCCCGTCAGCGCAAGGCCGTCGCAGGCTTCCGCCATCTTGAGGGCATACGCTTCGCTGATGACCGTTTCGCTGTCCAGCGGGAAGCCGCCGTGCATCTCAACGGTGCCGACCGGCACAATAATGATGTCGTTGTGCTCCAGGTAGGCTTCCACCTCGCTGTTGAGCATCTTGGGCAGAATACGGGTGCGGAGTTCCATAAATCAAACCTCCTTGTCTGGCGCGCAAAGCGCCCGGTTCTCACAGTGTAATCATACAATTCAAAAATGAACCCCCGATGAACGGGTATTTTCCGAGTTTGCTTTTTTCCAAAAATCCCCGGCGGGGGTTTCCGCCGGGGAACTGGAGGGGCAGGGTTATAACCGATTACTGTTCGGCCGCAATCTTCTTGGCTTCCATCTTGGCACGGGTTTCCGGGGTGATGTTCCAGATGAAGCGGAATGCAATCCAGGAGCCTACGAGGGCGATGGCGGGGATCAGCAGGCAGCCGGCCTTGATACCGGCAATGGCCGAAGCAGGCTGGGTGGCAGCGCCGGCCGTGTAGCCGATGACGCCGAGGGCGAAAACGGCGGCCGAGTTACCAATGGTCTGGCCAACGCGGCGGGACAGGTTGAAGACGCCATAGACGGTGCCTTCCGCGCGCTTGCCGGTGACATAGTCATGGTAGTCGTTGACGGTTGCAACAAGGCCCCACTGCATGAAGATCGAGATGCCGCTCAGGCCGGAGGCAATGGTCGTGACGACCATGTAAACCAGCGCGCTGACGGTGCTGATCGACATGACGACGAACAGGCCGCCATAGATGATGGCAGCAGCCACCAGGCAGATACGGATCATCTTTTCAAGGCCGATCTTCTTGCTGACGATGGGGCACAGGAAGAGCACCACAACGCTCAGCACCATCGAGAAGGAGCTCTGCACGCTCATGATGCCGATGTCGCCGAGGACATCGCCATACATATAGCTGCCGAAAGTCTGGGCCACATACTGCTGGGTGCAGATGCAGATGCCGTGGATAATCAGGGCGACGAAGGCGCGGTTCTTGGTGAAAAGTTCGCCAATATCGCTGAGTTTCATGCCGCCGTCCTTGCCGACAGACTCCACCGCGGCCAGATTGCGCTCTTCGGTCCAGAAGTAGTGCAGCAGGCAGAAGACAAAGCCGATCACCGCGCAGATCGCCGCGCCGGCGCCGAAGGCGAAGGAAGTATCGCCGTACTTGGCGAGCAGCTGGGGCAGGATCATGAGGGGCAGCACGTTGCCGATCAGCGAGCCGAAGCCGCGGGCGCTCGACAGGGCGGAACGTTCGCCGTCGTTGTTTGCCATAGCGCCAAGCAGCGACCCCATCGGGATGTTAAACATGGTGTAGCAGCCTTCGTACAGAATTTTGCAGAAGAACAGCACAACCAGCATTGTGGTGCCCTGGAAGAAGGTGGGCACGGTCCAGAAAGCAATCGCCGTGATGCAGAGCAGCGGCGCGACGCGCAGCAGCCAGGGGCGGAACTTGCCCTTGGGGTTGTGGGTTTTGGCGTACATTTTGTCCATCAGGATGCCCATCAGCGGGTCGTTGACGGCGTCCCAAACGTTCCAGATAAACAGCAAAACCGCCAGAACCGCAGTGTTGACCTGCAGGACGTTGGTGTAGTAGCGGGTGACCATCGAGCCCATCAGCGCGAAGGTCATACAACCGCCCAGGTCGCCCATCGCATAACCGACCCGATGCTTCAGGGTCAGGCCACTTTTTTTGGTGGTAGATGCCATAGAATTGACTTCCTCCTTTTGTATAGCTGTGGCGGCTTAGGGCCCCTTCCGCCGATCTGGTTTAATTGTAACGCATTTCACCATGCAAAGGGAATTGCAATTATAAGAAAAACCATTGCAGATCCCGCAAACTTCTGCTACAATGTATCTAATTTCACCAAACGAAGAAGGTGTTTTTTGTGAAATTAAGCGAGATGCGCCACCTGACACACAGCCCGATCACCCCGCAATCCATCAGCGATGTGCAGGACACGCGGCAGCTTCTGGCTGCCTATGGGATCGACCCTGCCGGCATCTACCAGGAGCTTGAAATGGACTCCGCCTTTGTGGATACCCACGGCGACACAAGCACCACGCTGGATTTCATCCGGCTGCACAGCCACACCTTTTTTGAAATCCTGTATTGCCGCAGCAGCGGGCTGGAGTATCTTTTGGGCACCGACCGCTATCGCATCCGGCAGGGGGATGTAATCTTTGTCCCTCCCGGCTGCAGCCACCGGCCGCTGTTTCTGGAAAAGCTTGTCGAACCCTATACCCGGTATGTCGTGTGGGCCAGCCCCCGGTTTGCCGCCTGCATCCGGGAAGCCTTCCCCCAGCTGGAACTGCTGCCCGATACGCCGTTTGTGCTGCGCACCGCCAACACCCCGTATGAGCGGGCGGGCACGCTGTTTCGCCAGGGGGTTGAAGAATCGGCCGCCCGCAACCCGGGCTGGCAGGCGGCGCTGTTTGGCAACACGGTGCAGCTGCTGGTGGTACTGCAGCGCGCCCGCACCCAGGCCCACACCCTGCCCCCGCCCGAAGCCAAAGTTGACCTGCTGGACGCGCTTCTCGCTTATATCGAAGGGCACCTGTCCGAAAAAATCACACTGGCCGATACCGCCCGGCAGTTTTTGGTCAGTGAAAGCACGATTGACCAGCTTTTCCGCAAACGCATGAAGGCAAGCTTTTACCATTTTGTGACCCAGCGGCGTCTGATTGCGGCCAAGACCGAACTGTTGGAGGGTGCAACCGCCGAGCAGGCCGCCGCCCGCACCGGCTTCGGTGACTATTCCACCTTTTATCGCGCCTTCCGCCGGGAATACGGCATTTCCCCCGCCGAATACCGCCGCCGGAATACGGAGAAGTAGGCGGCAGTGCGCGGCTGTCGCCCCTTTTTCAGCGTGTCGAGTTTCTCGACACGCTGCAAGCGCGCCTGCGGCGCGGTTTGCAAAAACGGTGAGAAAATCCCCCACCTTTTGTCAAAACCGCGCCGCAGGCGCGTGTTGTATACTGGCAATATTGGCGGTTGGCTTCAAACCGCACAGGCTTACGCTTTTGCGCCGCCCGCTTCGCAGCTTGCCGCCTGAAGCTGTGGTACGGCGGTCAGAATTCGCATGAACTCCTCCCCGCTGATCGTCTCCTTCTCATAGAGGTACCGGGCAATTTCATCCAGCTTGGCGCGGTTTTCACGCAGGATGGTGCGGGCCTTTTCATGCTGGGCGCGCACAATCTCCACCACCTTTGCATCGACATCGGCGGCTGTACGCTCACTGCATGCAAGCGAAGCATCCCCGCCGAGATAGGCGTTGTTGACCGTTTCCAGCGCGACCATGTCAAAATCGCTCATGCCATAGCGCGTGACCATCGCGCGGGCCAGCTTGGTGGCCTGCTCAATATCATTCGAAGCGCCTGTCGTAATTGAGCCGAAGACCTCCTCCTCGGCCGCGCGGCCGCCGGTCAGGGTGGCAATCTTGGCCAGCAGCTGTTCCTTGCTCATCAGCACCTGATCGCCCTGCTCCACCTGCATTGTGAAGCCGAGCGCACCCGAGGTGCGCGGCACGATCGTGATTTTCTGCACCGGGGCGGAATTGGTCTGGATCGCCGCAACCAGCGCATGGCCGACCTCGTGGTAGGCAACGATGCTGCGGTCGTGGTCGTTGAGGATCTGGTTTTTCTTCTGTGCACCGGCAAGAATCGTATCGACAGCTTCCTGCAGGTCGGCCTGGGTAACGGCCTGGCGGTGGTTGCGCACCGCCGAGAGCGCGGCTTCATTGACGATGTTTGCGAGCTCCGCGCCCGAAGCGCCCGAAGTCATCCGGGCAACGATCGCGAAATCGCAGTCGGGGCCCTGGCGCACCTTCTGGGCATGCAGCCGCAGGATCGCTTCGCGTCCCTTGAGGTCGGGCAGCTCGACCGGCACGCGGCGGTCAAACCGGCCGGGGCGGGTCAGGGCAGGGTCCAGCGATTCGGGGCGGTTGGTTGCGGCCAGGATGATGACCCCCTTGGCTGCGTCAAAGCCGTCCATTTCTGTCAAAAGCTGGTTGAGGGTCTGTTCGCGTTCGTCGTTGCCGCCGATCGCGCCGCCGCCGTCACGCTTTTTGCCAATCGTATCAATCTCGTCGATAAAAACGATGCAGGGCGCCTTTTCACTTGCCTGCTTGAACAGGTCACGCACCTTGGACGCACCCATGCCGACGAACATTTCCACAAATTCCGAACCGGCTATTGAAAAGAACGGCACGTTGGCTTCGCCGGCAACGGCGCGGGCCAGCAGCGTTTTGCCGGTACCCGGAGGGCCCACCAGCAGCACGCCCTTCGGCATTTTGGCGCCGATTTCCTCATACTTTTTGGGGTTGTGCAGGAAATCGACAATCTCCTGCAGGCTTTCCTTGGCCTCATCCTCGCCGGCAACATCGGCAAATTTGATGGCCTGGCCTTCTTCCACCACATACTGTTTGGCGCCGGATTTGCCGCCGCCGAACAGCATGGCGTTCGCATCGCCGCCCATCTGCTTCATCCGTCGCTTTGCCATGAAGTAGTAGAAGGTGACCAGCAGGATCAACGGCAGGAACATCACAATGATGTTCAGCAGCATATCAAACAGGCCCGGGTTATTGACAACGCGACCAAATTCCACGCCGGCTTCCTCAAGCCGGTTGACGATGTCAAGGTCCTGCGGGATCGCGGTGGTGGTGTAGACCTTGTTTTCTTTGTCGATAAAATTGATCTGGTCGTCCTGCAGTTCCACAACCGAGAGCTCGCCGTCGTCGAGCATCTGCAGGAAGGTGCCGTAATCCACCTTCTGCACGGCAGCCCGGTTGAACACCGGCATCAGCAGCCAGTTGAAGAGCAGCACAGCCAAAAAGATCACAAAGTAGCTGGCCCAAAGGCTCTTCTTTGGGTCCCTGGGGGTTTTTCGTTCTTGCATGCAAATGCATCCTTTCAAACGCTTGTGCGGGTGATTTTCAACACAATTAGGATGCGCTTGAAAGATGAACAGGATATGACCGGTTCATCACAAAATCAAAAACTTTTGCGTATAATTTGTGAACACCGTACCCCGAATTGCACCGAGTGTCCAAAAAACGGCCAAACCCGTTCACCCAAGGCCCCGCGCGGATTGCCACGCGGCAATTCCCTCGGGATCCATCGGGTTCGGCGACCCGTCCCAGGGTTCAATGTACGTCCAATCCTCACTGCCGGCCAGATAGTCCTGCCAGGGGATAGAGACGTACTGGGGAACAGGATAACTAATATAGGAATTTCTTTCGCTATAATCATAGTAATAGATTCCTGTCAGGACACCGTCACACAGCTGCAGTGTATGTACCGAATAGTTACCGCCATCCGGGGCGGTAAACCAATCCTCAACAATCGTAATGATTTCGTCCTCCAAATCCAGAACACATTTCTGTATGCCGTTCGGATTGTCTTCCCATACAAATCCATAAGCCACATAGCGCGGCTTTTCGCCCGGCTCAAGGGCCAGCTGCTCAGCACCACTTTGCCAAGACATCTGGTTTCCCAGCTCTTCCCCCAGCAGTTCGGTCTGTTCACCGGTTGCAAGGTTGTATTTCCAGAGATAGATGCCGCTCGACCGCTGCTCGCCGCCGATCCAGTTGCGGGACTGGACATAGTAAAAGGCGTCTTCGGTCAGCGCCAGGGGGGTGATCGCACTGAGTGGCGTTCCGTCGCAGGAAAGAATTTCGGTGACGTTTCCTGCCTCAAGATCATACAGGCTGTAAATTGTTTCCCCCTGGTAGTTCATGTCATAGGCCGCGCTCTCCCCGCTCAGGCAGAACAGCCCGCGCTGGTTGACTGCACTGCGCGTATGACACAGCAGAATACAATGCCCGCTCGCCAGTATCGGCTCCTGCTCTGACGGCAGCGGGAAAGAAGCCACCGAGCCATCAAACCCTATACGTACCAGCGTATACTGCGAATCATATGCCTGGTTTTTGCTGGCGTCCAATCCATAGAACGCATCGTCGTCCTGCCACCAGCGGGTCACGGCCGCGTCGGGGCACTCTGCCACCCAGTCACGCACCGTGTAGGTTTCGTTCATTACCTCAACCCGCGGCGGCTGAGTATAAAGTTCCATCTTGGCGCTCAGCGCCTGCACCGCCGCCTCCCCGCCAATTCGGCGGACAGCTTCAAGCTCGCTATAATATTCATCGGTAGAGCGAAAGCCGGCATAGTATGCCCGATCAACGCTGTCGGAAAGTCCGCCGTAGAGCAGATAGACCCGGCCGTCATACTCGGCGACGGTATAGCCGGTGTAGGAACCCAGCCACGCCGGGCAAGCCGGGCCTTCGTGTTTGCAGGCCGGGTAACCGCAAAGCGGATGCAGCGCGTTATCCTCCCCCCGCTTGCAGACAAGACCATAGGTTCCATCATAGCCGGTCGGGATAATCATGCAGCTGTTTGTCACTTCCCGCAGGCTTCCCATTGCAAACGTCGCAGGTTGCGGCTGGGTCTGCGGTTCCCATGGGCAAAGCAGCATGTGCAGCCGGTACGGCGCACCGAGGCTGTTGGCGGTATAATCCATCGTGGCTGTCACGCCCAGGCTCATTAGCACCCCGCCGCGGGCGCTGTAAAGACCGCTTTCGGCAAAATCGGTTCCCTCTGGCGCCGCCCAGTCTCCCAGCCCATCCAGTTCGTTGAACTGCACCCAGGCCGGCAGCACGATGGATGCGTCCGGCAGCGGCAGGTTTGCGTAACTCTCGATCTGCACCGACACCGGTTTGCCGGTGCGGCTTTCGACGATGACTTCGAGGTAGAGCGCATTGTTCTCCCCGTTAAAGACGCTGATGCGGGTAAATCCAAGGGTATCGTTGGAGTAGTACACATTGCCGCCGGTCGTTTCAATTGCCTCACGCGCGGCTGTTGCCCAGCTTCGTTCCAGCACGCCGGCCATGCTCATCTCGTCAAGCAGATTTTGCAGGTAGTTGCCCATCGCATAGTTGTAGGTCATGCCGTAGACCGAATTCCCGCTTGGGGTGTAGAGAATGTCCCCATCATTGGGCGTGCCGGTCGCATAACTTGCCGCCGCCAGCTCCGCCTGTGTCCGCAGCTGGCGGATCAGGTAGAAATCGTCGCCGCTGGGGGTGACGCTCTCATAGGGCTGGGTCATTGCGGCCGGGCGGTCGAGCAGGGCGGCGTCGCTCAAAGCAAACCAGCCCAGCGGCACGGCGGCCAGCAGCGCCATCAGCGCCGCGCAGCCCAGCAGCAGCCCGGCGCGCCGGCGGTTTTGCGCGGGGTTCCGGGCTGCCGGCGCTGCGCTTTGTTCTGTTTCCGGGGTTTGCGGGCGGGGTTTCATGGCGTATCCTCCTTTGCCGGGGGCAGGGCGGGCGGGCCGCCGGCCAGCGCCGGCAGCCGCAGCGTAACGGTGGTGCCGGCGCCCTCCTCGCTTTCAAACTGCATTGCGCCGCCGTGAGCTTCGGCAATCCGCTGGCAGAGCGTCAGCCCCAGCCCGCTGCCGCCCTGGCGGCGGGCGCGGGATTTATCCACCATGTAAAACGGTTCGGTCACCCGGGCCAGCTGGTCGGCCGGGATGCCGCAGCCGTGGTCCTGCACGGTCAGGCTGGCCTGCGCGCCGTCCTGCCGTACCGTCAGCGAGATCTCGCCGCCGGGGCCGGCCTTGGCCGCATTGGTCAACAGATTAAGCGCAAGGTCGGCCAGCAGGTCCCCGTCTCCGTCAACCCAGGCGTCCTGCACATCCAGCCGCACGCGCGCGCCGGCACGCTCAAGCGCCGGGCGGGCGCTGCGCGCCGCTTCGGCGGCCGCCTCGGCCAGGTTGACCGGGGCCAGCCGCAGCGGTTCTTCATCCAGATGAAGCAGCTGCAGCAGCTTTTCACTCAGGGCGCCGAGCCGCTTGGCTTCATGGAAGATTGCGCCGGCGGCTTCGCGCTGTTCGGCCGGGTCAGGCTGCATCGTGCGAAGCAGGTCGGCATAGCCGAGGATGCCGGTCATCGGGGTTTTGAGCTCGTGGGCAAACGCGCCCATAAAATCTTCCCGCTGGCGCACCGAAAGTTCGAGCGCGGCGACCTTTTCCTGCACGGCGGCAGCCATCTGGTCAAAGTTTTCACTCAGTTCGCCAATCTCGTCCCGGGTGTGGATGCCGGTGCGCAGGCCGTAATCGCCGTCCGCGATCCGGCGGCTGGCCCGGCTGAGCAGGGCAAGCGGCCGGGTGAGCCGCCGGGTCAGCAGCGCCGTGACCAGCGCCGCGCCGGCCAGCACCGCACATTCCAGCAGCAGAAACCGCTGCAAACTGCGGCTGCGCGCGTCAAAGACTTCGGTCAGGTCAAAGGCGGTGTACAGCCGCACCCCGCTGAGCAGGTCGCTGCCATAGATCCGCCAGACCCGGCCGGCTGCCCGGGTGATGACGCTCTCGTTCGGGCCGGGCATGGTATCGGCCAGGCTGCCGGGTTCCGCCGCATCCAAGCCATCCACGGCCGGAAAGCTTGAATACAGCAGCGTATCGCCGTTGTTTCCGGCGCGCAGCAGCGCATGGGCCTGGTCGGGCGGGGCGGTCAGCTTGGCCGGGATCGCCGCCAGGGCTGCATCTTCCAGCCCGTCTCCCTGGCGCAGCAGGGCAAGCATCTCGTTTTCCACAACCTGGCAGGCCATACCGTGCTGGGCCTGCTCCTGCTGGGCCGAAGCCGCGAGCCGGTCGAGGAAATCCCCATGCAGCAGCGCGCTGCCGCCCAGCGCAAAGAACGCCACAACAACCAGCAGCATACTGCAGACAAGTTTTTGAGAAAAACGCATGGCAGGCTCCTTGGGGGAAAGATATGTAGGGGCGGGCGTTGCCCGCCTGCGGAGATTGGGAGGCGGGGCCGGATTCTTCCGCCCCCGCCATCCCGTCACTCTTTCCGCAGCCGGTAGCCTACGCGGTACACCGTCTCGATCTGTTCCTGCCAGCCCAACTTTTTGCGCAGACGCTGGATATGCAGATCCAGCGTGCGGGTGTCGGCCATTTCGCCGCCCCAAACCCGTTCGTAGAGCGCTTCGCGGTACAGCGCCGCGCCGCGGTTGCGCATAAGCTGTTCAAGCAGACCAAACTCCCGCGGGGTCAGTTCAACCGGGCGCCCGTTTTGGGTGACCCGCCGGCCCACAACGTCAAGAGTGACATCGAACGCCTGCAGGGTCTGCCCGCCGCGACCGGTACGGCGCAGCACCGCCCCCACCCGCGCAAGCAGCTCTTCCACCTCAAACGGTTTGACAAGGTAGTCGTCCGCACCAAGCTGCAGGCCGCGCACACGGTCTTTTGTCGCGGTTTTGGCTGTGATAAAAATGACCGGCGTACCAAGCGGGCGCAGGTAGTCAAGCAGCTCATAACCATCCAGCCCCGGCAGCATGATGTCGAGCAGCGCAATGTCAAAATCATTTTCCGCGATCAGATCAGCCGCCGTCAGCCCATCGTTCGCAACGGTGCAGTCGTAGCCGGCACGCAGCAGGCTGACCTCCATCAAACGGGCGATGGTGGCTTCGTCCTCCACAATCAGGATGCGGTTCACATCCGATATCCCCTTTCCTACTTCCTGCTTCTTTTCTGTCCTTTATTGTATCCCGCGTTTGTACCCGAGTTGTATCAAAATCTGCCGGTTGGCGGGGCCCCTGCCGCAGATTCGCGGCATCGCATCCAAATGGCGCACAAAGTACCGCTATACTCTCACTCGTATTGCCGCCGCCCAACCAAAAAGGCCCCCGGCGGGGGCCTTTTTTCTTACCCGTGCAGCGCACTGCGCAGCGCGGCGGTGAGCTGGTTCTGATATTCCTTGCTGAAGGTGCCGTGCAGCAGTTTGGGCAGCGCTTCCTCCTGCAGGCGGCGCCAGCTTTCGGCTTCACGCCCCGGCAGGATCGGCACAAACGAAACGCCGTTGGCCGCAGCCGCCTGGGCGTCGCCCATCGCATCGCCGACCATCATGACCTTGCGGCTTTCATACCCGCACCCCAGCATCACGGCGATCGAATTTGCCTTGCTGCCGACCTCCTGCCCAAAAATCACATCCGCGTGGCGCGCCAGGCCGTAACGGGTCCATTCGCTTTCAATCGCGCTTTCATTCGCGGCCGAAACCACCGCCACATCGGCAACCGCATGCAGCTGGCGCAAGCTGGCCTCCACACCGGGGAACGGTTCAAAGGTGGGTTCCAGCGCCTGAATGCGCCGGTTACAGGCGTTGTTCCATTCCTGCAGTTTGCGCAGCGCCACGCTGCCGGTGCGCAGCAGTTCCTGCTGCAAGCTGGCAGTGCTCAGTTCGGTGGCCGTGCGCACCCACGCGGCGATATCCTCGGCGCCGGGCACCTCAATACCGCGGTTTTTCAGCCGGTCAAAAATCAGGACCACGCTTTCAAACCGCGAAATGCCGCGGGTGATGCCAAGCAGGTTGATCTCCTCCCAGGCTGTGGTGATGAAATCCGCCTCCTCATCCAACGAGAACACCCGGATCAGCTCCGGGCAAAAGACCGTGCCGTGTTTGATCCGCACGGTGTCCATCACGCAGCCGTCAGAGTCAAGACAAACCAGAAACTCCCGCCGCTTCACAAAATCTGTCAACACGCTTGCCATAGCGCTCGCCCCCTTATTTGCCGGGGCTTTGCCCCGCAAGATAGAACTTTCCCGCCCCCAAAAAACGGGGCTACCTTCTCTATCATAGCAGACCCGGGGGCGGTTGCCAAGTGGTTTTTGGAAATACTTTTTTCAAAAAACTACGATTCCCCTGTTTTTTCTGCCTTCTCTTGGGCCATACATTTCCCTTACGCCTGGCCCAGCGCTTCGCCGATCGGTTGATGCAGCACAAGGTTTGCCATGCTGTCGGCCGGGGTAGGCTGCTTGTTGATAACAACAAGGCAGTCCCCGCCGAAATACCGCAGCATACCGGCCGCCGGGTAAACGACAAGGCTGGTTCCGCCAACAATCAGCATATCGGCGGCATGCAGCGCGGCCACCGCGCCGCTGACGACATCTTCGTCAAGGCCTTCCTCATACAGTACGACATCCGGCTTGACAAGGCCGCCGCATTCGGTGCAATGCGGGATGCCGTCGCCGGTTTTGCCGGCTTCGTCGATGAACTCGACGGGGTAAAACTTGCCGCAGCGGGTACAGAAATTGCGCAGCGTTGACCCGTGCAGTTCATACACCGTCTTGCTGCCGGCGGCCTGGTGCAGGCCGTCAATGTTCTGGGTGACGACGGCTTTGAGCTTGCCCTGCTTTTCAAGCGCGGCCAGCCGGCGGTGCGCCGCGTTGGGTTTTGCGCCGCGCACGATCAGTTTACGGCGGTAGAAATCAAAAAATTCGGCCGTGTGCTCCACAAAAAAAGTGTGGGAGAGCATAACCTCCGGCGGGTAACGGAATTGCTGGTGGTACAGCCCGTCCACACTGCGGAAATCCGGGATGCCGCTTTCTGTCGAAACGCCGGCCCCGCCGAAAAAGACGATATTGTGGTGGTTTTCGATCATGGTTTCCAGTTCGGGCACCATAGGGGAAGCTCCTTTCTTTGGCACCGGCAGCATGGGCAAACCTTGCGCTGCCGGGCGATTTTGATTTTTGCAGCGGTATGCTATAATACAAAGAAAACGAAAACCTGGAGGGACGCACATGCAGACAATTTATGCCGCCGATGTATTCGCCCGGCTGCCCAAGCGGACAGCCGATTCGAACAAGGGCAGCTTTGGCCGGGTAGCGGCAGTGGCCGGCAGCCTGCAGTACCGCGGGGCGGCCGCGCTCTGCTGCGAAGGCGCGCTGCGCTGCGGGGCCGGGCTAGTGTATCTGGTTGCGGTTGAACCGGTGCTGCAGCTTGTACTGACCCGCACCCCCGAATGCTGCGCCCTGCCCTGCCAAACCGCCCCAGACGGCGGGATCACCACCGAAGACGCCGAGGCGGCGCGGCGGCAATTTGCCGAAAGCCCCGCCGTATTGCTGGCGGGGCCCGGGTTGGGCGGCAGCGCCAAACGGCTGCTGCCGGTTTTGTTGTGCGCACCCTGGCGGGCGGCGGTGCTGGATGCCGATGCGCTCAACGCGCTTGCGGCCGGTACGCCGGGCAGGCTGCCGCCGGCGACCGTGCTGACGCCGCACCCCGGCGAGATGGCCCGGCTGCTGGGCAAAACGGTGGCCGAAATCCAGGCTGACCGCCCGGGCGCCGCGCTGGCCTGCGCGAAAAAATACGGCTGTGTGGCGGTGCTGAAAGGCGCAGGGACGCTGGTTGCCACACCCGACGGCCGGCTGGCGCGCAATGAAACCGGCAACCCCGGTCTGGCCCGCGGCGGCAGCGGCGACGTGCTGGCCGGCATGCTGGCCGCACTGCTGGCGCAGGGGCTGGCGCCGTTTGACGCGGCGCTCTGCGCGGTCTGGCTGCACGGCGCGGCGGCCGACCGCTGCGCTGCCCGCGAAAGCCAGTTGACCATGCTGCCCCATGACATTCTGCAGGACCTTGGCGCACTGCTGGGCGAGCAGGGGCTGTGAGAAAAGCCGGCAAAAAGCGGCGGTGATCCCGGCAGCCGGGCCGCCTGTGCCTTAAAACACAAAGATTTCCTCAATCGGCGCGCCGACAGCGCGGGAGATGTCAATTGCCAACTTGAGGGAAGGGTTGTACTGCGCCTTCTCCAGCCGCATGATTGTCTCGCGCCGCACGCCGACTTTTTCGGCCAGCTGTTCCTGGGTTAAGCCGCAGGCCGTGCGGTATTGTTTGAGGTTGCAGGTAAATTCGGCCATCTTACTCCTCTCCCCGCTCATAGCGGTAGAGCAGGTAGCTGCTTAAAAACAGCACCAGCGCGTAGATCAGCGAGCAGGCGATCAGCATGAACACCGCGCACCATTCCACCCGGCGGCTGAACAGCCCGAGTCCGGCCAGCCACAGCACAACAAAGAGCAGCTGGAAGCCGATCTTGTAGGCCTTGGCGTCGGCCGCGCGCTTGTGTTCCCAGTACATCTCATCGGCCATCGTGTGGGAGAGTTTGCCTTCAAAATACAGCCCGAACATCCCGAAAAAGATGAAAAAGACGAAGGGGAAAATCTCCCCGGTCGTCGGCCATGTCCAGAAGCCGAGGAACCCGATGAAGCCGAACACCCCGCAAAGCCCCCACCACGGCGAGAGCCGGCGGGTGTAGCCGGGGGTATCGTTCGGCGCGCGCCGGGCCGCGAGCGCCGCGCGCACCACCGTGACAATGACATAAAAGATATAGACGAGCAGCAGCGCGCCGGCCGCGAGCATTGGCAGATCGCCGGGCTGGTAGGTGTAGGTGGAGAGATCCATCGGTTTAACCCAGCGGGCGTCGTTGAACAGCACGGCCTGCGTGCAGGCCGCGGCCAGGCAGAGGGCGCAGACCACCGCCCCGATGACAAGGCGTTTGACGGGCAAACGGAAGGCGCGGGGTTGTTCTTCAGGGTGCAGCATGAGAGTGACCTCCTTGACGGTCGAAATGTGACATATTTATCTCCCAGGATTGAGACAAATATATCACGTTTTGTGGGTGCCGTCAAGAGAATTTGAGACAAATTTGTCGCTTTTTTTGAGAGAGTGGGGTTCCCGGGGCGTCGAGGACGCCGCCCCCCTACGGATAAATTTGGGCCCATCGCAAACATCATGGCTCGGCAACGGAGTTTCACCCCATTCGTAGGGGCCGGATTGATCCGGCCCGCGGGGGTTCGCGGTGCCGCAAGGCTCTCCGGGCGGGAAGAATCCCGCCCCTACGCATGGCCGTTTGGCCCGCTTCCAGCCTTGCAGGGTTTGCAACGGTTTTGCGCCATTCGTAGGGGGCGGCGTCCTCGACGCCCCGCGGAGATTGGCGATGCCGCAAGCTCCCCGGGCGAGCATTGCCCGCCCCTACGGTTTAACCCGTTTCACCTTTCCCCAAACATACCTTATCCCCCACCCCGCCAGCGCAGCCACAACCAGGCAGGTGGCGGGGGCGAGGGCGAAGTTCCAGAGCATTGGGACGAGGTGGGTGTGGATATCGCAGTGCACTTTGGCGAGCAGCATCCAGCTCAGCGGGGCAAGAGCGCTCAAAACCCAGACGCTCGCAACCGCCCAGAGCCGCGCCGGCGGGCGGCGGTGGCGCGCGATGCAAACGCCAAACGCCGCCGCAAGCGCCGCGGCCCCGATGCCGAGCAGCGCCCCCGGCGCAAGACTGACCGGGCCGAGCTGCAGCACCGGCTCGGCCGAAGAGAGATACCGCCACGCGACCGCAAAGGCGCTGATCTCCTCGCCGCCGGTATGGAAGAGGGCCGGGGCCAGGGCGTTTGCGAAACTTTCGCCCCAGCTGCCGAAATAGAGATACCCCTGCACAAGCCAGACGCCGAACGCCGCCGCCACCCCGGCGACGGCCGCGACACCGGCGAAAAACATCCGTCTGAACCAGGCCGCGGCCCCCTTGCCTTCGGCCAGGGCGGCGGCCCAGCAGGCGAACAGCGGGATTTCGCCCAAAATCAGGAAGGTGGAGATAAACTCAAACCCGCACATACAGCGCAGCATCGGCGCGGCGAAGCAGAGCGCGTAGCAGTACCACGGCGTACGGCCGCGCCGGCGGGTCACGGCGCAGAGCAGCGCCCCGGCCAGCATCGGCAGCAGCCAGGTCCACAGACACCAGTACAGATCCTTCATGCCGCGCTGCACCCAGGGGGCCAGCACCGCGGCAAGCGCCCAACCCACGCCGGCCGGTGCGCCAAACGCCCGCCCGGCCGCCCAGGCCAGCGCGAGGGCGGCGGCGTAGAACAAAATGCTGTTGGTCGCGTAGAGCATCCGCTCCCGCGCCTCGCCGCTGTCCTGCCAGATCGAAAACACCTTGTTGAGGATGCCGAGGGCCCACCCCTGCAGACCGGTCTGGTGGGTGTAGGCGTGGTAGTCCTCGGGTTCGACCGGGGTGTTCTCACGGTAGAGGTAGCGGTTTTGGGTGTCGCCGAATTCCTCGGTATAGGTGCCGAGGAAGCCGCCGGGGCTTTGCTGATCCTGCTGCATCTGGAGCATCCGCGCAAAGACCAGCGCCTGGGAATAATCGTCCCAGAAGCCAGTCAAATAGGTATCCTGGTTGTGCAGCCCGAAGGTCAGCACCGCGCTGAGCGCAAGCGCCAGCACCGCAGCCAGCAGCCCCCGCAGCGGGGCGGGAAGGCGGGAGAGGGGGAATGAGGTCATAAAGATTTCCTGCTTATCGTTAAAAAGTTAGGAATCAGGCGTTAAACATTAGGAGTTATGGTGGATCGGCGGCCGCTGGCCGCCTTAAATAATTCAAATGCAGAGGGCGGATTCCCTATCCGCCCGGTTGGCGGCGGGATGGGCATCCACGATTGTCAACATGCTTCGCCTTTGTTTATAGGGACCGTGGCGTGATCTACGCGGGCCGATATGGAATCGGCCCCTATAATCTCTATCAATTTTTGTTGCTCGCGTCCCAAAATGGCCGCGCCGCTCACCGGTCCCATTTATCGCACAGCGAGGCGATCTGGTTGGCGAAACGGGCGAGATCCTTGTTGGCGCCGCCGCGGTTGTGTTCGATAACAACAAGCAGCCGCTTGCCCATGTTGAGCAGCCTTTCAAAGGCCGCGCTGGCGCGCTGGGTCTTGTAGCTAACCGCAGGCTGGTCGGCGCGCGGGGCGATGCGCTCGGTGTTGCCGCGCGCAAGGCAGGTCACACGGCCGCCCGCAAGCTCATAACAGCCGCCGGGGAACGGCGCTTCGGCCGCATACCCTTCAAGGCTGAGTTCTTTTGCAAAACCGGCTGCAACCTCGTCGTCACCGTGGTTGACAAAGACATAAGCCGGTTTGGGCGCGAAATGGTCAATCCAGCGGCGCAGTCCGTCGTGGTCGGCATGGCCGGACATGCCCGACATCTGGGCAATCTCGGCGTTGACCGCGACGGTTTCACCAAAGAGCTTGACCTCCTCGGCCCCTTCCAGCAGGTGGCGGCCAAGCGAACCTTCCGCCTGGTAGCCGACAAAGAGGATCGTACATTCCTCCCGCCAGAGATTGTGTTTGAGATGGTGGCGGATGCGCCCGGCATCGCACATGCCGGAAGCCGAAAGGATCACTTTTGGGGTGGGGTCCAGGTTGATGGCGACCGAATCCTCCTTGGTTTCGCTGATCCGCAGCCCGGGGAAGGACAGCGGGTTCTGCCCGCTGCGCACAAGCGCGAGCGCTTCCGCATCAAAACATTCGCTGAAATTTTCACGGAAGATCGTTGTCGATTTGCTTGCGAGCGGGCTGTCTACATACACTTCAAACCCTTCGTGGCCCTTCACCCGCCCTTCGGCCTTGATCTGGCGGATGAAGTAGAGCATTTCCTGGGTGCGCCCGACCGCAAAACTCGGGATCACAACATTGCCGCCGCGGTCAAACGTGCGCTGCAGCACAGCCGTAAGTTCACCGACATAGTCGGGTTTCGGCCCGTGGGAGCGGTTGCCGTAGGTGGATTCCATCACGACATAGTCAGCCGCATCCAGGTAATGGGGGTCGCGCAGCAGCGGCTGGTTGAGGTTGCCGATATCGCCCGAAAACACAATCGTCTCGGTGTTCCCGCCTTCGGTGATGCGCAGCGTGATTGAAGCGCTGCCCAAAAGGTGCCCTACATCGGTAAAGCAGGCTTCCACGCCGTCAAAGACCTGTACCGGCCGGCCGTAAGGCTGGGGCACAAACTGTTTCATCACCTCAATGGCATCCTGCACGGTGTAGTCCGGTTCAACCAATTCCCGGCCGCTGCGCTGGGCCTTGCGGTTTTTCCATTCGGCTTCCTGTTCCTGGATATGGGCCGAATCTTCAAGCATGATGTCGCAGAGGTCGGTTGTCGCATCCGTCGCATAGATCGGCCCGGTGAAACCGTTTTTGTACAAATGCGGAATCCGGCCCGAATGGTCGATATGGGCATGGGTCAGCAGCACAGCCTCAATCTCGGCCGGGGCGCAGGGCAGGTCGGCGTTTTGGTACACACTGCGCCCCTGCTCCATGCCGCAGTCAATGAGGAAGCGGTGGCCGGCGGCCTCCACAAGGGTACAGCTGCCGGTAACCTCATGCGCGGCGCCTACAAACGTCAGTTTCATTGCAAGCCCTCCCATCTTTGGCAGGTGATTTATCCGTTGCGGCCGGCGCCGTACTGCGGCGCTTCGGGCAGAACAAACGGCTGGGCAAAGTTTTCGGTGCGGTCATTGATGTTCATTCGGATATCCCAGAACACATCGC
The DNA here is from genome assembly GCA_900548355.1 of uncultured Oscillospiraceae bacterium. Taxonomy (GTDB): domain Bacteria; phylum Bacillota; class Clostridia; order Oscillospirales; family Ruminococcaceae; genus Gemmiger; species Gemmiger avicola. The sequence continues at coordinate 55,264 of URKR01000013.1, forward strand.
CGTAATCCATCAGGATTGTATAATTCTGATCACTCAAATTCGCGAGGGTGTCGGTATCGGTGATGAGCAGCACATTGCCTTCGCCATAATAGGGCACAAGGCTGTCATCGTAGGTTTCAGCCACAGAACCGGTGTCAAGCAGCTGGGAGACAGCTTCGGCCGTCGTGCAGACAAGCTGCAGCCGCGCGCCGGCAGGCAGCGCGTCGAGCAGATCACCGCGGGTGACCGCGCCGTATTCAAGCTCGCTCACTCCGCCGGCCACGGCGGTCAGGGTCATATCTTCGGTCACAGCAAGCGCAGCATCCTGCAAGGTGGCCTGGGCTGTCCAGGCATCCCGGCTGCCCTCGGCATAGGCAAGGTAGACTTCGGCCACGAAGTTGCCGAAGCTGATCGTCTCGTCCGCGTCGGCGTTTTCTTCAAAGGTGAAGAGCTCCTGCGCGCGGACGCTCTCATCCCCCTGCGCCAGGGCGGTCAGACCGGTAGCGGTGCTGTCGTAGGCAGTCTGCGCATCGGCCGAAAGGCTGCTGCGCGCCGCCTGCAGGCTGGCGGCCGCCACGGTTTCTGCCGCCGCCGTGATGCTGCCGTCCGTCCCGAAGGTCAGGGTCAGCGCGGCGACGCTGTTCAGCCCGCCGGCGGCGTTGAGGATGGTCAGCCCGTGCTCGGTCCGGGTTGCCTCATCGGGGTTCAGGGTCAGCACCGCATTGACGCCAAGCCCCGCAAGGGTTTCGGCATCGACGGCGGTTTCGGCCCCGGCGACGCAGACAATCGCCTGCGCGCCCTTGGCCCGCAGCGCAGCCACCTGCTCCGAGGCGATCTGGCTTTGTTCCGCCGTGCTGACCTGGGCATGGGCGTATACCCCCGCATTTTCAAGCGAGAAGAACCCGATTGTCTTGCCTGCGCGCTGCACAACCTCCTGCAGGCCATTGGTGATGCGGTTGCGGCTCCAGCTTGTTGAGCGGTAGAACAGCGGCGTGCCATCTTCGTTCTGCAGCGTTGAAGCGATCGAAGGGCCGGAGGTGACGGCGGCATCCTCAACCAGACGCTCGGCCCCGAAAGCAAGGTCCGAAGCGCCGAAAACCTGCAGGTCATACCCCGCATAGTTCATGGAACTCAGCATATCCATGCCGCCGGTCAGGCTGGTGTTGGCAGCCCCCTGCACGCTGCCGCCGGCATCCAGCAGGATGCTGTCCGGGTCGTCGGCATGCAGGGCGGCGACATCGGCCAAACTGACCGTGCCGTTATCCGCCGTGCCGCGAAGATTCCCGGTCGCGTAGATCGTCACATCGACCGGGCCGACCCGCACCGTCACATCCACACTCTGCCGGCCGTCGGCCAGCGTGGCGGTCAGGGTGCAGCTGCCCTCGCCCACGGCGGTGACAACGCCCTTTTTGTTGACCGTCGCGACATTTTCATCGCTTGTCTGCCAGAACACCCGCTGGCCGCCCTCCTTCTCGGTCACCTCGTCGGTCGTCATCGTGACCTTGTCCTTCACGTTCGGCAGCCAGAGGATGTTCTGGTAGGTATCATTGGTAAAGCTCGGCTCCGCCCCGCTGACCTTGGCGTCGGTAAAGCCGGTGACGCGCAGTTCCTCCATAACAAAATCGATATCAACAGTCTCGCTCTGCACGCCGTAGCTGGCGCCGGGTTCGGTGTAGCTGGCCTGCCACATCGTGTAAGCCCCTGTGTAGCCGAGGGTTGAGTTGAACCGCGCAATCCAGAAATTGTCCCGCCAAGGGTCGAGCGCCGGGTCGGAAAGGCGGGCCCGCGTCCAGTTGAGCGACGCATAGATCCCCTGTTCCCCCGTATAGCCATAACTTTCCAGCTGCTCAAAAAAGACGCTGGTCAGGTGGGCCATCTCCTCGGGGAAGAGGCCGGTGATGGCGGCGTCCTCAAGGTCATAGTAGACCGGCAGGCTGAGCTGATAGGGTTTGGAGGTATAATCGGCAAGCCCTTCATGGTCGGGCGCTTTCAGGCCAAGCAGCCGGGCCACATGGTCGGCTTCAAGCCGGGCCTGCTCCTCGGTCGTCGCATAAGAATAGAGATAGGTGCCGAACGGGATGCCCAGCCGGGTGCATTCGTCTGCGTTATACTCCCAGGTTTCGTCGTCCTGGTTGTATTCGCCTTCTCCGTTCCATTCGCTGCCGTAGCCGCAGCGCAGAATTGCGAACTCAACCCCGGCAGCCTGGGCGGCCTCCCAATCGACCTGGCCCTGGTATTTGGAAACATCGATGCCCTTGCTCGTCGCAGCAAGGATCACCTCTCCGGCATCATTGAAATAAAACCCGTTTTCATTTTTAGCCCAGGCGCCGGCGCTTTCGCCCACATCAGGCACGGCGGGTTCGGTCGGGCCCTGACTGCGCCCGGCCAGTACGACGATGACAATCGTCAGCACAACGGCCAGCACGCAGACCGCGGCCAGCGCGATGGCGCGCCGGCGGGAGCCGCCCTGCGGCGCCGCGTCCACGCCGTAGGGACCGGCCACGGCGTTGAGCATGGTGGATTTTCC
>URKR01000014.1 GCA_900548355.1 uncultured Oscillospiraceae bacterium
TGGACAGTCTGAAAGGCGATGACGATTTTACCCCGTTCCGCAACATCATGAATGAGTTTTACGCCCGTGACACCAGTCGGAAAATTCGCTCCGTATTCAAGTCCAAAGGCATGAGCGGCAAGCACCTGACCGGCACCGTCATTTATGGCTACCTGTGGGACGAAAAACGGGAACACTGGCTTGTGGACGAAGAAGCCGCCGAAGTGGTACGCCGTATCTTTTGTCTTGCCGCAGATCGCCAGCATCAAACAGGCCAGCGCCATGATGGGGCTGCCGGTTTACTATCTGCGGCGGCTTTGCAAAGAGGTGCCTGGTATCGCGTTCCAATCCGGCGTGAAATGGTACATCAACCTGGGACGCCTGGCCGATTATTATAACGGCCGCTTGACGGATACCAAAGCATAAATAATACGTACTGTCAAGCATACCGAGCGGTCCTGCGACAAACTTCCTCCCGGCAGAAAACTTGGCTATAGTGGGTGTCAGGAGGGCAACTCCAATACGCTAACCATAGCCCAGGAGGAAAAACGATGGCATCTGTAAAATTGATAACGCCCCAAAACAAACCAAAGTATTTCAAGTTGACCGCCAACATAGTGGTGAATGGCGAGAAAAAACGGTACTATTCCCGGTTCGAGTTTGACCCCAAGGTGCTCAGGACAGCAAAGTCGAGATACGCTGCGGCGATGGCCGCGGCAGTCCGCTTTGAGTCTGAGATGCAGCAGGAGGCGTTAAACCCCAAAAAGCCGGAACCTGTTCGGACGTTTGCCGAGGTGGCGGAAGAGTACATCCAATCCTGCAAAGCCAGAAAAGCGCCTTCCGCCCGGCTGAACGGCAATTACGATGCAAACAAAAACAAGGCGAACACAACAAACAACAAGGAAACCTACCTGCGAAAGCTGCAAACGGTGTGCCCCTGGTTCACCTCGATGGAGGTCAACAAGATCAGCAAAGGCGACTATGAGCGGCTGATGGACGAGATGGAGGTGATGGGGCCGTGCCGCCGTGAACGGGCCACCCTGCGTCCGGGGGCGGAAGTGTACAAGACAGCCTCCTTCACAAAGCTGGCAGCGAAGTGCGATGTCACCCCGTATACGATGGCGGAAGCATTCCGCGGTAAGACCGTGAAACGGCATACCGCCGATGAGATCGCCAAGGCAATGGGGCAGCCCGTGGAGGTGCTGTTTCAGATCGAGGTGGTTGAACACGCGCTTTCCCAAAAGACAATGCGGGAGTACGCGTTGTTCGCCCGACAGGTTTTGCAGTACGCCGCCGAGCACTACGGCGGTATGAAGCCGGAGTTTGCACTGCCAGCAAAAGGCAGTCGTCCCCGCTTCGTGGATTGCCTGCATGAGGATGAGGTGCAAATCCTGTTGAAAGAATTGGATCGAGGCAGCATGATCGAACAGGCGGTGATTCGGGGGCTGCTCAATACGGGTGTCCGCCGCGGCGAACTGGCGGGGCTAACCTGGGACGACATCGACTTTGCCGGATGCACCGTACACGTTTACAAGTCTCTGCTGGTTATCAAAGAGTATGGGTATCAGCTGACCACCACCAAGGAATCGAACGACCGCTATGTGGATGTGGCACCGGAGTATATGGAGTTCATGCAGCGATACTACGACTACTGGAAGACAAAGAAACGGCTGATGGGGGCCAGTTGGCAAACCGCCATTGAGAAAAAAGACAGCAAGCACTATGCCTCCCTGCGGGCCTTGGCCGGGAACGATTTTGTGATCTGCAATGACCAAGGCTGGCCGTTAAACCCGGACTGTTACGCGGCAATGGTACGCCGTGTAGGGGACAGGGCAGGGGTTCGCCACCTGCATCCGCACATGTTCCGGCATACCTTCGTCAGCCTGCTGATGTCCAACCCGGAAATCGACGTGGCCACGGTAGCCGCCGAAGCGGGGCACGCGCAGCCCAGCACTACCCTGATGATCTACACACAGCAGTATAAAAAACGGCAAAAAATGATCCGTAGTCAACTTAGCAAAGAATTGTACGGCAAATAGTTGTTTTTTGAAGCCGCCCTAAATTTTGGCTACCAAAATTTCACAGGTTTGGCTACCAAAAAAAGAACGTGCAGCGTTAAAAATAACGACTGCGCGTTCTTTTTGCAAGTGGGCCAGGCAGGGTTCGAACCCGCGACCAATCGGTTATGAGCCGACAGCTCTGACCAGCTGAGCTACTGGCCCAAATGACGAAATCTATGAAGTTTTCGGTGCGGCTTTGGATGGCTTTGGTAGCCAATCGGTAGCCAAAACGAGAAAAATCAACAGGTGTTCATTCTGAAACAACGTAAAATCGTTGTTTGCAAAAGAAATTTTGGTTGGCTCTGGCGGTTATGAGCCGACAGCTCTGACCAGCTGAGCTACTGGCCCGGACAATGCAACTATTATAGCAGAAAGTTTTGGGTTTGCCAAGGGGGGATGGGCTTGCAGAAACCGCGGGAATGTGGTATAACTATACATGTTTATTGTATGAATATGCAATTTCGGCCGCATGGCTGCTGGAGGGAACACACAATGGATATCAGTACTTTCAAAGGACGGGACTTCTTGACCCTGCTTGACTATACGCCTGAGGAGATCACGGCCCTGCTTTCACTGGCCGCAAAACTCAAAGCCCAAAAGAAAGCCGGCATCCCGCACGACGGGCTGCGCGGCAAAAACGTTGCGCTGATTTTTGAAAAAACATCCACCCGCACCCGGTGCAGCTTTGAGGTTGCGGCGCACGACCTCGGCATGGGCACGACCTACCTTGACCCGGCGGGCAGCCAGATCGGCAAAAAGGAATCGATCGCCGATACGGCCCGGGTGCTTGCTTCGATGTTTGACGGTATCGAGTACCGCGGCTTCGGCCAGGCTATTGTGCAGGAGCTGGCCGACGCCGCCAAGGTGCCGGTCTGGAACGGCCTGACCAACGAATACCACCCCACCCAGATCCTGGCCGATTTCCTGACCTTGCAGGAGCATTTCGGCAAACTGGCCGGGCTCAAGTTCGCTTACCTGGGCGACGCACGGTACAATATGGGCAACTCGCTGATGATCGGCTGCGCCAAGATGGGGCTGCACTACACGGCTTGCGCGCCGAAGGAATACTGGCCCGATCCGGCGCTTGTTGCCCGGTGTGAGGAATTTGCCAAAGCTTCGGGCGGCAGCGTGACGCTGGCTGATACCCCCGACGCCGCGGCCGGGGCCGACGTGCTCTACACCGACGTCTGGGTCAGCATGGGCGAGCCGGAGGAAGTCTGGGCCGAGCGCATCCGGGCGCTGGCCCCTTACCAGGTCAACGCCGCGCGGATGGCTGCCGCCGCACCGGGCGCGGTGTTTATGCACTGCCTGCCGGCCTACCATGACCACAAAACGGCGATCGGCAAAGAGATGGGCGAAAAGTTCGGCCGCGACGCGATGGAAGTCACCGACGAAGTGTTCGAAGGGGCGCAGTCGATCGTGTTTGAAGAGGCAGAAAACCGCATGCATACGATCAAAGCCGTTATGGCTGCGACGCTGGGGTACGCCGGAGCGTAAAGCGATCCGCCGGAGCGAACGGTACGAGGGTCGGAACTTGGAGATCTGTGCTTGTAATAGGGAAGCAAAGAGCCTATAATTGCAAGCAGAACGAGGAAACCGCCCGTGCGGGGCCGGCTCCCGGAAAACGGCGGAGGAAAAACATGCAGTACAAAAACAACAAAGTATCGGATATCCAGATTGCCTATATTGGCGGCGGGTCCAGGGGCTGGGCCTGGACTTTTATGACAGACCTTGCCCTGGAACCCCAGATCTCCGGGACCATCCGGCTGTATGACATCGATGTCCAGGCGGCACAGAACAATGCCGTCATCGGAAACCGCGTTTCAAGCCGGAAAGATGCGGTGGGGAAATGGACATACCAGACCTGCCAAAGCCTGCAAGAGGCCCTGAACGGCTGTGATTTTGTTGTGATATCCATCCTTCCGGGCACTTTTGACGAGATGGAGTCGGACGTGCACCTGCCGGAGCGGCTGGGAATTTACCAGTCTGTCGGGGATACGGCCGGGCCGGGCGGTATGATCCGGGCGCTGCGGACGATTCCCATGTTTGTGGAAATCGGGGAGGCAATCCGGAAGTATGCGCCGCAGGCCTGGGTCATCAACTATACCAACCCGATGTCCCTCTGCGTAAAGACCCTTTACCACACCTTTCCACAGATCAAAGCGTTTGGGTGCTGCCACGAGGTCTTTGGAACCCAGCAGCTGCTGAAAGGCATCTGTGAGCGGGTGTGCGGGGAACAGGACATTGACTGGCACGACATCCATGTGAATGTTCTGGGAATCAACCATTTCACCTGGTTTGACCGGGCCTCCTACCGCGGGATCGACCTTTTCCCGGTTTATCGGAACTATGTGGAAGAACATTATGAGGAAGGGTATGAGGAAGAGAACAAAGAAAAACATTGGATGAACTCTTCCTTCAACTGCGCGCATCGCGTCAAGTTTGACCTGTTCCGGCGCTATGGGCTCATTGCGGCGGCCGGCGACCGCCACCTGGCTGAGTTCATGCCCGGCAACGAGTATCTGAACGACCCCGAGACGGTCCGGCAGTGGAAGTTTGGCCTGACCACGGTGGCCTGGCGGAAGGAAGACCTGGCAAACCGGCTTGAAAAGAGCCGCCGGCTGGTCTGCGGGGAGGAAGAAGTGGAACTGAAACCCAGCGGGGAGGAAGGCATCCTGCTCATCAAGGCGCTCTGCGGCCTGGGGAGGGTGGTAAGCAACGTCAATATCCCCAATACCTTTGGCCAGATTGTGAACCTCCCGCGGACGGCGCTGGTGGAAACCAACGCGCTGTTTGAAAAGGACGCGGTGCGCCCTGTGGCTGCGGGAACGCTGCCGGACGCCGTGAAGAACCTGGTGACGCCGCATATTGAAAACCATGAACGCATCCTGCAGGCGGCGCTGACCTGTGACAAAGAGCTGGTTGTGCAGGCTTTCCTGTGCGACCCGCTGGTGAAAGGCAAGGCCTGCCAGGAACAGGATATCCGGAAGCTGGTGGACGATATGATTGAAAACACCCTTGCGTATCTGCCGGAAGGGTGGAAAAACTGAGGACGCGGCGGCTTTTAGGCCAAGGCTTGTTTGCCGCCAACGGAATGTAACCTTTTTTCGAAAACCCAAGCCCGTTTATGCGCAAAGAGCATAAGCGGGCTTTTTGGCGTGGCTTATCCGTTTGTTTCGGACTGGCCTGCATACCACCATTCGGGCGTGAGTGATTCCAGCCGGGTGACCGTTTTGGTTTCATAATCGCACAGAATTTCTGTTTCGCCGGCGGATTGGCTCAGCTGCATCATGAATTCCCGGCATGCCCCGCACGGCATGCCCGCCTTTCCATCCGGCATAACGGCGACGATCTTTTTGATTTGGGTTTCACCGTTAGTAATCATATTGGCAATCGCATTTCTTTCCGCACACATCCCCAATGAACAGGCGGTATCAATGCAGACGCCGGTATAGATCGTCCCGTTTGCGGAAAGAAGCGCCGCGGCAACGGCGCCGGCCTCGATCAGGGGTGAAATCTTTCTTTCGTACTGCACTTTGCGTGCGGCTATATACAGCCTGTCCCATGTTCCATCGTATTGTGCAAGCGCACGCTTTTCCATCTCGCGAACAAAATCTTCCTTGCCGTCACAATAGCCGTCTATGTCATAAGGGAACCCCTGCGCAAGGTCTTTTTTGAGGTTTGCGTACTCGTTCCGTTCCTTTTCCCGGCTGCGCATATAGTCGCGGAAGGCAAGATGCCGCCCGATGTTTTCCCAGTCATCGGCCTGGAACATATGAATCTGATGGGTTCGCTCATCGCCGCCTTTGCGGAGATACCGTCTGCCGGTTATTCCGAATTCGCCAAGATATTCATACCCCAGCCCTGAAAACTGTTCCGCAGCGGCATCTGCCTGCGCAAGGCTTCTGACAGCCACCATAATATCAATGATGGGCTTGGCGGGTAAGCCCGGAACAGAGGTGCTGCCAATATGGTAGATCGCTATGCAGTTGCCTTTGAGTATTTCGGTAATATGGTCCCGTTCCTGTGCATATTTCAGCGGCCATTCCGGGTCGTATTCCACAACGGTGATATGCTGCGGCATCGTCATCACTCCTTATCCGGTTTGGCTTCCTTTGTTGGTCCGGTTCTTTCTTTGCGCACGGTTCACTGCCATTTGGTATCGGTTACAACCCGCCCAGCCGCAGTTCCATGCCGGGGCCGCGGGCGGGGGAGGGCAGGGGGCGGAAGCCGAACCGGGCATAAAAACCTTCCTTGCCGGCGGCTGAAGCCAGCAGCACGGTGGCGCGGACCCCGGCGGGCAGCGAACGGCGTGCCCAAAAAAGCGTTTGCGCAACCAGCGCCTGCCCGACACCGCGCCCTTGCCAGGCTGGGGCTACAGCAACATCGACAAGCAGCATGTACAACCCGTCCCCAACGAGCCGTGCCATGCCGATGGGGGTGTCTCCGACTCGAGCGGTAACGGTGTAGAGGCTGCGGGCCAGCGCCGTGGCCGCGCGGTCGGCGGGGTGCGGCGTCCAGCCGACGGATTCACGCAGCGCATTGTATACGGCAGGGGTCAGGTCATTTTCATACAGCGTCATAGAGCACCTCGGTTCGTGAGGGAAAAGCCGGTGCCGGTCTTTCGGCCCTTTCAGGTCTGGCCCTCCCAAAAAGCGGCCAGCGCATGGAAGACGGCGTCTGCACCGGGCAGGATGGCAAGGTGGCTCCAGTGGGGCGGCATCAGGCGGCGGTAGGCGGGGGCGGCGAACCGGTCGTCGATAAGCAGCACGACGCCGCGGTCCTCCGGCGTGCGGATAACCCGCCCGGCGGCCTGCAGCACCTTGTTCATACCGGGGTAGAGGTAGGCATAGTCGAAGCCGCTGCCGCGGGTCTTTTCGAAATAATCGCGCAGACGTTCCTGGCGCGGGCCGACCTGCGGCAGCCCGGGGCCTACGATCGCCACCCCGATCAGCCGGTCGCCGGCAAGGTCTACCCCTTCGCCGAACACCCCGCCCAGCACGGCAAACCCCAGCAGCGGGGTTTCGGGGTGCGGGGAAAACTGCGCCAAAAAGCCGGCCCGCGCTTCCTCGTCCATTGCGGTTTCCTGTTTGCGCACAGGCTGCTCGGGCCAGCGGGCCGTGAAAGCCTCATACACCGTTTCAAGATACGCATAGGAAGGGAAAAACGCGAGATAGTTGCCCGTATGCGCTTCGACCATGGCGTGCAGGCAGGCGGCCACGGCGCCGGCGCTGGACGCACGGTCGCGGTAACGGGTGCTGATGCCGCCGGCGCAGAGCAATGCAAAATGCTCCTGCGCAAACGGGCTGCGCAGCGCCACGGCCCGGGCTTCGGGCAGACCGCAGAGATCCCTGTAATACCCGGCCGGGCCAAGCGTTGCGCTGAACAGCACGGCCGCCCGCCCGCGGGCAAAATCCTCAGCCAGGAAGGCGCTGGGGTCGAGGCAGAGCATGGCGGCCCGCACCACCCGGCCGTGGGCGCTGATCTGCAGTACATAGTGTTCGTCAAAACCTTCGGCCACCCGCAGCCAGCCGCGCGCATCAAAATAAAGCTGCAGCAGCGCGGCGTGGGTTTCGCTCGGCTCACGGTGGTCGTCCAACCAGACTTCCAGCGCCTCACAAAGCAGGCGCAGCGCATGGTCAAGCGGTTCGGCGCGGTGCTCCTCAAAAAAGGTCGGCCCGCCGGCCGCGGGCGGCAGTTCGTCACAGGCGGCGCGCCAGCTGCGAAAAACTTCGATCACCCGGCCCAGCGCGGTTTTCAGCCGGCTTCGGCCCTTGCCCAGCGCCTTGCGCGCCGCTGTGAAGGCTGTGCTTTCAAGCGCTGCGCTGTGCATATCCCGCGCGCGGTCGGGCAGGTTGTGCGCTTCGTCGATGAGGAAGAGGTAGTCCCCTTTCGTTTCAAAAAAGCGCTGCAGCCGCACGGTCGGGTCGAACAGGTAGTTGTAATCTCCGATGACGACGTCGCTCCAAAGGCTCAAATCGAGCCCCAGCTCAAACGGGCAGACCGAGAACCGGCGCGCCAGCGCGGTCAGCGCTTCGGCCCCAAGCGCACAGTCGGCCCCGCCTTCATAATCCAATGCGGCGGCCAAGGCTTCCTTGATGCGGGCATAGTAGCCGTTGGCATACGGGCAGGCCTCGGGGGTACATTCACGGGTTTCGCACAGGCAAATTTTATCCTTGGCGGTCAGCGTCACGCTGCGCAGCGGCAGGCCGGGGGCGGCTGCACGCAGCCGGGCGAGCGCGTCCTCGGCTGCGGCGCGGGTGGTGCCGCGGGCGGTCAGGTAGAATACCGGCCCGCCAACCCCGGCCCCCAACGCTTTGAGCGCCCCGAACAGCACGCTCATCGTCTTGCCGATGCCGGTCGGCGCCTGGCAGAGCAGCTGCCCGCCGCCGCGGCAGGTTTTGTACACTTCGGCGAGCATCGCGCGCTGGCCGGGTCGGAATTCGGCAAACGGGAAGGCGGCCGCGGCCAGCGCCGCCGTGCGGTCGCGCTGCCAGGCTGCGGCCCGCTGGGCCCAGGGCGCGTATTGGGCCAGCAGGCCGGTCAGGATCTTATCCAGAGCCTCGGCTGTATAGTCGCGCTCAAACCGCAGGACGATCTCCTCGTCAATCTGGAAGTAGGTCAGCTGCACCCGCACGGCCGCCAGCCCCTGCTGCCGGGCCAGGATCGCCGCATACACCTGTCCCTGGGCCCAGTGCTCAGGTGCGCGGTCGGGGGTGATCTCGGCCGCGGGCAGGGTGGTTGTCTTGATTTCTTCGACAACCGGCGTCCCGTCCTCAGCCGTATAAAGACCGTCGGCCCGGCCCTCCAGGGTGTAACGCACGCCGGCGCAGTCAAGCGTCTCGCGCAGGGGCACTTCGGGGCGGTAATCGGGGTGCTCGCGGGCGGCTGCACGCTGCAGCTTGCGGTGCAGCCTTGCGCCCTCGTTCGCCCGGTCGAAGCCGGTGAACCGGCTGTCAATGCTGCCGGTGCGCAGCAAAAACTCCACCAACCGCCGCACCGAGAGCGCGACGGTCAGCGGGGCCGGTTCAGTTGGCAAAGACGGGGAGGGCATGGGGGCTCCTTTTGAACAATCGGGTGATGGCGGCGCCTTGGGGGCGGCGCGCCGGGTTATCCAAACAGTTCCTGCGCCAGCGCGGTTCGCACGGCGTTCACCTTTTCAAAATCAGTGGCGTGGATGTAATGGGTTTCCAGCGCGTCGTGGACGGTCTTGGCGGCGGTTTGCAGCGCGCAGGTCTTTTGCAGCAGGGCGGCGGCCTCCCGCTTTTGGGCGGTGCGCACCGCGCGGTGGGCGGCCAGGGTCTCGGCGTCGGCAAACCGCGCAAGCCGGATACGCCGGCCCGGCAGCGGCATCGGGTGGAAGGCGTTCGCCGTGACAAACCCGAGCCCGAGCGCCGGGATAAACAGATGGTCGAGTTTGCCGCGCACTTCGGTCGCGCAGTGGCAGAGCACCGCATCGTAGCCGTTTTTCTGCGCGTGGTCGGCCAGCGCGCCAAGCAGGCGTGCGGCCGCGGCGCCGTCGGCATCCTGCAGGATATAGAGCGTTTGGGGTGCCAGGACGGCGGCCGTGCCGGTGAATACGGTCAGTCCACCCGGCGTCGGGGCCGAAAGCAGCCGGTGGGCCTGTTTGCCGGGGCAGGCGGCACGGCGCGGGGGCATGGTGCGGTTGGCAAGTCGGCGGGCAAAGGCGTCAAGCCGGACGGTGTCCAGCGCCAGGGCGGCCAATGCGCGGCGGCTTGCCAGCAGCCCGCAGGCCAGCGCCCAGTGGGCCGCCGCCTGCCGCAGAAGTGCTGTGTTGCGTGCCCCAAGGGCAAGCACCTCGCCCCGGCGTGCCGCAAGGCCGGCGTTGTCCAGCGTGTCATACAGGCAGACAACCCGCTCGGCCGCGCCGGGGTATTTGCAGTCAAGGGTGTGGGGGGCGGTGGCGTCCAAAAACAGCGCGCCGGCCCCGCGCAGCGCCGCGCCGTCCAGGCTGGCGGGGTCGCTTGAACAGTGGATGCGCTCATTATAGCCGCCGGCCGGGGCGGCATCGGCTTCAAGCAGGCGGCGCATCAGGGTGGATTTGCCGCATCCCGGGCCGGCCTTGATCAAATAGGTCTGGCCGGCTTCGGCGGCGGCTTCGGCAAACCAGCCGGTGAAGCCGGCAGGGGACAGTGCCCCCAAAAAGAAATCGGCAACGGGTGTTTTGGCAGCGTTTGGCATGGCAGAGCCCTCCTTTACAGGGTTTCTGCGCCATGTTATGAAAAACGCGGCCGTTTGGTGCCATCAACGGTTATAGGTGTGGGTGCAGATTTCATTGATTTTGTCACGCAGCGCCACAAAATCGCCAAAGGCGAGCGGTTTGTTGTTGGGGTTGCGCAGCAACGCGGCAGGGTGCAGCGTCGCCATGAACAAAACCCCCTGCTTTTCAATAAACTCCCCATGCCGTTTGGTAACGCTGAAGTTTTTCTCAATCATCTGCTGGGCGGCCACCCGGCCCAGGCAAACAACAATCTTGGGCCGCAGCAGCAAAAACTGCTGGCGCAGCCAGGGCATGCAGGCTTCGCTTTCGGCCGGCAGAGGGTCACGGTTCTCGGGCGGGCGGCACTTAACAATGTTCGCAATGAAAATGTTGCGCTCGCGGCTCAAATCAATCGCTTCGAGGTAGCTGTCCAGCAGCTTGCCGCTGCGGCCGACAAAGGGCAGGCCCTGCTCGTCCTCGTTCGCGCCGGGCCCTTCGCCGACGAACAGAACTTCGGCATCGGGCACACCCTGGCCGAAGACGACGTTTTTGCGGGTTTCGCACAGATCACAGCGGCGGCAGGCAAGGCATTCCGCGCGCAAGGTTTCAAAGTCCATAATACACCTCTTGGCGCGCCCGGCGGGCGCAAATGAAAGAAAAATGGCGGGGCGGCGGCCGCAGCCGCCTGGAATATGTTTGTGGGGTTGTGAAAATGCTGGGGCTGTGGGGGGGCTTTCCGGCCCGCCCGCCTTCCCGGTGTCGGTGTGTCCCGTATGCCTGCCGTTTCGCCCGGGCATACTACCTGAAAAAGGGGAGGGCAGGGCGATGGATTGGGAATGGATGGCGGTGCAGCGGTTGGGGGCCGCGCTGGTCGGGGTGCTGCTGGGCAGTTTGCTGCCGGCCGAAGCGGTTGCCCGCTGGCGGACAGGCCGCGGCACCCGCACGCTGGGGCTGCGCCCCGGCGCATACGATACGGCCCGCCGGTTTGGCGCGGCGGCCGGGGCGCTGGTACTGCTGGGAGATGCAGGCAAAACGGCGGCCGCCTGCGCCGTGGCGCGTGCCGCATTACCCGAACTGGGCGGGCTCGCGGTTATCTGGGCCGGGCTTGGCGCCGTGGCGGGGCATTGCTATTCATTCTGGCACCGCGGGCGCGGTGGGCCGGGCACGGCGGTGCTGGCCGGGTGGGTGGTGCTCTGTCTGCCGTTTACCGGGGTGCTGGCCGTTGTGGGCGGTGCGGCGCTTACGCTCGCAACGGGGTACCTGCCGCTTGGCGCGGTGGCGGCGCCGGTGTTCGCGGCAGCGATCGCTCTGCTGCAATACGGGGCGCACGGGCCCGAAGCAGGGCTGTGCCTGCTGGCCGGCGCGGTGCTGGCTTCAGCACGGCAGCGCCCGGCGCTGCGCAGCGTGCTTCACGGCGCCGAGCCGCCCTTTTATGAAAGCTGGGACGACCCGGACGATACCGGCGAACCGTGACGTATACAGGTATTCTACCATGCGCCGGGCCAAAATGCAAAAAGCAGGCAAGGTTTTGCCCGTTGGAGCGCAAAGAAAAAAGTTTCGCCAAAAAACTTTCGAAAAAGCCGAAAAAGGGGTTGACAATTCGGCTTTCGGCAGGTATAATAATCAACGTTGCAGCCGCCACGGCGCTGCGCCGCTGGTCTTGGCCCGGTAGTTCAGTTGGTTAGAACGCTAGCCTGTCACGCTAGAGGTCGTCAGTTCGAGCCTGATTCGGGTCGCCATTTGCTGATATAGCTCAGTCGGTAGAGCGCATCCTTGGTAAGGATGAGGTCTCCAGTTCAAATCTGGATATCAGCTCCAGCGCAAGGCCCACAGCGTGTTCACACTGTGGGCCTTACCTATAGGGGCATAGCTCAGTTGGTAGAGCAGCGGTCTCCAAAACCGCGTGCCGAGGGTTCGAATCCTTCTACCCCTGCCAAAAACCGCGTATCCGGTCGGGTACGCGGTTTTTTGTTGTGCATATAGCGGCAAGGGGGCAGGGCCGCCTTTTATAGGCCGGCCACGCGGTTTACTGCCCGGCCGGCCGCAGCCAGGCGCTCAGAACGCCAAGGACGAGCAGGTGGGCGGGGTACCAGGCATAAAAGAAATGCTTCCAGCCCGGGTTCCAGCGCCGCGCCGGCAGGCCGGCGCTTGCCATGCCGCCCTGCGCTGCAATCAAGGCGGCGGGCAGCAGCAGGCCGGCAAGCATCGGCCAGTTCTGCTGGTAGCAGCCGTAAAACACCGCGCCCCAGGCCAGTACATACACGGCCTGTGCCGGGCCGGGCCGCTGTGCGCGGCCAAGCAGGGCCAGCCCCAGAACAAGCAGCAACCCGACAAAACCGGTGCCGTAATCGGCCCGCAGCCCCAAAAACGCCAGCGCCGCTGCCAGTGCGGTTGCAGCGGTTGCGCGCTGTGCAAACCCCCAGCCGCGCCAGCTGTCCCGCAGGCCGAGGCAGGCTGCCGCCAGCGCAAGGGTGTACAGCACGTTGAGATCCTCCCCGGCCCAAAGCCAGAACCCACCGGCTTTAAGCTGAAGCCCGGCCAATGCGGCCGCCAGGAAAGTCCAAAATGCCGCGGCCCGGCTGCGCGCCAGCCAGCCGACCGCTGCCGAAAGCCCAAGCCCCAGCAGCACATAGCCTGGCCGGAAGGCAAAATAGAACTGGACTGCGCCGGATGGGTGAAGGTTGGCGCCGTAGAGCGCCAGTGTGAACGGCAGCTGCGAGAAAACCGCACAGGCCGCCAGGTTGCCGAAATACCGCCCGGGACTGCGGGTGCGCCGCCACCCGGCGGCAAGACCCCAGGCGTAAAGCGGGAAGGCCGCCCGCCCGATGATCCGCATCGGTTGGCTGATCGCAAACGGAATCAAGTCCAGCCCGCTCCAACCGAACACTGCGCCGACATGGTCGATCGTCATCGTGACAAGGGCGAACCATTTGAGAAGAATGGACATAGGCACCTCGGTGCGCCCGGCGGGCGCGGATGTAAAGCGTTGAGACTGCAGGGGGCGGGCATGGCCCGACCCTACACGCGCCCCTCCCCCCGCAATGCGGCGAGTTCTTCCTCAGTCAGCGGACGCCATGCGCCGGGGGCGAGCGTTTCGTCGAGCGCAACCGGGCCGATCGCGCAGCGGTGCAGCGCGTTGACCCCCGCGCCGTACACCCCGAACATCCGTTTGATCTGGTGGTAGACCCCCTGCCGCAGCACCACCCGCGCCCGGCAGGCATCGCTGCCGATCGGTTCGGCCAGCGCAGGGGCCAAGGTCTGCCCGTCGGCCAGCGTCACGCCGGCGGCAAAACCCTCGCGCATCGCCTCGGTCAGCGGGGTATCCAGCGTGACCAGGTAGGTCTTGGCCACATGGCGGCCCGGTGCGGTCAGCGCGTGAGCAAAGGCGCCGTCATCGGTCAGCAGTACAAAACCGGTGCTTGTCTTGTCCAGCCTGCCGGCAGGGAAGAGCTGCCGCCGCGGGTAGGCGTCGGCCACCAGGTCGGCTACGGTTGTGTCGCGCTTGTCACGGCTTGCGCTCACTACACCGTCCGGTTTGTTGAGCATCAGGTAGACATACTTTTCATAACGCCCTTCCGGCGGCTTTCCGTCAAGCGTGACGGCGGCGGTTTCCTCGTTGATCTTGGCGTCGGCCTGTTTGCAGGGAACGCCGTTTACCGCCACCCGACCGGCTGTGATGGCCTTGCGGCTTTCGCTGCGGGTCAAACCCAGCCGCGCGGCCAGGTACTTATCCAGCCGCATCATACCGGGGCCTCCGCCGTGATGGGGGCTGTCGCGCCGCGCACCGCCGCAATCAGGTCGGCCGGCGCGGCTTCGATCTGGGCGCCGATCCGCCCGGCCGAAACAAGGATGGTCGGCTGGGTCAGGCAGCTCAAATCAAATACCGTCTTGTACTGTTTTTTCATCCCGACCGGGCTGCAGCCGCCCCGCACATAACCGGTTACCTTGAGCAGGTCCGCGACATGCAGCATCGCAACACTTTTGACACCGGCAGCCCGGGCTGCCTTTTTGAGGTCGAGCTCGGCCTCGACCGGGATCACAAAGACGTAGTAGTTGCGGTCGGCTCCCTGGGTGACCAGCGTCTTGAACACCCTGGCGGGGTCCTGGCCGGTCAGCTTTGCAACGGTGGCGCCGTCAACGGCTTCCCCTGCGGCGTGAGGGTATTCGTGCGCCGTGTAGGCGACTTTGGCGCGCTCCAGCATTCGCATTGCATTGGTTTTGGCTTCCTTTGCCATACAAAAACACCTCTTTCGTAATCTCTGCGCCCATTATACCGCTGCACGGGGCGGAATGTCCAGCGGGAGAGTTGACTTTAGCACTTTAATGTGTTAAACTATGGTGCGGCGGGGGTTCACCCGGGAACCGCTCAGATCTATGCTTCACTGAAAAAGGAGTTTGTCATGATTGTCATCCTCAAACAAAACGCTCCGGCGGATAAGGTGGCCGCGTTCTGCCGCGAACTGGAAACGATGGGCTTCACGATCAACGATTCGGTCGGTGCGAACACCCATATCCTCGGCCTGATCGGCGATACCAAGACAATCAGCGAAAGCTGGCTGCTGGCCAATCCGCTGGTTGAGCGCTGCCGCCGCGTCTCGGAACCGTATAAAAAAGCCAACCGCAAATTCCACCCTGACGATACGGTCGTCACCGTCGGCAGCGAACACCCGGTCAAAATTGGCGGCGGGCATTTCGCCGTGATGGCCGGCCCCTGCAGCGTTGAAGGCGAGGAACAGATCACCGGCATTGCCAAGCGGGTGCAGGCCGCCGGCGCTTCGATTTTGCGCGGTGGTGCGTTCAAGCCGCGCACAAGCCCTTACAGCTTTCAGGGGCTGCGTGCCGAAGGGCTTGCGCTGCTGCAGAAAGCCCGGGCTGTGACCGGCCAGCCGATTGTGACCGAACTGATGGACGCCGCCCACATCCCGCTTTTTCTGGAAGCCGGGGTCGATATGATCCAGATCGGCGCGCGCAATATGCAGAACTTTGAGCTGCTCAAAGCAGTCGGCAAACTGAATGTGCCGGTGCTGCTCAAGCGCGGGCTGGCCAGCACCCTGGAAGAACTTGTCATGAGCGCCGAGTACATCATGGCTGAAGGAAACCCGAACGTCGTACTCTGCGAGCGGGGCATCCGTACTTTTGAACCGAGCATGCGCAACACGCTGGACCTTTCGGCGGTGCCGATGCTCAAGAAGATGACCCACCTGCCGGTTGTTATTGACCCGAGCCATGCGGCCGGGCTGGCCTTCATGGTACCGCCGCTGGCCCAGGCGGCGGTTGCGGTTGGAGCCGACGGGCTGATGATCGAGGTGCACAACGACCCCGCCCACGCCAAGAGCGACGGCGCCCAGAGCCTGACCCCCGATGCCTTCGACGAACTCATGGCTGTGATCCGTCCGGAAGCGGCGTTTTTTGGGAAGACGATCAACTGAGAAACGTTGTTAAAAGAGGTTGGATTTAAGAGTTGAGAGTGTAGAGTTAAGATGTGGAACGCGCCTGCGGCGCGATTTTGAAAAGTTTGGCGGCAGCTTTCCGGCCATCTTTTTCAAATCGCGCCGCAGGCGCGTTTCCTTATTTAAACTCTAAACTCTCAAAAAAAGTATTCCCGCAGCTCGCAGTTGCCGATGCCGAAGGCGGCGTAAGCTTCATTGGTCATGTCGTGAAAATAGCTGTGCACAACCCGCGCGATGCCGTTGTGGGCGACAAGCAGGCAGGTTCTGCTGTCGGCGCGCAGTTCATCCAGCAGCGGGTAAACCCGCGCGGCTACCATCAGCATGGATTCACCGCTGCCGAACCGGTCGGCAAACCGGGCCTTGGCGGCGCGAAAATCCGCCCCGTCGCGCGGTGTCCCTTCAAAAATACCGAAGTTCTGTTCGGTCAGCCGCGGCTCGATGCGCAGCGGCAGACCGGCCGCCTCGGCCAGAATCCGGGCGGTTTCGGCCGCACGGGATAAAGGGCTCGCAAGCACCAGGTCGATCCGACGTGCTTCGGCGCGCAGCGTGCGGCCAAGCTCTTCGGCCTGGGTACGCCCGCGCGGCGTCAGCCCGATGTCGGTCGCCCCGCAGATCTTGTTTTCCACATTCCAAAACGTCTCCCCATGGCGGGTGAAATAGAGTGTTGTAGCCATCCATGGCCCTCCCTGTACAAAAGTTCGGCGTGCTCTTTCTGCCTCTTTAGCGTAGCATGGCGCAGGGGAGGGTGTCAACTTTTTTTGCGCCCTCTCTTGACAAGGGGGAGTCGGGTGTGCTATTTTTAAATCGTAAGTAATAAGTAATAAGCGGGCGGCGGCCAGCCCGGCTGTCTGCTGCTGGAAAGGCCCCCTATGAAAGATATGACCTTGACCCAAAGCTATTTTGTCTGTGCGGTCGGCCGCCGTGGCCAGCTTTCCGGTTTGTCGGTTGAGCGGCAGGTCTGCCTGCTCGGCGCAGGGCTGCTGGAACTGGCGCTGGCCGGCTGCATAACGCTGGGTAAAAACACCGCCGCCGTCTGCGCTCCGCTGCCGGCGGGGTGTGCCTGCCTGCACCCGCTGTACAGCGACCTGGACTGCGGCAAGCCGGTCAAGATAGAAAAGCTGTTGGAAGAATATACCTATTCTTTGTCTGATCGCCGGCTTAACGCGCTGGCCGGGGCAGTCGGCAACGCACTGGTCAGCGCCGGTCTGGCGCGGGAGGCCCGCGGCGGGCTGTTTGGCGGCAAAACGCGCTACATCCCGCAGGACGAGGCAATCAACCGTGTGGTGGATATGATGCGGGCCGAACTGCTGGAGGAAGGGGAATACAGCGATGAAGCTGCCGCCCTCGGCGTTTTGCTGGATAAAGGCAACTGTATGAAGGAGTATTTCTCCAAGTTCGAGCAGCGCCAGCTGCGCGGACGGCTGCGCACGCTCTCTCAAACCGAGGCGGGCCGCCGTGTGCAGCAGATGATGGATTATGTCTACAACATGATCGCCGTTTCAACCGCGCTGATTGCGGTGTACCACTGAGGCGCCCGATGTCCCGGCAGAGAAGTTGGGAGGTTATCTCCCAGGCGGATATGGTGACAATCGGCGAGCTGGTGCGGCTGACCGATACCCGTTACAGCACCCTGAAATTTTACACCGAAGAAGGCCTGCTGCCGTTTGAGCAGGCCGGTGAAAACCTGACCCGCCGCTACCGCCGTGAACCCAGCATGGCGCGCATCGCTACCCTCAAAGCTTTGCGTGCGGCCGGCCGCACAATCCCGGAAATCAAGGCGCTGATGGCGGAACAGGGGGAGGATGACCACCCATAGGCGCTGAGCCTTAAAACGAAAAAACGCGCCCGCAACGCAAAACAGACACCCGCTCTGGGCCGGGTGCCTGTTTTTGTATACGCTGTGGGCGCGTTGTCTTTTGGGGGTTATTCCGCCTTATCCTTGGCGAACTCCTGAATGGCCTCGGCGATGGCGTCGGCATGGAGGCCGAAATCCTTGAGAACCTCCCACGCCGGGCCGGAATGGCCGTAGCTGTCGGGCACGCCCAGGCGGCGCACCGGGGTCGGGCATTTTTCGGCCAGCAGGCTGCAGACCGCTTCGCCCAAGCCGCCGATTGTGCTGTGCTCTTCCACCGTGATGATCTTTTTGCACTCCTTCGCGGCGCGCAGCACAAGATCCTCATCCAGCGGCTTGATGCAGGGCATGTTGATGACCCGCACGCTCAGGCTGCCCTGCTTTTTAAGCTGGACAGCGGCTTTGAGCACCTCGCTTGTCATCAGGCCGGTCGAGATAACCGCAATGTCGAACCCGTCGGTCAAGGTTTCGCCCTTGCCGATCTCAAAGGTATACTTGTCAGGGTCATGGAAGATCGGCGTGGCCAGCCGGCTCAGCCGCAGGTAGACAGGGCCTTCATGGCTGTAGGCAGCCTTGACAGCGGCGCGGGCCTCCACATCATCGGCAGGGCACAGAACCACCATGCCGGGGATTGCCCGCATCAGGGCGAAGTCTTCGCAGCACTGGTGGGAAGCGCCGTCCTCGCCGACCGAAAGCCCGCCGTGGGTGGCGGCGATCTTGACATTGAGGTGCGGGTAGCCGATGGAGTTGCGCACCTGCTCCCAAGCGCGGCCGGCCGCGAACATGGCAAAGCTTGAAACAAACGGCACATAGCCGAAGGTGCTCATGCCGGCGGCAACGCCCATCATGTTCGCTTCAGCAATACCGCAGTTGAAAAACCGCTTCGGGTAGGCTTTTTGGAAAACACAGGTCTTGGTGGAAGCCGACAGATCGGCATCAAACACCACAAGGTCGTCATGCCCGGCGTCGGCCAGCTGAACCAGCGCGGTGCCGTAACTGTCGCGCGTGGCGATTTTCATTACTTCAGCCATTGCTCATACTCCTTCTCCAGCTGGTCATAGGCGGCGTGCAGCTCCTCCATCGCGTGCTGGTATTCTTCATCGCCGGGGCCTTTGCCATGCCAGTCCAGCGCATTTTCCATATAACTCACACCCAGGCCCTTGGTGGTGTGCATCAGCAGGCAGGTGGGCTTGCCGCTGCCATGGGCGCGGTCAAACAGCAAAAACGCCTGTTCCAGGTCATTAAACGAATTGCCGTTGCAGATGATGGTGTTGAAGCCGAAGGCATCCATCTTCTGATCCAGCGGTTCGGCGTTCATGATGGCGGAGGTCGGCCCGTCGATCTGCAGGCCGTTGACATCGATCATGATGCAGAGGTTGTCAAGCTTGTAGTGCGCCGCAAACATGAACGCTTCCCAGCACTCGCCTTCCTCAATTTCGCCGTCGCCCAGGATGGTGTAGACATTGATGTCCTTGCCCTGCTGCCGGGCAGCCAACGCCATACCGCAGGCGGCCGAAACGCCCTGGCCCAGGCTGCCGGTGCTCATATCCACGCCGGGCACCTTGTTCATGTTGGGGTGACCTTCCAGGTAGCTGCCGTCATGGCGCAGCCCGCGCAGATCCTCCACAGGGAAGAAGCCCCGCTCTGCCAATACCGAATACAGCGCGGGCGCAGCGTGGCCCTTGCTGAGCACCAGGCGGTCACGGTCAGGGTCTTTGGGGCTTTCGGGGTTGATCTGCATTTCTTTGAAATACAGGTAGGTCAGCGCATCCGCTGCCGAAAGGCTGCCGCCGGGGTGCCCGCTCTTGGCGGCGTGGGTGGCCTCCACCACGCCCATCCGCACACGGGTTGCAGTCATCTTCAGCTGCAACATCTCTTGCTTTGTCATAAATCGCGTTCCTCCAACAATCGCGGCCCGGGCGCACCGGGCGCGGAATTCCTGATTGTCTCACCTTTATCTTATACCAAACTGCCCGGCGACGCAAGGGCTTTGTCGCATTTGCAGGCCGGCGGATTTTGAAAAACCAAAAGTTTTTTCTAAAAACCCGTCTAAAACTCTTACAATGTAGCAGTATACCACAAAAAGCCCGCGCTGCAAAGCCCCGTCGGCGCAAAAATCCGGCCCTTTGTCGCTTCTGCCGAAAATCCGCCCGCCCCCTTGCAGCCGGGGGCAATTCGTGGCAGAATAGAAAGGACAAGGCGGGCCGGGCCCGCGGCAAAGGAAAGGGGCGGCGCTATGCCCAACGGTATTTATATCCAGGCCGAATACCACGGCCAGCTCATCCGAAAAATTGTCTGCAACCAGGAGGAGCGCTGGTTCATCGGCAATGACAGCACCGTGACCTACCCGACCCTTGCGGCCTGCGAACAGGCGGTGGACCGCGCTACGGCCGCAGGCAACGGCAAAGCCTGAAAGGCCGGCAGCCGGCCTGCTGCGCAGCGTTACTGCGCGCTTTCGGCCGTAGCGGCGGGGTCGTATGTCGCGATCTCGATGCTTTCGATTGTGATGGTATTCTCCTCGGTCGGGCGGAAGGTATCGGCGCCGCTTTCATCCACCGCGGTCTCCACATTTGCCATTGCGTCAACAACCTCCATCCCGGCGTATACCTGGCCGAAAACGGTGTCGGTATTGTCAAGGTAAGGCAGCCCGCCCGCATCGGCATAAGCGGCAATCTGGCTTTCGGTGTAGCCGTTGGCGGCAAGTTCGTCCTGCACGGTCTGGTTCACGCTGTTCGGCAATGCGGCCACAAAGTAAAACTGGCTGTTGCCGCCCTCCTGCTCGCCGCCTGCGGCGAACGCCGCGCACAGCGCGCCGGCATAGTGGCGCAGGCTGGCGTCGGCCTCAAGCGGGTAGGGATTGTTGTTCCATATGGTGGACCCGCCGCTGCCGGTGCCGGTGGCATCGCCGCCCTGCACCGCAAAGCCGGGTTCGCACCGCCAAATCACGGTGCCGTCATAGTAACCGGTGCGGGCCAGGCCGACAAAATTTTCCACCGCCATCGGGGCAACGTCCGGGTAGAGAACCGCCCGGATTTCGCCAAGGCTGGTGGTGAAAATGGCGATCAGATCACCTTCGGCCGGGGCGGTAAACTGCCGCTCGGCGCTTTCCACAGCCGGGCGTCGGGTGGCGGAGCCGCCCCCGCAGCCCGCCAGCAGGCCGGCCAGCGCCAGGCAGACGGTGAGCTTTTTTAAAGAAAAGGTTCGCATGGAAGCCTCCGTACTGTATTGACAACCCCGCATCTTGCCGCGGGAGGGTACATATATCTTATTATACCACAGATTTCCTTGCCTGCATAGCTTGACGGATCAGGAAAAAACAAGTACACTATAGGTAACGAAAATTCCCGGGCGCGCAGCCTGTTTGCGGCGCGCCGCCCGTTTACCAGGAGATGAAAACAATGGCGGATGAACTGACCCCCGAAATGCTCGAAGAAACCGAGCCCGACCTGCTGACGCTGGAAGATGAGGACGGCAAGGAATGTACCTTTGAGGTCATTGATGTGACCGAGATCGACGGCACCCGCTATATGGCCGTGGTCCCCTACCAGGAGGACCCCGAAAGCCTGCAGGAGGATGCCGAGCTGATCCTGATGCGCATCGGCACCGACGACGACGGCGAGTATATGGATATTGTCGATGATGACGAAGAGCTGCTGCGCGTTGGCAAGGTGTTTGAAGAGCGTCTGCGCGCGATGTTTGACATCGACGACAGCGAACTGGACGGCGAATAAGCCGGAAAATTTCCGGAAACACACCCTGCGCGGTTCGATTTGTTGCGGCTTTATATGATCCTACTAATCAAATTTAGGGAGCCCGGCCGTCTTCTGCCGGAACGCAGACCTCCCGCCCCCGCCCATCTGGCGCGGGAAGCGGAGGAAGGGAGCGCGAACGCAGAAGCAGGGCACCCACCTGCTCAAGCCAGTAGGTTTTGATTGGTCGCAGACGGCTGTGCGGGGTATCTTTGAAACAAAGGGGGAAACCCCATAAAAGGCCGGGCGGGCTGTAAGCCGTAAACGCCCGGCCTTTTTGGCTTAAAACAAAAATAGTTGTTCTTTCTTATTCTTATGTATCAGTCAGGACGTCGCTGCGGCGGGCTGCCAGGCCAAAAGGGGGAAACGCGATGGGCAAACGTGTATCGGTGGGGGATCGCCTGCCGTTTTTCCGTTACGATACGCCTTACAGCGCGCAGAACCGCTTTCGTGATCTGCTGGCGGCCAAGGCGCCGCTGGTGCTGGTTTTCATGAACAATTTCGGTCACCCGGTCACCCGCACCTTCGCCGAGCGGTACGCCCGCAGCTTTCAGGGGCTGCGCAGCGGCGGCTTTGCGATGGTGGTGCGCTCCCGCGCTGACAAGCTGGCCCGCAGCATCGGCCCGCACACCCTGCCTTATCCGCTGCTCTGCGATGCCGACGGCGTGTTGTATGATCTGCTGGATATTCCAGAGCGCAGCGGCGCGCTGACGCTGTACAGCCTGGAGGCCTGGCAGATTTTGCGCCAGGCCCGGCGCAACGGGTACCGCCCGCCCCGGGACGCCACGCTGGACCTGCCGCTGACCCTGATTCTTGATGCCGATGCCACCGTGCTGTTTGCCCACTACGGCGCCAGTTTGACCGATGTGCCCGAGGACTGCCATGCGATGCAGGCCCTGCTGGAGGAACTGGACCTGGCCGGCGGTGAACCCGGTGACGATGCGGACGTCGCGATTTATACCCCGCCAGACGAAGCCCCGAGCATCCCCGGCCTTGATGACGAAGACCGCGAACTCGTCGAGCGTACCGGTGTGCTGCGGCTTTTCGATGAGGAGCCGGAGGGACGGGAGAGAGAAACTTGAAGGATTTTTCATAAAGGCTACCAGCAAAGGCCCCGCCGCTTGGCGGGGCCCTTTGCTGTGTATCTATAAAAAATCATTGGGATTGTAGGGGCGGATTCCATATCCGCCCGGGGCGTATTTCGCTGCCGCAAACCTCCCGGGCTGGGCAAATCAGCCCGTGCGCTTTTACGGCTCGCCGTAGCGCGGCCCGATTGCCGTGCTCTCTCCCCAATAGGCCGTATCGATGGCAGGGACGAGGTGGACGGTGTAGGGGGTGAGGCCGGCGGCGAGGGGGTCGGGCATTGGGGCGGCCTCGTTGCGGACGTAGAACCGGTAGCAGGGCAGTTTGTACGCGCCGCCCGCATAGCCGAGCTCAACCGCCTCGATCGCCTCAGCCGCCGGCGCTTCGCCGCCAAACCCTTCGCCGGCCAGCAGCAGCGCGCGGGCTTCGTCGGCCGTCAGCAGCGGGTAATCGCCAAGCTTTTCGCAGGCGCGCAGGCTCTCGCGGCGCAGCCCGGTCAGCGCGCCGGATTCGTCAAAATAGAGTGCGGTCGGGGCCAGCGTGCGGTTCAGGTAGCTCTCAACCGGGTCGGCGGCCGATTCATAGACGAGCACGGTCGGGGTCAGCGCGCCGTAGATGTCGGCGTTGGTCGTGTACCACAGCGCTTCGGGGGCGGCGTAGCCGAGCAGGCCGGCCAGCGCCTCGCCCCAGTGGGCGGCCAGCGCCGTGCCGGTCGCTTCGTCGGCGGGCGGGGCAAAGCCGTCGGGCAGCGGTCGGGCGGCGTCAAACCAGACGGCGAGCTCGCCGTCGCCCCAGACCTTGATCCGCAGGCCCGAAGCCTCGGCCTGCACACCGTAGACCGAATCCCGGGTCACGCCGGGCAGATCGAGCGCCTCGATGCTCTCGTGCGGGGTGAGGGTTTCATACGAGAGAATCTCCGCGCCGAGCGTTTCGGCCGCCTCGTCGGCCGTCGCGCGCATCTCTTCCTCGGTCAGGCCGATGGCCGGCACGCCGTTCGGCTGCCAGGAGGTATCCTGCCAGACCGGCAGCGTCGCGGTCTCGCCGGGGACGGGCTGTGGGGTCAGCAGATCCTCGACCCGGTAGGCCAGCAGCGTCGTGCCGGCGTCGGTTTCCTCGGCTTCGGCGACGAGGCCCACAAGCGGCAGATCGGTCGCCGTGCCGCGGCGGGCCAGCAGCGCTTCGGCCATCGCGGCCGAGGTTGCGGCGTCCGGGCCGGGCAGGGGATCGGGGGCAGCGGTGGGCAGCGGGGAAGCGGTCGGCGCGGCGGTGGGGGCGGAAGTTGGTGCGGTTGTCGGCGCGGGCGTCGGGGTGGGGGCCGGCGCGGCGGCCGAACAGCCGGCCAGCGCCGCCGCCAGCACCAAAGCGCCCAGCCGCGGAAACAGGGAAGCGCGCATGGGATCAGCTCCTTTTCGGGGAAATTTTTTGAGGAATTGTGGGGGGAGGTTGCGGCGGATTTGTTCGTGGCAGCCGCCGTGGAGCTCCCGGGACGATGCGAGCATCGTCCCGGAAACCTTACCGCGTCACGAACACCCCGGGCGGGCAATGC
The DNA here is from genome assembly GCA_900548355.1 of uncultured Oscillospiraceae bacterium. Classification (GTDB taxonomy): domain Bacteria; phylum Bacillota; class Clostridia; order Oscillospirales; family Ruminococcaceae; genus Gemmiger; species Gemmiger avicola. The sequence goes on from URKR01000014.1 coordinate 23,941, forward strand.
CCGCCCCTACGGGACACCAACGCCATTCCCCTCACCGCTCGGTGTACTTCGGTGCGGGGGTGCTGTCTGTATCATCCGGGTGCGGCGCAGGGGCTTCCGCCGCATCCTGCCCCGGCTTGGCGGATGCATACCCCGCCGCGGCCGCGCGGGACGCCTGGCGGGCGGCTTGCTTTTGGGCTTTGCGGGCGGCGCGGGCGGGCTTGGTCAGCCGAAGCACGGCCAGCACGGCGGCCAGGGCGAGCCAGAGCGGCCACAGGTAGACCACCGTCAGCACCAGGCCGGTCAGCACGCTGCGGAACGCCTGCCAGCCGCCGGTGAACGCCTGGGCGATCTGCCCGGCAAAGCCGGCCGGCGTCTCGGGGGTCAGCGTCGCGACCTCCTGCAGTGAGATCTCGACCGTCGAATACTGCACCGCGCTGTCCATCTGGCGGCGCTGCTGGGTGTAACTCTCAATCTGGTACTGCACGTCGCCGAGCTGCCGCTCAATCTCGAGCAGGTCGGCCGTCGTCTCGGCCTCGTCGGCGAGGGCGCTGAGCCGGTCGCGCTGTGCTTCAAGCGCCGAAAGCCGCGCTTCTACGTCGATGTAGCTGCTTGTGATGTCCTCGGCCTGCTCCGAAAGGTTCAGCAGGTTGCCGGCCTCGCCGGCCGTATCGAGGAAGGTGCGGTAGTTTTCGGCCGGGATTTTGGCCGTGAAACTGGCCCAGCGATCCTGGTCGGCCGCGCTGCCGCCCTGGCTGGACGAGGCCAGATACCCGCCCTGCGCCTCGACGGCGGCGAGCAGCGCCTCGCGGGTTTCATCATAACGGGTGGATTCAAGCTGCAGGTCGGCGTTGTAGACGATCTTGCGGGCCGACTCGCCGGTTTCGATCTCGGCGGGGTCAAGCAGCGGCGCGCCGGCGGCCTCGGCGCCCTCGCCGGCCGCAAAACTCTCGGTCGCATACTCCTGCACCGAGTCGGCTGCCGCGGTGGTGGAATTGATCGACCCGCCGCAGCCGGCCAGCGACAAAGCCAGCGCCAGGGCCAGAACGGCGGTGCGGACAGCGTTTTTCCTTTTCATGGTCAGACCTCCAGTCTTTGCGCGCCGCAGCGCGCTTCGGGGGATATTCTTTCACCATTATACCATGAAGCGAAGCGGAATGGTATAATTGCGCATCCAGAGGCGGTTGCCGGGCTGGCGCAGCCAGAACGGCGAGCCGTTGCGCAAAAGCAGTATAATAGCCGCATTGCGGCTATTATACCACGGAAAAAACGTCGCTGCGTTACAAACTGGCAACAGAAAAACGGGCACACCGGAATTTTGGCGTACCCGCTGAATTTTTGGGAGAAGATTTGGGGAATTTGACGGAACCGGTTCAAAAGAGCTTTACCCTTTCGCCCCCAGCGCCTTAATATCCTCGTTATCCGCAAAGGCGACGGCGGCAAAGCCGGCGGCTTCGAGCGTGCCGAACTGCTTGCCGAGCTTGCGGGCCTGGGGCAGAACGGTCACGTCGTAGTTTTCGCGCAGCCGCTCGGCCTTGGCAAGCACTTCGGCAAAGTCGGCCTCGGGCAGGTAGAGCAGCGCCAGCCGGGCTTTCGCGCCGGGAATCTGGTACCCCTGTTCGAGCAGCACGCCGCAGACCCGCTCGAATCCGATCGAGAAGCCGACCGCCGGCACCTTCTGGCCGATGAACTTGCCGACCATCTCGTCGTACCGGCCGCCGCCGGCCACCGCGCCGGAGAACTGCGGGCAGGTCACCTCAAACACCATGCCGGTGTAGTAGCCCTGGCCGCGCACAAGATTCGGCGCATAGGCCACCCGGTAGCGCCCGCCGGCGAGGCGTCCGGCGCAGGTAAGCACATACCGCAGATCGGCCGCGAGCGCCTCGCCCTCTTCCCCGCAGGCCGCGACGACGGCGTCGAGCGAGAAGTTGCCCGCCCGCAGGAAGGTATCGAGCGCCGCGACCGCCCGGGCGGGGCAGGCCTTTTCGGTCAGTTCGTCCCGCACGCCGTCGGGGCCGATTTTGTCGAGCTTGTCAAAGCTGATGCAGACCGAGTCGAGGGTATCCGGCGCAAAGCCCATCGCGGCGAGCATCGCGCGCAGGATGCGCCGGTCGTTGATGTGCACGGTGAAATCGGTGAAGCCGATGCGCAGCAGCGCGCGGGCGGTCACGTCGATGAGCTCGACCTCGGCGTTCGGGCTCTCGTCGCCCAAAATATCGATGTCGCACTGTACAAATTCGCGCAGGCGGCCCTTCTGCGGGCGCTCGGCGCGGTAGACGCGGTCGGTCTGGATGACCTTGAACGGGTGGGGCAGCGCGGCGCGGTTGGCGGCGTAGTAGCGCGAAAGCGGCAGCGTCAGGTCGTACCGCAGGCCCATATCGGCGAGGGCCTCGGGGTCGTTCGCGCGCAGCGCAGCGCTGAGCTTTTCGCCCCGCTTGAGCACCTTGAAGATCAGGTTGAGGTTATCACCGCCGTCGCTCTTGTTGAGGTTTTCAAGATCTTCGAGGATCGGGGTCGAAATCCGCTGGAAACCGGCCGCGCGGTAGGTGGCGAGGATCTCGCCCTGGATGTAATCGCGCAGCGCCTGCTCCGCCGGCAGCAGGTCGCGCATACCTTTTAACGGTTGGGTTTTCATGGGGGGCTCCTTTTTTGTGTATAATCCAAGTTTTTATAATCTAATTTTTCATTTCCATGCCTACTTATCTTACCCCCATCCCGCCGGTTTTGTCAACCGGCGGGGCATACTAGGGGGAAAGGCGGCTATCCCGCCCACGAAAGGGGACAGGACGATGAAGGAACAGGCGCGTGCGCCGAAGATTCTGGCGGCCGGGGCGGCCGTCCAGCTGCTGACCGGCATCCCGGCGGCCTGGGGTGTGTTCCAGCGCCCGATCATGGAGGCCTACGCCTTCACCCGCGCCGAGGCCACGATGGTTTTTGCGCTGCTTGTGGCCAGCTACGGCGTCGGCTGTGCGGTGGGCGGCTTTGTGCAGGATGCGCGCGGCCCGCGGTTTGCGGCGCTGTGGGGCACCGTACTGCTCGGGACCGGTTTTTTGCTGGCGGCTGTTGCGCCGGCGGGCAACGCGCCGCTGTTCCTGCTTGCTTATAGTCTGCCGGCCGGGGTGGGCAGCGCATTTCTGGCCCCGGCCGTGTTGGCCTGCGCTCAAAAATGGTACGCCGGGCGCAAGGGGCTCGCCACCGGCGTGACCGGCGCGGCAATGGGGCTTTCGGGCGCGTTTTTGACGGCGTTTGTGCGCGGCGTCGGCGGGGCGTTTGGCATCCGGGCCTGTCTCGGGCTGTTGGGGATGCTCGTGCTGCTGCTCTGCGGCGCGGGGGCGGCCGTGCTGCAAAACCCGCCGGCCCGGCCTGGCACAAAGCCGGCGGCCGGGCCGGATTGCCCGCCCCGGGTCATGGTGCAGTCCGCGGCCTACAAGCTCTGCCTGGCCGGGGTCGCGCTCTGCGCGCCGCCGGTGCTGCTCTTCAGCCCGGATATCCTCTCAATCGCGGCGGACCGCGGCCTGCAGGAAAACTTCGCCCCGCTCTGCGTTGTGGCGGGGTCGGCGGCTTCGGCGCTCGGAAGGCTCGTCTGCCCGGCGCTCAGCGACAAAGCCGGCCGCAAACCCGTGCTGCTTGGCATCTGCGCAGGGCTCGGGGCCGGGTCGGTGTTGTTCGGCTTTGCCGGCGGGTGGTTGCTCGTCGCAGCCTATGCGGGGCTGACCTTCTGCTACAGCGGCGGCGCGGCCGTGCAGCCGGCTTTGAATACCGATCTGTTCGGCCTGCCGCACGCCGGGATCAACTACGGGCTGCTCGCCCTGGGCATGAGCGCCGGCAGTTTGCTGAGCTACGCCGGCAGCCAGCTGCTGCCGATGCCGGCCCGCCACCTGGCGGCCGTCGGATGCGCCGCCGGCGCGGCCGCCTGCTTCGCAGTTGTAAAACCTTTGTGTCAAAACGGTACACCGGTTGAAAACAAGAGGAAAGTTGGGTAGAATAGTGTCTGGCCGGGCACGGGCCCGGCGGAAAATGAAAAATTGCGGTGGATCGCCGGTCGGCGATCCACCACATTCAAAAAAGGAGGTTCCCCTTTGTCCCCCTCATCCCGCACGGATCTTGCGCTCGCCCGGGTTACGGGCAACGTCGCCACGGTGTTTCTGGCGGCGGTCTTGTGCGTATTCCCTTTATATATCGACCATTTTTCGAACCTCGGTCTGACCAAGTTCACCGGGGGCTTCACGCTGCTGGTTGCCGGCTGCCTTGCGCTGCTGGCCTGCGCGGCGATCGGCGCCAAAGCGCCGGCCGGCCGGCTTTCAGCGCGGGACGGCGTGCTGCCCGCGCTTGGGGTGTTTGTGGCGGCGAACCTGCTCGCGACGGTTTTCTCGCTCTCGCCGGTTGCTTCGGCGTGGGGGCTCGGCAGTTATTACGGCGGGCTTATGCTTGTGCTGCTCACCGCCGGCGGGTACCTGGCCATGCGGGCGTTTGCCGTTTTGTCAGACCTGCCGTTTGTCTTTTTCGGCGTCGGGGTTACGGCGTCGATTGTTGCGGTGCTCTACCTGCTCAACATCTTTAATATTGACCTTATCGGCGCGTATGAAAACACCGCCGTGGTTGAGCGCGCACAGTTTTTCTCGACCCTCGGGCAGAAGGACTTCTGCGGCGGCTTTTTCGCGATTGCGCTGCCGCTTGTCTTTTATGCGTACTTACAGGCGCGCGGGGCGAAACAGACGCTTTTGCACGGTGTACCGATGATATTCGGCGCGCTGGCCATGGCGATTGTCGATGCCGAAGCGCTGACGCTGGGCATTGTCTGCGCCGCCATGATCCTTGTCTGCCACAAAGACTTTACAACCCGTGAAGTGCGCCGCGGCGCCTGGATCGGTGTGGCGTTTTTCCTGTGGGCCGGCTGGATGCACTGGATGCGGGCAAGCGTTTACACCCAGGGCGGAAAGTCTATCCTGGCCCACGCGGGGGACTGGCAGGTGGCGCTGCCCGGCACCGCTTTCTGCCTGGCCGTCTTCGGATGGCTGCAGTGGCGGGCCGTGCGCGGCAAGCCAGAAATTGCGCTGTACAGGCTGGGCCGTGCGCTCACGGCGCTCACGATTGGGGTGACATTGGCCGCGGTGCTGCTTGCGAACTTCTGGCCCGGCTTCCCAAGCCTTGGCGCGCTCGATAACTTCCTTGTTTTCAACAAGGATTGGGGTACCTGGCGCGGTACGGCCTGGCAGGCCGCCTTCGGCGCCTGGTGGGACGCGCCGCTCTGGCGCAAGCTGGTCGGCTACGGCCCCGGCATGATGCACCAGGCGGTTGAAGCCTGGGCCGGCGATGCAATGACCGCGCGGCTTGCCACCTTCTATGCGGCGCACAATGAATTTTTGGAGCAACTGCTCACAACCGGCCTGCTCGGCCTGGCGGGGTGGGTGGCCTTTCTCACCGCGGCGCTGCGGCGCGGGTTTGCGGCATGGGGGCGGCCCGGCGCTGCGCCGGTGCTGCTGGCGCTGTGCAGCTACCTTGCACAGTCGGTGGTGTCGATCCGTGTGTCGATGCTGTTCCCGCTCGTCATGCTGCTGTTCGGCGTGCTGGCGGTCAGCGCTGCGCCCGAACCGCCGGCTATCGCTGCTGAAAGCGGCCCCAAGGCACGCCGCAGGCAGCAGGCCAAACCGGCCGCGCCGTCCAACCCGCTGCGCCGCTGGGGGGCGCTGGCGCTGGCAGCCGTGGCCACAATGGCGGTCTGCGCACCCTTGAGCCATCTGCTGCTGTGGTTCTTATTTTAAGCGGCCGGTCATGGCGGCGCTGCGGCGGTAGGCCGCCGGTGCGCAGCCATAAAGCTGGCGGAAGGTGCGGGCAAAATAGCCCGGGTCCTGGAATCCGCACTGCGCGGCGATCTCGGTCACCGGCAACGCCGTTGCGCACAGCAGTTCGGCCGCGCGCTCTACCCGGTGGCGGCGCAGATACTGGTTGGGCGTTTCACCCAGCGCTTCATGGAAACAACGCAAACACTCGCTCACACTGACCGCTGCGCTCGCCGCAATATCGGCGACACGCAGCGGTTCGGCATAGTGGTCGTGAATGAATTGCAGCATCACCTTGGCACGCGCCGCCCCGCGCACCGCATGCGCCGGCGGCGCATCGCCGGCCGATGCATGGGCCGAAAGCGCGAACACTACCTCGGACAAAGCGGCCCGTACCCGGAACTCATATCCGGGCGCAGCCCGGTCCATCGCCTGCCAGCCGGCGGCAAAGGCGGCAAGGGCCTCGCTCTGCCACCCGCCGTCCGGCCGCAGCGGCACACAGGCACGGCGCGGGTCGGCCAGCAGCGGCTGCAGGTAGTTCTGCCAGAACACGCTGCCCGCCCCGCCGCCCACAAGCCGCGGCAAAAACACCAGATTTGGCACCACGCAGGCCCCGTCGCCCAGCCGGGCTACCCGGTGGGTGACGCCGCTGTTAAGGAAGGCCCCCTCGCCGGGGCCGAGCGTCAGCTGCAGCCCGGCGGCGCTGAGCTGCACGCTCCCTGTCTGCACCTGCAAAAGCTCCAGTTCCTCATGCCAGTGCCAGGGCACCGGCCCGGGGCTTAGATCATCCAGGTAACACCCCACGGGGAACGCATCGCTGCCGTGGCGGGCAAGTTCCCGCCCGGCTTCATCGGTGGGGGAAAAGCAGGGCTGTGGCTGCATGGCGGGTCTCCTTTTGGTGAAATTGTTCCAGTAATCCGGCAAAATCGTCCGATACAAGGCGGTAGATTGGTGATATAATTCTACTGCTTTGGCGCGGTGGCTGCAAGCCCCCCCCAAAAAAAGAAAAGGAGGAAATATCACGATGGCATCTCTTTTGCTGCCAATCATCTACCTGGCGTTTATCAGCCTCGGCCTGCCGGACGCCGTGCTCGGCTCGGCCTGGCCGAGCATGTATGAGGGCCTGGGCGCCGAACTTTCCTGGGCCGGCGTCGTCTCCATGATTATTTCGGCCTGTACAATCATTTCAAGCCTTTGCAGCGAGCGTCTCAACACCGCGCTCGGCACTGGCAAGGTCACGGCGCTCAGCGTACTGCTCACGGCGGTGGCGCTGCTCGGCTTTTCGTTTTCGGGGCAGTTCTGGCAGCTCTGCCTGCTGGCCGTGCCCTACGGCCTTGGCGCCGGCAGCGTGGATTCCGCGCTCAACAACTATGTCGCGCTGCACTATGAAAGCCGCCACATGAGCTGGCTGCACTGCATGTGGGGTGTGGGGGCCAGCGCCGGGCCGGTTATTATGGGCTGGGCGCTGGCCGGCGGGGGCTGGCACCTGGGGTACCGTGTGATCGCCGGGCTGCAGTTTGCGCTGACCGCGGTACTTATCCTCAGCCTGCCTCTTTGGAAGCGGCCGCAGGCCGGCCTTGCGGGTGAGGATTTCACCCCCGAACACCTGCCGTTGCCCCAGCTTCTGAAAAAGCCCGGCGTCAAACAGGTGCTGCTCTGCTTTTTCGGCTACTGTGCGCTGGAATCTACAGCCGGCATGTGGGCGGCAAGCTACTGCACACTGGTACGCGGCATTGACGCCCAGACCGCCGCAAGCTGGGCCAGCCTTTTCTATGTCGGCATCATGGTTGGCCGCGCGGTCAGCGGCTTTTTGACGATGCGACTGTCTGATCAGAACATGATCCGGCTGGGCCAGGTTCTGATTGCGGTCGGCGTGCTGCTTGTCCTGCTGCCGGCCGGGCAGGGGGTGCTGTTTGTCGGCCTTATCACAATCGGGCTTGGCTGCGCGCCGATCTACCCGAGTATCATCCACGAAACGCCTGCAAATTTCGGCCGCAGCCTGTCCATGTCGATGACCGGTCTGCAGATGGCCTTTGCCTATGTCGGCACCTGCCTGATGCCGCCGCTGTTCGGCCTGCTGGCCCAAAACATCACGGCCGCGCTGTATCCGTATTTTCTTGCCGTGATGCTTGTGCTGATGTTCACAATGGCCGAAAGCCTGCACCGGAAAACCCGCGCAAAGCGGGAAGCCGCGGAGGAAAACGGCTGAATCCGCCCCGCGGGCCTGCGCCGCAATTTTGTGCAGTTTTCCTGTTTGCGGGCTCATAAATCCCGCGCGGCTGGCCCATACTATCCCCAGCGGACAAAAAGCCCGCAAAGGGAGGTGAACCGTATGGAAAACCGCGGCGTTCTGTGCGATGTGCAGGCATGCGCCCACAACATCGACTGCAAAAAATGCGCCCTGAGCCAGATCATGATCACCCATCATTCGGACAATCCCCAGGTCGCAAACCCGCATTATTGCCAGAGCTTTGAAGAAAAGTAAGGCAGATGCAGCCGCCACCCCCGCTTTTGGCCCAAAAGCCAAAGGCGGGGGTGGCGGCATTTATACATCCTCGGCTATTGCGGCAAGCCCCAGATATGCGGCGAGCAGCTGGGCCATGGCGGCGTCGCCGGCCGAAACCGGCCCCAAAACCACCCGCACGCCGTTGCTGCCGGCCTGTTCGGCCGAGAACCTGTTGCCAAGGCCCAGCCAGGCGGCAAATTGCGCGAAATACGCGGCGTCGCCCTCGCTCATCGGGCCGATGACCAGCGTCTGCTCGGCCGCCGCCGGTTCCGCCGGGCGGGCAACAGGGCCTTCGCCGGGACCGTAGGTATACACCCGGGCGGAAGCGGTGGTAAAATCGTCATCCAGCCAGACCAGCGGGTTCCGGCGCACGCCATCCCAGATCACTTCAAAGTGCAGGTGGGGCGCGGTGACATTGCCGCTGTCCCCGCTGTAGCCGATCAGCTGCCCGGCCTGCACCCGGTCGCCCGGGTTGACCACCGTCTGTGAAAGGTGCGCATAGCGGGTTTGCAGCGTTTTGCCGTTGTAGTCGGCATGGCGGATGCGCACGGCGTTCCCGTAGCTCTGGGTGCCGGTGGTGGTGCGGCCGTCCCAGCTTTGCACCCAGTCAACGGTGCCGTCCTCGGCTGCATAAACCGGCGTGCCCGTTGCCGCGCGCAGATCAATCGCGTTGTGGGGGCTTCCGTCGTTATAAAAGTAGCCGGCGGTGACCACATGCTGCGCAAGCGGCCAGGCCAGCAATACCGTTCCGTCCAACAGTCGCATCATAATCCCTCCCGCTATCAGGGTATGCGGGGGCGGCGTCCGGGGTGACCCTTGCCCAAACGGGCAAAAAGCATTACAATACAAGCGAACACAACCGAAAGGGAGACCCCGGATGAAACAGATTTTCTTTGTGGAGGACGACGCAAGCCTGCGCAACGGCGTAGGGTATGCGCTGACCAAACAGGGCTATGCGCTGACAACGGCCCGCACCAGCGCCGAGGCCCGGCAGCTGTGGAAGGCCGGCCGGTACGACCTTGTCATTCTGGATGTAGCGCTGCCGGACGGTTCGGGCTTTGACCTGTGCCGGGAGATCCGCGCCCAATCCAAGGTGCCGCTCCTGTTTTTGACCGCAGCCGATGAGGAGACGGATATCATCATGGGCCTGGATATGGGCGGCGACGATTACATCACCAAGCCGTTCAAACTTGCTGTGTTTCTGTCCCGGGTCAACGCCCTGCTGCGCCGCAGTGAAAACTTTGACCGTCCGCAGGCCGAACCGGTGCTGCAATCCAACGGCATCCTGGTGCAGCTTCTCCAGCAGGAGGTAACCAAAGACGGGATCCCGCTGGACCTGACCGCCGGCGAATACAAGCTGCTCTGCCTGTTTATGGAAAACCCAGACCGCGTGCTTGCACCGGAGCAGATCCTGGGCAAGCTCTGGGATTGCAGCGAAAACTATGTGGACAACAACACCCTGACCGTCTATATCCGGCGGCTGCGCAGGAAAATTGAGGATGACCCCTCCGAACCCCGCAGGATTGTGACCGTTCGCCGTATGGGGTACAAGTGGAGCACGTCGGGGGCAGGCACGCCATGAAAATACTGGTCAACCGAAAGATCAAACGCCTTTTCCTCTGCATCCTGCTGGCGGTGTCGGCGTTCGCCCTGGCGTTGGCGCCCGCGCTCTGCCTGGGGGGCAGGCGGGCGGCCCTTTGGGTTGCGCTGGCCGCCGCGGCGATGACGCTGGTTGTTCTGGCGGCCCTGGCCTGGTATTTTTGGGACCAAAGCAAAACGCTGAACGCAGCCATCGCCCAAATTCGGGACTACACGGCAGGGAACCGAAACGCCCGCATTGAATGCGAGGAGGAAGGCGACCTGTACAGGCTGTTCCATGAGGTCAACACTCTGGCTGCCATCCTGAACGCCCATGCCGAAAACGAAGGGCGCGCCAAAGCGTTTATGAAGGACACCATCTCAGACATTTCGCACCAGCTGAAAACGCCGCTGGCCGCCCTGAATATCTACAACGGCCTGCTGCAGCAGGAGGCGGCCGGCAACCCGGACCTGCAGAAGTTCACCGCCCTTTCCGAGCAGGAACTGGACTGGATTGAAACACTGGTGCAGAACCTTTTGAAGATCACCCGGCTGGATGCCGGCGCGATCACGATGGAAAAAGCGCCCCACCTCATCGCGGACCTGATGGCTTGTATCGAGCGGCGTTTTGCCTGCCAGGCGCAGCAGCAGGGCAAGACGCTGCTGCTTTCCGGGCCGGAAGAGCTCGGCCTTGTCTGTGACAAAACCTGGATGATCGAAGCGGTCAGCAACCTTGTAAAAAATGCGTTTGACCACACCGGGCCGGGTGCAGTGATCTATATACGCTGGCGCGCGTTTGCGTCGGTCGTCCAGATTGCAGTCAGTGATAACGGCAGCGGCATCCACCCGGAAGACCTGCCTCACATCTTCAAGCGGTTTTACCGCAGCCGTTTTTCCGGCGATGCGCAGGGGATCGGCCTCGGGCTGCCGCTGGCCAAAGCCGTTGTGGAAGCCCACAACGGTACGGTGGAGGTGGACAGCACGCTGGGGGCGGGCACAACCTTTACCCTCAGTTTTCTGATTCCTACAAAATTGTAGGCCCGGCGTCATCGGCCGGTAGGGTTGCCGTGCTACTCTTTCTTCAGGGCGGATCGAAAAGTGCCCCGGGCGTTATCCCGCCCGTTCTTCGGCAAACGCCCTGGCAATACAGAAAGGGGTGCCACAATCATGGAACTGTTGGAAGTTCAAAACATTTCAAAAACCTATGGCGCCGGCGAAGCTGCTGTCCATGCGCTGAAGCAGGCCAGCTTCACGGTGCCGAAGGGGGAGTTTGTCGCCATTGTCGGGGAATCCGGCTCCGGCAAAACCACGCTGCTGAACCTGATCGGCGCGCTGGATACCCCCACATCGGGCAAAATCTTGATTGGCGGTAAGGACGTCTTTGCAATGCGGGAGCGCAACCTGACTGTGTTCCGCCGCCGCAACATCGGCTTCATTTTCCAGAATTTCAACCTGATTCCTGAGCTGACGGTTGAGCAGAACATCGTCTTTCCCGTGCTGCTGGACTACCAGAAACCGGACAGCCGATATCTGGAAGAGCTGCTGACCGTGCTGGGGCTGCAGGCGCGCCGCCGCCATCTGCCAAGCCAGCTTTCAGGCGGGCAGCAGCAGCGGGTCGCCATCGGCCGCGCGCTGATGACCCGCCCGGCGCTGATCCTGGCTGACGAGCCGACAGGCAACCTTGATACGAAGAATTCAAGCGAGGTCATTGCCCTGCTCAAGGAGGCTTCCCGCCGGTATGAGCAAACCATCGTGATGATTACCCACAGCCAGAGCATCGCCCAGACGGCCGACCGCATCCTGCGTGTGTCGGACGGTGTGGTGACGGATTTCGGGAGGTGCCGGGAATGAAAAGCTACCTGAGCCTGATCCCGATTTCGGCCAGGGTGCGCCGGCGGCAGAACCGGCTCACGCGGCTCTGCATCGTCTTTGCGGTCTTTATGGTCACGGCTATCTTCAGCATGGCGGAGATGGGCGCCAGGATGGAACAGACGCGGCTGTATGAAAAACACGGCGCGCTTTCCTACGCGGCCCTGTTTGACACAAGCTTGGGCCAGACGCTGCTGCTGACCGCCGGCGTGATGTTTTTGCTGGTGCTGGCCGCCGGTGTGCTGATGATTGCAAGCAGCATCAACAGCAGCGTCGCGCAGCGCACCCAGTTCTTCGGCATGATGCGCTGCATTGGCATGAGCAAGCGGCAGATTATCCGGTTTGTGCGGCTGGAAGCGCTCAACTGGTGCAAAACCGCCGTGCCGGCCGGCCTTGCGCTGGGCGTGCTTGCTTCCTGGGCGCTGTGTGCGGTGCTCCGCTTCCTGGTGGGGGATGAATTCTCTCAGATGCCTCTGTTCGGCATCAGTGCGCTCGGGCTGGCCAGCGGGGCGCTGGTCGGGGTTGTGGCGGTGCTGCTGGCCGCCCGCACCCCGGCTCGGCGGGCGGCCAGGGTTTCGCCGGCAGCGGCGGTTTCCGGGCAGGTCGGGCCGGCTGTCTCAGGCAGCCGCGGCATGCGGCTGGGGGCTTTCCGGGTGGAAACGGCGCTTGGCATCCACCATGCGCTGGCCGCCCGCAAAAGCCTTGTTTTGACCGCAGGCTCCTTTGCGCTCAGCATTGTGCTGTTTCTGAGCTTTCTTGTGCTGATCGCCTTTGTTGACCACCTGATGCCGCAGTCGGTCGCGGCTGCGGATATAGAAATTGTCAGTGCCGACGCCGGCAATTCAATCGACAGCGCTTTGGCCGAAACACTCGGCGGGATGCAGGGGGTGCGCCGGGTATACGGCCGGCGCAGCTGCTTTTCGGTACCGGCGGAGCTTTCCGGCGCCGCGGCAGGCCGGAAGGAGGTAGACCTTGTCGCGTTCGATGCATTTGACCTGCAGGCCTTGCGCCGGGACGGCATCCTGCGCGGCGGCAGCGAACTTGACAAGGTATATGGGGACAGCCGCTATGTGCTGGCCACCTGGGACAAGTACAGCGCCTGGGAAAAAGGGGATACCGTCCGGGTGGCGGGCGAGACCCTGACAATTGCCGGGCTGCTCAGCTATGATCCCTTCAATGCCGATGGCCTGACCGGCGGCAAAATGACGCTGATCATTTCGGGCGAGACCTTTGCCCGGCTGACAGGCGAGACCGGATATTCGCTGCTTATGATCCAGACAGAACCCGACGTCACCGATGCCGATGTGGCCGCCATCCGCACCGCTGCCGAGCAGTACGGACTTGAAGTGAACGACCGGCGCGGACAGCGCACCTCCGGTACTTACACGGCTTTTGTGGCTTGCGTCTATGCGTTTTTAGGCGTTCTGACGCTGGTAACGGTGCTGAACATTGTCAACGGCATCTCGATGAGCGTGACGGCGCGAACCAGGCAATACGGCGCCATGCGGGCCGTCGGCATGGATGGCCGGCAGCTTACCCGGATGATTCTGGCCGAATCCGCTACCTGTGCTTTCTGGGGATGTGTGGTCGGCTGCGCAGTCGGCCTGCCGCTGCACCGCGCGCTCTACGGCTTTTTGATCCTTGCGCGCTTCCCGTATGCCACCTGGCGCTGGCCTGTCGGCGCGCTGGCCGTTATCCTGCTTGTCGTTGCCGCCTCGGCGGTGCTTGCCGCCTGGGCCCCGGCCAGACGGATGCGCACGGTTTCGGTGACCGAGACGATTAACGAACTCTGAGCCGGCACACTGTGGCCCAGGCGGCGAAAACGGGCGCGCCGCATGGCTGAGAAGGGCGCGGCCGGCAGAATGCAGCCGTGGAAATTTCTGAAAGAGCCGAATACAGGCAGACAAAAAACAAGCGCACCGCTTTTGGCGGTGCGCTTGCTCATTCAGTTGGAAATTTCCTTTGCTCTATCGCAATTACTTGCGCGGTGCTTTAATAGCAGCCTGTGCGGCAGCCAGGCGGGCGATGGGCACGCGGAACGGCGAGCAGGAGACATAGTCCAAGCCAACATTGTGGCAGAACTCAACGCTGCTCGGGTCGCCGCCGTGTTCGCCGCAGATGCCAAGGCCCAGATTGGGGTTGGTAGCGCGGCCATCGGCAGCAGCCATCTTCACCAGGCGGCCGACGCCGGTCTGGTCAAGGTGCTGGAACGGATCGCTCTCATAGATCTTGTTGTCATAGTAAGCGGTCAGGAACTTGGCGGCATCGTCACGGCTGAAGCCGAAGGTCATCTGGGTCAGGTCGTTGGTGCCGAAGCTGAAGAAGTCCGCTTCCTTGGCGATCTCGCCGGCGGTCAGGGCCGCGCGCGGGATCTCGATCATGGTGCCAACCTCGTACTTCATGTCAACGCCGGCTTCGGCAATGAGCTTGTCCGCAGTCTTGACGACGACGTCCTTGACAAACTTCAGCTCCTTGACTTCGCCAACCAGCGGGATCATGATGTGCGGGGTGATCATCTTGCCGGTTTCGGCCGAAACCTTGATCGCAGCTTTGATGACGGCTTCGGTCTGCATCTCGGCGATTTCGGGGTAGGTGACGGCCAGGCGGCAGCCGCGGTGGCCCATCATCGGGTTGAACTCATGCAGGCTCTCGACAACGTTGGTCAGTTCCTCGGTGGTCATGCCCATATCCTTGGCAAGCTCGGCGATATCTTCCGGCTTGGTGGGCAGGAACTCATGCAGAGGCGGGTCGAGGTAGCGGATGGTCATCGGGCGGTCGCCCATGATCTTGTACATCGCGACGAAGTCGGCTTCCTGGTAGGGCTCAACCTTGGCCAGGGCAGCCTTGCGCTCTTCCACGTTGCGGGCGCAGATCATCTCACGCACAGCCTTGATGCGGTCTTCGGCGAAGAACATATGCTCGGTACGGCACAGGCCGATGCCTTCGGCGCCCATATCCACGGCGTTCTGCGCGTCGGTCGGGTTGTCGGCGTTGGTCAGCACCTTGAGCTGGCGGGCTTCGTCGGCCCAGCCCATGAAACGCTTGAAGTTGGTGTTTTCGGTGGAAGCAACGGTCGCGATCTGGCCGGCGTAGATGTTGCCGGTCGAACCGTCGATCGAAATCCAGTCGCCTTCATGGAAGGTGTGGCCGTTGATCGTGAAGACCTTGGTGTCGTAATCGATCACGACTTCGTTGTCGTTGCCGCAGCCGGAAACGCAGCAGGTGCCCATGCCGCGGGCGACGACGGCAGCGTGGCTGGTCATGCCGCCGCGCACGGTCAGGATGCCCTGCGAAACCTGCATGCCGACGATGTCTTCGGGGCTGGTCTCAAGACGGACGAGCACAACCTTCTTCCAGTCGGCGTCCTTGACCTTCTCTTCGGCGTCTTCGGCGCTGAAGACAATGCGGCCGCAAGCCGAACCCGGGGAAGCGGCCAGGCCCTTGCCAATGGCCTCGGCGGCCTTGAGGGCGGCGGCGTCAAACTGCGGGTGCAGCAGGGTGTCGAGCTGCTTGGGTTCAACGCGCAGCACAGCGGTGCGCTCATCAATCACGCCTTCGTCCACGAGGTCGCAGGCGATCTGAAGAGCGGCCTGGGCGGTACGCTTGCCGTTACGGGTCTGCAGCATGAAGAGCTTGCCATCCTCAATGGTGAACTCCATGTCCTGCATATCCTTATAGTACGCTTCGAGGCGGTTCGCGATCTCGACGAACTGGTCGTAGACCTCGGGCATTTCCTCATGCAGCTTGCTGATGGGGGAAGGGGTGCGGATGCCGGCGACGACGTCCTCGCCCTGGGCGTTGATGAGGTACTCGCCCATGAGCTTCTTCTCGCCGGTGGCGGGGTTGCGGGTGAAGGCGACGCCGGTGCCCGAACGCATGCCCGAGTTGCCGAACGCCATCTGCTGGACGTTGACGGCGGTGCCCCATTCGTAGGGGATCTCGTTCATCTTGCGGTAGACGTTGGCGCGCGGGTTATCCCAGGAGCGGAAGACGGCCTTGACGGCGCCGATCAGCTGCTCTTTGGGGTCCTGCGGGAATTCGGAGCCCTGCTTTTCAAGGTAGATCGCCTTGAACCGCTTGACGAGTTCCTTCATATCGTCGGCGTTGAGGTCGATATCCTGGGTCACGCCCTTTTCGGTCTTGACCTCGTCGATGATCTCTTCAAAGAAGCTCTTGCCGAGCTCCATGACGACATCGGAGTACATCTGGATGAAACGGCGGTAGCAGTCGTAAGCGAAACGGGGGTTGTCAGTCTTTTTGGCAAGGCCCTCAACAGCCTGGTCGTTCAGGCCGAGGTTCAGGATGGTATCCATCATGCCGGGCATCGACTGACGCGCGCCGGAACGAACCGAGACCAGCAGCGGGTTCTGGATGTCGCCAAACTTTTTGCCGGTCTGCTCTTCGAGGATGCCCATATACTTAAAAATATCGGCCTTGATCTCCTCGTTGATCTCACGGCCGTCGGCATAGTACTGGGTGCAGGCTTCGGTGGTGATGGTGAAGCCCTGGGGAACCGGCATGCCGGCGTGGGTCATTTCAGCCAGGCCGGCGCCCTTGCCGCCAAGAATGTTCTTCATGGTGGTCTGGTCGCCGCCGAAGGCGTCGTGGCCCTCCTTGAACAGGTACAGGAACTTTTTGCTCATGTGTTACCTCCAAACTCTTCGGGCGCGGGGGCGTTGGCCTGCCGCGCCTTTTGCTATCTTCCCGGCTCGCGCACTCCTTCCCGGGGCAAAGCGCCAGCCCGCAAAGTGAGCGCCCAAAACCTTGGGCTGTTTGCATAGTCCATTATAACAGACCAAAATCCAAATTACCAGACGTTTGTTAAAAAAATGCTCAATACTTTCGCCGAAAAACTGCCGAAAATTTAAGGACTTTCTCTTGCATTCTGCCCAAAAAAGGTGTAAATTATAATGGGCAGAAAGTTCGAAAAAGTTACGATTTCGCAGCCTGCCCTGTTTGATGACAACCCCAAAGCCGCTTCCTTTTTCCCGTGCCTTCTGGTATACTGGGTGCGGGAGTTTTGTGCTGCAACGGAGAGGAAAGAGCGCCGATCCGCCGCGTTCCTTCATTTTTTCTTTAATTTTTTCTTATTTCCAAAAGAAAAGGAGCCAACCCATGTCTACCGCGCGTGAAAATTACCTTGCTGCCAAGCAGCAATTTGCCGAAACCTTCCAGCGCCACCTTGAAAACGGGGTGGAGTTCATCAGCGACAATGTCTACATCGATCCTGAAGTAATCATCGCGCCCGGCGCGACGATCCTGCCCGGCTGCATCCTGCGCGGGGCGACCGTCGTCGAGGCCGGCTGTGTGATCGGGCCGAACACCCTGCTCGAGAATACGACGGTCGGCGCAAACTCCACCGTCAATGCAAGCCAGTGCTACGACAGCGCTTTGGGTGAAAACAACAAGATCGGCCCCTTCACCCATGTCCGCGCCGGCACCAAAACGGCGGCGGGCGTGCACCTCGGGGCGTATGTCGAAACCAAGAACGCCGATTTCGCAGTCGGCAACACGGTCAGCCACCTGACCTACATTGGCGATGCGACGGTCGGCAAATACTGCAACTTCGGCTGCGGCACCGTCACCTGCAATTATGACGGCGAGGGCAAGTACCACACAACGATCGGCGACTACGCCTTCATCGGCTGCAACACCAACCTGATTGCGCCGGTCACGATCGGCGACCACGCCTACACGGCAGCCGGCTCGACGATCGGCAAAAACGTCGAACCCGGCGCGCTCGCGCTGGAACGCGCCAAACAGACCGCCCTGCCCGGCTGGGGCGAGCGGAAGCTCAAAAAGTACATCGAGAAGAAGAAAAGGCTCGAAGAAGAAAGCGTAAAAGAGTGAGGAGACCCTATGTCCCTGTTTATCCCCTCGGGCGGCGTGGATTGGATCATCGCCGGCCTGGGCAACCCCGAACCCAAATACGAAGGCACCCGCCACAACGCCGGCTTCGACGCGCTTGACGATCTCGCGGCGCGGTGGGGCGCGCCGATCAACAAGTCGAAATGGCAGGGGTTGTACGGCGCCGTCAGCGTTGACGGGCGCAAGGTGCTGCTGCTCAAACCTCTGACCTACATGAACCTCAGTGGGCAGTGCATCGCGCCGGCCGCCCAGTTTTATAAGGTGCCGCGCAGCCGGGTGCTCGTTCTGTGCGATGACATCACCCAGGAGCCTGGCCACCTGCGCATCCGGGCTTCCGGCTCGGCCGGCGGGCACAACGGGCTCAAAAGCATCATCGCATCGCTGGGGGGCGAGGACTTCCCCCGCCTGCGCATCGGCGTCGGGGCCAAGCCCCGGCCGGACTACGACCTCGCGGC
This sequence comes from uncultured Oscillospiraceae bacterium, assembly GCA_900548355.1. GTDB lineage: Bacteria > Bacillota > Clostridia > Oscillospirales > Ruminococcaceae > Gemmiger > Gemmiger avicola. The sequence goes on from URKR01000014.1 coordinate 41,976, forward strand.
CTGGGTGCTCGGCAAGTTCCCGCCCGCAGACGCCAAAGCCCTCGCCGACCGCCGGGACGACATCGAAGCCGCCTGCCGCCTGATCCTCGCCGGCAACCTGCCGGAAGCACAGAACCGGTTTAATCGCTAAATTATATCAGAATTTCAGATTTTAGAGAGATTTCTTTATAAGAGTTTAGATTTTAGAGTTTAGATTAGGTGGAACGCGCGCTTGGCAGCGTGCGCAAAAAAATTGATGGTAAGTTCCCGGCCATTTTTCAAAAACGCGCTGAAGGTACACCGCATCTGAACTCTAAACTCTTCACTCTAAAATCTCAATTCAATCTCGGCATCCGGAATTTATCAGATACCTTCTCAAATCCTTTCCGCCTCTCGGTTTCCCCCTGTCCGCTCCGGCGGGGATTCCCGCCGTTGTGCTAATCCCTGAATCCGCAACGAAAAGGAGGTCTTTTGGATGAAACGACGTGTCCTTTCCCTCTGCCTGGCCGGCGCGCTGCTGGCCGGGCTTTTCGGCTGTGCGCAGCCGGAACCCGCCACATCTGCCGCCCCGCAGCCCACCCCCGCCGCCACCGCCGCCCCGACGCCGGCGGCCGAAACGCCGGTTGTCTCGGCCGCGGCGCTGCCGAGCCTGCTCGGCGAGATGGAGACCCTCTACGACCCCGACCTTGTGCCGAACGTGCCGGCCTTTGCCATCGCCGACGATTTCTCGAACCTCGCCAATGCCGACGAGCTTGCCTACTGGAGCGAGGAAGCCCGCGCGGCGCTGCGCGAAAACGGCTTTATCACGGTGCAGACCAACGAATACGAGTTCTACAGCCTGTATGAGCGCAACCGCTACAGCTACAGCCCGAACTTTGTCACCGTCGATTCCATGCTCCATACCTACCACCTCTACTTCCTCTATCTGCAAAAGCAGGTTGAGGAAGCCGAGCTCGCCCCGCGGCTGCTGGCGCTGAGCACCGCGATGCAGCAGCAGAGCCAGGCCCAGCTCGACGAGCTGGCCGGCACCGACTGGGAGAACGCGGCCCGGCGCAACCTGGCCTTCTTCTCGGTCGGGGTCAGCCTGCTTGACCCGGCCGCGGCCGTGCCCGAATCGGTCGCCGAGCCGGTGGCCGCCGAGCTTGCGATGATCGACGGGGCGGCCGGTATCGCGCTTTCGCCGGTCATGAACCTGGGCAGCACGGCGGCCGACGGCGTGATGGAGGACTACACCCAGTACATCCCGCGCAGCTACTATGCCGGCAACGAGACGCTCGAGCGCTATTTTAAGGCGATGATGTACTACGGCCGGCTGACCTTCCGCGCGGCCGACACCGACGCGACCCGCAGCGCGCTGCTGCTCTGCCTGGGGCTGCAGCAGGCCGGCGTGCAGGCCGATTGGGATCGCATCTACGCCGTGACCGTCTTCTTTGCCGGCGTCAGCGACGACGCCGTTGCGCCCGACTACCTGCCGCTGATTGAAGCAGCCTACGGCGCGCTGCCCGAAACCGCCGCCCTGCCCGGCGAACCCGAAGCCTTCGCGGCCTTCCAGCAGCAGGCCAGACAGCTCGCCCCGGCGGCGATCAACTCGATGCCGATCTGGGACGGGCAGGATCGCGACGAGGCGACGGCCGGCTTCCGCTTTCTGGGCCAGCGGTTCACGCTGGATGCGGCGGTGTTCCAGCAGCTGATCTACCCGGCCGTCCAGCCCGACGAAGCCGGCAGCCAGCGGATGCTGCCCGACGCGCTCGACCTGCCGGCCGCGTTCGGCTCGGACACGGCGCTGCAAATCCTGACCGAACAGGGCGCGGCCGCCTACCCCGGCTACACCGAAAACCTTGAATCGCTGCGCGCCGCGCTGGAAAAAGCCCCGGCCGAGACCTGGTCGGCGAGCCTCTACGCGGCCTGGCTCGACGCGCTGCGCCCGCTGGCCGAGGAAAAGGGCGAGGGCTGGCCGCAGTATATGCAGTCTGAAGCCTGGGCCAAGAAAGACCTTGCGACGATGCTGGGCAGCTGGGCCGAACTCAAGCACGATACCGCGCTCTACGCCAAGCAGGTCTATGCCGAGATGGGCGGCGGCGGAATCGAGCCGGTGGATGACCGCGGCTATGTCGAAGCAGAGCCGGCCGTGTTCGGCAAGCTCTCGGCGCTGTGCACCGCGACGGCAAACGGGCTGGACGCGCTGGGGCTGCTCAGCGATACCCAGGCCGCCGACCTGGCCAAAATGGCCGAGTTGAACCGCCAGCTCATGACGATTGCCGAGAAGGAGCTGCGCGGCGAACTGCCCACCGACGAGGAGTTTGAGCTGATCCGCAGCTTTGGCGGCCAGCTCGAGCATTTCTGGACCGAGGCCGTCGCCGATGAAGCCGCCGGCATCTATACCCCGATGCAGATGCCGGCCGCCCTGGTGGCCGACGTCGCGACCGACCCGAACGGCAGCGTGCTGCAGGTCGGCACCGGCATCCAGACGATCTATGTCGTCGTCGAGGTGGACGGCAGCCCGCGGCTGGCGAGCGGCACGGTGTTCGGCTTCTACCAGTTCGCCCAGCCGATGGACGAGCGGCTGACCGACGAAGAATGGCAGGCGCAGCTCGGCCTGAGCTTTGATGAAAACATCGGTTTTGTTGAGCCGCAGAATCGCCCGCAGCCGGTCGAATGGAGCCGGGACGCCACGCTGCTGACTACCTATGACATGGGATGATAACGCCCGCCGGCGGCTGGCCGCGGCCGGCGCTGCGTTGCTTGTGCTGCTGGCGGCTGTGCTGGCCCGCCCCGGTGACCCGCGCCTGCCCGCCGCCCCGGCGGCCGGTACCTGGCAGACGCCGGCCGGGGCGTTCGGCTGGCAGCTTTCGGCCGCCGGCGGCTTTGCGGTGACCGACGGCGAAACGACGCTCTGGCAGGCCGACCCCGCCTGGCGGGTGACCGGCGCGCTGACCGGCGACCTGGACGCCGACGGGGCCGACGAGCTCGCGCTGCTGGTCTGGCGGCGCGGGTTCTACGGTCCAAGCCGGCCGTTCTGGCGCGAAGCGGACGCAGCCGGCCGGGTCTATACCCAGCACATCTTTCTCTACGACTGGCAGCCGGACGGCGTGCAGCCGTTCTGGATGTCAAGCGGGCTCGACCCGCAGGTTGCAACCTGGGCGGTTGAGGACGACGGAACCCTCGCCATCCGCACTGCCGGCGGGCAGGATACCTGCTGGGCCTGGCGCAGCTGGGGGCTCGAACGCATCGACGCGCCGGTGAGAAAGATGTGAATTGAAAGTTCGGAGTTTTCCACCCCCCTCCTGCTTTTTACGGCGGTTTTCCGCACATTTTCTGCTATGTTCTACGAAAATTTTCTCAAAACATCGGAATATAAAAAACTCTCCCTCGCCCTGTCCGGGGCGGGGGCCTGCGCGCTGTTTGGGCTGCCGGCGGCGGGGCGGGCGCTCGTGTATGCGGCGCTGCACCGCAGCCTGGGCAGGCCGCTCTGCATCGTCACCCCCGGCGAGGCCGAGGCCACCCGGTTTGCGGCCGACCTCAACACCCTCGGGGTGGCGGCGGCCGTGTTCCCGGCCAGGGACTATCTGCTGCGCCCGATCGAGGGCGCCAACCGTGAGTATGAGTACCGCCGGCTGGCCGTACTCGGCGATCTGGCCGGCGGTCGGCTGACGGCCGTCTGCGTGCCGAGTGAGGGGCTGACCCAGTTCACCACCCCGCGCGCCGACTTCCTTGCCAACACCCGCACGCTGCACCCCGGCGACCTGCTCACGCGGGAGGAGATCACCGCCCTGCTGCTCGGGGCCGGCTATGTCCGGCGCGACCGGGTCGAGGGGCCGGGCCAGTTCTCGATCCGCGGCGACATCCTCGACCTGTTTGCCCCCGATATGGACAAGCCCGCCCGGCTCGAGTTCTGGGGCGACGAGATCGATACGATGCACAGCTTTGACCTGGCCACCCAGCGCCGGGACGAACCGCTCACAAAAATCCACGTCAGCCCCGCGCGGGAGGTGCTCTTCGGCGCGCCGGAGGAAGCCGCCGCGGCGCTGCGCGCCTACCTCAAGAAGCAGCGCGGCAAAAAGCGCGCCGCGATGGAGGCCGTCATGGCCCCCGATCTTGCCCAGCTCGACGCCGGGATGCTGCCGCCCTCGATGGACAAATACCTCGCCGTGCGGTATCCGGCCCCGGCCACGCTGCTCGATCATCTCGACGACCCGCTGCTTTTGATCGAGGAACCGGCCTCGATCCGGGAGGCTGACCGCGCGACCGCCTACCGCCGCAGCGAAGAGCTGCGCGGTCTGTTTGAGGACGGCGTGCTCTGCGCCGGGCTGGACAAGCTCTACGCCGAACCCGGCTGGCTGCACGCCCAGGCCGGGCGCTGCCGCACAGTGCTGGCCGAAAACTTTGCCCGCAGCCTGCCTGACCAGCCGCTCAAAGAGCTGATCAACGCGACGGCCCACAGCCTGCCGGCCTGGGGCGGCGAGGTTTCCGCGCTTGTCGATGACCTGCGCCCCATGACCGGCCGCGGCCTTTGCGTTACGGTGCTCGCCGGCACCGAGCGTGCGGCGGCCGGCCTGGCACAGGACCTGCGCGCCAAGGGCTTCGCCGTTACCACCGACCCTTCGGCCCCGGCGGCCAAAGGCCAGGTGCAGGTGCTGCCCGGGCATCTTTCGGCCGGGTGCGAGCTGCCGTTTGCGAACTACGCGGTGCTCTCGGCCCGCGCATTCGGGCAGAGTTCGGCCCAAAAGCGCAAGCCCAAGCGGATGAAGGACGCGCTGAACAGCCTGACCGACATCACCCCCGGCGACCTCGTCGTCCACCAGAACCACGGCATCGGCCGGTATGCCGGCATCCAGCGCATGGAGGTGCAGGGCGTCACCAAGGACTACCTGCGCATCGAATACGACAAAAAGGACGTGCTCTACGTCCCGGTCACCCAGCTCGACCTGCTCTCCCGCTATACGGCTCCCGGCGATTCAGACAAGGTCAAGCTGAGCCGGCTGGGCGGCGGCGAGTGGACGAAAACCCGCAAGCGGGTGCGCGCCGCGACCGAGGCGATGGCCAAAGAACTCATCGAGCTCTACGCCCGCCGCAAGCAGGCCCACGGCTACGCCTTCCCGCCCGACGATACCTGGCAGGGCGATTTTGAGCAGCGCTTTGCCTACGATGAAACCCCCGACCAGCTGACCGCCGCGGCCGAGATCAAGCAGGATATGGAACAGCCCTGGCCGATGGATCGGCTTGTCTGCGGCGACGTCGGCGTCGGCAAGACTGAAGTTGCGCTGCGCGCGGCCTTCAAATGCGTGATGGGCGGCAAGCAGTGTGCGATCCTGGCCCCGACGACGATCCTGGCCTGGCAGCACTTCAACACCGCGATGGCCCGCATGGAGGCCTTCCCGATCCGCATCGGCCTGCTCTCGCGCTACCGCAGCGCGCGCGAACAGAAGGAGACGCTGCGCGGTTTGCGTGACGGCACCGTCGATATCGTTGTCGGCACCCACCGCCTGCTCTCGGACGACGTCAAGTTCCGCGACCTCGGCCTTGTCATCATCGACGAGGAACAGCGGTTCGGCGTCAAACACAAAGAAAAGCTCAAGGAAGCCTTCGTCGGGGTCGATGTGCTGACCCTCTCGGCCACCCCGATCCCGCGCACGCTCAATATGGCGCTCTCCGGCATCCGGGATATGTCAACGATTGAACAGCCGCCGACCGAGCGCCAGCCCGTCGAGACCTATGTGCTTGAGTATGACGAGGGCATCCTCTCCGAGGCGATCCGCAAGGAGCTCGCCCGCGGCGGCCAGGTCTACTACCTGCACAACCGGGTCGAGACGATCGAGGAATGTGCGGCCCGGGTCGGCAAGATGGCCCCCGGCGCGCGGGTCGGCATCGCCCACGGCAAGATGACCGAGGAACAGATTTCGACGGTTTGGCAGCAGCTGCTCGACGACGAGATCGATGTGCTGGTCTGCACAACCTTGATCGAAACCGGCGTCGATGTGCGCAACTGCAACACCCTGATTATTGAAAACGCCGACCGCATGGGCCTTTCGCAGCTTTACCAGATCCGCGGCCGGGTCGGGCGCTCGGCCCGCAAAGCCTACGCCTACTTCACCTTCCAGCGCGATAAAGTGCTGACCGAGATCGCAGCCAAGCGGCTTTCGGCCATTCGGGAGTTCACGGCCTTCGGCTCAGGGTTCCGCATCGCGATGCGGGACTTGCAGATTCGCGGCGCGGGCAGTATGCTCGGCCACAGCCAGAGCGGGCATATGGAGGCGGTCGGGTACGACCTCTATGTCAAGATGCTCGGCCAGGCGATTGCAGCCGCCCGCGGCGAAGCGCCCGAACCGGACAAGAGCGACTGCCTTGTCGATATCACGGTCGATGCCTTTTTGCCCGAAACCTACATCCCCGACGCGGCCGGCCGGATCGAAGCCTACAAGCGGATTGCCGCGATCGAGACGGCCGAGGACGCCGAGGATGTGCTCGACGAGCTCATCGACCGCTACGGCGACCCGCCGAAAAGCGTGCAGGGGCTTGTCGATGTATCCCTTGTACGGGTTACGGCGGCCCGGGCCGGCATTGCCGAGATTGTGCAGCGCGGGGCAGATCTGCTGCTCTACTCCGACGTGGTCGGCCCGGCGCAGCTCGGCCCGCTGCTCGAAGCAATGCCCAACCGCGTGCGCTACCAGGCCATCGGCCGTCCCGGCATCGCCCTGCGCGTCTATACCGGCGAAAACCCGCTGACAATTCTGCGCGATGCCGTGGCCCTGCTGCCGCAGGGACGTGCGATTGCGAAATAAGAAAGAAAACAAAGGGCGGATCGCACGGCCGCACTGCGTTCAAAAAACGGCCTTGGAATACCGAATTTTTGATTGCTTTCTTTATTGTTTGCCAGTGTGGCAAGATTCCCCCTCCCTCTGCATATACTATCTCTACAGCAGGGGAGGGGGATTTTGTATGTCTGTGTTTTCGGCGCCGGGGGCGCTGGCGGCGCTGCAAAAGCGGCGGGGGCAGGCGCTGCCCGCGTTTGATTTGCCATTTCTGGCCATTCTGCTTGCTCTGCTCAGCTTCGGGCTGCTCATGCTCTATTCGGCCGGGTATGCCGTCGCGCTCTACCGCCGCGGCGATGCCTACACCTATATCCGGCCACAATTGCTCTTTGCAGCGCTCGGTGCTGTGGCGATGTATATGGCCTCCCGTATTGATTATCACATCTGGCACAAGCTGGCCTGGCCGCTGCTCGGCATATCGCTTGCGCTGCTCGTCATCGTGCTCTTCATGCCGGAGTATAACGGCTGCAAGCGCTGGATCGTGCTGCCCGGCCTTGGCACCCTGCAGCCGAGCGAAATCGCCAAGTTCAGCGTCGTGCTCGTCTTTTCACACATCATCTCGCTCAATCATGACCGGATGAAAACCTTCTCGACCGGCGTGCTGCCGTTTGCACTTGTGCTCGGCTGCGTGGCGGTGCTCATGCTGCTTGAACCGCATCTGTCCGGCACCGTGCTGATCCTCGGCATCGGGGCGGTGCTCATGTTCATCGGGGGGACCGGGCTCAAGTGGTTTGGCCTGGCCGCGGTAGGCGGCGCGGCGGCGATTGCGGCGGCCGTGCTGTTTCTGCCCGATCTTGTGCCCTACGCGGCAAGCCGGCTCTCCTCCTGGCTTGACCCGTTTGCCGACCCGCTCGGCGAAGGCCACCAGACGATCCAGAGCCTGTATGCCATCGCTTCGGGCGGGGCGGTCGGGCTCGGGCTTGGCAACAGCCGGCAGAAATACCTCTATGTGCCCGAACCGCAGAATGACTTTATCTTCTCGATCTTGTGTGAGGAACTCGGCTTCGTCGGTGCGGCGGCGGTCCTTTTGCTTTTTCTGGCATTGTTTTTGCGCGGCATGGTCATTGCGGTTCGGGCGCGGGATAAGTTCGGCGCGCTGCTCGTCGTCGGGTTTGTCACCCAGGTGATTCTGCAGGCCGTGCTCAACATCGCGGTTGTCACCAACACCATCCCGAACACCGGCATCAGCCTGCCGTTTTTCTCCTCCGGCGGCACCAGCTTGCTCATGCTGCTCGGCGAGATGGGAATTGTGCTGTCGGTGTCCAGGCAGGGAGATGCGGCCTAATGCAAAAGGAAGGTGGCTCGCGCACCGTCAGGCACACGAGCCACCTTCCTTTTTCTGCGGTTTCACCGCGGGGGTTACCGCTCTTCAAGCGGCTTGTACTCCCGCGTCTGCATAATGCTTTCGTAGGCGGGGCGGATGATCTTGTCCACATTGACAAGCTCTTCCATGCGGTGGGCACTCCAGCCGACAATGCGGGCAACCGCGAAGATCGGGGTGTACAGCTCGACCGGGATGTCCAGCATGTTGTAGACAAAGCCGCTGTAGAAGTCAACGTTGGTCGAAACGCCTTTGTAGATGTGGCGCTTTTCGGCAATAACCTGGGGGGCCAGGCGCTCGATCGCATTGTAGAAATCAAAGTCTTTCTTGCGGCCCTTGGCTTCGGCCAGCTGCTGTACGAACCCTTTGAAGACAACGGCGCGCGGGTCGGACAGAGAGTAGACCGCGTGGCCCATGCCGTAGATCAGGCCCTTGCGGTCAAAGGCCTCCTTATCCACAATCTTGGAAAGGTAGGCTTTCAGTTCGTCGTCGTCGGCAACATCCTTGACATGGGCGCGGATGTCGTCGCACATCTCCATGACTTTAATGTTGGCGCCGCCGTGCTTGGGGCCTTTCAGGCTGGAAAGCGCCGCCGCCATGACCGAGTAGGTGTCCGACCCCGAAGAAGTTACGACGCGGGTGGTAAAGGTGGAGTTGTTGCCGCCGCCGTGCTCCATGTGCAAAAGCAGCGCAATGTCCAGCACATGCGCCTCAAGCGGGGTATAGCTGCGGTCGGGGCGCAGCATCTGCAGCAAGTTTTCCGCTGTGGAAAGGTCCGCCTGCGGGCGGTGGATATACATGCTGCTCTCATTGACATAATAATTGTAAGCGTGGTACCCGTACACCGCCAGCATCGGGAAAACGCTGATAAGCTTCAGGCACTGTTCCAGCTGGGTCTGCAGGCTGTTGTCACCGACCGAATCATCATAGGAGGCAAGCGTCAGTACGCTGCGCGTCAGCGAATTCATCAAATCCTTGCTCGGCGCCTTCATGATGACATCGCGGATAAAGTTGGTCGGCAGGTCGCGGCATTTGACCAGGGTGCTGGTGAACTCTGCAAGCTGATCGGCCGAGGGCAGGTCGCCAAGCAGCAGCAGATAGGCGGCTTCTTCAAAGCCATAGCGCTTGCCGCGCAAACCGCGGATCAAATCATACACATTGTACCCGCGGTACCACAGTTTGCCTTCACAGGGAACTTTCTTGCCGTCCCGCTGCTCAAACGCATCAATGCGGGAAATGTTGGTGATACCAGCCAGCACGCCTTTGCCGTCCTTGTCGCGCAGCCCACGTTTGACGCCGAGTTTGTCAAACAGGGCGGGGTCGATCTGGTCATTGCGTACACAAAGGTCGGTAAAGCCCTTGGCTTCCTTTTCAATCGCGGCGTATTCACTCATCAGCTGGCCCTCCGTTCATCTTTTACGATTTCTCAAAACAGCATCACATACCCGGCAAACGTGCCCAGGTAAGGCGCAGCAACCGCCGCGCCCTGCCCGGGCCGAAATACCGCATTTGGGAAGAAAAAGCTACTTTAATTATACACTTTGTTGTACAATCTGTCAAATGACCAGCCTGTTAATTTTGTGTGAACGTGAACAAATCACAGCCCGGCATACTGCGCTTTCACTGCGCCGCTGTGCCCTTTGCCAATCACGGTCAGCTGCACGGCGTTGGGGGCTTCCAACTGCCAGACGGCGTCGGTATCGGTCGTTTCGTCCAAAAGGACTTCGCCATCGGGGCCGGTCAGCTGCACGGTCAGGTTGCCGGCAATCGTCGTTGCCTCAATGGTCAGCGTCCCTTCACCCGCAATCTGCAGCGTTTTGTAACCGGTGAAAGCCATGTACTGCGCGCTCCAGCCGCCGTCGATGCGGTGGCTGAACCAGAACAGCTGGCTGCTGCTGCCCGAAAGCGCGTGCCCCTGCCAGCTGCCGCCGGCCAGATAGCCGGTGAGCGCGGCCGCCCCGCCATACATCCCCCAGATGAACACGAGCAGCACAACCAGCCAGGCCAGGGCTTTGGCCAGGGCGCGGCCGGTGGGCGGTGTCTCGGCGTGGCGCAGTGCAGCCAAAGAGATGCCGCTGAACAGCCCGCCCAGCAGCACGGTCAGGCTCAGCGCCGGCCAGAACATCAGCGGCAGGGTGGGGAAAGCCGCCTGCAGAACCAGCACAGCCGGCAGGTACCCGGCCAGCACCCCGACCGACACCCCGAACCCCGCGCGCCGCACCGGCAGCCAGTTGCGGTTGGTAAACCGCACGCCGGGCAGCCGCATATGGAAGGCTCCGCGCATGTACCCCGGCACGGCGTATTCGTCGTAGTAGGCGGGCAGCTGGTCTTCCAGCAGGCAGAACAGCAGCCCCGCAAACCCCGCCAACCCCAGCACAAGCGGCGCGGTGCCGCCGGCGGTTTCCGACAGAAGGGCCAGCGGATTCTGGCCGGTCAACCAGCCGGCCGCCACAACTTCGACAGCCGCAATCCCGAGTGTGCCGGCCCAGATGCGGAGCCACCGCAGCCGCCGTGCGCCATCAACCGGGCGCTGCGCCTGGCCCAGCTGCACAGCCCCGGTCACCAGCGCTTCGACCTGCCGGGGCGGCAGAGGGGCGTCCAGCCGCTCGCCGTGCAGCAGCTCGGCAACCGTCACCCCCAGCGTGCCGGCCAGCGGTTCCAGCAGCGAAATGTCGGGCAGGCTCAAACCAGTTTCCCTTAGTTAAAGATATTGTTGGGTATCTCAAGATGTGTCATTCGATTTTGCCGATAAAGCGGTAGAAGATTTCTACCTCCTGTTCCCGGCTTCCGTCCTCACCTTTGACCGCTTCATGGACAAGGATTTTTTCAATCAGCGTATTCAGAAGTTCAGCCGTCAATTCTGTGGGATTGACATACTGTTTCATCAGACCTATCCACTTTTCAGCGTCAACCGCTGTCTGGGTGGCGGCCTCCATCGCTTCGTGAAGCCGTTCAATTTTTGCGTCCAATTCTCGCTGTTCGCCCTGATACTTTTCGGACAGCATATTGAAATTGTATTCTGTAATGCGTCCGGCAGACCAGTCCTCATACATTTTTGCAAACAGGGTGTCTACTTCTGCTTTGCGCTTTTCCGCCTTTTTCAATTCGGCTGTCTGCCGCTTCCTTGCGGTATTGCGTTCCTTGTCGCTGGCGTTAAGTAGCCGTTTCAGAAGTTTGTCCCCATCCTGCTGTGCCAGCACAGACCAGTATTGCAGACGGGAAAGGACATAGGCGTAAAGCACATCATAGCGGATATAGTGCATGGAACACTGGTGCAATCCTTGCCCGTACTTGCTACAATGGTAGTGTGCATAGGGATTTTTGTTCTGGCTGTTCACACCGTAGGCCAGCGACCAGCCGCAGTCCGCACATTTTACCAGCCCGGAAAATATCTGCGTTGTGCCGTTCTTCTGCCGTCTGCGCCTGTTGCAAATCTGCTCCTGTACTTGACGGAACACATCTTCGGAAATAATCGCTTCGTGGGTGTTCTCCACACGATACCATTCCTCTTTTGGCTTGCGTACTTTCTTCTTGTTTTTGAATGAAATGTTGGTCTGCTTATTGTGGACGCTGTGTCCGATATAGGTTTCCTCTTTCAGAATACTTTTTACCTGCGCTATCGTCCACGCATAGGCTTTTTCCTCCGGCGCTCCGGCATAGATATTTGCGAAAGTGCCGTATCTCTGGAAATTCAGCCAGCCGGGAGTAGGTACTTTTTCTTCGACCAAAATCCGTGTAATGCTGGCGGCTCCCCGGCCATGAACGGCAAGGTCAAAAATCTTTTCGATAATCCACCTTGTTTCCGGGTCAATCAAAAGATGGCCTTTCTTATCCGGGTCTTTGACATAGCCCAGCGGGGCATAGGCTCCATAGTGTGCGCCATTTGCAAACCGTGTCCGCATGGCCGCTTTTACCTTTTTGCTGGTCTGGCGGGCGTGCATTTCATTCAGAATGTTGAGGAATGGGGCAAGCTCATTCTCTCCGTTGATGGTGTCCACATTGTCATTGACAGCGATATAGCGGACGCCTTTGCTGGGAAAGTAGATTTCCGTGTATTGGCCGGTCAGAATGTAGTTTCTGCCTAAGCGGGATAAATCCTTCGTAACAACGCAGTTGATTTTCCCGTCCTCAATGTCATCAATCATTCTCTGAAAATCCGGCCTGTCAAAGTTCGTTCCAGACCATCCATCGTCGATATATTCATCTATGACATTCAGGCCATGCTCGGCGGCATATTGCCGGAGCATCATGCGTTGTGTCTGAATACTCCCGCTTTCTCCTTGCAGTTCATCGTCCCGGCTCAATCTCATATAAAGCGCCGTGTTGTAAATCGTAGTATTG
>URKR01000015.1 GCA_900548355.1 uncultured Oscillospiraceae bacterium
TCCAGGCGCAGATCCTTAAACTGATGAACGACCTCAAGCGCCAGACCGGCACCTCGATTTTGTTCATCACCCATGACCTGGGCGTCATCCACGAGATGGCCGACGAGGTCGCGGTCATGTACTGCGGCCAGATCGTCGAGAAGGCCGACGCAAAGGAAATCTTCCACAAGTCGGTCTACTCGCACCCCTACACCGAGGGCCTGATGATCTCGATTCCGCGCCTGAACACCCCCAAGGGCAAGCGCCTCGACGCGATCCCCGGCGCGGTGCCCAACCCCCTGTACCTGCCCAAAGGCTGCAAGTTCGCGCCCCGCTGCAAGTACTGCACCCAGAAATGCCTGGAGGCCGAACCCCCACTGACCGAGGTGGGCCCCAACCATCAGGTACGTTGCTTCTATCCGGAAAAGGCGGTGAGACAACAAAATGCAAAATGAGAACAAGGACCGCAAAGTCCTTTTGGAAGTGCGCGATGTCAAGCAGTACTTCCCGGTGAAAAAGACCAAGCTCCGTGAAAAGCAGCGCTATGTCCGCGCCAACGACGGCATCACGCTGGATATTTACGAGGGCGAGACCTTGGGCCTTGTGGGCGAATCCGGCTGCGGCAAGTCGACGCTGGGCCGCACGATCCTGCAGCTTTACCCGCAGACCCACGGCGACATCATCTACCACAAGGACGGCAAGGCCATCAACCTGAAAGAGCAGACCCCTGAGCAGATGCGTGTGCTGCGCAAGGACCTGCAGTTGATCTTCCAGGACCCGTACTCCTCGCTCAACCCCCGCATGACGGTGGGCCAGATCATCGGCGAGGGCCTGACCTCCCACGGTATCTTCAAAAAGAATGACCCCGCCATGAAGGAGTACATCTTCAAGGTCATGCAGGAGTGCGGCCTGGATACCTACATGTTCAACCGTTACCCGCACCAGTTCTCGGGCGGTCAGCGCCAGCGCATCGGCATTGCGCGCAGCCTGGCGCTCAACCCCCGGTTCGTCGTCTGTGACGAGGCGGTCTCGGCCCTGGACGTGTCCATCCAGTCCCAGATTCTGAACCTGCTGTCCGACCTCAAGAAAAAGGCGGGCCTGACCTACCTGTTCATCACCCACGACCTCAGCGTCGTCAAGTACATCAGCGACCGCATCGCCGTCATGTACCTGGGCAATCTCGTCGAACTGGCGGACGCCGAGGCGCTGTTCAGCGACACGCTGCACCCCTATACCGAGGCGCTGCTGTCGGCCATCCCCACCACCGAGGAAAACAACGGCGGCCGCGAGCGCATCCTGCTCGAGGGCGATATTCCCAGCCCGGTCAGCCCGCCGTCCGGCTGCAAGTTCCACACCCGCTGCCGCTACTGCCAGGAAAAGTGCAAACACGAAGTTCCCGAGTGGCGCGAAATCGGCGAAAACCATTGGGTGGCCTGCCACTTCCCGCTGCACGAAAACAACGCCCCCACCGGCGAAGTGATTGAGTGAGTGAACCCCCTGCCCGCCCGGGCAGATACGGAGAAAGGAAAACAGCGATGTTCTTTCAAAAAAAGCTCAAACGCGTCATGACCGACCCCAAAAAGGCCGAGGAACGCTTTGCCAAAACGCTCGAGGAGGCCCCGCTCGAAAAGGGGGACCGCCTGGCGATGATTCTGGCGGCGCTGGCCGTGTTCATCCCGGCGCTGCTGGGCATCTTTGCGGTGATTGCACTGGTGCTGTATTTCTTCTTCTTCCGTCATTTTTAAGCTGTCACGCTTCCCTTGTCCCTATCCTTTAACCCATACAAAGGCGGCCCCGTCTGCGGAACTCTCCGCGGCCGGGGCCGCCTTTTTGGCGCCGAATAGGCATGATAAAACCCCCAGTTCAACTGGGGGTGGATAAAAAATACTTTAGTGAAGAGAAAGAACCTCCTGTGCTAGAATAAAGCTGGTCTGGCAACCAAGCAAACGCCATATTTGGCTGCATACTGCATTAGAGATTGCCGATACCGCATGTCTTGTGTTATACTCTTACTCATGAGGGACAGAGCTCCTTTTTGGGTTTGTTGGTGTCGCAACTTAACTACACCCTATGAAGGCTCTGTCCTTCTACTTTTTATTTGCTTTTACTTGCTCTTCTGTCCAATATGTATTGGAGCTCTACACTAAAGCTTCTGAACTGAAAAAGCTGTAGATTGCGCGAACGGGAATCCTATGTTACAATGGTACAAAACAGGGAGTCAAGGAAGGCCGGGGATGGCCGTTGTGCATTCCGTTCCGGTTTTTCACAGAAAGAGGCAAAGCATGCAAAATCTGCAGGAACGTACACTCTATAGCGTAGTGGTGGCGGATGACGAAGACGAGCTCCGTGAATCGGTTTGCAGTATGGTACCGTGGGAAGAGCTGGGGTTCCGGCTGGTCGGCAGCGCCAGCAATGGTTTGGACGCTCTGGAGCTGGTGGAGGAAAAAGAGCCCGACCTGCTTTTGACAGATATCCGCATGCCCTTCATCTCGGGGATTGAACTGGCGCGTCAGGTACGGGAGATCCGTCCAGTCATCAACATTGCGTTCCTGAGCGGGTATGATGACTTTGAATATGCCAAACAGGCTATTCAATACAACATCATCAGCTATATGCTCAAACCATTGACCATTGACGGTCTGGCCGCCGAACTGCGCAGCATTCGCCAGAAAATCGACGATCGGTTTGCCGTGCTGCGTCAGGCTACGGCCGCTTTTGCGGAACAGGATGCCCGCAGCGCTTTTTTGATGCCGCTTGTGCTTGACGATTACAGTGCGCAGGAAGCCGGACTTGAAACTCAGGCGCTGGTTTACGCGCGGCAGTGCGGGTTGCTGCGCGATGCGGAAGATACCCCGCATTATGTGGTTCTGGTGGCCAGTCTGGTGGATGGGGCCGGCAACAATGTGACCCGTCCCTCGTTCGTTGCGGCGGTGGACACTGTTGCAGGCAAATATCTGCGCCATGCCTGCTTTTTCAGCGTGGGGCGGGTGATCACCGTGCTGCTGGGAAACCCGTCTGATTTTGAAGAATACCTGCATATCCTGGCGGATGAAATTCCACAAGTGGCGGCCCGTGTGCTGGGGCTTGGCTGCTGCCTTGGCGTCAGCCGGCAGACGGACCGTCTCATCGGCTTGCACGCAGCCTATCGCGAAGCGATGGAAGCGCTGCGCAGCCGTGACCCGCAGGAAAATGGGGCGCGGTTTATTGGCGACCTGCGCCCGGCAGACAAGGGCGGCAGCCTGCTTTGCCGCCGCGCGCTGCAGGCGCTTGATCAACATTATATGGATGCCGATCTTTCTCTTGTATCGCTCAGCGGCATGCTGGAAGTAAGCCCCAATTATCTGAGCGCGGTAATAAAAAAATATGCGGGGGAAACTTTTATCAATATCCTGATCCGCAAACGGATGGAGGCCGCCCGCACGCTTCTGCTGACCAGTTCGTTAAAAATACAGGATATCGCACGCCAGTGCGGGTATCTGGATCAACACTATTTCAGTTATTGCTTCAAAAAATATAGCGGCGTGTCGCCAAATGCATTGCGCCGCCAACACTCGGCACAGGCCGAAGGAACACGATGAACCCGGCCGGCCGCAGATGGAAAACACCCCGGATCACAACCATCCTGGTGGGGATGGTTGTGGGGGTGGTGGCGGTTGTCCTCTGCATTTGCATTCTGGTATTCCTGGCAACATACCGCCGCGCCATGGTGCAGACGGCTGTAACCAATAGCGCACAGGCGGTTTCGCAGGTGACAACTACGGTGGAGGATTACCTGCAGGGGATGAACCAGACCCTGGAACTGGTGGTTTCCTCTATGCAGCAGGATTACCCCAGCAGGAAAGAACTTCTCTCCGCTTTGCTGGAAGTACGCCCGGAGGTTGTGGCAATCACAAGCTATACGGACAGGGGACAGATGCTTGCCTGCTGGGCGCTGGACCGGACGCCGAGGGAAACAATTCATGAGAACCTTTCCTTTGATGCTGCGCGTGTTGCAGAAGGGGCGGAATTCTATATCACGGCGCCGCATGTGGAAACTATTTTTGAAGGATATTACCCTTGGGTTGTGACAATGGCGGCCCGCATGCCGGGCCAGGGGGCGGCGGACTGGGTCTCGCTGGACCTGAGCTTTTCCAATATTTCCAGTTACATCAACAATGTGGGTATTGGCCCGCACGGTTATTGTTTCCTGATGGATACGGAAGGAAACATTATCTACCATCCGCAGCAACAGCTGCTGTATTCCGGTCTTAAGAGCGAGGAAACCACAAGGCTGAAGACCTTGCCGGACGGCAGTTATGTAGAGGATACCTGCATTTACAGCCTGCACAGCGTCGGCCGCAGCGGGTGGCGGGTGGTTGGCGTCAGCTATGTCGATGAGGTGGTTGGCCGCAGCGTGAACCGGGCGATGCAGTTGGCGCTGCTGCTGGCCGGCGTTGCGCTGGGGGTGGCGTTGCTGGCCAGCGGGCTGCTTTCTCATTTGCTGGGGCGGCCGCTGCGGGGGCTGGAAACAGCGATGGAAAACTTTGAAAAGGATGCAGACCATTTCAGTTACCGGCCGGTTGGCGGTACACGGGAAGTGCAGGAACTCTCCGATTCGTTCGGCCATATGGTCGAACGGATTCAAAAACTGATGTCTACCGTGCGTGAGGAGGAAGTAAACCTGCGCAAAACCGAGCTGAAGGCGCTGCAGGCTCAGATCAACCCGCATTTTTTGTATAATACCCTTGACTCAATCGCCTGGATGTGTGAGCGTGGCCGCAATGCAGATGCCGTGCAGATGGTGCATGCCCTTGCGCGGCTGTTCCGAATCAGCATCAGTAAGGGGCATGAACTGATTCCGATAGCCAAAGAGCTTGAACATGCAGAAAGTTATCTTCAAATCCAGAAGTACCGATATAAAAACCGCTTTACCTATTCGTTCCATGTGGATGAGAGCTGCACGGACTATCTTTGCAACAAAATTACACTGCAGCCCCTGATTGAAAACGCAATCACCCACGGGCTGGATCTGCTTGTGGAGGAAGGAAAAATCGAAGTGGAGGTTTGCCGGGATGGGGCGGATATTCTGCTGCGGGTGCGGGACAATGGGATTGGCATGGACCCGGAGCAGGTGGCGGCGCTTGTATCGCATGAGCCGAGCGACCGCACAGGCATTGGCATCAAGAATGTCAACGACCGGCTGAAAATATATTTTGGTGAAGCGTACGGGCTGACCATTGAAAGCGAACCCGATGTAGGGACCTGCGTTACGGTGCGGATGCCCAAATTGACAGGGGGACAAAACGATGCGGCCAACGTTTAAAACACTTGGCAAGCTGTGGTTGGGACTGGTTCTGGCCGGTCTGCTTGCCGCTTGCCAGGGGGGAGAAGTGCCGGCGACGCGCCGCCAGGTGGCCCTGGTGGCCAAATCTACCGAGACGGAGTTTTGGCGGTCAGTGTTCGCCGGCGCGGAAGCCGCTGCGGCAGAGTACAATCTGGAACTTTCCATTGCAGGCCCCGAGACTGAGGAGGACTACGCCGCGCAGAATGAGATGGTCCAGGAGGCTGTTGCAGAGGGAGCGGAAGCCATTGTCTTTTCAGCCATCGACTATGAGAACAACGCGGGGGCGATTGAGGAAGCGATCCGGGCCGGCGTCCGGGTGGTGGCGATTGACAGCGGCGTGAACGCCGATGGCGTGAGTACATACATTGGCACGGACAACTACGCGGCCGGGCGCCAGGCTGCCCAGGCGGCGCTGGATGCCATGGCGGAAGATGTAAAGGTTGGGATTGTCAACTTTGATGTCAACAGCGCCAACGGCCAGGAACGGGAACGCGGCGCCAGAGAGGCCTTTGAAGAATCCGGGCGGGCCGAAATTGTTTCGGTAATCAATACGCTGGCAGAAGCGGAAGATGCCTGTGAAGGCACTGTGGCCATGCTGCAAGACCACCCGGAAATCAATGCGCTTCTGGCTTTCAATGAACCGACAACCGTCGGCGCGGCGCAGGCGGTGGAACGGCTTGGCCGGACAGAGGAAATCTGGCTTGTCGGGTTTGACTCCAACGTGGCGTCTGTTGATGCAATGCAAACCGGGGCGGTGGATGCGTTGGTGGTGCAGAACCCGTATGCAATGGGGTATCTTGGCGTTGAAAGCGCATACCGGCTGCTTGCTGGCCAGAAGGCCGACGTGCCGGTTTTGCAGGATACAGAGACAAGCACAGTAACGCGGGAAACGATGTTTACACTGGATAGCCAGAAGGTACTTTTTGCGTTTGAATAGGGCAAGATAAACAAAAACTGCTGACGATATTTCTCTGTTTTGAACAAGATAATAAAATAACACCCCTTTGATCGGTGAAATTTTACCTTGTACTTTCCGCGATTTTCCTTTACCATGTAGATAGAGTGAGAGCGGAGGCTTGCCCGCTTTCGATGAAACGAAGCCGGCCTTGCGCCGCAGGATGCTGTGAATCTGCCATACGGCTTCTGCGGCTGGGCCCGGCCCATCTACAGGAGGGAACAACCCATGAAAAAACTTCTTGCACTGACCGTCGCCGCTGCGATGACGCTCAGCCTGGCCGCCTGCGGCGGAAACGGTTCCAGCACTTCGGAAGCTTCTTCGGAAGCTGCCTCTTCCGAAGCGACCACTTCGGAAGCCGCAACCTCGGAAGGCACGGAGGCGGATGCTGCCGGTAGCAGCGATTTTGACGCCACGGTGCTGTACTACACCTACGCCGATACCTATATCTCGAGCGTGCGCACCGCGCTGGACGCCGAGCTGGAGGCCGCGGGCATTACCTATCAGGACTATGACTCCAACAACGCGCAGAACACCCAGAATGAATATATTGATACCGCTATTTCGAACGGCACCGACCTGCTGATCGTCAACATGGTTACCTCCGGTTCTTCGGATACCGCCAACTCGATCTGCGATAAGGCTGAGGCCGCCGGCATCCCGGTTATCTTCTTCAACCGCGCGGTGGAAGAAGACACCAATGTTGGCGCCGTGCTTGGCGCCCGTCAGAACATCGCTTTTGTCGGCACCGACGCCCCCGAGGCCGGCCACATGCAGGGCGCGATGATCGGCAACTACCTGATTGAGAATTACGACGCAGTAGACCTCAATGGCGACGGCCAGATCTCCTACGCGATGTTCATGGGCGACGCTTCCAACGTCGAGGCTATCTACCGCACCCAGTATTCGGTTGAGGACGCCAACGCGATCCTGACCGAGAACGGCTACCCCGAACTCGTCTACTTCGATTCTTCCAACGAGAGCAAGTACCAGCTTGACATGACCGGCGCCTGGAGCGCGCAGGCTGCGATGGAGTACATGCAGACCAACCTGAGCCAGTACAGCACCGCGAACAACAACATGATCGAGCTCATCATCTGCAACAACGACAACATGGCCGAAGGCTGCATCACCGCCCTGCAGGCCGCAGGCTACAACAACGGTGAAGGCACCACCACGATCCCGGTCTTCGGCGTTGACGCGACCGATTCCGCCCAGCAGCTGATCGCCGCCGGCACCATGACCGGTACCATCAAGCAGGACGCCGAAGGCATGGCGAAGTGCATTGCCCAGCTGGCCCAGAATGTTGCCAACGGTGAAGACCTGCTGGCCAACACCGATTCCTACACCAAGGATACCGCCAACAACCTCAACAACAAGATCTTCATTCCGTATCAGGAGTACACCGGCTGATTACAATTGAATATCGCCGCATACTGAAACGATACAATGGGGCGGCTGCTGTGTTATGCAGCAGCCGCCCCCCTGTTAGGGCTTATCCATAATGGCATTGTGGACTGTGATTTCGGGTGAGCCTGAAAATTTGGTGAAAAGGAGGGCTATGCATGGGCGATGAAGTATTGCTGCAAATGACAGACATTTCCAAATCCTTCCCCGGCGTCAAGGCGCTCGACCATGTTTCGCTGACCGTCCGCAAAGGAACCGTCCATGCCCTGATGGGGGAAAACGGCGCCGGCAAATCCACCTTGATGAAATGCCTGTTCGGCATCTATTCAAAGGATGAAGGCTCGATTCGCCTGGAGGGACGGGAGGTTAACTTCAAAAGCAGTAAGGAAGCGCTTGAAAATGGCGTCGCGATGGTGCACCAGGAGCTGAACCAGGCGCTCAAGCGCAGCGTTATGGACAACCTCTGGCTTGGCCGTTACCCGCTGATCGGCGGCGTTATGGTGGATGAGCGCAAGATGTACAAGGAAACGATGCGCATCTTTGAAGAACTCGACGTCCACGTTGACCCGCACCGCATCATGAGCACGCTGCCGGTTTCCCAGCGCCAGATGGTCGAGATTGCCAAAGCGGTTTCCTATAATTCCAAGGTCATCGTCTTTGACGAGCCGACCTCCTCGCTGACCGAGGAGGAGGTCGAGCACCTGTTCCGCATCATCAATATGCTGCGCGACCGCGGTGTCGGCATCATCTACATCAGCCACAAGATGGCAGAGATCCTGCGCATCAGCGACGATATCACCGTCATGCGCGACGGCACCTGGGTTGATACCCGCCCGGCCAAGGAACTCGATATGCCGACAATCATCAAGCTCATGGTCGGCCGTGAGCTTGGCAACCAGTTCCCGCCCAAGACAAACGAGCCCGGCGACGTCTACCTCGAAGTCGAGCATCTGACCGCACGCTATTCGCTGCTCAAGGATGTTTCGTTCAAGGCGCGCCGCGGTGAGATTCTTGGCCTGGCAGGCCTGGATGGTTCCGGCCGGACAGAAACCCTTGAAAATATCTTCGGCGTTGCAACAAGAAAAGACGGAACCATCAAGCTGGACGGCAAGGTTTGCCGCAACCGCAATTCTCGTGAAAGCATACGAAACGGTTTTGCTCTGCTGACGGAAGAGCGCCGCGCCACCGGCATTTTCGGCATCCTGAATATCCGGGAAAACACCGTCATCTCCAGCCTGCGCAAACACCTCAAAGGCGGCGTCATGCTCAGCAATCCGAGCATGAAGAAGGATACCCAGTGGTCGATCGAATCGATGCACATCAAAACACCCAGCCAGGAAACCAAGATCCGCAGCCTGTCCGGCGGCAACCAGCAGAAGGTTATTCTGGGCCGCTGGCTGCTGACCGAACCGGATGTCCTTTTGCTGGATGAACCCACCCGTGGCATCGACGTCGGCGCCAAGTATGAGATCTACCAGCTCATCCTGGATCTGGCCAACCGCGGCAAAACCATCCTGATGGTTTCGTCCGAAATGCCGGAACTGCTCGGTGTGTGCGACCGTATTCTGGTTATGTCCGGCGGCCGCCTGGCCGGTGAGGTCGATGCGAAAAATACCACCCAGGAAGAGATTATGACCCTTGCCGCCAAGTACGTCTAAGGAGGAATCACCATGCAAGCAATTGCCAATATAAAACAGGGCTGGGCGGAATTCCAGGCGATGGATGCCCGGGACAAACGCAGCAAAATCATTGATACTTTGCTCAACAATGCAATCTACATCCTGCTTGTCATCTTCGTTATCTTTACCGCAACCCGCAACGCGAACTTCCTCACGATCAGCTCGCTGGTCAACATCATCAGCCTGGCGGCCTCCTCGCTGCCGATCGCGCTGGGCATTGGCGGCTGTATTGTCCTGACCGGTACCGACCTTTCGGCCGGGCGTGTCGTCGGTTTGACCGCCGCCATCTCGGCCGCAATGCTGCAGGCGTCTGATTGGGCCAACAAGATGTTTGACAACCTGCCTGAAATGCCGATCCCGGTCGTTATCCTGGCAGTCATCCTTGTCGGCGGCATCGTTGGTCTTGTCAACGGCTTCTTTGTCGCAAAATTCAGCCTGCATCCCTTCATCGTCACGCTGGCCACCCAGCTGATTGTCTACGGCGTGTTGCTTGAGTTCTACATGCTCAACGGCAACAACGGCCAGCCGCTTTCCGGCTTGAGCGATACCTACCGCAACTTCATCACCGGTACCATGTTCAGCATTCCCACCGGCAACGGCCAGAGCGTTGCGGTGCCGTGGTATGTGCTCTATGCCGTGCTGCTCGTCATCATCATGTGGTTTGTCTGGAACAAGACAACCTTTGGCAAGAGCATGTTCGCCGTTGGTTCCAACCCCGAAGCCGCCAATGTCTCGGGCGTCAATGTCTTTATGACCACCATGATGGTGCACACCCTTGCCGGATGCATGTACGGAATCGAAGGTTTCATCGAGTCCGCCCGTATCGCTTCGAACACCGCGAACACCGGCCTGAACTATGAATCTGACGCCATCGCGGCCTGCGTCATCGGCGGCGTCTCCTTTGTTGGCGGCACCGGCAAAATCAGCGGCATTGTGCTCGGCGTCTTCCTGCTGCGCATCATCTTTGTCGCGCTGAACATGCTGTCCATCAGCGGCAACACCCAGTACATCATCAAGGGCCTCATCATCCTGATCGCCTGCTCTATCGATATGCGCAAATACCTGGTCAAGAAATAATGAGCAACGAAACGCAGAACACCCAGCCAAACCTTGAACCCGCAGCCCCGGCAGAAAACCCGATGGTTAAAAAGCGCTGGTTCGGGCGCGGCATCTACGGCAGCAAAGATGTGCCGATCCGCATCCTCGATGCCTGCATCGGCGCGATGATTATCGCCGCGCTTGCGCTGACCATTTGGGGCGCGCTGCACAACGGCTTCACGATCCGGTTTGATACCGGCATTGATGACCTCACAGTGGAACCCCAAAAGGTAAAGCACGGGCAAACCCTGACAGAACCGGCAGCCCCCCTCCGCCCCGGCTATATTCTGGAAGGCTGGAGCACGACACCGGAACCCGAAGTCCACCTCTGGAACTTTGAGTATGGCAAGGTGGAAGGGGAGTTCACCCTCTATGCGGTCTGGCAGCCGGCCTCCTTCACGGTCAAATTTGACCTGGCCGGCGGCACCGGGGACGATACCCCGATCACTGTCACCTACGGCGAACCCTACGGCGCGCTGCCCATCCCCACCAAGGAGGGCGCGACCTTCGCCGGCTGGGAATACAGCGGCCAGATCATCACCCCGGAAACCACCGTCACAATGACCGGTGAGCACATCCTCACCGCCACCTGGCAGTAAGTTTCTGCCATCCCACAAACCAAAATCCCGCCCCTGCAATGCGCAGGCGGCGGGATTTGTTTTGGCTTGTGTTGTTGCCCTGCCCAGTAGAAAGCCTGCGTTTCAAGCTATCCTTGGGCCGATGTGTTTGCCAATTCAGCTATTTTCAAAAGCAACAGGCTATTGCATAATAGAAAGCAGCGAGACACATATTTTGGGGCGAGGAAACCGATATGAATCTGATATACAAAAAGGCAACGATAGAGGATATCGATATATTAACAAAAACAAGAGTGGAGGTGCTGCGTGCTGCCAATAAGCTTTCTGCTGATACCAATATGGAGGAAGTGCGGCGGCAGTCTTATGACTATTACAAAAATGCGCTTTGTAATGGGATGCACATTGCATATTTAGTATTGGCAGAAAACCAGATTGTCGGTACGGGTGGCGTCAGCTTTTTTCAGGTGATGCCAACTTATCACAATCCAAGCGGAAAGAAAGCCTATATAATGAATATGTATACCAAACCTCTGTACAGGAGAAAGGGGATCGCCTATAAAACGCTGGATATGCTGGTGACAGAGGCGAAACGCAAAGGAATTACAGCCATTTCTTTAGAAGCGACTGATATGGGGCGTCCATTATATGAAAAGTATGGATTTACGAAAATGAAGGATGAAATGGAACTTCCGAATGAATGATGGATCATGACAAAAAAGGATTGCCCCGCAGAGACCGTAGCGGCGCTTTGTGCGCCATAGCCGTTCAAGAGGGGAGAGGCGCAGGAAAAGCAGGCAAAGAGGTTTACGCTTCCTCCACCTGCCGAATCGCCGCAACCAACGGCTCCAAGCTGCCGAAATCGACAAAATCCACCTTGGAATTGTAGGTCGCCACAATGGCGCGGTCCTCGGCGGATTGCTTCTCGGGCGGCAGGTTTTTGGCGTGGCGGTACAAAAGCGCCATCATCGCACGGTGGGGCAGGCTGAGTTTTTCGTAATCGATGCCGCCGCGCAGGTGAAAGACGGTCGTGCGGGCCAGCACCGCCGCGGGCAGCTGCGCCGCAAGCGCTTTCTGGATGTTCGCAATGTTTTCAGGGTCCTGCACATCGGCCAGGCCGACCGTCGCCAGCAGCAGCCGCGCATCGGCCGGCAGGGTTGGCAGCACGGTTTTCAGCCCCTTCACCCCGCCGGCGTACAGCCCGCCCAGGTAGACGATGCAGCCGTACCCGGCCAGGTCGCCGGCTTCCCGGTAACCGGTCAGCGGCAGGCCGGTCAGCTCGGCCAGTTTGCGCGCATAGCGCGCAGCCGAGCCATATTGGCTGCCGTAGACAATCAGGCTTTTCATCCCATGTCTCCCACTTTATTTTGTCTATCAATACTCCACCCCGGCCCGCGCCGGCGTGCCTTCGTCAAAGGGATGGCGGTGGCAGCGCATCTCGGTGCTGTAGTCTGCAGCTTCCTGCATCCAGGCGGCCGGGTCGCGCCCGGTCAGCACGACCTCGCGCCCGGCGGGCCGATCGAGCACGGCGCTTCGCAGCGCGTCGGGGTCAACCATGTTGAGCTCCCACGCCGCGCAGGCTTCGTCCAGAATCAGCAGATCGCAGGGGACGGCCAGCGCCCGGCGCAGGTGTTCGTCCATCGTGGCGCGGGCGGCCGCGCGCTCTTCCTCGTTCATCTGGAACACAAACGGCAGCCCGGCGGGCCCCGAAAAGACTTCGGCGCCCAACCGGCGCAGCCCATCCAGCTCACCGCTGGTTCCATCCTTCAAAAACTGCACAACCACCACCCGCCGCCCGTGTCCAAGCGCCCGCAGCGCCAGGCCCATCGCGGCCGTGGTCTTACCCTTGCCGTCGCCCCAGTACAGGTGTACAAGCCCTGCCATCCTGGCCTCCCGTCCCGGCCGGTTACAGCGGCCGCATGATCTACCTGTTCAGTATACGATAGCTGCGGCTATATGGCAAGGGTGGGGTTACCAGCTTTGACGGCTGCCGGGCTCCGGCGCCAGCATGAACCAGCTGCCAAGGCCGGTCATAATACCCACCAGCGCGCAGACAAAGCCCTCCCACTGCAGGGCTGCCGGCACCGCAAAGGCCAGCAGGCCTGCGGCGGCCGCGGCGATAATCCGCACTGTCTGTCTTGTATGCATTTGTAAGCCCCCTCCCGCAGGCCGCGCCATGCGGCCTCTTTTACACTATACTATACCAGCCGCCCCGTTATGCTTCCACCACGCGCCTGCAAAATCCCGATAAAATTTGTGTAAAACCTGCCGGGCCAGGTAGGGCAGGCCCGGGGGTGCGCCGGCTTTGCCGCGCGGCCGGAACGGCCAGGGCGGCAGGGAAAGAAGCGGAAAGTTAGCCAAACAAAACTTTTTTCGCAAAATCTATTGACAGCACCGGCAAACTGGCGGTAGTCTTGTAATGGGTTTCCCGGAACAAAATCTCCCTGTGGAAGGGAAGGGGAACGCCAGGAAGAGGGAAGAAAGTTATGACATTGGCAGAACTCAACATCGGGCAGGACGCCGTGATCCAGACGGTCGGCGGCAGCGGCGCGCTGCGCCGCCATCTGCTGGATATGGGGCTGACGCCCGGTACCGAGGTAACGCTGCGCAAAGTTGCCCCGATGGGAGACCCCATTGAACTGGAACTGCGCGGCTATGAACTGACCTTGCGGCTGGATGACGCCCGCCAGATTGAGATAGAAGGCGTTCACGAAACAGACCGCACCGCCCCGGTCGAGCACCGCCATACGGCCACGCCGCACCCCGGCCGCGGCGAACTGCACAACGCGGCCAGCTATCATGACCATAAACAGGGGAACGCCATCCCCAAGGGCCAGCCATTGACCTTTGCGCTGGCCGGAAACCAGAACTGCGGCAAAACTACCCTGTTCAACCAGCTCACCGGTTCCAACCAGCATGTCGGCAATTTCCCCGGCGTCACGGTTGACCGGAAGGACGGTGTGATCCGCGGCCATGCCGAGGCCACCGTCACCGACCTGCCCGGCATCTACTCGCTCTCCCCCTATTCGGGCGAGGAGGTTGTCACACGCAATTTCCTTCTCAATGAAAAACCTGGCGGGATCATTAACATTGTCGATGCCACCAACATTGAGCGGAACCTTTACCTGACCATGCAGCTCATGGAGCTCGGCATTCCGATGGTGCTTGCCCTCAACATGATGGATGAGGTGCGCGCCAACGGCGGTACGATTCTGGTCAACCGGCTTGAAGCGTTGCTTGGCATTCCGGTGGTGCCGATCTCGGCCGCCAAAAACGAAGGCATTGATGAACTCATCGATCACGCTATCCATGTGGCGCGCTATCGCGAAACACCCGGCCGGGTTGATTTTTGTGAAGCCGGCGACCAGGACGACAGCCGTGCCGGAGCGGTCCACCGCTGCATCCACGCGGTTGTCCACCTGATTGAGGACCACGCCAGGCGTGCCGGTCTGCCGGTGCGCTTTGCCGCCACCAAACTGGTGGAAGGCGACCCTCTGATCCTTTCGGCGCTTGAACTGGATGAAAACGAACGGGATCTGCTTGGCCATGCGGTGGCCCAGCTTGAAAAAGAAAGCGGCCTTGACCGGGAGGCTGCTCTTGCCGATATGCGGTTCGCCTTCATTGAAAAGCTCTGCGCGGAAACAGTTGTCCACCCGCACGAAAGCAGGGAACACAAGCGCAGCGTTGCGATCGACCGCATTCTGACGGGCAAATATACCGCGCTGCCTTGCTTTTTGGCGATCCTTGCGCTTGTCTTCTTTATGACCTTCGGCGCAATCGGCGCGTTTTTGTCCGATCTGCTGACGATCGGGATTGATGCGGTAACCGCGGCGGTGGATGGCGCCCTTGCGGCATACGGCATCAACCCGGTGGTTCACTCGCTTGTCATTGACGGTATCTTTGCTGGCGTGGGCAGCGTGCTCAGCTTTTTGCCCACGATTGTGACGCTGTTCTTTTTCCTCTCAATCTTGGAAGATACCGGATACATGGCCCGCGTCGCTTTCGTGATGGATAAGCTGCTGCGCCGTATCGGGCTTTCGGGCCGCAGCTTTGTGCCGATGCTGGTCGGGTTTGGATGTTCGGTGCCGGCCATTATGGCCACGCGCACCCTTTCCAGCGAACGTGACCGCCGGATGACCATCCTGCTCACCCCGTTTATGTCCTGCTCGGCCAAACTGCCAATTTACGCCTTGTTCACAGCGGCCTTTTTTCCGCGGGCTCTGCGTGCGCCGGTCATGGTGGGGCTTTACCTGTTCGGCATTTTGTGCGGCGTGCTGTATGCGCTGGTGCTCAAGCACACGGCCTTCAAAGGCGAACCGGTTCCTTTTGTCATGGAACTGCCCAACTACCGCCTGCCCAGCGCCCGCAATGTCGCCCAGCTGATCTGGGAAAAAGCGCGGGATTTCATTCAGCGCGCATTCACGATTATCTTTGTCGCCACCGTCATCATCTGGTTCCTGCAAACCTTTGACGCACGCCTCAACGTGGCGGCCACCGCCGATGCAAGCCTGCTGGCGATGATCGGCAGCCTGATCGCCCCGCTGTTTGCCCCGCTTGGCTTTGGCGATTGGCGCGTTTCCACCGCCCTGATCACCGGCTTTACCGCCAAGGAGAGCGTTGTCTCCACCCTGACGGTTCTGCTTGGCGGCAGCACAGCAGAGCTCAGCACCCTGTTCACCCCGGCTACAGCCATCGTCTTCCTTGTCTTCACGCTGCTCTACACCCCGTGCGTTGCCGCTATTGCAGCGGTTCGGCGTGAGCTTGGCAGCGCCAAGGCGGCCGCAGGCGTTGTTGTGCTGCAGTGTGCCATTGCCTGGGGTATGGCGTTTCTTGTGCATCTGCTCTGTGCGGCGGCAGGGCTGCTGTAACGCGCAGAGAATCCTGCGTGATGCCGAGCGCACCCCACAAACAGTTTTAGAAAAGCAAGCCTGCCGTGGCGCCGCAGTATGGGCGCCCGGCAGGCTTGCTTTGGCATCCAAGGAAAGCGGCGTGTACGCCGGTCAGAAGAACTTCTTCTTTTTGAAATAAAGAATCTCCAGGGCGATGGAACAGGCGGCGATGAAAATCACGGCCGGGTACCCGTAGGCCCAGTGCAGCTCAGGCATATAGCGAAAATTCATGCCATACCATCCGGTTAATAGCGTCAGCGGCAGAAACAAGGTGGTCACAACGGTCAAAACCATGATCACCCGGTTCTGTTTGGCATCCTGCTGGGCGTGGTAGAGTTCACGCAGCTGGACAATGTTTTCCCGCAGCAGCCGCACAAGAGTATGGAAGTCATGTTTATCGTTCCTTTCTTTGACCGACAGAGGCTTTACGCCAGCTGGTGGGCCTTGAGCATGGCAAGGAGCTTCGCGTGGGCGCACCTGGGCTTGCATCTGTTCGCCCAGATTGGTGAGCTGCTCATAGTAAGCGTTAAGCGCCGACAACCGCCGTCTTTGGGTTGTCAGCGTCAGGAAAAAGCCGGCTGGAAGGCAATGCAGCAGGGTGTCCTCCAGCGCTTCAAGCTCCTTTTCAAACCGGGAAAGGAAAAAAATGTCATCCTCAATCAAGCCCTGCAAAACCAAAAGCAGTGGTTCGCCCGGGTGCGGGTCGTCAAACAGCGCCGGGCGTTTGTCCAGCCAGCGCTGCAGCCGGCCGTCATCCTCAAAAAGGGTCAGGCCTTCCTCGGTTTCGTAAAATCCAAAGGAAAGGGAAGGCCCGTTTGCTTCTTTTGGGGGTATGTGGATGGTGCCCAGGGCGCACCCACGGAAGGTTTCGACCTTGCAGTAGCGGATGGAGCGCAGCGCATGGGCAAGCTCTCGGCTATGCGCATAGCGGGAAGGGTCGGCGTGAAAGGCTTCGGTTGTGCTCCATGCGACAGGCGGCGTTTGGCCGGATGGGTGTGGTTGCATAAATGGCCTCCTTGGGAAGCGGAGCGGGCAGCTCGCCGCTTTTTTCTTATACTAGCACGCTGTATGGGCAGGAAAGGGCGGTTTCCGCGGTTGGGGCAGGCAAAGAATTTTGTGAACTTTTTAAAAAGTTCACAAAATGTGCCTTGACAGGGCGCAGAAACCATGATACAGTAAACTTGTTTGATAGGTAAGGCTCCTGCAGGGATACGGACTGCTGCCGCAAAATGGTGGAGACACCATGCGCCGGTTTGAACAGGATGCGTCGTATACAAGGCGCGTCATAACGCAGTTACATCGCCCTGCAGAGTTAAAGCTTGAGCGAACGCAGAATGTTTTTGGGCCGCCTGATCAAACAGGCGGCTTTTTTGTGTCATTGGGAATCGCTGTTTTGCAGAAAGGAAGGTGAGCGGCATGGACGACAGTAGACGGTTGGCAAAATGCAAACGGTTGTCGCGGTACCGGGGGACAGGCAGCAGTGCCTGGGACCCCTGGCTTTCCCGTGCTGCTCAGCGCCCGCATTTTGCCGAATGAATGGCGAAATGCGGGCGCTGATTTTTTGACAGATTTTTTTCAAATCGGAGGTGAACGGAATGGACTCGGGAGGTAGGAGCGGTGCGGAGCGATGCCGGGTAAGGCTGAACACGGCGAAAACAAGCGGCCTGTGCGCACAGCGCGAGAACAGCGGGACTGCTGCGTCCCGGGTTCGCAGTGCCGACACGCCGTAAGCCCTGGCTATGCTCTGCCCCTCCCCGAAGAACAATTCAGTCGGGAGGTACAGAAGATGAAAAAAATGTTGATGAACCATGCGGCGGTTCGAACCGCGCAAATCAAAAACCACCAGGGCGCAGAGCACCTGCGCCGGATGGCTGCCTGTGAGGAGGCGGCTCTGCTGCAAACCCTGCACAGCGAAGCTACGGGCCTGACCGAGCCGGCGGTGCTGGCCGCACGCGAAACATTTGGCGAAAACCGCCTGATACACAGCCGCCGCAAATCGTCGATTCGGCGGTTTGCGGAATCCTTCGCCGATCCGTTCTCTCTGGTACTGATGCTGCTGGCGGCCGTATC
Source organism: uncultured Oscillospiraceae bacterium (assembly GCA_900548355.1). Lineage (GTDB taxonomy): Bacteria > Bacillota > Clostridia > Oscillospirales > Ruminococcaceae > Gemmiger > Gemmiger avicola. Next base: position 17,976 of record URKR01000015.1, read on the forward strand.
GGTTTTTACTGATATCATTTATGCCGCGCCGGGAGAAAAAAGCTACGGTACGGTCGCAATTATTACCGTTATGGTGGCGGTGGCCGGCACGCTTCGGTTTGTGCAGGAATCCCGCAGCGGCCATGTGGCGGAACAGCTTACAGCTATGATTCACACAACTGCCTGCGTGGAGCGCGCCGGGTACAAACAGGAAATGCCGATGGAAGAAATTGTGGTGGGGGATATCGTCCACCTTGCCGCGGGGGATATGATCCCGGCGGATCTGCGGATTCTTCAAGCCAAGGATCTCTTCATCAGCCAGTCGGCGCTGACGGGGGAGAGCGAACCGGTGGAAAAGACAGGCGCGCCCTGTGCGGAGGACGCCCGCCCACTGGCGGAGCTGCCCTGCCTGGCCTTTCAGGGCAGCAATGTGATCAGCGGCAGCGCGCGGACGGTGGTGCTGGCGGTTGGCGGCGAGACAATGTTCGGCAGCATGGCCCGTACGCTGGACGAAAAACCGGCCAAAACTGCTTTTGATAAGGGGATCGGCGCGGTTTCGCGGCTGTTGATCCGGTTTATGGTGGCGATGGTACCTCTGGTGCTGCTGCTCAACGGCTTTACAAAAGGCAACTGGATGCAGGCGGCGCTTTTCGCAATTTCGGTGGCGGTGGGGCTGACCCCTGAAATGCTGCCGATGATTGTCACGACCTCCCTGGCCAAGGGAGCACTGGCAATGAGCAAACAAAAGGTTATTATCAAAAATCTCAATGCCATTCAGAACCTCGGCGCAATGAACATCCTCTGCACCGATAAAACCGGGACCCTGACCCAGGACAAGGTGGTGCTGGAGTACCACCTGGACGTCGATGGCCGCCCGGATGACCGTGTGCTGCGCCATGCGTTTTTGAACAGCTATTTTCAGACCGGAATGAAAAACCTGATTGACCTGGCCGTGTTGGAAAAGCAGCGGGCGCTTGGGGCGGAGCAGCTGATCCAAGCTTATCGCAAAGTGGATGAGGTCCCCTTTGATTTTGAGCGCCGCCGGATGAGCGTGGTGGTGAGCGACACGGCTGGAAAAACCCAGATGGTTACCAAAGGCGCTGTGGAAGAAATGCTGGCCTGCTGCGCCTTTGTGGAGCGGTCAGGCCAGGTTTTGCCGCTGACGCCCGCGCTGCAAAACAAGGTCCTCACACAGGCTGACAGCCTGAATGCACAGGGGATGCGGGTGATTGCGGTGGCCCAAAAAAACAACCCGGCCCCGGTTGGCCAGTTTTCGTCGGCGGATGAGAGGGAAATGGTACTCATCGGTTTCCTCGCGTTTCTTGACCCGCCCAAAGAAACAGCCGCCGCGGCCATCCGCGCCCTGCATGACTATGGCGTGCAGGTCAAGGTGCTGACCGGTGACAATGAAAAGGTGACAGCCGCCATCTGTGCGCAGGTGGGCCTGCCGGCAGACCGGGTCATGCTGGGAACGGATCTGGACGTCATCGACGATCAGACGCTCGCACACGAAGCGGAACAGGTTTCGGTGTTTGCCAAACTTTCCCCGAACCAGAAAGCGCGGGTTTTGCGTGTGCTGCAGGCACAGGGCCATTGCGTGGGCTATATGGGGGACGGTATCAACGATGCCGCGGCGCTTAAGGCGGCGGATGTAGGAATCTCGGTCGATACGGCAGTGGACATCGCAAAAGAATCTGCGGCGATTGTCCTGCTGGACAAGGACCTTATGGTGCTTGAGCACGGCTTGCTGGAAGGCCGCAAAACCTATGCCAACATGATGAAATACATCAAGATGACGGTTTCCTCCAACTTCGGCAACATGCTGTCGGTGCTTGCGGCCAGCGCCTTTTTGCCGTTCCTGCCCATGACCGCCCTGCAGCTGATCCTGCTGAACCTTGTGTATGATCTGTCCTGCACCGCTCTTTCCTGGGACCATGTTGACCCGGAGGTTTTGCGTGCGCCCTGCCGCTGGGATGCAAAGGACATTGGACGTTTCATGCTTTGGAACGGCCCGGTCAGTTCGGTGCTGGATGGCGCTGTCTTTGCGCTCATGATGCTTGTGTTTTGCCCGGCCCGGTCTGGCGGCCGAGCCTATCATCAGCTGACTGACCCGGCTGCGCAGGACGCCTTCGTTGCACTGTTCCAGACGGGGTGGTTTGTTGCATCGATGTGGACCCAGACGCTGGTGATTCACATGGTCCGCACGGCCAAGCTGCCCTTTGTGCAAAGCCGCGCCTCGGCGGCTGTCACGGCGCTGACGCTGTGCGGGATTGCAGTGGTTACGGCGCTGCCGTTCACCCCGCTGGCGCCGGCCCTGGGGCTTACGGCGTTGCCACCCGCCTATTTTGCAGCGCTGGCCGGTGTTGTGGCGGGATATATTCTGCTGGCCAGCCTGGCTAAAAAGATCTACCGGCGCCGCTTTGGCAGCTGGATTTAACAAGAATCCGTGCAAACACAAACACCCCGCGTCTTTGCGGGGTGTTTATGTTTACATAAAAGAGGGGCGGCGCCCTGCAGAGGTACAGGCAAAAACAAAACCCCGCTTCGCTCGGCCTAACCGAATGAAGCGGGGTATGGCGGAAAGAGAGGGATTCGAACCCTCGAGGGCTTTCAGGGCCCTACACGATTTCCAGTCGTGCGCCTTAGACCAGCTCAGCCATCTTTCCATATCAGCTTGGCAAATCCAAACTGCATGGGCTATTATACCAAGCAGTCCGGCAATTGTCAAGCTTTTTTTGCTATTTACCCGGGAAAAGTTCAGGCAAAGTATTCGCCGCCATCATGGCGAACAAAACCGGCCAATTCATTCTGGTCGGTCATGCCGTTGGCAAATGCCTTGGCGCGCAGCGCAGCGTACAGTTCAGCAAATGTGGCCTGGTAATATGGCTCCAGAAATACCAGCCCGATTCCCAAGGTCAAGGCGCAAAGGAACAACCACCCCAGGAACGAAAGTTCCAGCACAAAGGTGTGCCATTTTTCGCCATACATCATCTGACGGCTTAGCTCCATCGCACGGGAAGTGGTCATATAAGGGTTTTCCGCCAACAGGTAGGGCACCATATAATAACAATAGCTCCAATAAATGCCCGGAACAATCAGCAGCGAGCCGAGCGTGATCTTGAGCCAGACGAGGAAGCGTACCTTGACAACGTTCAGGTAGGGACGGCGGAACACCGTCAGCACGGTGCCCATGGGGACGGCAGCCTGGCTTTGCCGGTTTTCCATGAAATAGCGGCAGCGGCCAACCACAAGAGGAAGCTGCACAAAGAACAAAAAGCAGAGTTCCGCCGCCACGATAAGAAGCAATAGCAGCGAGGTAAAGCCGAGCAAAGCGGCGACTTCGCTCGAGGTCAGGCCAGGCAGAAGCTCTTCCACCAGGCGGTCATAAATGGCGGAAGAATCGCCCGCCCAGATCTGCCCGTTGCGCACAGTCTCAATCTGATGGGTGATATCGCGGTTGATCGTCAGTGTTTGGGGGGCGTATTGCCCGACACCGACAATCGAAAGCAGCAAGCAAACCAGAAGCGACCACCCGTAGTGCCCGGACAAGGCGGCTTTCGCGTTTTGCTTCAACAGGGAACGTGTCCACATAGCGTTTGTCCCTCCTTATGGACCCGTCGGCCTTGCACCGCCATGAGCCGGATGCGGCGCAGACCAACTTCAATGTAACTATTATACCATGCAGTCCCCCAAAATGGAACACATGCGCGGTGAAACTACCGGCAGCAAAAAAATATGCGACATAGCGGGAAGAAGCTGGTGGGGAATGCCTTCGAAAAAGTTTTTTGAAAAAAGTCAAAAAAAGTGTTGACAAAGAGGGGGCTGATGTGTATAATAATATACGTCGCCCGGGGACACCGGCCCGACAAACTAAATAAGCGGATGTGGCGGAACTGGCAGACGCGCTAGATTCAGGTTCTAGTTCCCTTAAAAGAGTGTGGGTTCAAATCCCTTCATCCGCACCAAAAAGAATGTCCTTACAGCCCTTGAGGTTGTGAGGATGTTCTTTTTTACTGTATTGATAGCAGCAAGGCGGCTTTTGCAGCCGGCTGTATCTGTGTCTGGATGATATGGCGGCACAAAAGCATGGTTGCCGGCGGAAGCCAAAGAAATGGCAAAGAAAGGCGAAAAGCGCCTTGAAAAGCAACGGGAATCCGTTATAATACATGTAGTAATAGAGAGCCGAGCGGCCGGTACAACCAGAATTCCGGCACATGAAGCGGTGTTTCCGGCTGTCACTTTTGAGCGCTGCATAAAGGCCGGATACAAGAAGCGCGGCTCGGAAAAGAGTGGAATCATCCGTTGGAGGTGGCGTAATGCGAATGCGGTATCTGCCTGTCGCGATGGCGGCGCTGCTGTGCGGCTGTGTTGGGGCGAATGAGCAGAATGTACCGACCTTTCCCCAAACGCGGTGGAACATGGATGCGGCGACGGTTATGGAAGCATATGACCTGGAGCCGGCCTCAGTCAAACAGTATGACGCAGGGCGTGGCCGCACTCTGGTTCTATCGGGCAAAGAAGCGTTTGGTGCGCGTGCGGAGACGATCACGTTTCTGTTTATCAACCTCAAACAGGGGGAAAGCGGCGATTTCCCTGCCTTTAGTGAGAGCGACCAGGCTGCGCTGAATCACCAGGAGGTTCTGGCGAGCGTGCTCGTGCAATACCCGAAAGAGACAGACTGGGAAACGATTGTCTCGGAGCTGGATGCCCGGTATGGGAAGGCGGCTGTTGAAGAAGTGACGCTGTTCCCTCTTTTCAGCGCGCTTGATGCCAACATGGCGGTTCAGCAGGTGGAAGCATCGGACGGGTGTAAGGTTTGGGGAAGCGAGCCGATCGAGGAATGGCTGGAAGGAAAGGATGCGGCGTACTACGAGGAAAATTGGAAGAAATACCGCCCGGACCTTGCATCGGAAGAGGACTGGGATCGGCTTTGCCGCGAAGGGCGTATGGTGACCATTGTGTGCGAAGAGAACCAGGGCGCGCCCTCTGTTCGGTTTGACGCGTATGATCTGGCGGTCTACAATGAGCTGAAAGCCGCTGCGGGTGAGGACTGAGCCTGCCGGGGTGAATACGGCGTTTTGGCGGTGCGGCAGCAAACCGCAAGCGGATCGCTCAGTTTTAGAAGCCGGAAACCCGTTTTCAAAAAGGCCCTCGCAGGTTTCTATGCCTGCGAGGGCCTTATCTTGTACACGAAGAGGGGGCGAGCAAAATGATTGGACAAAGGGGGCCGCTTACCCGCCGGCGCGCTCAATGACCATCCGCTTGCAGGAAAAGCAGGTTGCAAGAAAATAGCCGCCGTAGATGAGCAGAAACAAAGCGACGGTCAGCCACAGGTTGGACGAAATATGCAGGTTCATGAACTCCTCCACAATCTCCAGCCCTTTGCGCACGAGCAAGATGGAGTAGACCCCGGCCACAGCCAGCGGTGCGGCGAAAAAGACGGCAACTTGGGCAAACAGCGCGCGGCTGATCTGCTGCGGTTTGGCCCCGAGCTTTTGAAGCAGGCCGTAGCGGTATACGTTGTCGGCTGTCTCAGTCAACTGCTTGAGGGCGAGCAGCGCCGCGCAGATCAACAGAAAGACGATGCCGATATAACAGCACAGGAAGGTCACCAGCGCGTTGATGCCGTAAAACATATCGTACATCATCGTCTTTTCGGCATAGCGGTAGCCGTGCGCGTCGTCAAGCCCGATCGGCAGCATCGCCTGCAGTACGGCGTCGGGGCTGGTGGCGGGCTTGTACCGTACAAGCAGGATGTTGACGGCCTTGGTCAGCCTTTCGGCCACCGCATCCGGCACAATCAGGGTGCCGCGGTCATTGTTGCCGATCTGGTTCATATAATAGGTCTCCTGCAGCGGGGTATCCGCGCCGGCGGCCAGCGTCACGCCGGCGATCGTCAGGGTGGGGGAGCGGCGCAGCGCTTCGGCCAGGTAGCGCCAGGTGCCCTTGTAGTTGCCGTTGAGCAGGTATTCATCTTCATCCAGCGCGACCGCTTCGCGCCCCTGCATCGCAAGCGCGCGGTTGAAATCCGAGATCGAGACGACGCTGACCGGGCTTTCGGGCAGCGCGGCGTCGATCGGCCAAAGCTGCAAGTCCTGCCCGGCGAACAGGTCGCCGTAAGTTAGATCGGCCGCATAGATCGAAATCTGCGCCATCGTCTCGGCATAGTCGGTGATCGGTACGCCGTTGGCGGTCAGGTAGGCGGCGATGTCTCCGTCGCCGTCCCGCTCAACGTCCGAAGTGACGTTGAGGTCGTAGGGCGTCGCGGCCTGGGCGAGTTCGTTCATCGTCAGCGCGGTGCTCGCGCCGATCGAGACCGCGCAGATTGTGACGGCCAGCAGCCCGCAGACGGCCGACAGAACCAGATAGTTTGTGCGGATCTTGCTGCCGATCTGCCGTGTTAGAAAAGCGTTGAGCCCGCGCAGGTAAAACCGGCGGTCCGCCTGCATGACCCGCAGAAAGACTGAGGCGAAGGCGTAAAACAAAAGTACGGTTCCCGCCACCAGCGCTGCGGCGGCAATCTGGAAGGACGGGTCGCCCCTGGCCGGCAGAAGCCCGTTGCGGTCAAACAGCACCCATCCGACGCCGATACACCCCAGGGCGAGCACGAAGGCCAGCGCCGAAGCGGCCGGCCGCTCGGGGCCAAGGCTTTCGTTTTTCCGGCCGGCCGTCAGCAGGTCGATCAGCCGCACGCGGGCAACCGATACGACGTTGAAGGCCATCACGAGCAGAAAAATCACCGCAAAGCAGAGTGCTGTCTGACGCAGCGCCGGCCAGGAGAGCACAAACCGGTAGTTTTCGAGCGCCACCGCAAACAGCCGCAGCGCAATCAGCGAGACCCCCTGTGACAACGCCGCCCCAAGCAGGAGCCCTGCCCCGAGTGAGCATACCCCGACGCAGAGCGTTTCCCCTGCAAAGATGCGGGCGATGCGCCCTTTCTTCATCCCGAGCAGCAGGTAAAGCCCAAGCTCCTTTTTGCGCCGTTTGAGCAGAAACTGGTTGGCATAGACGATCAAAAAACCGAGCACGACCGCAATCACGACCGAGAGCGCCGCGGTCAGCCCGCTGAGCTGGTTGTAGAGAAGCTGCCGGGTCATGCTCATCTCGGCAAAAGCCGGCTGGTCAGACAGTGAGTTGAAGGCATAAAACAAACTGACAGCAAGCGTCAGGGTCAGAAAATAGATCAGGTAATCCCGCAGATTTTTGCGCAGGTTGCGCAGGATCAGCTTACAGGAGGTCATTCTGCTCACCTCCCAGCACCGAAACGACTTCGAGAATTTTCGAAAAAAATACTTTCCGGCTGTCATCGCCGCGGATAAGCTCATGGAAGAGCTTGCCGTCCTTGATGAACAAAATGCGCCGGCAGTAACTTGCCGAGAATGCATCGTGGGTGACCATCAAAATCGTGGCGGAAAGACGTTCGTTGAGCTCGCCCAGCATGGTCAGCAGCATCCGGGAGGAATGGGAGTCCAGCGCGCCGGTCGGCTCGTCAGCCAGCACAAGGGCCGGGTCGGTGACCATTGCGCGGGCCGCGGCAATCCGCTGCTGCTGCCCGCCCGACATCTGGTAGGGGTATTTGGGCAGCACCTCGCTAACATTGAGAGCTGCGGCCATCTCCCGCACACGGCGCTGGATTTCGGCCGGGCGTACCCCGGCGATCGAAAGCGGCAGCGCGATGTTTTCGGCGGCGGTCAGGGTATCGAGCAGGTTGAAATCCTGAAAGATGAACCCGAGCTTGCGGCCGCGGAAATCAGCCAGCTGCCCGCCGCGCAGCGCGGTAATGTCCTGCCCGCCGACATGAATATGCCCGCTCGTCACGGTATCGATGGTCGAGATGCAGTTAAGCAGCGTGGTCTTGCCCGAACCAGAAGGCCCCATGATGCCGAGGAACTCGCCCCGTGCGACCTCAAAGGTGATGTGATCGACCGCCTTTGTCAAACTGCCCTTGTTGCCGTAGTATTTCTGGATGTCCTCCACCCGCAGAATGGCTTCGTTCATACAGCGTCTCCTTTCCCAAAGGGGGCTGCCCTTTGCAGCTTTACCGTACCACGTTTTCGGGCAAACTGCCATGCGGATAGATTACGGGGGGATTACGAAGTTGTAAGGTTGGCGGCTACAGGCCCGCAAGCAAACTCTCGGTGGGAAAGAGGAGGGTCACGGTGGCGCCGGCGTTGGGGGCGCTTTTGATTGAAATCTGGATGTTCATGCCGTCGCAGAGCTTTTTGCAAAGGTACAGCCCGATGCCGGTCGATTGCGGGCAGAGGCGGCCGTTTTGGCCGGTGAATCCCTTCTCAAACACCCGCGGCAGATCGGCCGCGGGGATGCCGACGCCGTTATCCCGGATGTGCAGCGCGGTGTGGTTGGCCCGCGCCTCAGCCGTGAACACCAGCCGGAAATCCTCGCTGCGATATTTGATCGCGTTGGCGATCACCTGCCCGATGACAAAGGCACAGCTTTTGGTATCAGCCGGAACCGGCAGGTCAAGCCCCATCAGCTCCACCCGGCCGCCGGCCTGGATAATCGGCTTCGAATAGCTTTTGAGCGCCGCGCTGACCAGCGCCTGCACCGTCGTGCGCTCGACCTTGAAATCCTTCTCCGGCGCTTCGCTGCGTGCGTAGTAGAGTATGAGCTCGACAAGGTTGTCAATGCGGCGCAGTGAATCGTCGATGCGCAGAGCCGCGGGGCTCTTTTCGTTTTCGGCGGCCAGCCTCGCCGAGGTGATCGGGGTCTTGATCTCGTGCACCCAGGCTTCCAAAAACTCGCGGTATTCCCGGTTCTGCCGCTGCATCGCGGCGAGCTGGTCATTCTGGTATTTGCAGTTCTGCTGCAAAATGTCCCGCAGAATCTTCCCGTCAAGGAAATCCGGTCGTTCGGCAATCTCAAGAATCAGCGTCTTTTCGTCGAGCGTATCAAGCAGTGTGAGCAATCGGTTATAGTACCGGCTGCGTCGGGCATAATCCCAGGCGAGCGATGCGGCAAAAAACACGCCGAACACCGCCGCTACAAACCCAATAAAGACTGCGCGCACCCCGATAAGCCACAAAAGCCCGGCGGTGAGCCCTTCGGCCAGCGCAAAGCAGAGCAGCGCGGCAGCGCGGTCGGCAAGATACGCGGTCAGCTTCATACCTTATACCCCATGCCGCGCTTGGTCTCAAGGTAATCGGGCAGGCCGATCACCGCGAGCTTTTTGCGCAGCCGGACAATGTTGACATTGAGGGTGTTCTCGTCAATGAAGGCCTCGCTCTGCCACAATTCGTCGATGATCGCGTCCCGCGGGATCACGTTGCCTTTGCTGCGCATCAGCAGCCGCAGGATGCCCAGCTCGTTTCTGGTCAGCTCGGCTTCTTTATCGCCGCAGCGCATCTTGGCCTGCAGCACATACAGTGTCAGCCCTTTGTGGGTCAGCACGGCGCCGGCTTCGGGCGCGGCAGTGCGGGCCAGCAGGTTCTGGATACGCGCCAGCAATACCTGCGGGTTGAAGGGCTTGGTGACATAATCGTCCGCGCCGACGCGCAGACCGAGCAGTTCGTCAAAATCGGAAGTGCGGCTCGTCAGCATGATGATCGGCAGCCCGGCGGTCTGCGGGGATTCACGCAGCTGGCGGCAGAGCGAAAACCCGTCCTGGCACGGCAGGTTGATATCGAGCAGCGCCAGATCGGGCTGTGTTTCGGCCGCCTTGGCCGCAATCCCGGTAAAATCAGCCGGGCACAGGCAGGTGTAGCCGTATTTTTCAAGGAAGCGGGCGAGTTCCAGCCGGATCGCGGCGTCGTCCTCAACGATCAGAATCTTCATGGCGTTGGCGGTGTTCCTCCTTCCAGGCTTTGATGGTTTCCAGCCGGGCCTTGTACTTGGCTTCCAGCCCTTCTTCGGTCGGATCGTAGTAGCTGCGGCCGGCCAGCGAATCGGGCAGGCATTGCAGCGTCGTCAGCTTGTCGGCTGCATCGTGGGCGTACTGGTAGCCCTTGCCGTAGTCAAGCTCCTTCATCAGTCTGGTCGGCGCATTGCGGATCACAAGCGGCACCGGTTCGGCCAGTTGCTGGAGGGCGTCGGTTTTGGCGTGCTCGTAGGCTTTGTAGAGCGCGTTCGATTTCGGCGCGAGCGACATATACACGACCGCCTGGGTCAGGTGCACCGTACACTCCGGCATACCGAGGAAGTGGCAGGCCTGGTAGGCGGCGACGGCCTGGTCGAGCGCGCGCGGGTCGGCCAGGCCGATATCTTCGCTCGCAAACCGGATCACCCGTCGCGCCACATACAGCGGATCTTCGCCGGCCTCGAGCATCCGTGCAAGCCAATAGACAGCCGCGTCTGGGTCGGAGTTGCGCATTGATTTGTGCAGCGCCGAGATCAGGTTGTAGTGCTCTTCACCCTTCTTATCATACAAAAGCGATTTTTTGGAGGTGCACTGCTCCACCGTCTCGGCCGTGACGGTGGTCGAACCGTCCGAACCGACCTCGCCGTTGAGCACGACCATCTCAAGGGTGGAAAGCGCGGTGCGCGCGTCTCCGTTGGCAAAGTTTGCAATGGCTTCAAGCAGATCGTCCCCGATGTGAACGACCTGATCGCCGAACCCGCGCTTGTCGCGCAAAGCGCGGCGCAGCAGCTCGGCGATCTCCTCCGGTTTCAGCGCCTGCAGCACAAACACCTTGCAGCGGGAGAGAAGCGCGCCGTTGATCTCAAACGAGGGGTTCTCGGTCGTTGCGCCGATCAGGATGATGCTGCCCTTTTCGACAAAGGGGAGAAAGGCATCCTGCTGGGCCTTGTTGAAGCGGTGGATTTCATCCACAAACAGGATGGTCTTTTCGCCGAAACGGCGGTTGTCCTCAGCCTGCTGCATGACGGCGCGGATCTCTTTAATGCCGCTGGTCACGGCCGAAAAATCGATAAAGGCGGCCTTTGTCTGGTTGGCGATGATCCGCGCGAGCGTCGTTTTGCCCACGCCCGGCGGGCCCCAGAAGATCATCGAGGAAACCTGGTCGCTCTCAATCAAGCGGCGCAGCACCTTGCCCGGGCCCAAAAGATGGGTCTGGCCCACATATTCTTCCAGCGTGCGCGGGCGCAGCCGGGCGGCCAGCGGCTGCGGCGCCCGGCGCTCAAACAGGGTGGTCTGTTCCATAGTATCCCTCCAGCCGGTCATTTTTCTTTCTTCATTTTAGCACATCTGCCGCATCAGGCAAGGGGCTTTTGCATCCGACCCGGTTTGGTGTATAATAAGGGCAAACGCATGAGAAAGGGGCTGCCCTTATGATTTATACCGTTACCCTCAATCCGGCCATTGACAAAACGGTGACAATTCCGGATTTTTGCCTGGATTCGGTCAACAGGGTTGCGGACTGTCGCCTCGACCCGGGCGGCAAGGGGATCAACGTTTCCAAGGTGCTGTCAGCGCTTGGGCAGCCAAGCGTTGTCTTCACGCTGCTGGCCGGCGATACGGGGCGCACCTTGCGCGCGATGCTCGCGCAGGCCGGCCTGTCGGTGGTTGCGCATGAACTGCCGGGCCAGACACGGCAGAATCTCAAGGTGGTAGACCCGGCCAGGCATTCAAATACCGATATCAACGAACCCGGCGCCCCGGCAAGCGCGGCGGCGCTCGCCGGCCTGCGGCGGGATCTGCTGGCCCGCGTGCAGCCGGGTGACCTTGTGGTTTTGGCCGGCAGCCTGCCGGCCGGCGCTCCGCCGGATACCTATGCCGGCTGGGTTTCTGCCTGCCAGGCAGCGGGTGCCAAGGTGTTTGTAGATGCCGACGGCCCGGCCCTGCGTGAGGCTGTGGCCGCAAGGCCGTATCTGATCAAACCCAATGAATCCGAGCTGGTCCGCCTGGCCGGCTGCCCGTTGCCAACCGAGACAGCGCTGGTCGCCGCCGGGCGGGCGCTGCTTGCTGCCGGCGTACACAAGGTGGTTATATCACGCGGGGCGCAAGGGGCGCTCTATCTGTCCGAAGAAGAAACCTTTGCCGCCGAAGGGCTGTCTGTGCCGGTGGGCAGCACCGTCGGCGCGGGAGACAGTATGGTTGCCGCACTGGCTCTGGCCGAAGCGCGCGGACTCCCCTGGCGGGAAGCCGCCCGCCTGTCCACGGCCGCCGGGGCCGCAAACGTGAGCTGCCAGGGCACCGAACCGGCCCCGCGGGAGGCGGTGGAAGCGCTGCTTGAGCGGGTGGTTTTGCGCCCGGCCCAATAAACCGAAGGAAAGAGGAAACCGTATGCCCAAACCAAGAAAAATGCTTGGCAAAGCCGATAGCCCCACATGCCTTGCCGTGATGCAGTTGATTGAAACCCAAAGCCGAACCACGCTGGCACGCTGGGCAATTGCATACGCCGAGCAAACCTGCCTGCCGCTGTATGAAGCTGCTCACCCCGGTGAAGATGCGCTGCGCAGCCTGGCTGCGGCTTGCGCCGCCGGCCCGGATGCAAAAGCCATAAAGCCGCAGCTGCGCGAGCTCGCCGCGCTTGCGCGGGCGGAAACCGACCCGGTGGCCCAGGCAGCCGCAAAAGCAATCGCCACGGCCTGTGCGGTCTGGCAGACCCCTACCAACGCGCTCGGCTTTCTGTTTTACGCTGCGGCGGCCATTGTCTATGCGCGCGAAGGAACCGGCTACCCGCCGGCCTATTACGATACGCCTGCCGAAGCCGCCTGGCAGGCGGCGCTGGCTTCACTGCAGGCGGCCGCGCTGCCCAATGAGCCCAACCCGGTCAAGGTGAACTGGAATTGCTGAAACCAAAACAAAAACGGAGAGAAACCATGGAACTTGAACAGGCACGCAAACGTGTGGCGGAACTGCGCGAAGTGATTGAGCGCAACAACCGCCTCTACTATATGGATAACGCCCCCGAGCTTGAAGATTTTGAGTACGATGCCCTGACCCGGGAACTCAAAGCATTGGAAGCTCAGTACCCGGCGCTTGTCACCCCCGATTCGCCGACCCAGCATGTCAATGAAGCGGCGAGCAGCAAGTTCAGCAAGGTGGCACACGCCGTCAAGATGGAAAGCCTGCAGGACGCTTTTTCTTATGACGAACTGCGTGATTTTGACGCCCGCGTGCGGGAAGCGGGCATCGCGCCGCGTTATGTTGTGGAAGCCAAGATCGACGGCCTTTCGGTCAGTTTGGAATACGAAAACGGCCGCCTGGTACGCGGGTCCACCCGCGGCGACGGTCTTGTCGGTGAAGATGTGACCGAAAATATCGCCACCATGAAAGATATCCCGCATGTCCTGCCCGACGCGCCGGAGTTTCTGGAAGTGCGCGGCGAGGTATATATGCCGCACCAGGCGTTCTTTGCACTGAAAGAACAGCAGGAACTGGAGGAAAAAACGCCGTTCAAGAATCCGCGCAATGCGGCGGCCGGCTCGCTGCGGCAAAAGGATGCACGGATCACGGCATCGCGCGGGCTTTCTATCTTTGTGTTTAACCTGCAGCAGGTGCGCGGGCGCAGCTTTTCCTATCACAGTGAAACGCTCGACTATCTCAAATCGCTCGGGTTCCCGGTATCGCCGCGCTACAGCGTCTTTTATTCGATCGAGGATGCCATTCGGGAGATTGAGGCGATCGGCGCCGGGCGCGGTTCGCTTGCATTTGATATTGATGGCGCCGTTATTAAGGTGGACGACCTTGCCGCGCGTGAAACGCTTGGCAGCACCAACAAGTTCCCGCGCTGGGCGATTGCCTTCAAGTATCCGCCCGAAGTCAAGGAAACGGTTCTGCGGGAAGTGGAAGTCTCGGTTGGCCGCACCGGCGTGCTCACCCCAACCGCCGTGTTTGACCCGGTCTTCTTGGCAGGTACAAGCGTTTCCCGTGCGAGCCTGCACAACGCCGATATCATCCGCACCCTCGGCATCCGGATCGGGGATACCATCCAGGTGCGCAAGGCCGGCGATATCATCCCGGAAGTCATCGGCGTCACACGCCATGCCGCAGGCGCGCCCGATTACGAAATGCCGGCGACCTGCCCATCCTGCGGCGCGCCGGTCACCCACCTGGAAGGCGAAGCCGCGCTGCGCTGCGTAAACCCGGAATGCCCGGCCCAAAGCCTGCGCAACCTGATTCATTTTGCCTCACGCAATGCGATGGCGATCGACGGCCTGGGCGAAGCCGTCGCAATCCAGCTGACAGACCGCGGCCTTGTGCACACGGTTGCAGATCTGTATACGCTGCGGCAGGAAGACCTGTTGCAGTTGGACAAGTTCAAACAGAAAAGCGCGAACAACCTGCTGGCCGCAATTGAAAATTCCAAGCGGAACAATCTTGACAAGCTTGTTTTCGGCCTGGGGATCCGCAACATCGGGGACAAGGCGGCCGCCCAGCTGGCGGAGCATTTTGGCTCCATGCAGGCGCTTGCCGCTGCCAGCGCCGAGGAAATTGCCGCGATTGACGGCATCGGCGCGATTATGGCTGAAAGCGTAACGGAATTCTTTGCGAAAGCCGGAACGGTGGATCTTTTGGCCCGGTTGCGCGCGGCAGGCGTCAACATGGACTGGCACGGCGAAAAGAAGGGCACGGCTCTTGCCGGCATGACCATTGTGGTGACCGGCACGCTGCCGACACTCTCCCGTCAGGAAGCTGAAGCCCTGATTGCCCGCAACGGCGGCAAGGCCAGCGGTTCGGTTTCCAAAAAAACGGCCTACGTCCTGGCCGGCGAGGCGGCCGGTTCCAAGCTGACCAAGGCCCGGTCTCTGGGGGTGCCGGTGATCGACGAAGCTGCGTTTTTGCGCATGATAGACCAAAAAGAAACGCCGGAAACGTAAAAAACGCCGGAGGAGCGGGCGGTGAAACCGCCACGCCCTCCGGCGTTTTGCGTTTACAGAACCATCAGCAGGGTGCCGGCGCCGATCAGCACACAGCCCAGTGCGGATTTTAGGGTGACCTTCTCATGCAGAAATACAAAGGCCAGTACCAGCGTAATCACAACGCTGAGCTTGTCAATGGGCACAACCTTGCTGGCGTCGCCGATCTGCAGCGCCCGGTAATAGCACAACCACGAAGCGCCGGTGGCTAGGCCGGACAAAATCAAAAACAACCAACTTCGTTTGTCAATGCTGCCTAAACCGCCCTGCGTATGTGTCAGGAAAACCATGCCCCAGGCCATCGCCAGCACAACCGTTGTGCGCACGGCGGTGGCCAAATTGGAATTTACCCCCGCCACACCGATTTTGGCTAAAATGGAGGTTAACGCGGCAAAAACAGAAGAACCCAACGCAAACAGCCACCACATTGCAAAAACTCCTTCCCGTTTTGCATATGCCCGGCAGGTTACTCTTCATCATCCAGGCTGAAATCGCTCGGATCAAAGCGGGGCAGTTCCTGGCGATGCGGTGTGCGCTGCAGCGGGTCATACACAAATTTGCGGCAACAATAATAAGGGGAAACAACCCCACGCTGCCGGCACAGCACCATGCGGCTGTCGGCGGCGGGGCTGCCGTGGGCGCAGTAGGCGCAGGCCGGGGCGATCCGGCTGCCATAAAACGGCTTTTTGAACATCGGGCTGTCTCCTCGGCACGGCCCCGGTGGGGCCGGATGTTGGCGTTCGGCGCGCGAACGTGGAGGGTTCGGCCGGCCGCTTTATTTATTATAGGATCTTTGCCGAATTTTGTAAAGCACAGCGCATAGAAAGCAGAACACCACAACCGCCGCGTCGGGGCGCAGCCGCTGCATGGGCACCACGCGCGGCGCCAGGCTGGTAAATGCGGCGACCTCCCCGGGCAAAAAATGCACGCACAGCCGAACAAGCACCTGTAGCAACACCGTGTGCAGCGCCCGGCTGGCCAGCAGGGGCTTCCACGGCGTCTCCGGCCCCAGCAGCGAGCGCAGCTGCACAAAGACCGAAACGCCCCACATGCTCAGGCAAAAGCAGATGCCGTACAAAGCTACCGGCCCGCCAAGCGCCGCAAAATCGGCGCAGCCGGCGCTGATCTCAAGCAATGCGCTTCCCCAGGGGCGCAGCGCTGCGGGCAGGGCCGAAACCGTGACCGCATACACGATGCGGAAAAACACCACGCATCCGCAAACGGCCAGCGCGCTGTCTACCGCGCGACCGATTGCCACAGCAAGGCCGGGGAGGTCGTTGTGGGCGGGGGGCGGTGCGACGCTTGGCGCGGCGGGCAGGCGAGCAAAAGGCAGCAGGATGGCCGCGGCCAGCAGGTTGCAAGCCAGCTGCAGCCCGTACAGCAGGATGCCCAGCCGGACGGACCCAAGCAGCTGCCCGCCCAGGCAGCCGATGACAAACCCGGGCCCGGAACAACAGCCAAGCAGGAGAAGTAGCCGCCGCTGCTCTGGCGCCGCTTCACGGGCAAGCTGGGCGCAGACTGCATACCCGCCCAACCAGGACAGCCCGACCAGTACAGGAAACCGGGCTTTGCCTGCCTGCGCCGTCACCAACGTGCAGATAACAAAAAACGGGAACAATGCCGGCAGCAGGCTTGTCAGGCAGAGCACGACGCCGTTGCTGAAGCCTTCGGCTGCGGCGGCAGGACGTGCCAGCACCGCAGCCCCCAACAACAGGGCCGGCGCCAGCCCCAGCCATTTGCGAAGATTCATAACACCGCCCCTTTCGCGTATATTTGTGGATAGCAAGGGTGCGTGAGCGACACAACCGTGCCCGCAGGAAGGAGGGCGGCCCCATGAAGCGTTATCGGCATCCTCGGCGCCCGCGCGCGGGCGGCCCCCGTCCGGCCGATCTGTTCCGTGCGCCGGCGCCCGACTTTTACCGGTTGCCTGATCTGACGATCCGCGGCGGCCAGGTGGCGACTGATGGCTGCCGGCGGGTACTGGATTTCACGCCGGAAAAGATCTGCCTGGATCTTGGCCGAACCCTGGTAACATTGTATGGCGAAGAACTGCGGATAGAATCACTGGCCGGGTACAGGCTGGTGGCGGCAGGCCAGATTGCCAGGATCGAATTTTCCCGTAAATGGAAAGGAGGGGAAAATGGCGTGTAGGCAGTGGATGCAGGCGGACGCTATCCGCTTCCGGGTGACAGGCCGCGGCGCGCAGGGACTGTTGGCCCGGGCTGCCGGCCAGGGAATCCGGTTGCGGGGCGTCCGTTGTGCAGGCGCAGGGTATGCCGCTACGGTTTCCGGGCGTGATTGGCCGCGCCTCCAGGCTTTGGCGGCAGCCGGCGGCTGGCAGATTTCACTTGTGGGGCGGCGCGGACCCGGCCGGCGCCTTGAAGGGCTTGCGCGGCGCCCCGGCGTCCTGGCCGGGGCGGTGGTTTTCTTGGTACTCTGTGCCTGGCTGCCAGGCTTTGTCTGGCAGATTGATTTCGGCACGCTGCCGGCTTCGGACCTGCCAGCAGCACGCAGCTTGCTGGCGGAACAGGGAATCTGGGAAGGCTGCCGCCTGCGCGAAGGCCAGCTGCGGCTGGCCCAGGCGGCAATGGAACGCCGGATGCCGGATTTCGGCTGGATCGGGCTGCATTTTGCCGGCGGCTGCCTGAGCATTGAATATACAGAACGGGAAACCCAATCGATCCGCCCGGAACCACAGCCCGCGGCGCTCTATGCCAAGGCGGCTGGCCAGATTACGGCGATGGAACTGACAGGCGGGTTCCCGGCCGTTGTGGCGGGGCAGTATGTGGCGGAGGGGCAGCTGCTGGCCAACGGCCAAAAAGCGGACCGCAATGAGGAGGCGGTGTCCCAGGCGGCATCCGGTCGGGTTCTGGCTGCTGTGCAGCGCCGTTACCAGGCGGATCAGCCGCTGCAGCAAACGGCCGCCGCGCTGACCGGCCGTGCGCAAACCCGCCGGACGCTGTATCTGTTTGGCACGGCCTGTACAGAACCGGATGCGGAAAACCCGCCCGCGCTGCAGGGCCAAAGGCGGGAAAGCTGGCAGCCGTTGGCGCTGGGGCGGGTGACGCTGCCCGCCTGCCTGCATACCGAGACCTTGTGGGAGGAGACGGAGCAGACCTTTTCACTCTCGGCGCAGGCGGCTCGGGACCTCGCGCGTCGTGCCTGCCGCCTGCAGCTGCTGGCAGAATTCCCGGATGCGGCCGATGTGGAGGAGAGCCTTGCTTTTTCAGAGCAGGCAGATGGAACGGTGCGCTGCATCGCTGAATATCGCTTCACTGCCAATATCGCGCAGGCCGGCCCCGTTGCGCCGCTGGAAAAACAGGATGCCGGCTGAACGGGCGGCGTTTGCAAGCAAAAGAAATTTTTGTATATTTTTCTTCCCGGCGGGATGCTATTTTTATGGATTTGTGCTATAATGCAAAGTGACAAAGGGGCTTGCTGTGCGTGTTTGGCACACAAACGCCGGGCAAGGCCCCTGCCCAGAAAAAGAACGTGGATCGGGAGGTAGTGTATTTGGCAGAGCGAGCAGTGGAGTTGGACAGCATCGAGCTGGCGGCCGCCATCTTTGGCAACGGCGACCAAAACGTGCGGCTGCTGGAAAGTGAGTTTGGGGTGACGGCGGTCTGCCGTGGTTCCGAACTTAAATTTACCGGCAGTGAGGAAGGGGTTACCGCTGCGCTGCACGCGGTGCAGGGGATGGTTACCCTGATGGAAAACCGCACGCCGCTGGATGAACAGACCGTCCGTTACTGCATCAACCTTGCCCGCGAAGGGGAGGAAAAGCGCCTGCAGGAGCTGACCAATGATTTTGTGGCGGTGACAGCCAAGGGCCGCCCGATCCACCCCAAAACCCTGGGCCAGAAGGAGTATCTGGCCGCCATCCGGGCCAACCCCATCACCTTCGGCGTCGGCCCGGCCGGCACCGGCAAGACCTACCTTGCGGTGGCAATGGCAGTCAAGGCTTACAAAGCCAAGGAGGTTGACCGCATTATCCTGACCCGCCCGGCGGTGGAAGCGGGGGAAAAGCTCGGTTTTCTGCCGGGGGACCTGCAAAATAAGGTGGACCCATACCTGCGCCCGCTGTATGACGGCCTGTTCGATCTGCTGGGCGCCGAAGCATTCCAGCGGCTTTTGGAAAAGCAAACCATTGAAGTGGCACCCCTTGCATATATGCGCGGGCGCACGCTGGACGATGCCTTCATCATTCTGGATGAAGCGCAGAACACCACCCCGGAACAGATGAAGATGTTTTTGACCCGTATGGGGGCGAACAGCAAGGTGGTGGTTACCGGCGATGTCACCCAGATCGACCTGCCGGACAAGGCCCGCAGCGGTCTGGTGGATGCCCTCAAGGTGCTGCGCGGCATCCGTGGCATCGCCCAGATCCAGCTCAGTGAAAAGGACGTCGTGCGCCATCGCCTGGTGCAGCAGATTGTCAAAGCCTATGAACGTGCAGCCGGGGCTTCACCCCGCCGCTGATGAGATAGACCCTTAGGATGTATCGGAGAAATCCTTCACGGCACCATCCCGCGCAAACAGGCTCCTGTCGCGGTATCTCTGGCAGATGGTTCATCCCGTGATGGAGCGGGTACACCCTAGCGAACTGATTTTACACGAAGGAGGAAAACCTCTATGTCAAACAAGGTGCTGATCAGCAACGAGCAGAACGCCGTGAAAATTCCGTCAGGGCTGCGCATCTTGATCCGCCGCAGCTGCAACGCCGTGCTCAACTATGAACATTTTGAAGGCCCGGCGGAGATCAGCGTGACCTTCGTGGACAATGACCGCATCCACGAACTCAACAAACAATACCGCAACAAGGATATGCCCACGGATGTCCTCAGCTTTCCGATGGGGGAAAACGGCCAGTATGATATTGATGAGGACAATGGCTGCAAGGTACTCGGCGATATTGTGATCTCGATGCAGCGCGCGATGGAACAGGCCGAACTCTACGGTCACAGCCTGCAGCGGGAGGTCGCTTACCTGACCGTGCATTCCATGCTGCATCTGCTTGGGTATGACCATGAGGGCAGCGGCCTGGAAGCCGTACGCATGCGTGAACGCGAGGAAGCCGTGCTGTTGCAGCTCGGGCTGCCGCGCACCGTCTCCTACACCAACGATGAGATTCTGTACGAATGAAGATTTCCACTGATCTGGCACGCTTTGGGCGGGGCTTTGTCTACGCCTGGAACGGCATCCGTGCTGCCGTCAAGGAAGAACGCAACTTCCGCTTTCACCTTTGCGCTTCGGTGTATGCCTGTGCGGCGGGGCGCCTGGCCGGGCTTGACGCCACCGGTTTTGCACTGCTTGCGCTGTGCATCTTTGCGATGCTTGGCATGGAACTGATGAACTCTGCCGTCGAACGCGCGGTGGACAAGCCCGATACAACCCACTGGTGGAGCGCAGGCGCCGCCAAGGATATGGCGGCCGGCGCCGTGATGGTCACGGCGCTGGGAACCATTTGTGTGGCTGTTTGCCTGTTTGGCAACCCGGCGGCGCTCACCGCCATCTGGTGCGGGGTCACGGCCAGCCCGCTGACGGTGGGGCTGTGGGCGCTGTCTCTGGTGGCGGCGTATGGGTTTACCTTCCGCTTTGGAAACCGAAAAGAAAAAGAGGAGAACGATGCAGCAAACCACGCAGAATAATATGCCCGGGGCTGGCACATCCAGCGTTTTTGTCGCGCTGGTGGGCCGGCCCAATGTGGGTAAATCCAGCCTGACCAACCGCCTTGTCGGTGAGAAGGTTGCGATCGTCACCCAGAAACCGCAGACAACCCGCAGCCGTATCACCGGTATCCTGACCCGGGGCCCGGTGCAGTATGTGCTGATGGATACGCCGGGCATCCATGCGCCGCGCAACAAGCTTGACGCCCGTATGACCCAGACGGCCGCAGCCAGCGTCAAGGATGTGGATGTGACCGTCATGCTGTTTGAACCGGCCGGTGAACTGACCGAATCGGAGCGGACGATGATCGAAACGCTTGGCGGCAAGGCTCCGGCAATCGCTGTGATCAACAAGGTTGACCTTCTCAAGGATTTTGCCGCGCTGGAAGCGCGCAAAAAGCAGATCGAAGCCTTTGGCGTCTTTGCACAGGTGCTGCCGGTTTCAGCGCAGGACGGTACCGGATGCGAAGCGCTTCTTGCGGCGCTGTGCGGCTACGCCGAGCCGGGCCCCCATTATTTTGACGACGACGCTTTTACCGATATGCCGGAAAAGGAACTGGTGGCCGAACTGATCCGCGAAAAAATCCTGCTCTTCATGCGGGAGGAAATCCCCCATGGCGTAGCCGTAACCATTGAAAGCTTCAAAGAACGGCCCGGAAGCGACCTTGTCGATATCAGTGCGTTGATCTGCTGTGAGCGCAAAAGCCACAAGGGCATGATCATCGGTAAAGGCGGCCAGATGCTGAAAAAGATCTCGACGGCCGCCCGGCTTGATTGTGAAGAGCTGCTTGGCGTGCGGATCAACCTGCGCTGCTTTGTCAAGGTTATGGAAGGCTGGCGCAACGTTGAGCATGACCTCAACGAGCTCGGCTTCAAGAAGCCCTGACCCCTGCCCTGAACGGACAACTTTTTTGGTCTGTCTGCGATATAATGGTTGGCAACCCGAACCGAAAAGAGGTGCCGCCATATGCCGCAGGATCACGCCGCCGGCCCGTGGGCGCAGTTCGCCAAGACGGGCAGCGTCTATGATTATCTGAATTTCAAAGCCCAGCAGAATTTGTTGGAAAAGGAGGACCAGCACCATGCAGATCGCGACCGACGGGCTGGTCCTGCGGCAGGTGAAGGTGGGGGAAGCCGACCAGATCCTGACGATTCTTACACCTGACCATGGTGTGCTGTCAGCCTCGGCTCGGGGCAGTTTGCGGCTGAAAAGCAAACTGTTCAGCGCCTGCGGGCTGTTTTGTTATTCGGAATTTACAATTACTGCCGGCCGCGCCAGCTATTTCGTTGATACGGCTGCGGTGAAAAAGGTCTTTCATGGCCTTGGCCGCAGCGTGGAGGCTATGGCCCTTGCAAGCTATCTGGCTGAAGCGGCCTGTGTTCTGGCCCCGGAACCGCCGGAGTCAGCCGAGCTGCTGCGCCTGCTGCTCAACAGTCTGTACATGATCGGTGAAAACAAGCGTCCGCTGCCGCTTATGAAAGCGATTTTTGAGATGCGCGCAAGCTGCCAGGCCGGCTATATGCCGCGTATCCTTGCCTGTGAAAGCTGCGGGCGATATGACGGCTGCGATTTTTACCTCGATACAGCCGGCGGCGGGTTGCTGTGCGCCGACTGTGCGGCCAGCCACAACCGTGTGCCCAATCTTGATGCCGGCGCCCTTTATGCGCTGCGGCATATCTGCCTGGCGGACGATGCCAAACTGTTTGCGTTTACCCTTTCGGCCGCCAGCACAAAGCGGCTGGGCCGGGTGTGTGAGCGGTATTTTCTTGCCAATCTTGACCGCGGGCTGAAAAGCCTGGACTTTCTGCACACAGTGCTGGCAGAACCTGCGCCTGCTTCGCCGACCGTGCCAAGCGGCAATGAACCAGAAGTTTAGAAAACGAAGGAGTTACCCTCTGCATGGATCTTTCCTATCAATCAACACTTGAACTTGACAAGGTGATCGCCCGCGCGGTGGAGCTTTGCGCCTGCGCCGAAACCAAGGACCGGATGCGCGCCATCACCCCTTGCCCCAACACCGAGGAAGAGCGGTTCGCCCTCGCCCAGACCAACGCCGTCAACAGCCTGCTGCTTAAAAACGGCAGCCCGCGGTTTGGCGCTGTTTCCAACGGCAAACGCATCGCTGCCCATGCATCCAAGGGCGGTATCCTCTCAATGGGGGAACTGCTTGAGATCGCCGCGATTTTGCGCAACTTTCAGGGCCTTTCACAGTGGTACGGCATGACCGAGCACGAACCGCTCCAAACCGATGACCTGTTCTTCGCACTGGCCCCGCAGCCGGCGCTTGAAAAGCAGATTACCGACAGTATCCTCTCACCCGAAGAAATGGCCGATACCGCCAGCATGACACTGCGGGACCTGCGCCGCCGTATTCGTGCAACTGAGGATTCGATCCGCACCAAGCTTGACTCGATCATTAAAAATTCCACCACCAATAAGTTCCTGCAGGATGCCGTCGTCTCGCTGCGCAACGGCCGGTATGTAGTGCCGGTACGGGCAGAATACCGCGGCGAAGTGGGGGGCGTCATCCATGATGTCTCTTCCACCGGCGCAACCCTCTTTGTCGAGCCGACCGCCGTCGTTGAGGCCAACGCCCGAATCATGCAGCTGCGCGCCCAGGAACAGGAGGAAATCACCCGCATCCTGACGGCTTTTTCCGATCAGGTCGCCTCGCTTGAACCGCAGTTTTCCTACAGCTATGACGCGATGCTTTCAATTGACCTGCTGCTGGCCAAAGCGCGCCTTGCGGTTGAGCAGAACGCTTTTATGCCAATGGTCAGCGATACCTGCAGGTTCTCACTCAAAAAGGCGCGCCATCCGCTCATTGATAAGAAAAAGGTTGTGCCAATTGATATCACGCTTGGCGACGACTACGATACCCTTGTCATCACCGGCCCGAATACCGGCGGCAAAACTGTCTCTCTCAAAACGGCCGGCCTGCTCAACGCAATGGCGCAGTACGGGTTCCTGATCCCGGCGCACGAAAGCTCAACCGTCTGCTATTTTGAGGAATACCTCGTCGATATTGGCGATGAGCAGAGCATTGAGCAGAGCCTGTCAACTTTCTCGGGCCATATGAAGCGGATCACTGATATCCTTGACAAAGCCGGCCCCGATACCTTAACCTTGCTGGACGAACTTGGCGCCGGTACCGACCCGGCCGAAGGCGCGGCGCTTGCCGTCAGCATTCTGGAGGAGCTGCGCCGCCGCCACACGCTGCTGATGGCCACTACCCACTATGCCGAACTCAAGGTGTTTGCGCTTGAAACGCCCGGCGTTGTCAACGCAAGCTGCGAGTTTGATGTCGAAAGCCTGATGCCCAC
This sequence comes from uncultured Oscillospiraceae bacterium, assembly GCA_900548355.1. Taxonomy (GTDB): domain Bacteria; phylum Bacillota; class Clostridia; order Oscillospirales; family Ruminococcaceae; genus Gemmiger; species Gemmiger avicola. The sequence goes on from URKR01000015.1 coordinate 41,723, forward strand.
CTACAAGCTCAGTGTCGGCGTGCCGGGCAAATCCAACGCGTTTTTGATCAGCGCCAAGCTCGGCATCCCGGAGCGTGTCATCGACGCGGCGCGCGCGCATATGTCGAGCGATGATAAACGGCTGGACAGTGTGCTGGCTCAGCTTGACGAACTCAAACTGCAGCTGAAGGCTGCCGAGCAGGAGGCCGAACAGGCTCGCTACGCAGCCGAGCACGCGCTTGAAAAGGCGGAGCAGCAGCGAGACGCCCTGATCCACCAGGGGGAAGAGGCGTTGGAAGCCGCCCGCAAACAGGCCAGGGACCTTGTGCAAAAGGTGCAGAACGAGGCCTATGCCCTGACCGATGAACTGCGCCGCCTGCAAAAGGAAGAAAAGGCCAGCGCCGCCCAGCGCGCCATCCGTGCCCGCGAGATCGCCCGCAAGGATACCGAGAAAATCATGGCCGGCGCGGCCTCCCGACAGCCGGTGGAATCGTATGTGCCGCTCAAGGATGCGCAGGTCGGGCAGGAGGTTGTCATTGCCGAGCTCAACCAGGCCGCGGTCGTTATGGCCCGGCCTGATAAAGACGGCATGGTGGAAGTGCGCGCCGGCATCCTCAAAACCAAGGTGCCGCTTTCCGGTCTGAAGGCGCCGGACAAGCTGGCAAAACCCAGGGAAAAGCCGGTCCGGCGCAGCCACACCCGGGTGCAGCTGGATCATGACCGCAAGGCCAGCATGGAGCTCAACCTGTTGGGCTATACCGTGGAGGAGGCCATCGGCGAGGTGGACCGCTTCCTGGACGGCGCGCTCATGCGCGGCCAGCACACGGTGTATATCATCCACGGTATGGGCACCGGTGCGCTGCGCGCCGGCATCCAGAAACACCTGCGCACCCACCGCCAGGTGAAGAGTTTCCGCCTTGGCGGCTACGGCGAAGGCGGCGCCGGCGTGACGGTGGTGGAACTGAAATAACCGCCGTTTGCCCCCAGCCAATCAAAACGCTATAAACGGAGCGACTGCTGTCGTATGCCCGCAACGGGATAGGACAGCGGTCGCTTTTTGGTTTGCGCAGGGTTTGCGCATTTTTTTCCGGCGGAAGGCATACACTGGGAACATCAGCCAAAGGGGGGATGCCGCGCGATGAAGACGGTCATTTACCTGGACGTGCTTTTGCTGACAAACTTCCTGATCGGATATGCGCTGCTGGCAGCGGCCGGGCTGCTGGCCGGTATGCAGGCGCGGTTTGGCCGGATGGTCCTTGCCTCGCTGCTTGCGGCGTCCAGTGCGCTGATCCTGCTGGCGCCGGAACTCACCTACCCGCAGCAGCTTGTCTATAAGGTGGGAACGGCGGCCGTCATCACGGCGGCTGCCTTTGGGGTGCGGCCGCTACGGAGGTATGCCGCGGCACTGGGCTGGTTCGCGGCGCTCAACCTGCTGCTGGCCGGGTTGTGCATCCTGGTCATATTGCGCACCGGTTCGCCGCTTGTGCAAACCGGCAACCTCGCGGTTTATCTGCGCATTTCGCCGGTGCTGCTCGTGCTTCTGGCCGGGGTATGCAGCGCGGTAGTCTGGTTGGGGCTTTGCCTGTTTGCCAGGCCCTCCGCCCCGGCCCGCACGGCCGGGCTGCGGGTTGACCTGGGCGGGGTGCCGGTGCAGCTGCGCGCGGTGCTGGATACCGGTTGTCACCTCAAAGATCCCATTACCTGTCTGCCGGTGCTGCTCGTCAGCTACCCGGCGGCGCGTTCCCGGCTGCCGCAGTTTGTCTGCCAGTATCTGGACGGCTGGTTCGCGGGTGTGCGCACGGCCGGCCCGCCGCCAGGTCTTTCGCTGCGCATGATTCCCTGTGCCACCGCTACCGGCCAAACTGTGCTGCCGGGATTCACGGTTGGACGGCTGGAACTGATCGGGGCTGACGGCCCGCTGCCGCTGCGCCGCACGGCGGTCGCTTTTACGGCGCAGGCGTTTGGCTCCAACCGCTATGAAGCCCTTTACGGGGCGGACTTTTTGTAAAGGAGGAACCCTATGTCTGCCATCACACAGGTAAGCCAACTGCTCAGCCGGATTCTGGCCGGCCTGGCCGCACCGCAGGATCTGCACTATATCAACGGCCCCGATACGCTGCCTGCCCCTTTGAGCCCGGAACAGGAAAAACAGGTCCTTGCGGCGCTCGCTGCCGGTGATGCCGGCGCGCGTGATACCCTGATTACACATAACCTGCGTCTGGTTGTTTACATTGCCAAAAAGTTTGAAAGCCCGGCAGCCGGGGTGGAGGATATGATCTCCATTGGAACCATCGGGCTGATCAAGGCGGTCAACACTTTTGAGCCCGGCAAAAACATCAAGCTCGCCACCTATGCAAGCCGCTGCATCGAAAATGAGATCCTGATGTACCTGCGCAAAAGCTGCAACCGTCGGCAGGATGCCAGCATCGACGAGCCGCTCAATACCGATTCCGACGGCAACGAGCTGCTGCTGATGGACGTGCTGACCAGCAACGACGCCCAGGTGGGAGAGGAACTTGAACACAGCGCCGAGTGCGCTGCGCTGCGCGCGGCGGTAAGCCGGCTGCCGGCGCGGGAACGCACGATTATGGAAATGCGGTTCGGTTTGGGCGGCCGGCAGGAACATACCCAGAAAGAAGTGGCAGACAGCATCGGCATTTCGCAGAGCTATATCTCCCGGCTGGAAAAGCGGATCATCAAACGGCTGCGCCGTGAGATGGAGACGGTGGTCTGAATGGCGTTTACCGGGCCAGGGCGGTGCTCTGCCGCACAAAGTCCGGCGCAACGCCGCCAAGCAGGTTCATCTCGGGCGTGTTCACCAGCAGTGCAAAATCAAAGCCGTCTTTGGTCCAGCGCAGCATGCCGTCCCGTCCGGGAGATTGGCTCTGGGTGACCGTAATGCCGTCGATCGGGTATTCCTCCACGCTCTCAAAAGATCCGTTCAGGAAAGAATCCGGAATGTCCAGCGTGCCGGCGGGGGCGGCGCGCAGCCGGGCAAAGCCGCTTGGCACAATCAGATATTCAATCTCGGCGGTGTTGTCGTTGATAAGCCAGAACCGCTGCGGAATCAGTATTTCGGTGTCAGGGTGTTCGCTGATGGCAAAACCGGCGGTGCGCGTATAATCGGGGGAGGTATACTCCCGCTGCTGGTTGCCGGTATCGGCGGGGTCGGTGGCCGGGTGCAGCACCACAAACAGCGCGGCCCCCGTGGAAGCACAGAGCGCAACGGCTACCCAGAACAAATAAAACCAAACATCGCTCAGCATACACAACGCCTCCTTTGCAGCTATCCTATGCAGCCACAGGGGCGAACGTGCAAAATTTGCCAGCCGGCGCGGGTGTCTGCCGGCAGCGCATCCTGCCCATACTGCAAGGGACACCGCCGCCCTGCGGCGGGAACAGGAAAGGGAGGATGCCCCGCATGTACACAGGAAAAGTGGAAATCTGCGGCGTAAACACCGCACAGCTTCCCGTTTTGACTGAGCGGGAAAAGACGGAACTTTTGCGCAAAGCCCGTGCCGGGGACACAAGCGCCCGCCAGAAGATGATCCAGGGAAACCTGCGCCTTGTGCTGAGCGTCGTACAGAAATTTGCCGGCCGGGGCGAAAATCTTGACGACCTGTTTCAGGTTGGCTGTATCGGGCTGATCAAAGCGATCGATCACTTTGACCCCGATTTGCAAGTGCGATTTTCGACCTATGGCGTGCCGATGATTGTGGGGGAGATCCGTCGCTTTCTGCGGGATAACAACCCTGTCCGGGTCAGCCGTTCGATCAGGGACCTTGCCTACCACTCTATGCAGGCGCGGGAAGCTCTGCAAAAGGAGAGCGGGCGCGAACCCCGTGTCTCCGAAATTGCGGCCCGGGTGGGCGCCGCGCCGGAAAATGTGGCGATGGCGCTTGAATCGATCGCTGAACCGGCCAGCCTGTCTGAGCCGGCCTACACCGACGGGGATGAGAGTGTCTCGCTGATGGACCGCGTGCCGGAAGCCGGGGGTGAAGAAAGCTGGATCAGCACCATCATGTTCCGGGACACCGTCCGTGCGCTGACCCCGCGGGAACGGCGGATCATTTCGCTGCGGTATCTTTCGGGCAAAACCCAGGTGCAGGTCGCTAAGGAAATAGGTATCAGCCAGGCACAGGTCAGCCGCCTTGAAAAAAATGCGCTCTGCCGCATACGGGAGCAGATCTCCTCCTCGTGATGAAGCGTTAAGCAAAAGCAGCCCTGCCTTTCCGCACGGGGCGGGAAAGGCGGGGCTGCTTTGCAAAAGGGGCTGCCAAACGCGCTGCGGCGCGGGCCGTTTACATTTCTTCAGCCGGTGGGGTTTTGGCGGCCATTTCCTGCTTGAGACGCCGGATCATGGAACGCATATTGCGCGCATCGGGCAGCTGTACGCCGCAGACCCCCAGCGCACGGTCAAACGAACGGTAGTTTTTGTACAGAATCCCGGTAATGCCCAGGTTGTACGCCGCTTGGGCGTTCTGCTTGCTGTCATCTACAAAAATCGATTCATCGTAAGCCAGATGGTATTTCTGCATCAGCAGGGTATAAATCTGCGGGTCCGGCTTGAGCAGGTTGACATCACAGGAGGCAATGCCGCCGTCAAACAGCGGGAAAAAGTCCCGCTCACGGATGTGCTCCATCGTGTCGGAAGCAATGTTGGAAAGGTAGTACAGGCGGTAGCCGGCAAGCTTGAGCTTGCACATTGTGGTGATGGTGTGGGGGTTGGTTTTCAGAATCGTCTCCCACTCGTCAATCACGGCCTGCACTTCAAAACTGCGCCCGCAGGCGGCGGCATTTTCCAGCATGATGCGGTTGGCGGTGCCGCGGGTGATTACCCCGCGGTCAAGGTCCTCCCACTCTTTGCTGCCAAAGGTCAGGTTGTAGACGATCTCTTCCGCTTTGCGGTTGATAAACCGGTCCATCAGGAAATCTTTGGGGGTGAAGTTCACAACCACGCCGCCCAGATCAAAGATGATGTTTTTATACATACACGGCTTCTCCTTCATATCACGCTCTGCTTGGCTTCTATTATACACGCAAAAACGCAAAGACACAAATCCAATTTGCGCGCATAGAATTACAGAAGAGGGCAACACGGGGGAGGGATGCCGCATGACTCTGTCGGAACTGCACAGAAAAGATGTGATTCAGCTTAAAACCGGCGAAAACCTTGGACGGGTGGACGATCTTGTGTTTTCGGGCGAGAAGGCGGCGGTGGAGCGGCTGATCCTGCGCGGCAGGCCGCGATGGTTTGGCCTGCTGGGAAGAGGAGAAGACCTTGAAATTGCCTGGGAGGACGTCAAACAAATGGGGGCCGATGTGATCCTGGTGGACGCGCCATCGCCGCCGATCCGCGGCGATGCGTCCCGCCGATGGCGGTGGTAACGCATACTTTGTAAAATTGCTGAAAAATCTTGGCTTATTTGGTGAAATTTCTGACAAACTATGCTATAATAAAGCACATATGGGCGGAACGCCCTTCGGCTCTATCCGGCAAGGAAACCCCGGGCCGTACGGGGGTGATTAGGTGGGGAAAAAGCGGGCCGACGCCGCAGTGCTCGGTATGGCAACGCTGCTGGCGCTGGGGCTGATCGCCTGGGCGGCCGGCTTTTGGATTGCGCCGGTGGTACAGTTCGGTTACCGGCCGGCGGCGTATACCGCGCCCCGGACCGAGCAGGAAGCACAGCAGGCAGAACTGGCGGCGCCGATCAACCTGAACACCGCCGATACCGAAACCTTGATGCGGCTGCCCGGCATTGGGGAAAAGCGCGCCGCGGCCATTGTGGCGTACCGCGAAGAGCACGGGCCGTTTGCTTCGCCGGATGAGCTGGTCGAAATTTCGGGGATCTCGCAGCGGATGGTGGATCAGTGGGCAGGGCGGATTACGCTGGCGCCCGAACCATGAAACCGCGCACACTGTGCGGCAAGTGACGGCGAAACCATCGTTTGGCGCTGCGCACAGTTTGCCGCCCGGATCCCCTGCGGGCGGCGCGGCAAAGAGCAGTGGAGTTTGAAGCTTTTGACAGATTTCATAAAGGAGGATTCTGGATTGGAACCGCGTGAAAGTATCTTTATCAACCGTGAACTCAGCTGGCTGGACTTTGACAGCCGTGTGCTGGCTTTGGCCAAAGAAAAAACGGTTCCGCTGGGGGAACGGCTTAAATTTGCGGCCATCTTCGGCAGCAATATGGACGAGTTTTTCATGGTGCGGGTGGGTTCGCTGTATGACCAGACCCTGCTCAAGAACAACAAGCTGGATATTGTCACCCATATGACGGCGTCGGAGCAGATTGCCGCCATCACCCCGCGTGTGGCCGAACTGCAGGCCAAGTGTGATAAATATTGGCAGCATCTGGTTGCGGCGCTTGACGAAAAAGGATACCGCAAGGTCGATTTCAACAAGATGGACAAGCAGCAGGAAAGGTTCTGGAAAAGCTATTTTGAACGTGAAGTTTTCCCGATTCTAAGCCCGCAGATTGTTGACCAGCGCCACCCGTTCCCATTTTTGCGCAACAAAGAAATCTATTTTGTCGTTCAGCTGTATACAAAGGCCGACGGCGTGCATTACGGTATCATTCCCATCAGCAACCAGTTTGAGCGTGTTTTGTACACCAAGGATGGCGAGATCACCCGCTATGCTTTTGTCGAAGAGCTTATCGCCCACTATGCGTCGGCGATTTTCCGCAAAAACTCGGTGCAGAAATCCTGCCTGTTCCGTGTGACCCGCAACGCTGATATCACAGTCGATGAGGGCATGATGGATCATGACATCGACTTCCGCGACGTGATGAGCGAACTGCTCAAAAAACGCCGCAAGCTCGCGGCGGTGCGTATCCAGTTCTGGCCCGAAGCCCCGCAGGACATTGTCAAATTCCTGCGTGAAAAGCTTGTGGTCCCGGCCGACCGCTGCTTTACCCAGACATCGCCGCTGGATTCCGGATGCCTGTTCCGTCTTTCCGGCCGCATCGCTTCGGACGGAAACGCGGCGCTGTTTTATCCGCCGGCCCGCCCGATCCAGGCCCCGCACGGGTATGATCTCTACCGCGAAGCGCACGAACATGATGTGCTGATCGCCTACCCCTACCAGAGCATCCGACCGTTTATTCGTATGCTGCTCAAAGCCGGCGCCGACCCGAACGTCGTTTCGATCAAGATGACGCTGTACCGCCTTGCCAACGACTCCCAGATCGTGCAGGCGCTGATCAACGCCGCAGAAAACGGCAAGGAAGTCGTCGCGATGGTCGAGCTGCGCGCCCGGTTTGACGAACAAAACAACATCGACTGGTCGAAACAGCTTGAGGAAGCCGGGTGTACGGTTTTTTACGGGTTTGATGATTACAAGGTCCATTCCAAGCTGACCCTTATCACAAGCAAGGTGGACGGCAAATACCGCTATCTGACCCAGATCGGCACCGGCAACTACAACGAAAAGACCAGCGAACAATATACCGACCTTTCTTTCATCACTTCCCGCCAGGAGATTGGCGAGGAGGCCAGCGCCATCTTCAACAACATGGCCCTGCAGCGGCTGACCAGCGAAGCCGATACGATGCTCGTCGCCCCGCTGCGGTTCAAGAGCGTCCTGCTGGAGGAGATGGATCGCCAGATCGCCAAGGCCAAGCGCGGCGAGCGCGCCTCAATGATTCTCAAAAACAACTCTGTCAACGACCCGCAGATCATCGAAAAGATCAGCGAGGCCAGCTGCGCCGGCGTACGGGTGGACATGATCATCCGCGGCATCTGCTGCATGCGGGCCGGCGTGCCGGGTAAAACCGAAAACGTCCACATCCGCAGCATTGTGGGGCGCTATCTCGAGCATTCCCGAATCTATTGCTTTGGCGAAGGGGAAGAAGCCCGCGCGTACATTGCTTCGGGCGATTTCCTGACCCGCAACACTGAACGCCGTGTTGAAGTCGGCGTGCGGGTGGACGATCGCCGGATCGCCCGCCAGCTGCAGGATATTTTGGACCTGCAGCTGCGTGATACCGTCAACGCGCGCGTTATGCAGCCGGACGGCAGTTATGCAAAAGTCAAACCCGCTGAAGGCGAGCCGCCGGTGGATAGCCAGATGGCGATGTACGGCTATTTCCAGCACGGTTTTGAGCGCATCGACCCGCCGGCTGCGCAGCCCAAGCCGCCGGCTTCGCCGGTGACGGCGCCGCGGGCCCAGCCCCGGCGTGACAGCGCCCGCTTCCGCGGTTTGTTTGAAAGTCTGCTTGGAGGCAAAAAATAACCCGACGCAATCCGGCCGGGCCGGAAAAATGGTATAGGAGATCGGAAGGAGCAAAACCATGAAAAGCTGTGTTGTAACTGCAAGTTATTCCTGCCCGCCGCAGAAGGTGTGGCTGTACCTGACCAACGCAAACCTGAACCATTGGCGGACAGATATCTCGCAGGCGGATATCTCGGCCGATGGTACTGAGATCAATGAGCATAACAAGGACGGCAGCATAACCCAGATTAAGGTTACAGAAGCCGAAAAGCCGCGTCGGCTGCGCTGCCAGTTCAGCCGCGGGCGGGTTCACGGCACCTTTACGGCAATCCTGTTGGGCGGCGGCGACGCAACCAGCCTGGAATGCACCTTGGAAGTGGAAGGCATGGGCCTTTTTGCCAAGCCCAAAAAAGGCTTGGAAGAGCGCCTGGCTATGCTGAGCCAGGCGGTTGGTGGCTGAGGGGCGCAGGCTGAAATCGACTGAACAGGTAAAACAATGGGCCGCCGGCCGGGCAGGAAACTGCACGGCC
>URKR01000016.1 GCA_900548355.1 uncultured Oscillospiraceae bacterium
CCCCCCCCCCCCCCCCCCCCCCCCCCCCCCCCCGCCCCGCGCGCCCGGGGGGGGGGGGGTGTGGGTTACTGGTTCATTTTTTCAAGCAGGGCAAGCGCTTCTTCCAGTTTGGGGTTGGGTTCGTCGGTTTGCAGGGCTTCGCGCACGCAGCCGCGGATGTGGGCGCGCAAAATCTCCTGGTTGGCCCGTTTGAGGATCGCTTGCGTGGCAAGCAGCTGGTTTGAAATATCAACGCAGTAGCGGTCTTCTTCAATCATCCGCAGCACGCCGTCCAGCTGGCCGCGCGCGATTTTCAGCTGGCGGGTCACCTTTTCTTTGTCGGCCTTCATTGCTCAGCCCTCGCGGCGGATGCCGGTCACCTCGTAGCCGGCGTCGGTCACGGCGGCTTTCAGCGCGTCTTCGGTCACGGTGTCCGGCGTTTCGAGCGTTGCGGTCTTGGTTTCAAGGCTGACCTGCACATTGGCCGCGCCGGGAACGCCGGCGAGCGCACGAGTCACATGCTTGACGCAGTTCTGGCACATCATGCCTTCGATCATCAGGGTGGTTTTCATACTGGTTTCCTCCGTTTCCTTGGTGTGGGTGTTTGGGGCGGGCGTTGGGGCCGTGCCGGCGGTTTCGGCCGGCGCGGCGGGGGTTGAGGCGGCGTGTGAAGCCACGGCCGATGAACCGTGCCGGGGCTTGAAAAACCGCAGCCGCAGCGCGTTGGAGACAACGAACACCGAGCTGAAGCTCATCGCAAGCGCCGCGATCATCGGGTTCATGCGCAGGCCAAAGGCCGCATACCAGCAGCCGGCCGCGATCGGGATGCCGATGACGTTGTAAAAGAAGGCCCAGAACAGGTTCTGTTTGATGTTGCGGATCGTTGCCTTGGAAAGCTCGATCGCGCCGGCTACATCCAGCAGATCGTTCTTCATCAGCACAATATCGGCCGACTCCATCGCAACGTCGGTGCCGGCGCCGATGGCGATGCCGACGTCGGCCCGGGCCAGGGCCGGCGCATCGTTGATGCCGTCGCCGACCATGGCCACTTTTTTGCCCTCTGCCTGCAGGGCGCGGATCTCGCGCTCCTTATCCGCGGGCAGCACCTCGGCGACAACCCGGTCAACCCCGACCTGGCGGCGGATGGCCTCGGCCGTTTTGGCGTGGTCGCCGGTCAGCATCACAACCTCAATGCCCATCGCGCGCAGGTCGGCAACTGCCTGCCGGCTTGTCGGCTTGACCGTATCGGCCACCGCAATCATCCCGATGAGCCGGCCGTCCGCCGCAAAGAAGAGCGGGGTCTTGCCTGCTTCCGCCATGGCGTTTTGCCAGCGGGCCAGCGCTTCGCCCGCAACGCCGTGGGCGGCCATCATCCGGCTGTTGCCGGCCAGGCAGGTTTTGCCGTCAATCTCGCCGCGCAGCCCCTGGCCGGGGACCTGCGCAAATTTTTCGACCGGCGCAAAGCCGGCGCCGCGGCGCTCGGCTTCGGCCACAATGGCCTGGGCCAAGGGGTGTTCGGACAGCTTTTCCAGCGAGCCGGCCAGCCGCAGCAGGGCGGCTTCGTCGGCCTCCGGCGCACAGGCCAGGTCGGTCACAACCGGCTTGCCGGCGGTGATGGTGCCGGTTTTATCCAGCACAACCACATCGACGCTGTGGGTGGTTTCGAGCGCTTCGGCCGATTTGATCAGGATGCCGCCCGCCGCGCCGCGCCCGGTGCCGACCATGATCGCCGTCGGGGTGGCCAGGCCGAGCGCGCATGGGCAGGAGACGACAAGCACCGACACCGCAATGGTCAGCGCAAACTCAAAGCTTGCGCCGGCCAGCAGCCAGGCGGTAAAGGCGACCACCGCAACCGCGATGACCACCGGCACAAACACGCCGGCAACCTTGTCCGCCAGTTTGGCGATCGGCGCTTTGGAACTTGTCGCCGCATCCACCAGCCGGATAATCTGGGCCAGCGCGGTTTCATCGCCGACCTTGTCGGCCCGCATCCTGGCAAAACCGCTGCGGCTGATCGTTGCGCCGATCAGCCTGTCGCCGGGCTGCTTGTCAACCGGGATGCTCTCGCCGGTGATGGCGCTCTCGTCCACCGAAACGTGCCCTTCCAGCAGCACGCCGTCAACCGGGATGCTTTCGCCGGCTTTAATAAGCAGGATATCGCCGCGCACAACCTCCTCGGCCGGGACGATTGTTTCAACGCCGCCGCGCAGGACGGTCGCGGTTTTGGGCGCCAGGTTCAGCAGCTGGTTGATCGCATCCGACGTGCGCCCCTTGGCCCGCGCTTCCAGAAATTTGCCAAGGGTAATCAGGGTCAGGATTGTGCCGGCGCCTTCAAAATACAGGTCGTGCGAAAACTGTGCGACCATGGCCGGGTCGTCATGGCCGAAGCCCCAGGCAATTTTGTACAGCGCATAGACGCCGTAAAGCAGCGAAGCGCCGGCCCCCAGCGCAATCAGGGAATCCATATTCGGGGAGCCGTGTGCCAGGGTTTTAAAGCCCTGGGTAAAATATTTGCGGTTGAGGAAGGCGACAGGCAGCGCAAGCAGAAACAGCGTCAGGGCATAGATCATCGCGTTTTCTGCGCCAAGGAAAAAGGCGGGCAGCGGCCAGCCCATCATATGGCCCATCGAGATATAAAACAGCGGCGCCGTAAAGATAAAACTGCCGATGACCCGCCGCCGCATGCTTTCATATTCCTTTTTGGCGGCGGCGCCCGGTTCGGGGCGGGCTGCGCTTGCGGCCGCGCGCTGGGGCGCGGCGCCGTAGCCCGCTTTTTCAACGGCGGCCACAATGCCGTCGCGGTTCAGAGCATGGTCGTCATAGGTGACAGACATACTGTTTTTCAGCAAATTGACACTGCACGCCTGTACGCCGGGCAAAGCGGAAACAGTTTTTTCCACCCGGGCCGAGCAGGCGGCGCAGGTCATGCCGGTAACATCGTATACTTCCTGCACGGTAAGCCTCCTTTCGGCAGATACCCACACCCCGTGGGGGTATCTTTATTCCCAGTATAACGCTGGGATTGCCGCCTGTCAAGAGGGAGGCAAAAAATGTCTGGGTTCCGCGGCAGAAAAAAGCCCCCCGGCCGCAGGCGGCCGGGGGTGAAAGGAAGGTTCTCTCAAGAGAACTCAGCTGTTGTTCATGATAACGCTCTCAACGCTGTCGGCAACATGCTCGCAGGCATCCAGGCAGCTTTCGAGGTAGTGGTACACTTCGCGCCAGGCAATGACCTCAATCGGGTCGGAGCAGGTCTCGTGCAGTTCCCGCATGCAGGCCAGGAAAAGGCGGTCGCCTTCTTCCTCCATCGTGTTGATGGTGATGATATGCTCATGCAGGGTGCGGTCGCGCTTGAAATCGGGCAGCTTGCCGAGCAGGGTCTTGACCTCCTCGGTGCAGCGGATCAGGGTGGCGGTCATCTTGAGCGCGTCGGGCCGGATGGTCTGGATGTTGTTGCAGTACAGCCGCTGCAGAACGTCCTCGATCTTATCGGTCATATCGTCAATGTTGCGGCTCAGGTCATAGATGTCGTCCCGCTCAATCGGGGTGATGAAAGCTTTGACCAGCGCGTTGAGCAGCGCATGCTTCTTTTCGTCGGCGCCGTGCTCAATCGCGTGCATTTCGTCCAGCTTTTCGCGGATCGATTCGGGGTGGTACTCGCGCATGGTGCTTTCCAGCAGGTGCGCGGCCTTGCAGGCATCCTCGGCACAGGCGAGGAAGGTATCGAAGTAAAAAGAATCCTGGTGTTTCGCCATGAGAAGTCCTCCATTGCAATGTGGATGATCAGAAGATCGTCATAAACAGCTTGGCCATCAAAAAGCTGATCAGCCCGCAGCCCGGGAAGGTGAACACCCAGGTCAGCACCATGTCCTTCACAACGCCGAAGTTGATGGCGGACAGCCGCTTGACGGCGCCCACCCCCATGATCGCGCTGGTCTTGGTGTGGGTGGTCGAAACCGGGATGCCGAACAGGCTTGAAAGCAGCAGGCAGAACGCAGCGGAAAGATCGGCCGAGAAGCCCTGGTATTTTTCAAGCCGGACCATATCCATACCGACCGATTTGATGATCTTTTCGCCGCCGACGCTGGTGCCCAGCCCCATCACGGTCGAACAGAGCACCATCAGCCAGATCGGGATCACAACGCCCGAAACGCTTGACATGCCGTTGCAGAAGGCGACGCCCAAAAACAATACGCCGATAAACTTTTGCCCGTCCTGCGCGCCGTGCATGAAGCTCATGGCTGCCGCGCCAAAGATCTGCGCCACCCGGAAGAAGCCGTTCGCCTTGCGCCGGTCAAGCCCGGCGCACAGGATGGTCAGCAGCTTGCAGATGACCCAGCCGCTTGCAAAGCCGAGCGCCAGGCTCATGACCAGGCCATACAAAACCTTGACCCATTCATTGGCGTTGACGCCGCCCAGGCCGTTCTGGATGGCGATGGCCGCGCCGGTCAGCCCGGCAATCAGGCTGTGGCTCTCAGAGGTCGGGATGCCGAAGTAACTTGCCCCCACGCTGTACACAACGATTGAGAACAGCGCCGCGCACAGCGCGATCAGCGCTTCGTGGGTGTTGCCGCCAAAATCCACCATATTGCTGATGGTGGAGGCAACCGAAGAGTTGATGTGGGTCATGACCAGCACGCCAAGGAAGTTGAAGGCCGCGCTCATCAGGATGGCAGGCCGCACCCGCATGCAGCGGGTGCTGATGCAGGTGGCGATGGCGTTGGGTGCGTCGGTCCAGCCGTTGACGAAAATGACGCCCAGCGTCAACAGCACGGTGATCAGCAGAACAGGGTTCGCGGTCATCTGCTGCAAAAAGTGGGCCAGCGATACGTCCATGCGGTAGCATACTCCCCTTATTTTCAATTTTCCAGGGGCACAGGGCCGGCTTGCGCGTCCGCTTTTCGGAACGGACAGCGCGGAAAAAACGCCCCTGCACCCAGCTATACCAAACCGCCGCGCCTTTGGCGCTGCGGGCAGGCCCGACGCCTGCCCTTTTATCATACCAGAAAATCCGCCATCTTTCAACATAAGTTTTACGGTCTCTTGGCAAAGAATTTACATACCGCGCTTTTGCTGCCCCGGTGCGCAGGCGAAAAAAAGGCGGCGGCCCTCTTGACGTTACAACAATTGTAATGTTATAATTTGTGTAACGAAAGGGGGCGCCGACGATGCCGCAAGAAAAACAACCTGCCTTTTCCCTCAACGATCCTGACCATGTGCTGGTGCTGACCGGGGAAGCCGCGCTGAAAATTTTTATCAATCCAACCCGGATGCGGATTGTGGAAGAGATGAGCCTGCACCCTGCGCCTATCACACCCAAGGCGCTGGCTGACCGGCTCGGGCTTTCGCCTTCCTCGGCCAAGCACCATCTTTTGAAGCTGGCGAGCATCGGGGTGGTGCTGCTGGACCACCAGGAGATGATCCACGGCATCCAGGCAAGCTTTTACCGCCTGACCGACAAAACGATCAGCCTGAATGCGGCCGACCCCGCCGCGCGGGAGTTTGCGGCAATTGCCATGCGCACCAACGCGGCCAGGGTGCAGCAGGGGCTGTTCGACTCCCTGGCCCGCTGGCAGGAGGCCGGCGCGCAGGAGCAGGACCGCTGGGGTATGCTGGATACCGACGGCGTCATCCACCTGACAAAGGAGGAGGCCGAAGACCTGGAAGCGGCGATCCATGCCTTTGTGGCGGCCCACACCGCGCCACGCCCCGGTACCGCGCCGATCCGCTACAACCTGATGGCCTACCGTGCCCGGGCAAATGGGGACGATCAAGACAGGAGATAAAGGAAGGAGGCCTGCGCCGTGCCAAACAACAAAACCGCCGCCCGCGGCGGGTTCTGGACGCGGGACTTCCTGCTGGTCTGGCAGGGCATGGCGGAATCCAGGATCGGCAGCGTGCTCTATTCGATTGCGATCGGGATCTGGGTGTATAACAAGACCGGGTCGGCCGCCCTGATGGGGTTCATGACCTCGCTGAGCTATTTCGGCGCGCTTGTGCTGCAGCCGTTCGGCGGCGCGCTGGCCGACCGGTGCAGCAAACGGGCGCTGATGATCGGCAGCGATGCAGTCTGCGGCGTTGCCATGCTTGCGCTTGGGGGGCTTGCGCTGTGCGGGGCCATGCAGGTCTGGCAGGTGCTGGCGGTCGCGGCGGTCAGCGCGGTGTGTACGGCGCTGTTCCAGCCGGCCGTCAACAGCCTGATCCCGCAGCTTCTGCCGGCAGGCGATCTGCTGCGGGCATCCTCGCTCATCAACGGCACCGGCAGCGCGCTGCAGATGCTGGGCAATGCGGCGGGCGGTTTCCTCACCGTTGTCTGCGGCGTGCCGGGGATTATCCTGTTCAACGGTCTGACCTTCCTGTTTTCGGCCGCCACCGAATGTTTCATCCGGGCCGGCCGCGCGCCGGCCGGGTCCGGCGCGCCGGGCCCGGCGGCCGTGCTCGGCGATCTTTGGGCCGGGATTTGCTACCTTAAAAGGCAGGGCGGGCTGGCCGGCATGATGCTGGCCGGCGCGGCAATGAACCTGACCTGCGGGGGCTTTGCCGGCATTGCTTATGCCTGGTGCCTGGAAAAAGGGATGAGCACCGGGCAGTACGGGCTGTTCCTTGGGGCCGAAAGCGCGGCGATGCTGGCCGCCATGGCGCTGATGGCGCTGCGTCCGATACCCGGGAACCGGCAGTACCGTGTGTTTGCGGGCAGCATGGCGCTGACCTGCGGGCTGTACATTGCGGCGATGGCCGCACAGGGGTTCTGGGCCTGCACGGTGCTCTATGCGCTGAACGCCTTTTTCAATACGGTGTACAATATGTTCCTCTACCCTTCCATCATGCGGGCGACGCCCGCGGCGTACCAAGGGCGGGTTATCGCGCTGTTTGCCGCGCTCAGCAACGGCGGGATTGCGCTCTCGATGGTGGCCTACGGCGCGCTGGCCGATGCGTGGGGCGCGGGCGCGGTCTGCCTGGCCGGCGCGGTCGCCACCCTGCTGCCCGCCCTCGCCTTCGGTGCAAACAGGACCCTGCGGCGGATTTTGCGGGGGCAAGGGGCAGAATAAACAAGACCGGGAGATTCCCCAACGGAAATCTCCCGGTCGAAGTATTCGGGCGGCGGGTTCACGCCTTGGCAAGCAGCGCTTCCACCAGCGCGGCCGGCAGCTGGCGGCGGACCGGGGCCGGGGTGGCGGGGGTGTTCAGGTCATACCACCAGGTGGTCACGCCGAGCCACCGGCCGAACTTGAAACCGGCCTGCGGTTCACAGCCGACCTTGCGGAAACCCATGGCCCGGTGAAACGCCTCGCTTTCGGGGTTGGGCCGGGCCAGCAGGGCGGCTGCGCGGCAGTAGCCCTGTTCACGCAGCAGCGCAAGCAGCGGGGCGTACAGCCGCCGCCCCACCCCCTGGCCGACGAAATCGGGCGAGCAGTAGATCGTCGTCTCAACCGACCAGGCATAGGCTTCCCGCGCATGGTAGGGGTGGGCGCAGGCATAGCCGGCCAGCCTGCCGGAAGCCGTTTCCGCCACCAGGAAGGGCGCGCCGGCCAGCACGCCGGCGATGTTCGCCCGCATCTCCTCCACGGTGGCGGGCGCATACTGGAAGGTGGCGGTCGAATGCCGCACATACCAGTTGTACAGTTCGGCCACGGCCGGGGCGTCGGCCTCGGTCGCAAGGCGGATTTTCAGCGCATGCTCGGCGGCCCAGGCGGCGGCGAGCGTTTCCTTTTGCGGTTTGTCAAGCTTTTTCAGCGCGGCTTCCCGGCACAGGGCCGCGCTTTTGTCTTCACAGCGCTCGGCGTAAGCCAGCGTCACAGCGCCGCGCATCTTGGTGTATTTCGCGCCCTGGCCGGCCTTGTGGCGGCGCAGCCGGCGGGCAAGGTCGGTTGTCCAGCCGGCGTACAGGCTGCCGTCGGCGCAACGCACAAGGTACGCCCAGGCCCGGGTGTCGGGCAGGGCTTCGGACGCAAGGCTCGGCGCGCGGCCCAAAGCGGGTGCGCCCGCACAGGCAAACGAGGCCGTGCTCATTCGCTCACCGGCTTTCCGGCCGCCCGCAGCGCCCGGCGGCAGGCTTCAATCGCGGTGGGCTTGTCCTCCGCTGTGACCAGAAAGCGGCTCGGGTGGCAGAACCGCAGCGCCAGGCCGCTGCGCTCGCGCAGGGTTTCCTCCGGCTGGCCGGCCCAGGCCGGCGGGAAGGGAACCTTGGGCCGGCGGGTACGGGTGTCGGTTACGCACTGGGCGCTGAAACCGCCGCGCTGGCTTGGGTATACGACAAAGAGGGCGTCGGTCTTGTACAGCCCGTTTTTCCAGGGCATATAGGCCGGCAGCACCACAATGCCGTCCTTTGCGTTGCGGTAGGCGCGCTGGACTGTTTCGTCAGCGCGGTTGACGGCGTTTGCGGCCTCGATCTCGTTGTCCAGGATCTGCCGCGCAACCCCCACGGCCCGCCAGAAGCAGGCGTCGGGGTCGTCCTTTGAATCCCAGCGCGGGTTGAAACTGCCGATCGCCTCGGCCAGGGAGTTCGGCTCGCCGGTGTTATCGTTGAGGTCAAGCGGCTGAATGAAGTTTTCATCAACAAGCCGGGCCTGGTGCGCGCCGACGAGCTGCGGCCCCAGCACCCGCCACAGCAGCCCGAACGCCGCGTACGGCACGCCGTTGGGGCGGGTTTCACGCGGCTCGCTGTGGTGGTCGAACATGCCGCCGCCGATGTCAAAGGCAATGCCGGAAAAGCCTTCCGGTACGGTAAATCCGCGGCTGATCTCGATATCAGGGCGGACAATCTGCAGCAGGGCGGTGGAAAATACATCGTCGGCATGGAACTTGCCGCCGTGGGTAAAGCCTTTCGCGGGGATTTTCATGGGTGCCTCCTGGTGGGTATGGGGTTCGTGTGGGATGGCGCGGCCGGCAAAGCGGCGTTTGCCTGCGGGTTATTCCTGGTTTGCCGGGGGTTCGCTGTGCAGGGCCGGGTTTTCTGCGCGCCACTGCCGGGCTTCAGCCAGCAGCCCGGCGATCAGCGCCGCCTTGCCGTCGGTGTAGCATGTGCGGTCCAGCGGGAACTGCGCAGCCAGCCGCCGCTTGCAGGCTTCGTATTGCAGAGCTTTGCCGGGGTGGGCGTTCAGGTAATCCCGGAAGTTGAGATAATCGCGCCAGCGCTCGCCGTTCCACACAACCACATGGATGTGGTGGGTGCGGGTATCGGCTGTGCCCATCACAAGCAGCCGTTCCCCCGGCACCATCTCGCCGCGGAAAAGAAACCCCTGCCGGGCCAGCGCCGGCAGCGCGGGCTGAAGATCCGCCAGCGCCCGCACCCCGACTGCCAGGTCAAGGATCGGCTTGGCCTCAATCAGCGGGATCGCCGTGCTGCCCACATGCTGGATATCCACCGCCGTCGCGCCCAGAATCTCCCGCAGCTGCCGGATCGTGCGGGCTGCTTCCTGCGGCCAGGTATCGTCGTGGGGAACCAGACACACCGTTCCCCTTTGCAAACCGAGCATGGCTGTTCTCCTTCCCGCCGGGGCGGCCCCGGCCTGTGCGGGTCTTATTCTACCACACTTTCGGGCAGTTTGAAACGGGCAAAACCCCAAAAAAAGTGCCGCGCACCCCAAAGTTGCGTGCAAATTGGTGGACGCAACCGGTGTTTTGGGCTAGAATGGTGCCAGAAAATCAACCGAAAGGGGCGTTGCACATGTCTGTCAATTTTGCGCTGATCGCGGTCAGCGTTCTGGTGATCCTTGTCTGGATCGTGATGATCGGGGTGGGGATTTACCTGCTCTATCTTGTCATCCGCGCGCTGCGGGCCTATATCCGTTCCAAGGAGGTCCGCGCCGAAAAGAAGGAAATCTGCCGCACACTTGGCGAACAGCTGCGCGCGCGGGCGGGCGTGCAAAGGCTTTTTCTATCTGTATTATCCGGCCCACATCGTGGCGCTGTATCTGCTGGCCTGCGCGCTGTGAGCGCAGAACCTCTTGCCCGGGGTTGACATTAGAACCATTCCATGGTTTATGATAAGGGTGAGAGGTGAACCTATGAATCTGCAACACAATACCGAACGGGCCCGTGCCAGACAGGGCGGCTGGCTGGGCGGCCAGCTGCGGGCGCTGCTGGCCGAAATGACGCCCCGCCGTCTGGGCCTGATGATGCTGGGCGCGGCGGTTCTGACCTTCGGCATCTGCAATATACACCGCCGCACCGGCATCACCGAAGGCGGCGTGCTGGGGCTGCTGCTGTTTGTCAACCATTGGACAGGGCTGCCGGCTTCCATCGTATCGCCGGTGCTGGACCTTGCCTGCTACGCAATGGCGTGGCGGGTGCTGGGGGCGGGCTTTTTGCGCCGCAGCCTGCTTTCCACCGCCATGATCGCGCTGTGGTACAAAGTGTGGGAATCCCTGCCGCCGCTGCTGCCGGACTGGAGCGGCGCGCCGCTGACGGCCGCGGTGGCCGGCGCGGTGTGCGTCGGCGTCGGGGTGGGGCTGATCGTGCGGCAGGGCGGCTCTTCCGGCGGGGACGATGCGCTCGCGCTGGTCATTGCACGGCGCACCGGCTGGCGGCTGGCCCGCAGCTACCTGATTACAGACCTGACCGTGCTTGCGCTCTCGCTGAGTTATATCCCGGCGCTGCGCATCGCCTTTTCCCTGATTACCGTGACCATCTCGTCCTTCCTGATCGACAAGATCAGCGCGTCGGCGCAGGAAACATGACCTCTGATTGCACGCAACGCCAGGCCCCCTGCAAAGGGCCTGGCGTTGCGTGCGTTTTGGGGCGCTGCGGCCCCTGTATCAACTGTTTTCGGCCGGGGGCTCCACCGGCGGGAAGGTAACCCGGATGGTGGTGCCGGTGCCGACGGTGCTCTTCAGGTCAAGCTTGGCGTCGTGCAGCATGACAATGTGCTTGACGATGGCAAGCCCCAGCCCGGTGCCGCCGGTGGCCTTGCTGCGGCTTTTGTCCACGCGGTAAAACCGTTCGAACACGCGGGACTGCGCGTCCTGCGGGATGCCGATGCCGTTGTCCTCCACGCTCAAAAACGGCATGCCGTTTTCGGTGCCGCAGCGCAGGATGACATGGCCATCGGGGCGGTTATAGCGGATGGCGTTGTCGCAAAGGTTGGTGATCAGCTCGGTCAGCAGGTCTCGGTTGCCAAGCACCGTCGCCGGCGCTTCCTCATGCTGCAGCGTGATGTAGGCTTTTTTGGCGTTCATCGTCATTGTGCCGGCCACGTCCCGCACCAGGGCGCCCAGCGAAAGCGGCGTCTTTTCCAGCGGCGCGGCGTTTTCACCGTGCATGCCATCCAGCTCGGAAAGCTGCAGAATGTCCGAAACCAGCCGGATCATCCGCTTGGCTTCGCGGTGAATCCGCTGGCCGAACAGCTGGGCGTCCTGCGGTTTGGTCATGCCGCTTTCCAGCAGTTCGGCAAAGCCGGAAATGCTGGTCAGCGGGGTTTTCAGCTCATGGCTGACATTGGCCGTAAACTCCCGGCGCATGTTTTCGTTGTCCTCCCGCAGGCGGCGGTCAGACTGGATCGTGCGGGCCAGCGGGATCAGCTCTTCATAGGGGACGTTGGCCTCGATGGTATCAAGATGCTCGGCCATGCGGATGATCGGCTGCACCAGCCGCCGCGTGAAAACGGCGGCCAGCAGCGCCGCCAGCGCAACAACCAGCACCCCGGCCACGGCCAGCGCCGGCAGAACTTCGTTGTACACGCTCCAGATGCCGGCCGTCTCCTCCCCCAGGCGCAGAATCTGGCCGTTGGCCAGCCTCAGCGCATAGTAATGGGTTTCACGGCCGATTGTCTCGCTGCGGCGCACGCTGCGGCCCTCGCCCTGCGCGATGGCGTCGGCAATTTCGGGGCGGGAAAGGTGGTTGTCCATATCGGATTCGTTCCGGTGTTCGCTGTCATACACCACGTTGCCGTCCGGGTCAATCAGGGTCAGCCGCAGCGAGGTGTTGTCCAGATAACTGTCCAGTGAATCCGGGTCGGTTTCGGCCAGGGCCTGGCAGGCCGCCGCCACAGCCTGGGCCGTGCGGGCCAGGTCCTGGTCCACCTGGGCGGCAAAAGCCCGGTGGAACAAAATCGCCGCCACCAGCACGCTGAGCAGCGCCGCCACCAGCCCGATGGTAATCAGCGCCCGCCGCAGCTGTACGCTCATGCGGCTGGGCACGGCGTTTTCAGGTTTCATCGGCCGCCTCCGTGCCGCGCGCGCTGAGCTTGTAGCCCACCTTGCGCACCGTGCGGATCGATTCGCCCGCCGCGCCGAGCTTCTGGCGCAGCGTGCGCACATGCATATCAATCGTGCGGGATTCCAGCAGGTCATCGGTATCCCACACAGCCTTCATGATCCGCTCGCGGGCCAGGACCTCCTCCGGATGTTCCAGGAAAAAGTGCAGCAGCGCATATTCCTTAAAGGTCAGCTCAACCGGTTCGCCCTCTACCGTGACGGTGCGGGTCAGGTCGTCAAGAGAGACCGGCCCGAACCGCAGCGCCGAAGGCGTGCTGCCCGGGGCCTGGGCGCGGCGCAGCACCGCCTTGACACGGCTGATAAATTCCATAATGCCGAACGGCTTGCACAGGTAATCGTCGGCGCCCTTGTCCAGGCCTTTGACAACGTCGATCTCGCTGGATTTGGCGGTCACCATAATGACCGGCACATGCCGGGTGGCGGCATTCTCCCGCAGGCGGGAAAGGATCTGGTAGCCGTCCTCATCCGGCAGCATGACATCCAGGATCACAAGGTCCGGGATAGACTGGTAAATGGCTGACCAGAAACTGGCGCCGTCCTCAAAGCCTTTGGCGGCGAGGTTGTTGGTCTGCAGGGCGTATTGCTCCAGCTCGCGGATGCTGGCGTCGTCCTCGACGATATAGATCATGGTGTTCCTTCTTTCTCGGGCGCCGGCAGAGCCGGCTTGTGTATAGATATTTCTATTATATCGGAAGCCCCTGGCCGCCGCACAGCAAATTGCGGTAAAGCGCGCGTAAAATTTCTGTAAAAAAGCGCCCCCGTTTTGGCAGCGGGGGCGCAATAGAATAGGGGGGCGTGGTGTAACTCAAGAATTGGCGGAGGCATCGCCCTGCGCATCGGGGTGCTGCTTGCAGTCCGGGCAAAGGCCCGTCACAATGAAGTTGTAATCCTCGGCCTGGATGCCGGGGCAGCTTTGTACAAGCGCTTCCAGCGCGTCCGATTGCATGGCAAGGTTCAGCACCTTTTTGCAGCGGCGGCAGAACAGGTGCTGGTGGGTTTCCAGCTGCCAGTCATAGCGGTCGGCTTCCCCGGGCACGCCGATGCGGCGCAGCTGCCCGATATCCACCAGCAGGTTCAGGTTGCGGTACACGGTGCCCAGGCTCAGGTGCGGGCAGTTTTTGCGTGCTAATTGGTAGACCTGGGCCGCGGTCATGTGTTGTTTCGATTTCTGCACGGTTTCCAGGATCAGTTGCCGTTGCCAGGAATAATTCATCGTCTGTCACCAACCTGTCAATTCTGCCGATTGCGCCCCGCGGGGCGCATTTCTGCACGAATTTAATAATATACTTATCAGCCTGATTCGTCAAGCGGAAAACAGAGAAAAGGCGAATTTTATCACTTTTTGTCGCCTGCCCGCGCACAACCGCCCGCCAAACGGCCCGAACCGCTGCAAAACAGCGGGGCGGGATGTCTTCCGGGATCAGACATCGGCGCAGCTGTCACAGCTGTCGCAACTGTCGCAGCCTTCGCTTTCGGCGGGCGCCGGCCGGCCGGCCAGCGCGGGGTCAAGGCTCTTGGCGACCTGGATCATGATGGCGCACTCAATCCGCTTGCGGAAAACCTTGCAGCCGTATTCATACACGCCGTGGATGTCGCCGGTTGCGTGCAGCGCGTTGGCCGCGCAGCCGCCCGCACAGTACAGCCGGGCCCAGCAGTCTTTGCAGTCGGGCCGGGCGTAGACGTTGCAGAGCTTGAACTCATCCCGCAGCGCGGTGTTGGTCACGCCGTGCCAGATATCGCCAAGCTTGTACGCCGGGTCGCCGACGAACTGGTGGCAGGGGTACAGATCGCCCCAGGGGGTCACGGCCATGTACTCGGTGCCGGAACCGCAGCCCGCGATCCGCTTGTAGACGCAGGGGCCGTGCGCCAGGTCGAGGATATAGTGGTAGAAGGTGATGGGCCGGCCCGCCTTTTCGCGGCGCAGCATATCTTCGGCCAGCAGTTCATACTGGTCGTACAGCACCGGCAGGTCGGCTTCGGTCAGGGCTTCGGGGCTGTCGGCCGGGGCGACAACCGGCTCCATCGAAAGCTCGGTAAAGCCAAGGTCGTCGGCCATATGGAACAGGTCGTTGGTGAAATCGGTGTTGTGGTGGGTGAAGGTGCCCCGCATATAATAGCCCTTGCCGCCGCGCGCCTTGACAAGTTTCTGGAACTTGGGCACAATGCGCTCATAGCTGCCGTTGCCGGCCAGGTCTTTGCGGAAGCGGTCGTTGACCTCCTTGCGGCCGTCCAGCGAAAGCACAACGTTGTGGCATTCCCGGTTCGCCCACTCGATGACTTCATCGGTGATGCCGACGCCGTTGGTGGTCAGGGTGAACCGGAAGTTTTTGTTGTGCTGCTTTTCGATGCTGCGCGCGTAGGCGACAATCTGCTTGCAGACCTCAAAGTTCATCAGCGGTTCGCCGCCGAAAAAGTCAACCTCAAGGTTGTGGCGGGTGCCGGAATGTTCGATCAGAAAGTCGATCGCCCGCTTGCCGGTCTCAAAGCTCATCAGGCCGGCTTCGCCGTGGAACTTGCCCTGCGCGGCAAAGCAGTACGAACAGTTCAGGTTGCAGGTGTGGGCCACATGCAGGCAGAGCGCCTTGACAACGGTCGAACGGTTTTTGAAATCAAAGGCATAAGGCTCATACACATCCGGCGCGAAGAGCTGGCCGGCCGCCTTGAGCTCGTCAATGTCTGCAAGGCAATCCTCAATATCGGCGGGGGTGACCTCGGGGTGGTCGGCGTAGCGCTCGGCCAGGGCGGCGGCGGTGGCCGGGCGGCTGTTGCCGGCGTCCAGCAGCGCGATCGCGTCATAGGCCACATCGTCCACCGCGTGCACGCTGCCGCTGTACACATCGAGCACAATGTTGTATCCGTTGAGCTTGTACTGGTGAATCATCGAAAACTCCTTTATTCAATCAGGCGGCCCGCCCAAAACCCATGTCGCCGCCGGCGGGCGCCGCTTGTCTGCGCATACAAAATGCCGGGACAGCCGCCGCTTGCGCGGGACTGTTCCGGCAGGTAAACCAGGCGGAAAACTTACTTCTTCTCGCAGGGCTGGTTGGCAATGCCGCAGCTGGTCTTGCAGGCGCTCTGGCAGGAGGTCTGGCATTCGCCGCAGCCGCCGTTTTGCAGGCTCTTGGCCATATCGCGGGTGTTGAGAGTCTGGATGTGCTTCATAAAACAGTCACCCCTTTTATTTGGATTTCCTTCATTGTACACGGTGCAGGGGTGTTTTGTCAAGCTTTACACCGGGCGCCGTGGCGCCTATAATAGGGGACGGAAAAAGCGCGGCGGCCGGGCGCGGCCGCCGCGCAAAGCGGAGCAGGCGCGGGCAATGGGGCAAAACCTTCCCTGCGTGCGCCGCACAGTTAGGAAAGGAGCGTTTGCCATGCCGGAAACTTCCAGCGCCGTGCAGATGTCGGACGCACGGCGCACCCTGGCTTTTTTGACGCTGTCGGGCGGTTTTCAGGATGCCTATACCTATATGGGCCGCGGCAGGGTGTTTGCCAACGCGCAAACCGGCAACATTGTGCTGCTCGGGGTTAACCTTTGCGAAGGGCAATGGGTCGCTTCGCTGCGGTATCTTCTGCCGGTGCTGGCCTTTGCGGCCGGGGTGTATGCCGCAGCCTGGGTGCGCGGGCGGGCGTCCCCGGGGCGCAGGCTGCACTGGCGGCAGGCCGTGCTTGCGGTGGAAATTGTGCTGCTGGCGGTCGTCGGTTTTATGCCGCCGGCGCTGGACCTTGCCGCCAATGTGCTGGTCAGTTTTTCCTGTGCGATGCAGGTGCAGGCCTTCCGCAAGCTGCGCGGCACCGCCTACGCAAGCACCATGTGCATCGGCAACCTGCGCAGCGCCATGCAGGCGCTGTATGAATGGCGGCACGGCGAAGCCGAAGCCGGCCTGCGCGCCGCCCAGTATTTTGGTATGCTGGCGTTGTTCGCGGCCGGGGCGGCGCTGGGCGGGCTGCTGACGCTGGCTTTCGGCCTGCGGGTGATCTGGGGCAGCTGCGCGCTGCTGGTGGTCAGCTTTGGGCTGATGTTCCGTGAAAAGGATGCCTGAGGCCGGGCGGCAGCCCTTGCCCCCGAAAGGCATAACGACCGGCCCCCGGCAAACGGTTCGGAACCGCTTTGCCGGGGGCCGGTCTTTCCAGCATTTGGCTTATTCGGAATGCCCGGGCGCGCCGCCGCCGGGAACGGGCAGCGGGCAGTGCAGCAGGTAACGGGCAAACAGCACCGAGCTGATGGCCCAGGTCAGCGGGTAAGCCCAGAAAATCACCTGAATGACCGGGATAAAGCGCAGCGTGACCGTGATATAGGCAATGCGCAGCGCACACCAGACGGCCAGCATAATCGCCATCGGAACCACCGGGCGGCCCAAGCCGCGCAGGATGCCGGCGCTGCAGTGGCTGAAGGCCAGCAGGCAGTAAAACAGCGAGGCCGTGCGCGCCTGCCGCACCCCGAAGGCGATGACCGCCGCTTCCCCGCTGAACGCGCCGATCAACAGCGGCGCCAGGGCAAAAATCGCAACCCCGATCCCTTCGGCCAGCGCGGCGGAGGTCACAATCCCGAACCGCATCCCGCTGCGCACCCGCCCCAGCTGGCCGGCGCCGATATTCTGGCTGACGAAGGTGGCCAGCGCCATTGCAAAGCAGGTCACCGGCAAAAAGGCGAAGCCTTCCACCTTGCTGTAGGCCGCGCAGCCGGCCATGGCGTCAGCGCCGAAACTGTTGATGTTTGCCTGCACCACGACATTGGCAAGCGAGATGACCGAGTTCTGCACCCCGGAAGGCACCCCCTGCGCAACAACCGCCCGCAGGGTCGGCAGGTCAAAGCGGACATCGCGCCAGCGCACCGCCCAGGCGCCCCGCGCACGGCCCAGCTTGCGGAAAGCAAGAAACGCGCTGAGCGCCTGGGACAGGATGGTGGCGAAGGCGGCGGACCCCACCCCCATGCCGAACCCCGCAATGAACACGAGGTCGAGCACGACGTTCAAAAGCGAGGCCGCGATCAGGTAAAACATCGGGCTGCGGCTGTCGCCGACCGATTGCAGGATGCTGGCCCCTACGTTGTACAGCACCACCGCAATCGAACCCATAAAATAGATGCGGAAATAGAGGATGGAATTGCCGATGACGTTATCCGGCGTGCCCATCCAGCGCAGAATCTGAGGGGTGAACGCGACGCCGACCACCGTCAGCACCGCGCCGGCCGCCAGGCCCAGCGCGATGGTGGTGTGCACCGTGCGGTGCAGCGCGGCGTCGTCCCCGGCGCCAAAATGCCGGGCGATCAGCACGCCGGCGCCCAGGCTTACCCCGTTGACAAAGCCGGTCAGCAGGAAAATCAGGCTGCCCGAAGAACCCACGGCGGCAAGCGCTTCGCCGCCGATAAAGTTGCCGACAATCAACGAGTCAACGGCATTGTACAGCTGCTGGAACAGGTTGCTCATGAAGATCGGCACCGCAAACAGCAGCATCCCTTTTACGACTGACCCGGTGGTCAGCGCGCGTGACTCCCCGTTCAATTTCAAGATCCTTCTTTCCCGGTAAATTCAAACTTATTCTAGCCCCCGGCGTCAAAAGGTGTCAAGGGGGGCTTGGCCCGGCTTATTCCTCCGCCAGGTGGATGTGCTGCGGGGTGCCGTTGATATAAATCGGGGTCAGCTCGGCCTGGATCAGCGGGCGGGCGTAGCGCTCAAAATCAGCCGTGACATGCAGCCCGTCCGGCGTGATCCAGCTTTCGGGTACTTTTTTCTCCCGGTTGGCCACATCGGCCACCGGCACCGTGCAGGTCCGGGTGCGGTAGGGCAGGTCGGACAGGCGCTGGATGCCGGCCATCACGCCGGTCTGGCCGTTGTAGGCGGCTTCAACCGCCGCACCGCCGACCTGGTAGGCCTCGGTGATGTCGGTGCGGCTGGCCAGATGGGAAGCGCACCGCTGCAGCGTCGAAAACTCAATCGCGCGGGTCTTGCAGCCGAGCTTGACCCGGATCAGGTCGGCCAGGTAGCGGCTTGTGCCCGAAAGGATCGCCTTGTGGCCAAAAGCATCCAGCTGGCCCGCCGTACTGACCAGGTCGCACAGGAACACGCCGTCCTTGTTCTTGACGCCCTCGCTGGCCGCAATGATTACGCTGCGGCGCTCAGCCGCCAGCTTGGCAACCTTCTGCAAAAAGGCCGTTTCGTCAAATGCGCGCTCAGGCAAAAGCAGGATGTCGGGGCCGCTGCAGTCGCTGCCGGCCGCAAGGCTGGCGGCGGCGGCCAGCCAGCCGGTGTGGCGGCCCATGATCTCGGCCACGGTAACGCTGCGCAGGTCATACACGCTTGCGTCGCAGATGACCTCCTTGAGGATTGTTGCGATGTATTTGGCCGCGCTGCCGTAACCGGGGGTGTGGTCGGTGCCCATCAGGTCGTTGTCAATCGTTTTGGGCACCCCGATAAACCGGATCTCGCTGCCCTTCTCAGCGCCGTAGGCCGCGAGCTTGGCGATGGTATCCATGCTGTCGTTGCCGCCGATGTAAAGCACCGCGCCGATGCCGTACTGCGCAAACAGGCTGAACAGTTTTTGGTAAGGCGCTTCGTTGACGGCCGGGTCGGGCAGTTTGTACCGGCAGGAACCCAGAAAGCTTGAAGGCGTGCGCTTGAGCAGTTCGATCGCCATTTTATCCGAAAGCTGGTCGTCCAGGTCAACGATCCGCTCTTCCAGCAGACCTTCAATGCCGTATTGCATCCCGTACACACGCTGCGCGCCGAAGGCCTTCGCGCTTTCAAACACGCCGGCCAGGCTCGCGTTGATGACGGCGGTCGGCCCGCCGCTTTGCCCTACAAGCAAATTCCATGCCATAAATTGCACCATTCCTTACCTTTGTTTTGCCTTTATTGTATCGAATGGCGGCAAAAATGGCAAGGGGCGGCCCGTGATTGTATTTTACCGCCAAACATGGTAAAATAGACTGTACCTGTATGCAATGACGCGCCCGCAATTTTATGACACAGCAAAGGAACTGTTTATGGCTGACCATACCCCTGCCGCCCGCACTTCCAAGGAAGAGGGCTGGACCACCATCATCAAGCCGCGCACCGGCTGGTTCGATATCGACCTCGGCGAATTGTGGCAATACCGTGACCTCATTGTGATGTTTGTCAAACGCAACTTCACGGTGCTTTACAAACAGACGATCCTCGGCCCGGCGTGGGTTGTGCTGAACCCGCTGATCACAACAATCCTGTTCAACGTTGTCTTCGGCGGGCTGGCCGGCCTTTCGACCGATGGCTCGCCTTCGTTTTTGTTTTACATGGCGGGCAACACAATCTGGACCTTTTTCTCCACCTGCATCAACAATACGGCCAACACTTTTGTGGCGAACAGCCAGGTGTTCGGCAAGGTCTATTTCCCGCGGCTGACCACCCCGATCAGCCAGGCGCTGACCAGCCTTATCAACTTTTTGATCCAGTTTGTCATGTACGCGCTCTTCTGGGCCGGGTTTGCGGCCACAGGCGCCAACCTGCGCCTGACCCCCTGGCTCATCGCGGTGCCCTTCGTTGTGCTGGAGGTCATGCTGCTCGGCCTGGGCGTCGGGATCATCGTCTCCTCACTGACAACCAAATACCGCGACCTTGCGATCGCCGTGACCTTCGGCGTGCAGCTCTGGATGTATGTTTCGCCGGTTGTCTACCCGCTTTCAAGCCTGGGCGAAAGCCCGCGCCTGCGCGCGCTCATGCAGCTGAACCCGATGACCGCCCCGATCGAGGCGTTCCGCATGGCGACGCTTGGCACCGGCACCGTGACGGTGGGCAGTTTGCTGTACAGCATCGTCTTCACGCTGGCGGCGCTGGCGGTCGGCGTTGTGCTGTTCAGCCGGATTGAAAAGACCTTTATGGACACCGTGTAAGGGAGGGCCCGCATGCAAACCGCAGAAAAACGCCCGGTGATTGAAGTCACCGGGCTGAAAAAGCAGTACAAGCTCGGCCAGATCGGCGGCGGCACCCTGACCCATGATCTGCAGAGCTGGTGGGCCCGCCTGCGCGGCAAGGAGGACCCGAACACCGTCATCGGCACCGACGCACGGCTGTTTGGCCAGACCTTCATGGCGCTCAACGGGGTGGATCTGACCGTCTACCAGGGCGAGGCGCTCGGCATCATCGGGCGCAACGGCGCCGGCAAAAGCACGCTGCTCAAAATCCTGTCCCGCATCACCGCCCCGACCGAAGGCGAGATCCGGCTGCGCGGCCGGGTGGCCTCAATGCTTGAGGTGGGAACCGGCTTCAACAACGAGATGACCGGCCGCGAAAACATCTATATGAACGGCGCAATCCTCGGCATGACCAAGGCCGAGGTGGACGCCAAACTCGACCAGATCATCGAATTTTCCGAATGCGGGGAATTTATCGATACCCCGGTCAAGCGGTATTCAAGCGGCATGTTCGTCAAGCTGGCCTTCGCGGTGGCCGCCCACCTTGATTCCGAGATCATGGTCATGGACGAGGTGCTTGCGGTCGGCGATATGAAGTTCCAGCAGAAATGCCTGGGCAAGATGAGCGACGTGGCCGGCCAGGAAGGCCGCACCGTCCTCTATGTCAGCCACAACATGAGCACGATCCGCCAGCTCTGCACCCGGTGCATCGTGCTTGACAAGGGCAAAGTGATCTTTGACGGCGATGTTGAGCAGGCGATCGCAGTCTATATGGAGACGACCGACGTCAACATTGTGCACTACGACCTGGCCGATGTCTCCCGCATGACAGGCTCGGCCGGCAAGAGGCTGCGGCTTGAAACCCTCGATTTCCTTGACAAAGAATCGAGCGTCTTTGCCGATACCGAACCGGTCCGGGTCAAGATCACCTGGCGGGTGTCGGAACCGTTTGCCGGCGTCAACATGAAGCTCAACCTGCATTTCCGGGATTCGACGCCGGTCGGCATCACCCACCCGGTCGATCTCGGCCCCGCGGTGCCGGGCAAACTGTATGAGACGGTGTTCAGCTTTGACCCGTCGCTGCTTGGCGAAGGGCAGTATTTCTTCTATATCGATATCTTTGACGGCGCGCTCGCTCAGGCTGTCTGCCTGGACAAGCCGGTGACCGAGTTTGCGTTTGAGGTCACAAACAGCGACCTTTCCATGCCGGAGTGGGCGTCGGGGTGGGGGAGAGTACATTTTCCGCCTGTCAAACTGGAAGGAAAGCCGCAAACCCAAAATAAAAAATGAAGAATTGCGGTGGATCGCGCGCCTGGCGACGCAAACCGCCGCTCCACCATGATTTTTCATTCTTCTCAGGAGGCTGCCGCATGGAAACTTCGTTGTTATGCCCCCCCGGCTATACCCCGGCGTTTTTCTGCCACACGATGTATCATGTGCTGCTGGCGCTGCTGCGCACGCGGCGCCACTGCGCGGCGGGCGGCGGCAAAGCCTACCTGTACCTTGCCGCAACGCTGCCGGACGTACAGGCGCTGGCCGCCCGGCTGCGGCAGGACGGTGGCGCCTGGGCGCAGGTGGCGGTTGTGGAGGAACCGCAGCTCGACGCGCAGAACAGCGAAAGCCGGTTTTACCGGCTGCGCCACCCCCGCCGCGCGCCTTACTTCACGCTGCCGGACGACGCCTGGGTCTATATCTCAAACGACTGGAGCGCCTGCGGCCGGTTTTTGCAGCGCGAACAGGTTTTGTACACGCTGTGTGAGGACACGGTCGGCGGTACGCTGGACCCCGACCAGCATCTGCTGACCGAGCAGCGCGCCGCCCCCCACCCGGGCCGCCAGCGCTACCAATATTGGGGCGACAGCCCCTGCTGCCGCGCTGTGGAGAGTGAGGACCCGGCGCAGTGTGTGATCTTTCCTCCCGAAAAACTGCGGGCGTTTTCGGCCAGGGCGCTGCTGCACAGCCTGACCGAAGCCGAAAAGGCCGCCGCGCGGGCCGTGTTTGTGACCGGGCCTTTGCCGGGCGACCCCGCCGCCTTTGCCGGCGCAACGCTGCTTTTGCCGCGCAGCTTTGTGCTGGACGGCCTGATGGACCAGGCCGCCCAGGATGCGATGTTCAAGGCGGTGGCGGAAAAGTACGCCGATGGCCCGCTGTTTGTCAAAACCCACCCGCGGGACGAAACCGACTACGCGGCGCTCTTCCCGGGGGCGACGATCCTCAGCCGCACGATGCCGAGCGAGGTGCTCAACTTCTGCCTGCCCGGCAAATTCAAGCGCGCCGTGACGGTGCAAAGCTGGGTGCTGCGCGGGTTTGAAGCGGCCGAAGAAACCGTGTTTCTGACGCTGGAAGAAGCGAAAGGGCTGGCAGGGGTGTAAAGCTTCGTTTTCGCGTGCCGTTCGCCCCTGCAAAACAACCATCCGATATTTCGCGCGCTTTCGGCGCGCATTGCGAGGTGCTGTACTATGAAAACCATCGCTGTGATTCCCGCCCGGTATGCAAGTTCGCGGATGCCGGGCAAACCGCTGGCGGATATTTTGGGTAAGCCGATGATCTGGTGGGTTTACCAGGAGGCGAAAAAGTGCCCCAAACTCGACGGCGTTGTGATTGCAACCGACGACGACCGGATTGCCGAGGCCTGCCGCGCCCATTCGATGCAATACCTTATGACCAGCCCCGACCATGATACCCCGACCGGCCGCATCTGGGAGGTCAGCACAAGGCTGGATGCGGACCTGTACCTCCAGGTCATGGGGGATGAACCGCTGATCAATGCGCGCGCCTTTGACCTGATCCTGCCCGAAACGCTGCCCGCCGACCCGTACTATGTCGCGGTGCTGACCAATGTCATGACCCACCCGGCCGATGTCATTGATTTTTCGAACCAGAAGGTCGTGACCAACGCCGCGCGGGAGGTTCTTCTGATCTCCCGCAGCCCGATCCCCTACCCCAAAGGCACGCTCGATTTTGAGTACGAGAAGGTCACCGGCATCCAGCTTTACAGCAAGCAGGCGCTGGCTTTCTACCACGAGACGCCGAAATCCGCGCTCGAAAAAGCAGAGGAAAACGATATGATGCGGTTTATCGAGCACGGCCACACCGTCCACGCGATCCAGAGCCCTTATAAAACGGTCAGCGTGGACACCCCGAAGGATTTGACGCTGGTGTGCGAGGTGCTGCGCGAGCGGGCAGACGGGTAAGGAACCCCTGCGGGGGCCGATCCGCCGTTTTATTCTATCTTCTCTATTTATTTTTCACCACGAGGTACTCCCATGCCCAATGTAAAACTGCTGGACTGCACGCTGCGCGACGGCGGCTATGTAAACGACTGGCGCTGGGGGCTGGCGACGGCGCGGGACATCGTCGCCACCCAGACCCGCGCCGGGGTGGACATTATCGAAGTCGGCTTCCTGCGCAACATCGAAGCCTACGACCCCGATGTGCCGAGCCTTTGCAACACGATCGAAGAGCTCAACCGTCTGCTGCCCCAAAACCGCGGCCGCACAATGTATGCCGGTATGGCGATGCGCTCGAACTATGACATCGCCAAGCTTGCCCCCTATGACGGGCAGGGCATCGAACTGATCCGCATCACGGCGCATGATTATGACATCCGCGAAGGGATGGACTTTGCGCGCGAGGTGCAGGCCCGCGGCTACAAACTTTCCATCAACCCGATCAACATCATGGGCTACGCCGACAAGGACCTGCTCTGGATTTTTGATGAGGTCAACAAGATCCGCCCCTACCAGTTTTCGATTGTCGATACCTTCGGCAGCATGCGCCGGCGGGACCTTGAGCGGATCCTGAGCCTGGTGGACCACAACCTTGACCCTTCGATCCGGGTCGGGCTGCACCTGCATGAGAATATGGCGCTGAGCTTCTGCCTGGCGCAGGAATTCCTGGACAAGCACCTGCGCCGGGATACAACGGTTGACGCAAGCCTGCTCGGCATGGGGCGGATTCCCGGCAACCTGCCGATCGAGCTGATTGCCGACTATATGAACGATACGCTGGGCTGCCATTATGACATGGACGAGATGATGGACGCCATCCAGGACCACATCGCCCCGATCAAGGGCGACCCGGCCTGGGGATATACGCCGGCCTACTTCCTTTCGGCCCGGTACAATTTGCACCGCAATTACGCCGAGCATTTCCTTTCAAAAGGCGACCTGACCGTGCGGGATATCAACCATATCCTGGCCGGGCTTGACCGGTCCAAGGCGACCGCCTTTGACAAGGCGTATGCCGACGGGCTTTATGCCGATTACCAGGGCCGCGCCGTTGATGATGCGGCCGCCATGGCGGCGCTTGCCACGGTGTTCGGCGGCAAGCGGGTGGCGGTGCTGGCCCCGGGCGCAAGCCTGGCCGGGGAAGCGGGCCGCGAGGCCGTGCGGGCGTCGGGGGCGGAGCTCTGCGTATCGGCCAACTTCTGCCCGGATTTCTGCAAGCCGGACTATGCTTTTTTTGCAAGTTCCAAGCGGTTTGACAAAATGGAGCCCGAAGCGCTGCCCTGCCCGCTGATCCTGACCAGCAACCTGCGCTGTGCGGCGCTGCCGGCCGGCGCGCGGGTTGTCAACTACAACCGGCTGGCCGGGGCCGAACCGCCTGCCGGCAACAGCATGCTGATGCTTTTGCGGCTGCTGCGGGCCTGCGGTGCAAAGGAGGCGCTGCTGGCCGGCGCCGATGGCTACCGACCCGACACCCCCGCCTATGCCGATGCGCGGCTGCACACCCACACCGGCCGCGGGGCGGAGTACAACGCCGCGGTGGGCCGGGCGCTGCAATCGATCGCGGCCGGCGGCCTGCCGATTGCCTTCCTGACGCCGAGCGAATACGAGCGGGAGGTACAGGCATGATCCGGCTTCTGGTGCTCGACGTTGACGGTACGATGACCGACGGCGGCGTCTATTATGATTCGACCGGCAATGAGCTGAAAAAGTTCGCGATCAAGGATGGCGCCGTCATTGCGCTGGCCCGTGCCGCCGGCATCCGGGTCATGATCTGCACCGGGCGGGCCTGCGCGGCGGTGGAGCGCCGCGCCGCCGACCTGCACATCGACTATGTCTTTCAGGGCGTTGCCGATAAGGCCGCGTTTTTGCAGGGCTTTTTCGCCGAGCATGGCCTGACGCGGGAGGAAGTCGCCTATTGCGGCGACGATCTCAACGACCTGGCCGGCATGGCGCTCTGCGGTTTTGTGGCCGCCCCGGCCGACGCGACCCCCGCGGTGGCGGCGCGCGCCGATTACCGCTGCCCGCGCCGCGGCGGCGAAGGCGCCGTGCGGGATGCGGTTGAGGAAATCCTGCGCCGCGAGGGCAAACTTGCACAGGCAGCCTGCGCGGCGTTTGGCGCCGAACTGTGATGACGAGGTGTTCCATGAAAGCTCTTTCCACCCTGTACAGCCGGCACCGGGCCGGGGTGCTGGCGGCGCTGGCCGCCGGGTTGTGCCTGGTGTTGGCCGCGCTGCTCTGGCTGGCCCAGGTGCGCCCCAACGCCGCCAAAAGCCTGAGCACCCGCCTCAGCGACGATTATACGCTGCAGTCCGACCCGATTGAAGACGGCGTTACCCAGACCTTTTCAACCGACGAAGACCTGCTGGCCATCGGGTTTGTTTTTGGCACCGCGGGTGACCAGCCCGCCGGTGCGCTGGAACTGACGCTGGCCGACGCCGATACCGGCGAGGTGCTGGCCCGCTCTACCGGCGAGATGGCGAACATCATCCCGGGGCAGTACACCGCCCTCGGGCTGGATGCGCCGGTCGCCGGCGTGGCCGGGCGGCGGTATCTTGTCACCCTGGCGCCCGCCTATTCCGGCGAAGGCCGGCTGACCATCGGCCATTCCGACGGCGCCACATTGTGGGAGGATACGCTGACCGTCAACGGCCAGGCCGTGGACGGCACCCTTGCGCTGCTCATCACCACCCGGACAATCGGCGGTTTTCTGTCACGGTTCTTCCTGGCGGTGGCGGTGGCGGCGGCGGCGCTCGCGTTTTTGGGCATCCGGGCAGCGCTGCGGCACAAAATTGCGCTGCACAAGCTTGTTTTCGGGCTGGTGCTCGGGTTCGGGCTGCTCTACTGCGCCGTGCTGCCGCCGTATGCCGCGCCGGATGAAAAGTACCACATCAACCAGAGCTTTACGCTGGCCTGCCGCTGGGCCAACCTCTTCAGCGAAGAGGACTGGCG
Source organism: uncultured Oscillospiraceae bacterium (assembly GCA_900548355.1). Taxonomy (GTDB): domain Bacteria; phylum Bacillota; class Clostridia; order Oscillospirales; family Ruminococcaceae; genus Gemmiger; species Gemmiger avicola. The sequence goes on from URKR01000016.1 coordinate 26,258, forward strand.
CATGGGCAACGTGCCGATCAACACCTCCTACCGGCGTGAGCATGACCAGAATGCGCTGCTGCAAAACGAGAACACGACGGTGTTCACCTGGCAGGAGATGACCGAAAACCTGCTGACCCTCTCGCCCGATGCGTTCGACAGCCATGTGGAGCTGGCCGAATACCAGACCGACCGCAACCCGCTGCTCTACCTTGTCAGCGCGGCGGGGGTTTTCCTCGGGTTTGTGCTGCGGCTCGGCTTTGTGCCCACACTGCTGCTGGGGCGGCTTGCAAATCTGCTGCTGTTTGCGGCGCTCGCGGCTGTAGCCGTGCGCTGGGCGCCGTTCGGCCGGCGGGTTCTGGCCGCGGCCGCCCTGCTGCCAATGACGCTGCACCTGGCGGCCTCCTTCAGCCGGGATTCGGTTCTGCTGGGGCTGGCCTTTGCCTTTACCGGGCTCTGCCTGCGGGCCATCTTTGGCGGTGAGGGCAAGCCGATGGCGGCCCCGCTGGCGCTGGGGCTGGCTTTGTGCGGCGTGCTGCTGGCCCCGGCCAAGGTTGTTTACCTGCCGTTGGCCGCGCTGTTTTTGCTGGTGCCGGCCGTGCGTCTGGGCCGCCGCCCGGCGCTGAAAAAGGCCGCTTACGCCCTGGCCTGCCTGGCGCTGGTGTTCCTGCTCAATGGCGCGATGCTGGCCGGTCAGCTTTCGCCCGAGCCCGCCCAGGCCGAGGCTGAAACGACGTCCGCCGAAACTGTGGCCGCCGAAACCGTAGCCGCCGCCCCGCAGCACGCCGCGCCCGAACCCGAGACGACGGCTGCCGCGGCGGATACCGGCGAAACCGCGGCCGATGATTACCTGGCCGCCATGCCGGAGGACTACTATGAGCGCACGCCCGAAGGGTTTGTCAAACGGCTGTACTACTGTGTCGAGCGCCGGACCGACGTGGCCGAAAGCGAGATTGCCTTCTGGGCGCAGGCGCTGCGTGAAGGCGATGTGACCGCGGCGCTGCTCGGGCAGAGCTTCTTCTTCAGCCCGGCCGAGATGGAATCCACCTCCCTGACCGATGAGGAGTTCATCCGGGCGGCTGCGCTCTGCTACCTTGACCGCGACACGCTGCGCGAAAAGCCCGACGAAGCGGCCGGGACCCTGGAACTTTTTGCCGAAATCGGCCGCGTTGCCTTCTTCAAAGGGTATTATTCAAGTGAAGAATGCGCGAATCTCATGGCAGAAAGCGGCATCCAGCCCGGTATGGAGGACGCCGCCCGCTATCCGCTGGACCGCAGCGAGCTTGCCGCCGAAGTGGAAGCGGCCCGCGCCGTCCGCGCAACCCAAAGCACCGCTGCACCGGAGGATGAAATCACCTTCACCCCGGGGTATATCCTGACCCATATCCCGGCCACCGTGCTGCTTGTGGTGCGCACGCTGGCCGCCGAAACCGACAACGCGCTGCGCGGTTTGGTCGGCGGGCTGCTGAGTTACAACTCGCTCGAACTCGGCTGGGGCTGGGTGATTGCGCTGTATCTGCTGCTGGCCTTTGCGGCCCTGCCCGCCGAAGGGGAGGGCGAAGGCAGCGGCCCGCTGGCCGGGCGGTACCGGGTGCTTTGCCTGCTGGCCGCGCTGTGCTGCTGCGCGCTGGTGCTGGCCGGCTGCATTGTCTGGACGCCCACCTATTATGAGACGGTCTATGGCTTCCAGGGGCGGTATCTGCTGCCGGTTTTGCCGCTGGCGCTGCTGGCCGGCGCGCCCCGCGGCATCCGCCTGCCCGGCGGAAGGGAAGCCGAAGGCCAGCTTGTCACGGCGCTCTGCCTTGTGCAGGTGGGGGTGCTGCTCAACATCATGCTGGCTGTGATCGCGCGGTAAAGGCGCGCTGCGCCGCATCTTTCCCGGCGGCTGCCGGCCGCCGGAACAAGGCGCCCGTATAATGGGACGCCGCAGCGTGTCGAGAAACTCGACACGCTGCAAAAGGGGCAACAGCCGCGCACGGCTTTGCCTAACGCGGCTATTTCCCCTTTTGGAAACCCCTTCGACAAAATTTTACGGCAAATCGCGCACTCGGAGCAAAGCTCCTCGCACACAATTTGCCGCAAAATTTCCCTGGAGGTGTCTCCGTCGTCGGCGCATGTCCGCCGACGGAGACGGATTTTGACTTTTTTGACAGTCTGAGGCGCCCGTAGAACGGGACGCCGTTTTGTTGCTGATTATGACGATCTGTTTTTTTTCAACCCAATACCTGCCCACGCCGGGCGGGGTCGAGCGGTATACCTGGAACCTTGCGCTGCGCACGGTGCGCGACGGCGGCCGGGCGATTGTGGTGACCAGCGCGCTGCCCGGCCTGCCTGGCCATGAAATTGACGCCGACGGCATCGAAATATACCGGCTGCCGGTGTTTGCGGCCATGGGCGGGCGGTTTCCGGTGCTGCGGCCGGGGCCGGGCTTCCGGGCGCTGTGCCGCCGGCTGTTTGCCAACCCGATCGACTTTGCGGTTATTCAGACCCGCATGTATGTCGAAAGCGTCTGGGCGGCGCAGGCGCTGCGCCGACGGCACATCCCCGCGCTTGTCATTGACCATTCCACCGGCTATATGCCGATGGGCGGCGGCCTGCCGGGCCTGGCCGGGCGGGTGTATGAGCAGCTTGCCTGCCGGCTCATCGCGGCAACCGGCGCCCCGTTTTACGGGGTTTCTTCGGCGGTGGTGCGCTGGCTGGCGGCCTTCGGGGTCAAGGCGGCCGGCACGCTGCCGAACGCGGTGGACCCGGCCGCCCTGGCGGCTGAAAACGCCGCCGACCCTTTCGACTGGCGCGAGGCGCTGGGCCTTGCCCCCGGTGCCGGGCTTGTCGCTTTCATCGGCAGGCTGATCCCCGAAAAAGGGGCCGTCGCTTTGGCCGAAGCGGTGGCAACGTTGCCCGGCGTGACGCTGGCGGCTGCCGGCGCCGGCCCGGAAGAAGAAGCCCTGCGCGCAGCCGGCGCCAAGGTGCTCGGCGCGCTGCCCCACCACCGGGTGGTGCAGCTCCTCACCCAAGCCGATGTCTATTGCCTGCCCACCCGCTATGCCGAAGGTTTCCCCACCACGCTGCTGGAGGCGGCGGCCTGCGGCTGCCCGATCCTGTGCACCCCGACCGCCGGGACCGAGGAACTGCTGCCCGGCCCGCGTTACGGTACGCTGTTAACCGATACAAGCCCCGCCGCCCTGCGTGAAGCGCTGCGCCCCTTGCTGGAAGACCCTGCGGCCGCGCGCGCGCGCGCCGCGGCCGCCCGTGCGCGGGTGGAAGCCCACTTTACATGGGACGCCGTGTTTGCTACAATAAAGGCAATCGCGGAGCGCGCCGCCGCATCCGCCCGATAAGGAGCCAACATGCCTAGACTTTTGATCGTGATCCCCGCCTACAACGAGGAAGAAAACATCGAACGGGTGGTTGACGGGCTGATCCGCAACTTCCCGCAGTATGATTATATTGTTGTCAACGATGGCAGCAAGGACAAGACGGCCGCGGTCTGCCGCGCGCGCGGTTACCGGCTTATTGACCTGCCGGTCAATCTCGGGCTGGCCGGGGCGTTCCAAACCGGGCTGCGCTATGCGGCTGAAAACGACTACGACTGCGCCATGCAGCTGGACGCTGACGGCCAGCACCGGCCCGAATACATCGAGCCCATGCTGGAAGCGCTGGAGCAGGGGGCCGATATCGTGATCGGCAGCCGGTTCCTGACGGTGAAAAAGCCCAAGACGCTGCGGATGCTTGGCAGCTATATCATCAGCTGGTCTATCCGGCTGACAACCGGCCGCGCCATCTGTGACCCGACAAGCGGGATGCGGATGTTCAACCGCGCCATGGTGGAGGAATTCGCCCAGCACCTCAACTATGGCCCTGAGCCCGATACCATCAGCTACCTCATCAAGAACGGCGCGAATGTCCGGGAAGTGCAGGTCCAGATGGGGGAGCGCACGGCCGGCCACAGCTACCTGACCATGTGGAAAAGCGTGCAGTACATGGTAAAAATGTCGATCTCGATCTTGCTGATCCAGTGGTTCCGCAAGCGGGATACCGAAACCCCCTACCCGGAAAGGAGCCTGTAAGCCTATGTTTGCCGACCAGATGCTGATCCGTATCTGCCTGATTATCGGCAGCCTGCTGGCTGCGATCTTTGTGCTGCGCAGGGTGCGCCAGGCCAAGGTTCAGATCGAGGACACAATTTACTGGCTGTGTTTCAGCGCGGTGCTGCTGGTGCTGGCGTTTTTCCCCGGTATTGCCTACTGGGCTTCCCACCTGCTCGGCTTCCAGAGCCCGATCAACTTTGTCTATGTCGTCATCATCTTTTTGCTGCTGGCGCGCCAGTTTTTCCTCTCTATCCGCATCAGCCAGATGGATTCCCGGCTGCGGATCCTGACCGAGCAGGTTGCGCTGAACCAGGAAAAGCAGGAGCGCGAAAAGCTTGACCTGTAAGCGGCGCCGCGCTTTCGGCCTTGGCCGGCCGGCGGCTTGCCACAGGCGGGTGCGTATGGTACAATAGAAAATAAGAACGGCGTTTTGTATATCGACGCGGAAAGAAGGTTTTCCCTATGGCGTTTAGCCCAAAACTGACCTATAAGGGCCGGCCGCTTGTGCGGTGCGGCAACGATATCTACTACGGCAACATGACCGACCCGTATATCGTGTATCTGCAAATCCTCAACACCAGGAAGGAGAACGGGGTCGATGTGGCGGACAAAGTCCACATCATCCTGCTTTCTACCGATGATTCCAAGCCCCTGCCCGAGCGTATCGTCCGCCAGGCCAACAAAGCCGGGCTGTTCAACGCGCTTTCGTTCGGCGATATCATGCTGCGCAGCCAGCTCAAGGGCGGGCAGAAGTAAACAAACGTTCCCCGCCCGAAGGGTTGCCTTTGGGCGGGGAACATTCTTTTTGTGGGTTGAGCGTTTGGATACGGCGTTTCGCATCTGAACGCCCGGCCCTACCTTTTGTAAGGAGCGATCCCCTATGCCCACTTCCTCCCGCCCCGGCGCCGCCCATGCGGCGGCGCTGGCGGGGCTGCTCGGCTGCCTGGCGCTTGCGCTGCTGTGCTACCACGACCTTGCCGGCGGCACCCTCCTGGTCCACAATGACTACGACAGTTACGCCCTTCAGGCCGAAAACTGGCTGCACGGTTCGCTCGGCATTGAAAACGGCGAGAATTACCCCTGGCTGGAACTTGCGATTTTTGAAGGCCGGTACTACCAGTCCTTCCCGCCGGTGCCGGCTGTGTTTCTGCTGCCCTGGGTGGCGGCGGCCGGTTCAGCCGCGGGCGTGCCTTCCAACCTGATCTGCGGGCTGTTCGGGCTGCTGGCGGCGGCCGGGGTGTACGCGGCGTTCTGGCGGCGGGGCGCGGAACCCGCTGCGGCCGTTTTCTTTTCGCTGTTCTGTGCAGCGGGCTCCAACCTGTTCTGGCTTATGACCAGCGGCGGGGTCTGGTTTTTGGCCCAGGTAGTCGGTTTCTGCCTGGCGGCCTGGGGGCTGTTCTGGGCCCAGGGAACCAGGGCCGGCGAACATGCGCTGGCCGGGTTCTGCTTTGCGGCGGCGGTCGGCTGCCGGCCGTTTTATGTGCTGCCGCTTGTGCTGTGGGGACTGTGGGAACTGCGGGGGGCCGTGCGCGGCCAGCTGCGGCCGGCTGTGCTGCTGGCGGCCTATGCGCCGGTCGCGCTGGCTGCGGCTGCGATGATGGGGTATAATTTTGCCCGGTTTGGCTCGGTGGTGGAATTCGGCCACAACTACCTGCCGGAGTTTCAGCGCGCCGAACACGGCCAGTTCAGCCTGGCCTATCTGCTGCCGAACCTTCTCAACCTGCTGCGCCCGGTCACGCTGGATGCGGCCGGCCGGCTGCAGTTTGAACATTTCAACGGCTTTTGCTTCTTCCTCGCAAATCCGCTGTTTCTCTTCTGGTTTGCGGCGGGGGGCGCGGCCGTTTGGCGATGGCTGAAATCACAAAACGGAAAAAGAATAGAGTCTTATACAAGCTGTATAGACCGGGCCGCCCCCGGCCCTCTCCCTTTCCCGCAGGGCGGCGCGGTGTTGGGCGGCTGTTTTGCGGCGGCCGTGCTGCTGACCTGCATGCACCGCACGCTTGGCGGGTGGCAGTTCGGGGCGCGGTATCTCGTTGACCTGCAGGTTTACCCGCTGCTCTGGTTTTTGGCCCGGCCGGGCAAAGCGCCGCGCGCCGGGGCCTGGGCGCTTTGCGGCGCGGCGGTGGTGTTCAATCTCTATGGCGCGGTCTATATGCTGGGGGTGTGAGCGTTGCGGAATGTACTGTACTGGGCCGGCAGCCTCGGCATGGTCGGGCTGCTCGGGCTCATGGCGTATCTGTGTTTGTCCACGCTCGGCGTGCTGCCCAAGGCCTTCCCGCAGCGGCGCGCGCCGGCCCCGGCGGGCACAGCGCCGCTCGGCTTTGGGGAGGCGCTTGCCTGGGCTTTCGCTGCGCTTGCTGTGCAGTGGGCGGCGGCACTGCTTGCACAGGGGATTGTGGCCGGCGGCCTCGCCGGTTTTTGGGAAGGGTTCTGGCAGCGGTTCACCACGGCCGGCGACAGCCCGCATTACCTCTATCTGGCGCAATACGGTTACGCCGCGGCTGAAGATAAGCGCAATCTCATCGTATTTTACCCGCTGTATCCGCTGTTGATCCGGCTGCTGGGCGGCCTGCTTGGCGGGCGGTACGCGCTGGCCGGGCTGGCGATCAGCCAAGGCTGCTGGGCCGCGGCGGCTGCGCTCTTCCGCGCGCTGGCCGGGCGGCGTTTGGCCCCGGGCGGGGCGCGGGCGGCGGCTGCGGCGTTTTTGTTCTATCCGTTCAGTTTTTTTGCCCTCGGCGTCTACACCGAAGGTCTGTTCCTGCTGCTCTCGGTGGGGTGCCTGTATGCGCTTGAACGGCGGTGGTGGGGGCTTGCCGGCCTGGCCGGGCTGCTCGCCGCGCTCTGCCGCACCCAGGGGCTTGCGCTGGTCTTTGCAGCCGGGTATGCGGTGCTGGCGGCCGGCTGGCGGCCGCGAAAAGGCGGCGGGGCTGCGCTTTGGGCGGTGGCCGGGCCGGCGGCCGGGTATGGGGGCTACCTGGCGCTGAACTGGGCCGTACACGGGGACGCTTTCCGTTATCTTTACTACCAGAGCATTGAACCCTGGTACCAGCACGCCGCCTGGTTTGGCGATAACCTGGCCCAGCAGTACGGTATGGCGGTGGAGTACCCGGGCCTTGCGCGGTACATCTATATCCCGCAGCTTGTGGTGTATTTTGTTGCGGTGGCGGCGCTCGGGTATTTGTACTGGCGCGGGGTCTGCCACACGGCGGCAGTCTATTCGACAGCGTATTTCGGCATGAGTTACCTGTCTTCCTGGCTGATTTCAGGCGGGCGGTATATGTTTGGCTGCATCGGGATCTTCCTTGCCCTTGGCGCACTGCCCAAGGCCCCGCGCCGCCTGCTGCTTGCAGCGGAGGCCGGGCTGCTTTTGCTCTATGCCGTGTACTATCGGCAGGGGCAGGCGATCATGTAGCCCCCTGTCACGAAGAGCCGAGCGCCAGGGTCTCAATCGCGGCGGCCACGCCGTCATGGTTGTTGTCCAGCGTGACGAAATCGGCGGCGGCAAGCACATCCGGCGTGGCGTTGCCCATCGCAACGCCGACACCGGCCAGTTGTACCATCGCAAGGTCGTTGCCGCTGTCGCCGCAGGCCATGACTTGGGAGGCCGAAAGCCCCAGGTAATCGGCCAGCGCAAGCAGCCCGCGCCCCTTGTTCACGCCCGGCGCGTTGAGTTCCAGGTTGTTCGGGATGCTGGAAGTCGCCTCAATGCCGGGGCAGGCCGCCACAACCGCGGCCCGGGCCGCATCCCGCGTGGCGGCGTCCGGGTACAGGATGGAAAACTTCTCAACCTCGCCGGGGCGCTGCGCAATCAGCGCGTCAAGGTTGTCGGTCACGCGGCGGCTCGCCTTGATGTAGGGCAGCAGGGCGGGCGGGCAGCTGGCCAGCGCCGCAGCCGTGCCGGCCGGGTCAGAGTAACAATCCCCGCCGACAAACAGCCCGATGGCGCCGCCAAACGGCTGTACAGCCGCAAGCGCCCGGCGCGCAAAGCCTGCCTCAAACGGCAGCCGCACCAGCGGCCGGCCGCTGGCCAGTTCCACCACGCTTGCGCCGTTGGAAGTCAGCGCAAACCGCACGCCGGGCATCTGCATAAAAGCATCCGGCACGCCGGCTGCGTTGCGGCCTGTGGCGGGCAGCACATCAATGCCGCGGTCAAGCGCCGTGCGGATTGCGGCCAGCGTGCGCGGGCTGATGCGCTTTTCATCGTCAAAAACCGTGCCGTCCAGGTCCAGGGCAATCAGGCGGATATCCGGCATAGGGGTGACCTCCTTGTTGGGGAAATATTGGCATCTTATACAAGAAGTATAGCGCGATTTTCGTCATTTTGCAAGAAGCCCCTGCCCCGGCAAGGTCATAGACTGCCGGAAAAGTCAAAATCCGTCTCCGTCGGCGGACATGTGCCGACGACGCAGCGTGTCGAGTTTCTCGACACGCTGAGCCCCTGCCCCGGCAAGGTCAAAAAGCCCCCGCACCCGTTGGCGTGTGCAGCCAGGGGTGCGGGGGCTTTTTGCGGCAAGGGGGCGGGGGTTACGCCTGGGTTGCGGCCGGCTCTTTCTTCGCCTGGAAATAGGCGCGCAGGGAGTTGACCACAATGGTCACGCCGAGCGCGATCAAGAGCACCGCGATGATGATCTGCAGCCCTTCGACAAAGAAGGTCGCGCTGCCGGCCTGGTAGGCCTGCACCAGGGCGATGAGCCGCTCGACCAGCGCCGTGAAGGTCACGCAGAGCATGATGATGAGCGGCGGGAACAGCATTTTGTTGTTGCGGCCGGTCACCTTCATAAAGACGCAGAGGGTGACAAGCACCAGCGCGCTGAGCAGCTGGTTGGCCGAACCAAAGAGCGGCCAGATGTTCGAGTACCCGATCCGGGCCAGGATGAAGCCGTAGACCAGCGTGATGATGGTTGACACATAGGTATTGCAGAGGAACTTGCGCCAGGGCGCGGCGTTTTCCATATCGTCAACGCTGAACAGTTCCTGCCAGCTCATGCGGCCAATGCGGGACACAGCGTCGAGGCTCGTCAGCGCCAGGGCCGATACGCACATCGTCATAAAGCACTGCGCCACATACACCGGCACGCCGAACATCTCAAAGAAGCCGGCCACGCCGGAGGAGAAGATCTGGAACGGGGTGCCGGTGGCCGGGGTGCCGTCGGCCGCCGCGGCTGCGCCGGCCACGCAGAGCGCCAGCACCGCCAGCAGGCTTTCGAGCACCATCGCGCCATAGCCGACCTTGAGCATGTCCTTCTCATTTTCCACCGTCTTGGACGAGGTGCCCGAGGACACCAGGCTGTGGAAGCCGGAAACCGCGCCGCAGGCGACGGTGACAAACAAAATCGGGAACAGGTCGCCGAGGCTTTCATTGTGGAAGCCGGTGTAGGCAGGCAGGTTCATCGTCGGGTGGGCCACCACGATGCCGACCACCGCGCCGAGAATCATACCGGCGAACATGAAGGTGGTCATCGCGTCGCGCGGCTGCTTGAGCAGCCACATCGGCAGCACGGCAGTGAAGAAAATGTAGATAAAGGTGATGTAGAGCCAGGCGTCCTTGCCGAGCACGAGCGGCATCATCATGCCCAGCACAAGCGAAGCCACGGTGCAGGCCAGCGCGATGCCGCCCTCTTTCCAGCCTTTGAACTGGAAGCGGCGCTGCAGCAGGCCAAACAGAATCGCAAACGCGATGAAGAACAGCGAGATGCTGCCCGCCGCGCCGTTTGTCTGGGCCGCGGCCGAAAGCGCGCCTTCGGCGTCATAGGCGTTGAAGGTGCCGGCGACCATATCGGCAAACGCCGCGATGACCAGCCCGCAGAACAGCCAGCTGAACACAAGGAACAGCCGGCGGCCGAACTTGCCGATGTATTTTTCAATCAGCAGGCCCATCGATTTGCCCTCGTTCTTGACGCTGGCGTACAGCGCGCCGAAGTCGGTCACCGCGCCGAAGAAGATGCCGCCCAGAATGATCCAGAGCAGCACCGGCAGCCAGCCGAAGGCCGCGGCCTGGATCGCGCCGGTGACAGGGCCGGCGCCGGCGATCGAGCTGAACTGATGGCTGAAAACTACCCAGCCGTTGGTCGGCACATAGTCTTTGCCGTCGTTTTTGGCGACGGCCGGGGTCTTGGCGGTCGGGTCGATGCCCCAGCTGCGGGCGATCCAGCGCCCGTACAGCGCATAGGCCGCGATCAAACAGACCGCCGCGATCAGGACAATGACGAGTGTGTTCATCTTAACAATTCCTTCCTCTCTCAGCGCAGCCCGCAAAGCCGGGGCTTTCCGGCTGCGCCCACAAAAATCCGGTTCCGGTTCGCTGCGAAAAACGGGAATGAAAAAAGCCCTCGCCTTTTGTACGGCATAATTGCCGTGCAAAGACGAAGGCTTGCTGCACTTCCAAAGGCTGCCCCTTTGCAGCGTGGCTTCCGCGTTACCACTTTGCTTGCCGCCGGTGGGCCGGCGGCCACTCTGCCGCGGCGAAATCCGCCGCGGACAACCCGGATAACGGCGGGAACCCGGCCCGGGCTACGCAGCCGCGCTTTGCACATAGCGCGGCCTTCACCGGGGCTGCTTGCAGGGGATAGCCGCGCGGCGCCTTGCAGCCGCCTCGCACAACCGGCGGCTTTCTGGGTGCGGTGATACCGCACGGCCCTGTCCTGTTCAACGCATTGAACCGATAAACCTATGCCAGTATTTTATGCCGCAGCGCCCAAACTGTCAATTCCGACGAGAAAATTTCGGGATTTTGCCAGCCGTATGGGCGAAATGGAAAAAATATTTGGATAAAGTGTGAACAAAAGGAACGATGCTTTTGTGCGTAGACAATCATTTGCAAAAGAAAGGCGGGCTTGTTGAGACGTCGGTTAATGCAACAAAATACTCCCTGCACAAAAAGCGCAGGGAGTATGAGAAGGAAAAATTATCAGGGGAAAAATCCAAAATATGTCACCGGTTACACACAGCAAAGTTTAGGCAAGGCCTGGCTCTTCAGGCAACTCCGGGGTATCAACAATGCTTGTGCTGGGGCACCAGACAGAAACAAACTGGCTGTCGATGCCAGAACTATTGCAGGCACTGCACTGCCAATACCGTTTGTACTCAACTTGGCAGTAGGTAGGGTGGGGAGCGGACGAATGATGACGAGTGGCATCGGTTGTGCCTACATACACCTTGTGGGTGTGATTGCCACCAGAACAACCGCTGGCAGCAACAGCATCGGGGGACTGCGCGAAAGCTGCGAAAGGAACAGCAACAAGCACAACCAAACTCGTTAACAGCATTGCGATTCGCTTTTTCATAACTGACCTCCGTTTTTCTTTTGGATTTGGGTGTGAAAACCGATAACATATCTTTAGTCTTATGATATCATCCTCTCCTTGTGGAATTAAACAAATTTCTGCCATATTTCCGAAAGAAATATGTAAAATAGCGCAAGCAAGAGACGCGGATGAAGCATCACCTTGTTAATGCTGGGACTTTAGGAATAAGCAAAATGAGGATGCTCCTTCCGATAAGAACTTTCTCAGTTCGACTTCGCGGTCTGTGAAAGATCGGTATCGGTCAGGATAAAGGGAACAGGATCGGACGTTTCCTTTGTGCCACCGCAACCACAAAAAATGGATCGAGCGGATACATCCGTTCCCTCTGTTCCACAATCTTCACAAGCCCACTTCTGGCGAGTCTCAATCATGCACTGGGGATTGGTTTCGTCATTGAAACCATTATGAGTAGTGACAGGTTCCTCTGTATAAGATTTCGCTGTGTGCTTTCCAGTCGCGCATCCGAAATCGTCCAGATTTGTGGGCTGCGTTTCAAGAGTAACGGTAGCGATTTCATAGGTTTCGCCCTGCGCATCAGTATATTGATGAATACCATGATTATCGGTAACATCAATTTTTGCGCGCGTATCGCTGGCTGCCTGAGCTGCCAAAGGGACTGTACAGGCAAGAACTAACGCGAGGGCGACGGGAAACAGCTTTCGTCTCATAGAATCTCCTTTCTATTGTTTGATGCAGAAAAAGAGAATGATATCACATCAAGTATACCAAAGAATGGCTGTATATATCGTAAAAAAACAGTCAAACATTTGTAAAATTACAAAATGTAGATTTTGAAGAAGAAGCAAACAATAAGACGAACCGAGTGAAATATTTTTGGCTATTCGCCTTGCACACGGATGCGCTTTTTTATTGGGCCAAAGACCTCCTCGGCGGTGCGGCGTTCGTCAGAGCGGGCCGCCGCGCGGTCGGCTTCGTCCAGCGCGCGCTCGATGTCATTTTTCGGGAGATTCTCCAGTGCGGGCTCCGTGGCCAAATTCAATATTGCGGAGAAGGGACGATGTGTGGACATAGGAGGACTCCTTGTTTGCGTTCGTGGGGGCGGATTCTATATCTGCCCGGTTTACGGGGGCGTTTGGGAGCGGCGACCGTGTTTCCGTGTGATCGTAGGGGCGGGCATTGCCCGCCCGGGAACCCCGCGGCGGCGCAAGGCACGCGGGGCGACGAGGACGCCGCCCCCTACGGAGAATTTTGACGTTTATCGCGAACACAGCAGGTTTGCAATACGGTTTACCTCATTCGTAGGGGCGGGATTTATCCCGCCCGGGAACCTCGCGGCAACGCAAGGCCCCCGGGCCGGAAGAATCCGGCCCCTACGCATGACGGAAGGCCCGTTGCCATCTCTGCGGGTTGGCGCTGTGGTTTGCCCCGCCCCTACGCATACGGGAAAACCTGATACCGGAAGGGGCTGAGACTGTAGCGGCGCACAGTGTGCGCCATAGCCGCTAAAAAGAGGGAGAGGCATACCATGTTTGAAAAGATGCTAAAGAAAAAAGAATAAAAAAGGAGGTTCGCGCGACTGGACTGCACTTGTGACACGCTGCAACGCAATTTCAAGACGGCGCAGCCGCCGAAACACCTTTTTTATTCTTTCTTATTTCCTATTTATTATTTTGCTCGATTACCCATTCATCTCCGCAATATCATAAATCAGCTGTTCGCTGGCGTCCCAGCCGAGGCAGGGGTCGGTGATGGATTTGCCGTAGGTGTGTTCGCCAATTTCCTGGCGGCCAGGCTCAAGGTAGCTTTCGACCATTACGCCCTTGACGAGCCTGCGGATCTCGGGCGAGAGCTGGCGGTTGTGCATGACCTCGCGCACAATGCGGGGCTGCTCGGCATAGTGCTTGTCCGAGTTCGAGTGGTTCGCATCGACGATGACGGCCGGGTTTTTGAGCCCCATCTTGTAGTACATCTCGACCAGCCGCATGATGTCCTCATAGTGGTAGTTGGGCTGGGCGACGCCGCGCTTGTTGACCCCGCCGCGCAGAATCGCGTGGGCGAGCTCGTTGCCCGAGGTTTCGACCTCGCAGCCGGCGTAGGCATAGTGCTGGGGATGCTGCGCGGCGTAAATCGAGTTGAGCATGACCGAAAAATCACCGCTGGTCGGGTTTTTCATGCCGGTCGCGACGTCGAAGCCGCTCGCGGTCTGGCGGTGGTGCTGATCCTCGACCGAGCGCGCGCCGATCGCGACGTAGGAGAGAAGATCCTCGACATAGCCCCAGTTTTCGGGGTAGAGCATCTCGTCGGCCGGGGACATCCCGTATTCCTCAATCGAGCGCATCAGCATCCGGCGCACGGCGACGAGGCCGGCTTCGAGGTCGGGGCGTTCCTCGGGGTTGGGCTGGTAGGCGATGCCCTTGTAGCCGTCGCCGTTGGTGCGCGGCTTGTAGGTGTAGATGCGGGGCACAAGCACAAGCCGGTCGGCGACCTTCTCCTGCACCTTCGCAAGCCGGCTGACATATTCGAGCACGGCGTCCTCCCGGTCGGCCGAGCACGGGCCGATCACGACGAGGAACTTGTCCGATTTGCCAGTGATGATGTCGCGGATGGCGGCGTCCTTCGCCTGCTTGACGGCCCGCCCCTGCTCGGAAAGAGGGTACTGCGCCCGGATATCGGCCGGGGTGGGCAGTTTTTTCAGATAATTAAAGCTCATCGCGTTCAAGACCTTTCCTGGGCGGCGCAGCGCCGCCTTGTATACATTCCCGCGCGGGCCGGGCAAAATGGACGGGCGCGCGTCTAATATGATACAGGTTCCGGCCCGAAATGTCAACCGCCCCGCCGGGGTTGACATTGGGCGGGGCGGGGGCTATAATCCGGGAAAATGGAGGGACTGCCCTGCCCCGGATGCCGCCCCTATGAAAGGAACCTTGCAATGGAACGCTATTACAAAGTCGGCGAGCTCGCGAAGCTCTACGGCGTCAGCCCGGATCTTCTGCGGTATTATGAGAAAAAGGGCCTTCTGCACCCCAAGCGGCTTGAAAACGGCTACCGCGCCTACAGTGTGCGGGAAGTCTGGCGGCTCAACGTCATCCGCGACCTGCGCGCGCTCGATCTGCCGGTTGAGGTCATCGCGCGGTATCTGGAAGACCACAGCGCTGCGACGACCCGCACCCTGCTGGAGGACGAACTTGCGCTGCTTGATGAGCAGATCGCCCGGCTGCAAACGCTGCGGGCCGGGGTCTCCCGCCGGCTAAAGGCTGCCGACCGCGCCTATGCCCGGCCGCAGGGCGTCTGTGAATTGCAAACCCTGCCGCCCCGCCGCTGTCACAGCCTGGCCGCGCCCTACCGCACCGACGCCGAGATGGACCCGCTGTTGCAGGAATTGCGCCGGTTCGACCCCGAGCATCTCTATGTCTGGGGCAACGACGGGATCGGCAGTTATCTCTCGCTGGCTTCAGCCCGCAAAGGCCGCTGCCAGGACTACACCGGCGTTTTCATGCTGCACCCGGCCGGCGAGACGACGCTGCCCGGCGGAGACTGGCTGACGCTGACCTACCGCGGCCCGAACAGCCAGAACGACGAATTTCTGCCCCGTTTGCTCGCCGAAGCCGAGGCCCGCGGCCGCACCCCGGACGGCCCGCTGCTCGAAGTGCTGCTTGTCGATATCCACAGCTCCGCCAACGATGCCGACCATGTGACCGAGTTACAGATGCATTTAGCGCCGGCGAATGAAGAATGAAAAAGTGCGGTGGATTGGCGGAGACGATGGAGCCACAATTTGTGTGTAGGGGCGGGCAATGCCCGCCCCTACGATCTCAACCGTTTTGGGCTCGGGGCTCCCTCCTGCCCCGCCAGGCTCTGCGGTACGCCGTCGGGGTTTGGCCTTCGGCGGATTTGAAGCGGCGGGTGAAGTAGGCTTGTTCGCGGAAGCCGCAGGCGGCCGCGATCTGGGCGAGGGTCTGGTCGGTGTAGCGCAGCATCTGTTTGGCGCGGTCGATGCGGGCTGCGTGCAGGCAGTCGAGGATCGTCTCGCCGTATCGCTGTTTGAAGCTGCGGGCAAGATAATACTTGCTGATGAAAAAACGCGCGGCCAGCTCGTCCAGTGTCAGCGGTTCGGCGCAATGGTCGGCCAGATAGGCGCGCACGGCCTCGAGCCGCGCGGCCTGGCCGGATTCGCCCCTCGGCGCGCCCACCCGCACCTGTCCGCCCAAAATGCCGGCCAGCAGCGCCGCAATCTCGGCCGAAGCTTCGAGCTCGGCCGTCGCGTCCCAGCGGCTTGCGCAGGCCAGTACCGCGTCCAGTCGCCGCGCAACTGCCGCGCCGTCGGCCGGGGTAAAGACCGGTTCCTCACCAAAGCGGCGGTAGAAAGCCGGCGCGCTGCGGCCGTTGAAGTGCACCCAGCGCAGCTCCCAGGGGTCGGTGTCGGCGCTGCGGTAGCCGTGGGGGCTGCGGCAGTCGATCCAAAAGCACTGCCCGGCCCGCAGCGCAAACCGCCGCGCGCCGTACCGCAGACTGCCGCTGCCGGCCACGACCTGCACGATCAGAAAGCTGTCCAGGCTCGACCGCTGGGTGCCGGCGTGGCTCTGCACAAGCCGGATGTGACCGGCCTCCTGCAAGAAGAAGAGGTTTTCCCGCGCAAAGGCGGAGGGGGTCACGATTGCCCGCACGCTGGCGGGGTCGTAACAGGCGGGAAACTGGCGGAATTCCGGCATCGGGGGCCTCCTTCGGGATGGATGTGGCGGACAGGCGACCGCAAGATTGTGCAAATTCTTTGGCAACATTATGCCTTGCAACAGGGATATAAAACCATTATACTGAAAAACAAGGCGTTTGCAAGCGGTTTTGCGGCAAAAGCCCCGGCCCGCTGCCAGCCCTGCACGGCAAAGCGGCGAACCGGCACCGCCGGCAACGCCCGGCAAGAATGGTCAAAAATGCCTTTTGTAAGGTTGTGTAAGGAGTTTTGTATGAAAAAGGCGCTCATCACCGGCATCACCGGCCAGGACGGGTCCTACCTGTCCGAGTTTCTGCTCGAAAAGGGCTACGAAGTCCACGGCATCATCCGCCGTTCCTCGGTCGATTACCGTGAGCGAATCGCCCATCTTGAGGGCAACCCCCGCTTCCACCTGCATTTCGGCGACCTCGGCGATTCGATGAGCCTGGTGGCGGTCATCGGCAGTGTGCGGCCGGATGAAATTTACAACCTCGCGGCCCAGAGCCATGTCCAGGTCAGCTTCGACGTGCCGGAGTTCACGGCCGATGTCGATGCGGTCGGCGTGCTGCGGGTGCTCGAGGCTGTGCGCCTGTGCGGTTTAGCCAAGACCTGCCGCATTTACCAGGCTTCGACCTCCGAGCTCTACGGCAAGGTCGAGGAAGTGCCCCAGAACGAGAACACCCCCTTCCACCCCTACAGCCCTTACGCCGTCGCCAAGCAGTACGGCTTCTGGATCACCAAGGAATACCGCGAAGCCTACGGGATGTTCTGCTGCTCCGGCATTCTCTTCAACCATGAATCCGAGCGCCGGGGCGAGACCTTCGTCACCCGCAAGATCACCCTCGCCGCCGCCCGCATCAAGCAGGGCAAGCAGGATAAGCTGTATCTGGGCAACCTTTCGAGCCTGCGCGACTGGGGCTACGCGAAGGATTATGTCGAGTGCATGTGGCTGATTTTGCAGAACGACAAGCCGGAAGATTTCGTCATCGCGACCGGCGAGCAGCATTCTGTGCGGGAATTTTGCCAGCTCGCCTTCCGCAACGTCGGCATCGAGCTTGCGTTTACCGGCGAAGGGCTGGACGAAAAGGGCATCGACAAGGCGACCGGCAAGGTTCTCATCGAGGTCAGCCCCGATTTCTACCGCCCGACCGACGTCGTCAACCTCTGGGGCGACCCGACCAAGGCGAAGCGGGAACTCGGCTGGAACCCGACCAAGACAAGCTTTGAGGAGCTTGTGCGGATTATGGTTGAACATGATATGCGCAAGGTCGCCGTTGAGCGCGCCGAGGAGCATATCCGCTGCAACCTCGAAGAATACCTCGAAAAAGGCGTCGTCAAATAAGCCGAATAAATTCGGCTTCACAAGGGGCAACAGCCGCGCACTGCCGCCGCAGCGGCGTGTCGGAGGCCAACCG
>URKR01000017.1 GCA_900548355.1 uncultured Oscillospiraceae bacterium
AGTCCAAAAAGGACAGGGACAAACTCAAATCCGAATGGGCCGCCATTCCCGAATTAGTCCTTTGCCGGGAGAATGCCAGCGGCGCCTGATACAACGGAGGATATTGTATGCGTAGACTTTCCATCGAAACCCCGGACCGTGCGCAGCAGGTCGTACAGGACCTCTGCCGCGATATGGGGCACCGCGTGGCGGCCAACCCACCGGGGCTCTGCCCGGTGGATCTGGCGCTGAATTTTTTGCGCCTGTGCCACGCCCAAACCTGCGGCAAGTGTGTGCCCTGCCGCATAGGGCTTTCCCAGCTGGAAACCCTGATCGAGAGCGTGCTTGACCAGACCGCCCCCGAAGGCACGATTGACCTGATTGAGTCCACCGCCGCCGCCATTGCCGATTCGGCCGACTGTGCGATCGGCTACGAGGCCGCCGCGATGGTGCTTGAAGGGGTGCGCGGTTTCCGTGAGGACTATGAGCTCCATGCCAAAGAGGGCCGCTGCATCTGCTCGCTGGCCCAGCCGGTGCCCTGCGTCACGGTCTGCCCGGCCCATGTCGATATCCCGGGCTACATCGCGCTCGTGCGCGAAGGCCGGTTTGACGATGCGGTCAACCTGATCCGCAAGGATAACCCCTTCCCCTATGCCTGCGCCTATGTCTGCGAGCATCCGTGTGAAAAACAGTGCCGCCGCCGGCTTGTGGATGACGCGATCAACATCTGCGGCATCAAGCGGTATGCGGTTGACCATGGCCAGGACGATACGCCGCCCGCCGCAGCCGAACCCACGGGCAAGCGGGTGGCGGTGGTTGGCGGCGGGCCCAGCGGCCTGACCGCAGCGTATTATCTGCAGCTCATGGGCCACAGCGTCACGGTGTTTGAACAGCGCGACAAGCTTGGCGGTATGCTGCGCTACGGCATCCCCGATTACCGCCTGCCGCCCGATGTGCTGGACAAAGACCTTGCCTACATCTGCAAAACAGGCATCACGGTCAAAACCGGCGTCTGCATCGGGAGCGATCTCTCGGTCGAGCAGCTGCGCAAAGAGTATGACGCGCTCTATGTCGCAATCGGCGCCCACGCCGATAAAAAGCTCGGCCTGCCCGGTGAGGACAGCGAAAACGTGCTTTCGGCCGTGGAATTTCTGCGAAACTGCGGCGAGGGAGCGCCGCTTGACTTTACCGGCAAGCGGGTTGTCGTCATTGGCGGCGGCAACGTCAGCATGGATGCAACCCGCACGGCGATCCGGCTTGGCGCCGAGAGCGTGACCTGCGTCTACCGCCGCCGTCTTGACGATATGACCGCCCTGCCCGAGGAGATCGCCGACGCCCAGGCCGAAGGCTGCCAGATCCTGCCGCTGCAGGCCCCGCACCGCATCGAGGCTGATGAGAACGGCAAGGTGGCCGCGCTTTGGACCAAACCGCAGATTATCGGCGGTTACGGCCGTGACGGCCGCCCCGGTCCGCGCGATGCAGCCGAGCGGGAGTTCCGCATCCCCTGCGACTATCTGATCATCGCGATTGGCCAGCGCATTGAATCGGACAATTTTGAAAAAGAGGGCATTGGCACCAGCCGCGGCGCGCTCAAGGCCGATTTGTCCGGGTATGTGCCGGGCACCCCGAATGTCTTTGCAGGCGGCGACGCGGTCACCGGCCCGGCCACCGTCATCCGGGCGGTTGCTGCCGGCAAGGTCGGCGCCGCCAACATTGACAATTTCCTTGGCTACAACCACACGATCCGCTGTGATGTCGAAATCCCGCCGGCGCGCCTGTCCAACACGCCGCCCTGCGGGCGCATCCAGCTGCGCAGCCGCAACCCGCTCGAAGCGCGGGGCGATTTCGCCCTTGCCACCTGCGGCATGACCGAGGAGGAGGCCATGCAGGAAGCCGGCCGCTGCCTGCGGTGCGACCACTTCGGCTACGGCATCTTTAAGGGAGGGAGGACGACCCAATGGTAAATGTGACAGTCAACGGCAAGGCCGTCAGCGTGCCTGAGCGCACAACCATCCTTGAGGCCGCCCGCGCCGCCGGGGTGGACATCCCCCACCTGTGCTACCTGAAAAAACTCAACGAAATCGGCGCCTGCCGGGTCTGCTGCGTTGAGATTGAAGGCGAACGCAATCTGGTGCCCAGCTGCAACAACCCTGTGTTTGAGGGGATGGTGATCCGCACCAACACCCCGCGGGTGCGCCGTACCCGCAAGATCAACGTCGAGCTGATTCTCAGCCAGCACGACTGCCACTGCGCTACCTGCCAGCGCAGCGGCAACTGCCACCTGCAGAACATTGCCAACGACCTGGGAATTCTGGATACCCCTTACCCGCGCGACCTGGTCACCGGGGTGCGGGCGCTTTGGCCGCGGGACTTCCCGCTCTACCGCGATACCAACAAGTGCATCAAGTGCATGCGCTGCATCCAGATTTGCGACAAGGTGCAGAACGTGAACGTTTGGGACCTGTCCGGCACCGGCAGCCGCACCCGGGTTGATGTAAGCCACAACCGACGCATCAAGGAAAGCGACTGTGTGCTCTGCGGCCAGTGCATCACCCATTGCCCGACCGGCGCGCTGCGCGAGCGCAACGACACCGAAAAGGCGTTCGCCGCGATTGAAAATCCCGATATCATCACCGTGGTGCAGATTGCGCCGGCGGTGCGGGCGGCCTGGGGCGAAAGCCTGGGCCTGCCGCCGGAAAAGGCGACGGTCAACCGCATGGCCGCCGCGCTGCGGGCCCTTGGCTTTGACTATGTGTTTGATACCTCCTTCTCGGCCGATTTGACGATCATGGAGGAGGGAACCGAGTTCCTTCACCGCTTCCGCGCCGGCGAAACCAAGTACCAGCCGATGTTCACCTCCTGCTGCCCGGGCTGGGTGCGCTACCTGAAGGGGCATTACCCGGATATGGTCGGCCGGCTTTCGACGGCCAA
Source organism: uncultured Oscillospiraceae bacterium (assembly GCA_900548355.1). Lineage (GTDB taxonomy): Bacteria > Bacillota > Clostridia > Oscillospirales > Ruminococcaceae > Gemmiger > Gemmiger avicola. Next base: position 2,911 of record URKR01000017.1, read on the forward strand.
GAGCCCGCAGCAGATGTTTGGCGCGGTGGCAAAGAACTACTTCGCCAAAAAGATCGGGGTGGACCCGGCCAAAATCTTCAGCGTGTCCGTCATGCCCTGCGTGGCCAAAAAGGCGGAATGCGCGCTGCCCACCATGGAAACCGGGGCCGGCCGCGATGTGGACCTCGTGCTGACCACCCGTGAACTTGTGCGGATGCTGCGGGCGGAGTACATCCACCCCGCAACGCTGGAGGAAGAGGCGTTTGACTCTCTGCTCGGCCCCTACAGCGGCGCCGGCGTCATCTTTGGCGCAACCGGCGGCGTGATGGAAGCCGCGCTGCGCACGGCATATTATCTTGTCAAGGGTGAAAACCCGGCCCCCGATGCGTTCCGCGCTGTGCGCGGCGCCGCAGAAGGGGAGGGCTGGACCGAAGCGGAGTTTGACCTGGGCGGTGCAACGGTGCGCACGGCCGTTGTCAGCGGATTGGCGAACACCCGCCGCCTGATTGAAGAACTGCGCGCCGGCCGTGTACACTATGACTTTGTGGAGGTTATGGCCTGCCCCGGCGGCTGCGCGGGCGGCGGCGGGCAACCGCAGTCCAAAGACGACCGGGAGCTGGCCGGCATGCGCGGACAGGTGCTCTACGCGATTGACAAGGGCAGCGCGCTGCGCTTCAGCCATGAAAACCCGGCCATCCAGGCACTGTACCGCGAAGCGCTCGGCACGCCGGGCAGCGAACGGGCCGAAGAATGGCTGCACACCGACCATTTTGGCTGGCAGATGCCGGGGGAAAAGGGCGCAGAGTGAGCACTTTCCGCCTGTGAAGACAGAACCCCTGAACCGATGCGCCCGCGGCGTGATTGGGAAAACCGTTCCCCAATTGCGCCGCGGGCGCACGCTTTGCCGCGGCGCGCCAGCCTGTATCTGCAGCGGATATAAATGTGCGCGGCGGAATTGACAAATACGGTAAACTATGCTATAGTACATAAAACCCTTTGCTCAAACGATGGCGTTTGACCAGAACGCCGTCGTTCTTTTTTACGGCAATCTGTCCGCCCAAGGAACACAAACGTTTTTAGCGGCGTGGCAGCAGCGGAAAGGCGGGCGCAGGGTCAGCGCGGGCCGGCGGCCCGTCCAAATTCATGAGGAGAGTGAAACAACGTGACCCGATATGTCGTAAAACGTGTGTTGCTGGCAATTCTGACATTGCTGATCATCAGCGCTATCACCTTTTTTGCCATGAACGCGATCCCCGGCGGCCCCTTTGACGCCGAAAAAGCCCCCTCGCCCGAAGTGAAGGCGGTGCTGGAAGCCCGGTACAACCTGGATAAACCGGTGCCCGAACAGTATGTGATCTACCTGAACAACATCCTGCACGGGGACTGGGGCGTCTCGCTCAAAACCGGGCGTGACATCTCCACCACGCTGACCAGCCGTTTCGGCATCTCGGCAACCCTCGGCCTGGAAGCCGCGGCCGTTGCGATTGTGCTGGGGCTGGTGCTGGGCAGCATTGCGGCGCTGAACCGGAACAAATGGCCGGACCGTGTTATTATCTTTTTCACGACATTCTTTACCGGCGTGCCCAGCTTTGTGCTTGCCACTTTGCTGCTGCTGATCTTCTGCGTGGAGCTGCAGTGGTTCCCTGTATGGAGCGCCGCCTCCCCGAATTATTTCCTGCCGGTTGTTTCGCTGTCACTCTATCCGATGGCCTACATCACCCGCCTGACCAAGACCAGCATGCTGGATTCGCTGAGCCAGGACTATGTCCGCACGGCCCGCGCCAAGGGCGTGCCCCAGGTCAAGGTGATCTTCAAGCATGCGCTGCGCAACGCGCTGATCCCGGTTGTGACCTATGTCGGCCCGATGATTGCCGGCATCATCACCGGTTCCATGGTTGTGGAAAATATCTTCACGATCGGCGGCCTGGGTTCCCAGTTTGTCACCAGCATCAATGACAGCGACTATCCGCTGGTCATGGCGACAACCATCTTCCTCGGTACGCTGATGGTGGGCGCCAACCTGATCACCGACCTTGTCTATAAGGTGATCGACCCGCGCATTGACCTTGAGTAAGAGAAGGAGGTTCCGAGACGATGACATACGCAGAAAACGGCATGCCCGAAAAGAACCCCCTTTCGGCGCAGATTGACCTTTCCAAATTTTCGCAGGCGGATTTCGCCCCCGCCACGGCGGAAGAAAAGGCCCAGCAGGAGGTTATGGGCGAAAGCGTAACCTTCTTCAAAGACGGCATGCGCCGGCTGATGAAAAACAAACTGGCTGTCGGCAGCATCATTGTACTGGTGCTGCTGGTGTTGGCCATTCTGGTGCTGCCGATGTTCATCCCCTACGGGTATGACGAAATCATCCGGGTCGGCGGCAGCCGTGACAGAAACATTACCAACCTGGCCCCGTTCCAGTATTCGGAGCGTGAGCTTGAATATATGGCCGAAACCGGGGAAAAGCTGTTCCCCCACATTATGGGCACGGACAGCCTTGGCCGTGACTACTTTGTCCGCGTGATTTACGGCACCCGCGTTTCGCTGGCCGTCGGCTTTGTCGCGTCGATCATGGTGCTGATCATCGGCCTGCTCTACGGCTCGATTTCGGCCTGGTGCGGCGGTACCGTTGATATTATCATGATGCGCATTGTCGATATCATCTACTCGCTGCCGGATACGCTGCTCGTCATCCTGCTGTCGGTTGTGTTGAACCAGACTCTGAAGCCGATCATCGATTCGATCCCGGCGCTGCAGAAGCTCGGCACCAACATGATCGCGCTCTTCCTTGTCTTCGGCCTGCTGTACTGGGTCGGCATGGCCCGCCTTGTCCGCGGCCAGATCCTGACCATCAAACAGAACGAGTATGTTCTGGCGGCCCGGACGATCGGCACCCCCAGCGGCCGGATTCTGCGCAAGCACATCCTGCCCAACTGCCTGTCGGTCATCATCATTTCGGTCGCCCTGCAGATCCCTTCCGCCATCTTTACCGAGAGCTACCTCTCCTTCCTTGGCATCGGCGTCAAGGTGCCCATGCCGTCGCTCGGCTCGCTGGCCAACGACGCGCGCGGCGCCATCAACACCTATCCCTGGCAGCTGGTGTTCCCGGCGGTGGTCATCTGCCTGATTGTGCTGGCCTTCAACCTGCTGGGCGACGGCCTGCGCGATGCCTTTGACCCCAAACTGAAGCGCTGAGGAGGGGCAAATCATGAGTGAAGTGAACAACAACCAGAACTGGAAATATGTGCTTGAAGTCCGTGACCTGCACACCACCTTCTCGACCGATAAGGGCGGCGAGGTGCACGCGGTCAACGGCGTCTCCTTCAACCTGGAACCGGGCAAGATCCTTGGCATTGTGGGCGAATCCGGCTCCGGCAAGAGCGTGACGGCCTACTCGATCATGGATATCCTGTCCGAAAACGGCAGCGTGACCGGCGGCCAGATCCTGTACAAGGGCGAGGACATCACCAAATGGGACGAAAAGAAGATGCAGACCTTCCGCGGCAGATGCTGCTCGATCATCTTCCAGGACCCGATGACCAGCCTGAACCCGGTCTATACAATCGGCAACCAGCTGGAGGAAGCCATCCTGCTGCACACCCAGCGCAACAAGCAGGAAGCCCGCGCCCGCGCCATCGAGATGCTGAATCTTGTCGGCATCAACGAGCCGGAAAAGCGGATCAAGCAGTACCCGTATGAGCTTTCCGGCGGTATGCGCCAGCGCGTTATGATCGCCATGGCGCTTGCCTGCGAGCCCGATATCCTGATTGCCGACGAGCCGACCACCGCGCTCGATGTGACGATCCAGGCGCAGATTCTGGAACTTATGCAGGACCTGCAGAAAAAGCTTGGCATGGCGATTATCATCGTCACCCATGACCTTGGCGTCATCGCCTCCATGTGCGATGAGATCATCGTCATGTACGGCGGCCGTGTGTGCGAGCGCGGCACCGCCGACGACATCTTCTACCGCCCCGCGCATGAATACACCAAGGGCCTGCTGCGCTCCATCCCTTCGGGTTCCAACATGAAGGAGCGGCTTGTGCCGATCGGCGGCACCCCGATCAACATGCTGGACCTGCCCGAGGGCTGCGCGTTCTGCCCGCGGTGCGATTTCGCCATGAAGATCTGCCTGCGTGAGCAGCCGCCCGAACTGGTGGTCGGCGAAGGCCACCGCGCATCCTGCTGGATGAATGTCAAGAATGCGAAGGAGGGGAAGTAAGATGCCCAACAGTGAATACCTTGTGCAGGTCGAGCACTTGAAGGAATATTTCCCCGTGCGCACCGGCTTTGCCAAAACAACCCCGCTCAAAGCGGTGGATAACGTTTCGTTTGCAATCCGCCCGGGCGAAACCCTGGGCCTTGTCGGCGAATCGGGCTGCGGCAAGACCACGGTCGGCCGCACCCTGCTGCAGCTGTACAAACCGACCGGCGGCCGTATCCTGTTTGACGGCAAGGTCATCTATGACAGCGGCGAACAGTATGATGAAAACGGCAAGCTGAAGGTGGACGCCAACGGTAAGCCGGTCCTGGGCAAGAAGGTCCAGGTGGACATGCTGCCCTACCGCAAGCAGATGCAGATGGTTTTCCAGGACCCGTATTCTTCGCTGAACCCGCGCATGACGGTCGAGGATATCATCGGCGAACCGCTGGATGTGCATAAGCTCTGCAAAGGCAAGAAGGAACGTCACGAGCGCGTCATCGAGCTCATGGAGCTTGTCGGCCTGAACGCCGAACATGCGATGCGTTACCCGCACGAATTTTCGGGCGGCCAGCGCCAGCGCATCGGCATTGCCCGCGCGCTCGCGGTCAACCCCAAGTTCATCGTCTGCGACGAGCCGGTCTCGGCGCTGGACGTTTCGATCCAGGCGCAGGTTGTCAATATGTTTGAAGACCTGCAGGAAAAGCTCGGCGTTGCGTATCTGTTCATCGCGCACGACCTGCTCGTCGTCCACCATATCAGCGACCGCATTGCGGTTATGTACCTGGGTAAGATGATGGAGCTGGCCGATTCCGACGAACTCAACGACAACCCGATCCATCCGTACACCCAAAGCCTGCTTTCGGCGGTGCCGATTCCTGACCCCAAAACGGCCCGGCAGACCCAGCGGATCGTGCTGGAGGGGGATGTGCCCAGCCCGCTGCATATGCCCAGCGGCTGCCCCTTCCGCACCCGCTGCCGCTATGCGACCGAACAGTGCGCCAAGGAAATGCCCCCGTTTACCGACCGCGGCAACGGCCATTACGTTGCCTGCTGGAACAAGTAAGCGCCTGCGGGCAGCCTTCACCCTTGTGCCCATCGGGGGTGAAAGTATCACAAAATTTGCACAACTGTGTGCCGATATCCCGTGCAAAATTCGGCACAAAGCCCAAAAAGGATGGCGCAAAAGAAACAGCTTTGGCGTTTGCCTTGTCAAAGGCTGGCTGTGCGGCTATAATGGGCCTTATATCGGGGGAAACCTTACATCCAAGGCAAAGCCGCGGGCAAAGGTTTTTCTGATAGAATTCCTTAGGAGGGAAAGAAAATGAAAAAACTCATGGCATCTGCGCTTGCCGCCGCCATGGTTCTCAGCCTCGCCGGCTGTGGCGCTTCTGGTTCTTCCACCGCCACTTCCGAAGCTGCGAGCTCTGAGACCACGTCCGAGGCGACAACCGAGACCGCCGCTGCGACCGGCAGTTCTACCCTGAACTCCGACACCAGCACCCTGAACATCATGCTTGCTTCGGAGCCTGATCGCCTGGACCCGCACCTCAACTCCACCATTGACGGCGCTGTCCTGGCTGTCAACTCCTTCGTTGGCCTGATGACCTACGACGAGAACGGTGAACTGGCCCCGGGCCTGGCTGAAAGCTACGAAGAGAGCGACGACGGCCTGACCTACACCTTCCACCTGATCGAGAGCACCTGGAGCGACGGCACCCCGCTGACCGCCAACGACTTTGTCTGGAGCTGGAACCGCGCGGCCAACCCGCAGACCGCTGCCGACTATGGCTACCTGTACGACGGCCTGATCGAAAAGAACCCCGTCGCCCAGGAGACCGAAGCCAACCCCGAGTATGACGCCGCCGCCGCTGCTGCCGCTGAGGAAGCCGGCGAAGAGTACACCATCCCTGAGACCGTTTACACCGCGGCTGCGCAGGAAGCCCAGGCCAACAACAACATCCTCGTTGGTGTGACCGCTCTGGACGACTCTACCCTGGAAGTCAAGCTGGTTGCGCCCTGCCCGTACTTCCTGAGCCTGTGCGCTTTCCCGACCTTCTTCCCGGTTCCGCAGGCTTCTGTTGAAGCCGCCAACCCGGACGGCACCAACCCCGGCGCCTGGGCGCTGGAGGCCGGCTTTGTTTCCAACGGCGCTTACACCTGCACCGCCTGGGAACACAACCAGAGCATGACCTACACCAAGAACCCCAACTACTACCGTGCGGACGAAGTCCAGATCGAGACCCTGCAGTTCATGCTGAGCGATGACGATGCCGCTGTCTACAGCGCTTACACCGCCGGCAACCTCGATTTCGCAGACACCATCCCCAACGCGGAGCTGGGCGTTATGCTTGACAGCAACGATCCGGAACTGCACATCGCGAGCCAGATCGGCACCTACTATGTCGGCTTCAACGTCAACTCTGAGCTGTTCGCCGGCTACACCCCGGAGCAGGCCAACGACCTGCGCCATGCCATCAACCTGCTGATCGACCGTCAGTACATTGTCGATACCATCGGCCAGACCGGCCAGGTCATCGCCAACACCTTCGTGCCTGATTCGATGAGCGACGGCAACGGCAACCTGTTCAAGCAGAACACCGACACCTACACCTATCCCGATGCGGAAGCTGTCGGCTACTTCGATCCTTCGGAAGATGCCTACGAGGATAACCGCGCCGAGGCGATCTCCCTGCTGGAAGGCATCGGCTTCGTCTTTGACGAAAACGACATGCTCAGCGAAGAAACCCCGCTCTCCTTCACCTACCTGACCAACGAAGGCGAAGGCAACGAGGCCATCGGCGAAGCTATCCAGCAGGATATGGCCGTCATCGGCGCGACCGTTGACATCCAGACCCAGAGCTGGAACGTCTTCCTGAACGAGCGCAAGGCCGGCAACTATGACGTCTGCCGCCAGGGCTGGATCGCCGACTTCGACGACCCGATCAACATGCTCGAAATGTGGATTTCGAACTCCGGCAACAACGACAGCCAGTTCGGCCGTCCCGCCGGCAGCACCGAGCCCGGCCAGGCCCCGAGCTATGCCCCGCAGAACTGGGCGGAATACGACCAGCTGATCGCGGATATCAAGGCGGAAAGCGACCTGGCCAAGCGTGCCGAGATGCTGCACCAGGCTGAGGATATGCTCATGGAGACCTTCGCGATCGTGCCGCTGTACTACTACAACGACCCGTACCTGCAGAAGTCGAACGTCACCGGCGTCTACACCAACGCGCTCGGCTACAAGTTCTTCATGTTCGCCACCAAGACCGCTGCCTGATGGCCGGCGCCTTGCGTGACCTCTGAATCATAATCGCCGCGCCCCGGCTTTGTACCGGGGCGCGGCTTTTTCTTTGGCTTTTTTGGTTTTTGCAGACAAATTCTTTGTTTTTCTCATTGAGTTTTTTGGCTTTTATGCTATACTGAAAAGAGAGCCTTTGGAACCAAAACCCGAACAGGAGGAATTGCTATGAAGATCATTCGAGCCAAAGATTACTATGACATGTCCCGCAAAGCCGCCAACATCATCTCGGCCCAGGTTATCATGAAGCCGAACTGCGTGCTTGGCCTGGCCACCGGTTCCACGCCGATCGGCATCTATAAGCAGCTCATCGATTGGTACAACAAGGATGACCTTGATTTTTCCGAGGTTACCACCGTCAACCTGGATGAATACCGCGGCCTCAAGCGGGACGACCCCCAGAGCTACTGGCACTTTATGCATGAAAACTTCTTCGACCACATCAACATTGACCCCGACCGCATCAACCTGCCTGACGGCACCAACCTGGACGCCGAAGAAGAATGCCGCCGCTATGATGATGTGATCCACTTTGTCGGCGGTATTGACCTGCAGCTGCTCGGCATCGGGCATGACGGCCACATCGGCTTTAACGAACCCGGAGCGGCGTTTGAACTCGGTACCCATTGCGTCAATTTGACCGAGGAGACGATTGAGGCCAACAAGCGCTTCTTTGCCAGCAAGGACGATGTGCCCCGCCAGGCCTACACCATGGGCATCAAGACGATTATGCAGGCCCGCAAGGTGCTGCTGGTGGCCTCCGGCAAGGACAAGGCCGCCATTGTCAAGAAGGCCTTCTTCGGCCCGGTTACGCCGGAAGTGCCGGCTTCGATCCTGCAGATGCACCCGGATTTCACCCTCGTCGGCGATGCGGAAGCCATGAGCGAGCTGTAAGGGGGCGGACCCGATGATTATCAAAAACGCTGCGATCTATACGCCGCAGCACAGCTTTGCGGTGGGGGACCTGGCGATCCGCAACGGCCGCATTGCGCCGCCATGCCGGCCTGAACCCGGCGAAAAGGTCGTGGATGCAACCGGCCTGTATGCGCTGCCCGGCCTGGTGGATATCCACTTCCACGGCGCTGTCGGCCATGACTTCTGCGATGCCGATGAAGCCGGCCTGCAGGCCATCGCCGATTTTGAGGCCAGCAAGGGCGTGCTTGCGATCTGCCCGGCCACAATGACCTTCCCGGAGGAGATCCTCGGCAAGATTATGGACGTCGCCGCCGCCCACAAGAATGAGCGCGGCGCGGACCTGGTCGGCATCAATATGGAAGGCCCCTACATCAGCCCCAAAAAGGTCGGCGCGCAGAACCCGCTCTATGTGCAGAGCGCTGACCCGGCAATGTTCCGGCGGCTGCAGGCGCGCAGCGGCGGGCTCATCAAACTTGTCGATGTAGCGCCCGAGGAACCCGGCAACCTTGCCTTCATCCGCGAATGCAGCGGGGAAGTGCGGGTTTCGATCGCCCATACCTGTACCGATTACGACACCGCAAAGGCCGCTTTCGAGGCCGGTGCACGCCATATGACCCACCTGTATAACGCAATGCCCGGCATCACCCACCGTGCGCCGGGGCCGATTATAGCCGCGCTGGAGGACGGCGCAACGGTGGAACTGATTACCGACGGCGTCCACATCCACCCGGCGATGGTGCGGTTCACCTTCCGCGTCTTTGGGGATGACCATGTCGTGCTGATTGCCGACAGCATGGAGGCGGCCGGCCTGCCCGACGGCCAGTACAGCCTGGGCGGCCAGGCTGTCACGGTGCGCGGCCCGCGCGCCACCCTGACCGAGCACCCGGATACAATTGCCGGCAGCGCAACCTGCCTGTATGACTGCATGCGCACCGCCGTGCGTGAGATGGGCGTGCCGCTGGAAAGCGCCGTGCGCGCGGCCAGTGAAAACCCGGCCCGCTGCATCGGCATTGAAGCCGACTACGGCAGCCTGGCCGAAGGGCGCTGGGGCAACGTGATCCTGGCGGATAGAGACCTGAATATCCGAACCGTCGTGCGCCACGGCGAGCCACTGTAAGGCAGTACAAACAGATGTGGCAAAAAATGCAAAAATATTTGCCAAAATTTTGGCGGAATCGCTGCCTTCCCTCTTGCGAAATCGACGCAAAAAGCGTATAATGAAAAATGTAAATTTATTGAACAGAAGGGGGTAATGGGTATGGCGATCTCGGACCCGACCGCGATCTTTTCGATCCATGATGACAAGGATGAGGAGATCCGCCAGGTCGTGATGCTGGTATACAGCGCGTTGGAGGAAAAAGGGTATAACCCTGTGAACCAGCTCGTCGGGTATATCTTGTCAGAGGACCCGACCTACATCACAACCTATAAAAATGCCCGCGCCCTGATCCGCCGCGTTGACCGCGACGATTTGCTCCAGGCGCTGGTACGCGATTACGTCAAACGGCGCTGACCCGCAACCAACAACACCCCGCCGCCCGGTCAATGGAACCGGGCGGCGGGTTTTTGTTTGGCAGTGGATTATGGCGAGGCGGAGGCGCTTGCCGGTTGGGGAATCGGAGTTGGAAATTAGGAATCACTGTAGGGGGCGGATAAATCCGGCCCCTACGCATAGGGGCGAGGTTCGCTGCCGGCTTTGAAGGGGTACAGCCAAAACAAAACCCCCGCCGGGCGGTAGCCCGGCGGGGGAACGGGGGAAAAGGCCAAACCCCGTGCCGAAAAAAGATCAGAGCATCTTCTTCAGCTCATCATACACAAACTGCACCTTCGGGCCAATGACAACCTGGCAGGCGGTCTTGCTCGGGCGGATGACGCCCGCCGCGCCGGCGGCCTTGATGGCCTTCTCGTCCACAGCGGTGTAGTCCTTGATCTCGAAGCGCAGGCGGGTCGCGCAGTAGTCAACGTTCGCGACGTTGCCCTTGCCGCCGATGCCGGCCAGCACGCCGTCGGCGATCTTGGTGAAGTCGTTGTTGGCCAGGGTGATGGTGGCCTCGGCGGCTTCGGCCGTGTCGTCCTCACGGCCCGGGGTGGTCAGGTTGAACTTGGTGATCGCAAACCGGAACACAACGTAGAACACCACGAAGGCCGCAATGGCGAGAGGAATGATCATCCAGGTGTTGGCGTGCGCAGGCAGCGGATAGGAGAAGACCAGGTCGGTCGCGCCGGCCGAGAAGAGGAAGCCCGCGCGGAAACCGGTGAAGTAGGTGATGACGGCGAAGATGCCGTACAGGGCCGCGTACACGATGTACAGCGGGAAGCACAGGAACATGAAGCCGAACTCAAACGGCTCGGTAACGCCGCAGACAAAGGCGCACAGCGCGGCCGAGGAGACCAGGCCGATCGCAGCTTTCCTGTTCTTGGCGGTGTGCACCATCGCGAGCGCCGCACCCGGGATGCCGAACATCATGCAGGGGAAGAAGCCGGACATATACATGCCGAGGCTCCAGTCAATCACTTCGCCGGTGGTGCCGACATCGCCGGTGACGTGGCCCGCCCAGTAGTTGGACAGATCGCCGATGCCGATCGTGTCAAACCAGAAGACGTTGTTCAGCGCGTGGTGCAGGCCGGTGGGGATCAGCAGGCGGTTGAAGAAGGCGTAGAGACCCGCGCCGATGCCGCCGAGGCTGACGATCCAGTTGCCGAGGGCGACCAGAGCGTTGAAGATGATCGGCCAGACGAAGATCAGAACGACCGAGACAAGGATCGAGACCACGCCGGTGATGATCGACACGCTGCGCTTGCCGCTGAAGAAAGCGAGCCAGTCAGGCAGTTTGGTGCTCTTAAATTTGTTGTAGCAGGTGGCGCCGATGATCGCGGCCAGGATGCCGATGAAGGCGTTGCCGGCGGTTTTCTGGAAGGCGATGTAGGTCGCGGAGTTTTCTTCCAGCGGGATGACCGCGCCGACGACGGCGGGGTTGAGCAGCTGGGTCATCATCAGGTAGCTGACGAGGCCGGCCAGCGCCGCGGTGCCGTCGTGGTCGTCCGAAAGGCCGACCGCCGCGCCGACGGCGAACAGCCAGGCCATGTTGTCAATCAGCGCGCCGCCCGCTTTAATCAGGATAAAGCCGACGGTGTACGCAAGGCCGGAAGTGGCGGCGTTCTCAACGCCCATCGCGGCCGGGGCCAGCGCATAGCCCAGGCCCATCAGGATGCCGCAGATTGGCAGCGCGGCGACAGGCAGCATCAATGCCTTGCCGAGCTTTTGCAGAAATTTCATCATATCGAGTATTCCTCCTAATCTGGGCATGACAACGCCGCCCCGGGGCGGGGCAACGCATACATACCCGATACAGCAGCACGGTTGCCGTTTCTGCCTCTGGCACACCCGCCGCAAAGGGCCTTTCGGCAGGCGTGACAAAGAAACAGATTAGACAACCTGTTAAATCAATAGTAACATATTATTCACAGAAAGGAAAGATGCAGGTTTCAAATTCAGCAGATTGTGCAAAGATTAGAAGAATCACAAAGCAGAATGCCCAAATGCAGTGGACAGGCTTCGGGGCCACAGACTTTTCATTGGAATTTTGCCTAAAAAACAAAAGAAAGCAAAGCCAAAACCGCCCAAACCTTCGCATCATCCGGGAAGGATGCCGTGCCGGGCGGTTTTGGCTTTGTCTATTTTGCCGAAAGCGCCGCCCCGGGGCGGCGCAGCGCCCGCACAGCCGCACGGTATTCGGGTGTGGCGCGCCGGCTTTCGCATATTTTTTGGATCGCCTTGTTGTGGGTGGCGGCATCCAGCGGGCTTTCACGCAAAAAGGCGAGGCCGAGCGCCGGTTCCCGCACGGCGGCGATGCTTACGGCCCAGGCCACGCCAAGCCGGGCATAAGCGGCCGGGCAGGTCACGGCGGCGCAGGCGGCAAGGGTGGCGCGGCGGTCCTGTGGGGTGGCGGTGAAGTGGTCAAGCAGGCAAACCACCCCGAACCGGGCGGTATACTCCTGCCGGGATTCGGCCAGTGTACGCAGCCATGGCAGCCAGGTATCCGGCGCTTGGGCCATCCACTTGCAGGAAACCGCCGTGGAATCACAGACGCTCCAGTTGTCAATGGCGGGCAAAAACGCTGTCAGCCGGGTGCGGCGCTCAGCGTCCGAAAGGTCGGCCGCGCCGATGACCATACCCCAGAGCAGCCGCTGTTCCAGGTACGGTCCGCCAAGCGCCTGCCACAGCGCGGGGGTGTCGGGCAGCATGCGCGCCAGCGTCCGGGCATAGCGGCGCAGCGCCGGCAGCCGCACGCCGAGCACCGGCGTTCCGGCCGGCAGCAAGGAGGCGGCGAACGCGGCATACGCCGGTTCGGCCATGCCGCGCAATGCGGCAAGGATGGTTTCGCGTGTGATGGGCATGGGGGAACACTCACTTTCCGTACAAGCAGGCAGGCGGCCGGGCGCGCCGCCCTTCGCAGCGCAACGCCCCCGGCCGAAGCCGGGGGCGGGGAGGCAGGTGCGATTTTACCCGAGGTTCATATCCACATTGCCCTTGATGCCGCTGACCGAACCCTGGCTGGAATACTGCCAGATGTTGTAGCTGTAAGCAAAATCAAGGGTGTCGCGGTACTGGGCGATCCAGGTGCGGTATTTGCTGATGTTGGCAAAGTTCAGCTGGTTGTAGAACCAACTCGCGTAGCTGTACACGCCGGGGGTATAGCCGGCGGCGGCAATCGTCTCACAGAAAGCGACGGCGTTGGCGGTACGCTGCGCTGCGCTGATGCCGTCGGCACGGCCGGTGTCGCCGGCAACCTTTTCGGTGTCAAAATAGACGCCGTAAGGCAGCGAATAGCCCTGCACAAGGCTCAGCACCATGGAGGCTTCCTCCACGGCTTCGCTTTCATCAATGGCCTGGCTGTAGAAGTAGACGCCTACCTGAATGCCGGCGGCCGTGGCGCCCTGAATGTTGCGGCGGAAGGTGGCATCCTCAACCAATGCGCCGGAACCATAGCCGCGGTACCCGCAGCGGATGATCGCAAAGGTGATGCCGTCGGCCGCAACTGCGTTCCAATCGATTGTGCCCTGGAACTTCGAAACGTCGATGCCGCGGGCTTTCTGGCCCAGCACGCCGGAAGAGCTGAAGGTGTAGATGTCACCCTCAATCACCTGGGTACCGGTCACGGGCTGGTGGGTAGTGGGGTCGTAATAATATGTATTGCCGTCAATCGTCTGCCAGCCGGTGCGGATTGTCACCGTCTCGACCTTGCTTTCCACCGCAAACCCGTAGCCGGCCAGGTCGGCTGCCGCAATGTTGTCAGGCCAGCCGGCGGTCGGGTCGGGGGTGGCGGTAGGGGCAGGGCTTGGCGTGGGGGCAGGGCTTGGCGTGGGGGCTTCGGTCGGCGCCGGTGTGGGGCTGGCTGTCGGCGCCGGTGTGGCCGTGGGCGCCGGGGTCGGGGCTTCGGTTGGGGCCGGCGCTTCGGTCGGCGCCGGGGTTTCGGCGGGGGTCTCGGTTACGGTAACCGGCTGCATGGCGTTGGCGGGAACCGGGGTGCTGGTGTCTGCCACGGTTTGCAGCTGCAGGGGCTCAACGGCGGCCAGGCCCAGCGGAACCACCCGGAATTCGGCCGGGTTGACCGCTACATTGGCCGCACCGTCCCGCACGGCGCCCACAAGCTTGTCGTTTTCATACACCGGGCGGTAGGGGGTCACCCTGCCGTCAGTCAACAGCAGGTGGCCGTCCTCGCTCAAGCTGGCGGTGTAGACGGTTTCGCCCGGCTGTTCTTCGGTTGCGCTTTCGGCAAAGGGGACGGTATCGGTCACTTCCTCGGCGATCGGTGCGCCGCCGGAGGAACCGTAGCTTGAATCTTCCTGGCTTTCGTTGATCTGGTTGGCCTGGACGATCTTGTCCTCCACGGCTTCAATGTCGGCTTTATAGACAACCTTCTCCTTCACCGTCACGGTCTGGGATTCCGGGGCGCTGTAGGCGCCGGCGCCGGGGGCGGTCACGGTGTACTCGCCGGGCTCGACATCTTCGGCCAGGGCGGTGCCGGTGGCGGTATCCACCGGGTACTCGGTTTCGTTGCCGTCAGAATCGGTGATTGTAATGTTGAGCTTGGTGTGGGTGAAAGGGGTCCGGTAGGGCTCCACCGGGTTGTCGCCGGTCAGGTCGTCCACCGTGGTGCTTTCGGGGTAGGTCAGGGCATACAGCTGTACGCCGATGTCCTGCTGGACCACGGTGACCTCCATGGCCATACCAGGCTGCGGGGTGGGGGCCGGCGTGGCCGAAGCTTCCGGCGTGGCGGTCGGGGCCGGTGTGGCGGTGGGCGCGGCCGTGGGGGCCGCAGTGACCAGCGGGGTCGGGGTGGGGGCGGCGGGTTCGCCGCCTGCGAGGCCGGCCGCCATAACCCCGATGCCAAGGCTGGCAAACAAGGTGACCGCCAAACCGCCGGCGATCAGCTTATACAAAGGCAGCCGGGTTACTGCGCTGCCAGAGAAAAAACGATCTGTTTTTGCCATGATTTCTCCTTTTATTATCAGAACATGACTTAATCATACACGAAACCGAACGACCTGACAAGAGGAAAAACATGGAAACAAATGTAAAATTCTGGCGGATTGCGCGTTGGAAAGCGGAAAATGGCGTTCCATATCTGGCTGCCCGGCAGCTGCGCGGCCCTGGATTTCACCAAGATGTGGTGCACGGCAGGTTGCGGTTTGTGCGGGGCAGGCAAAAAAACACGGCCGCCCCCCTTGACAAAACGGACAAAGCCGCTATACTGAATACGGACATAAAAACAGGGGCGCTGGGGGGCATCCCCGGCTGAGATCGAAGCGAACCGCAGCTTCGGGTCACCTTGAACCTGATCCGGGTAATGCCGGCGTAGGAAGTTTGCGTGATTATCAGCATTGTGCTTTTTGCGTCTGCATGTTGTGCAGGCGCATTTCTTGTTTTTATGGACTATTATCGTTTGGAGGAAGTTTCATGACCAAATCCTTTTCCAAGACCCGCATCCTGGTGGAATGCGCGCTGATGATTGCGCTGGGTACCGTGCTGGCCAACATCAAAATTTTTGAGCTGCCCAACGGCGGTTCCATCACCCTGTTCAGCATGGTGCCGTTTATCCTGGTATCTTTCCGGCACGGCGCCAAGTGGGGTCTTTTTACCGGCTTTGTCAACAGCCTGCTGCAGATGCTGCTTGGCTTTTATGCGCCGCCGGCCCCCGGTCTGCTGCCGCTTGTCGGGATGATTCTGCTGGATTATGTGCTGGCCTTCACGCTGCTGGGCCTTGCCTGCGTCTTTGCCAAGCCGTTCCAGAACCGGCTGCTGGGCGCGGCGGTTGGCAGCGCCGTGGTCTGCTTCATCCGGTTTTTGTGCAGCTTCCTGTCCGGCGTGCTGATCTGGGGCAACCTCAGCGACGGCCTGCCCGCCTGGATTTACAGCCTGACCTATAACGGCAGCTATATGCTGCCCGAAGCCATCCTGACCGTTGTCGCGGTGGTGCTGCTGTATAAGGCTGCGCCGAAACTCTTTGCGGCGGAGGGCTGAGCGGCGCCGTCTGCTTGCCCTCATATATTAAGGTAAGCGAGCTTTCTTCCTTTCTTTTACAATGGCAAAGGGCCGGCCCGGCGGGGTCGGCCCTTTGCCGTTGGGCGGGGTCAGCCGGCTGCCGTACCGTCCAGGTAGGCGCGCATATGCGCGCGCAGCGCGGCGAAGGTGCGGGCTGTTTCGGGGTTGTCGGTGGCAAAATCCAGCAGTTGGAAGATGTACCCCTGTTCCCGTACCGCGCGAAGGCTTTCGGGGTAAACCAGCTCAAACACAAGCGAGGCATGCCCGACCGCATGGTCGGCCGGGTGCTGCTTCAGGCTGCGCAGCACGGCGTGGTGCTCGTAAAAAGCGTTGACAACCGCCGGCGTGACCGGGCTTTGGCGCAGCGCTTCACGGCTGACATTGTAGATATCCTCCATCGGGGTTTCCACATTGACACGCAGGATATCGACTTTGTCGGCATCCCGCACCAGGTTGCAGAAGGCGAGGGTGCGCGCATCAAGTCCTTCGGGAAGGCGGTACAGGCTGTGGGTGGCCACAGCGGTGCACAGCAGCGCATCCTCGGCCGGGTCTTCGATATAATCGCGGATCGCGCCGCCCTCAAACAACACGGCCGCGCTGGCAGCGGCGTGGTCAATCGAGCGGGCGTCGTCAAAGGTGCCGAACCGGCGCAGCTGCTCAAACCGGCCCACATCATGCAACAGGCCGCACAGCCATCCCAGGCAGATTTCCGGCTCGCTCCAGCCTTCGCTGCGGGCGATCCGCTCACACAGGGCGGCGACACGCTCGGTGTGCGCAATCTTCAGGCGGACTTTGGGGTCGGCGGCGTTGTAGGGCCGGACATAGTCGGCAAAAGCACGCAGGGCGCGCGCACGGTCGATGGTCATGGGGAACCCTCCTAGCAAGCGATCGATTATTCGCATTATAGCACGCCGTCCAAAGGTTGAAAACCCTGCCGAGATGCACAAAAAAATAGAAAACTTAGAAAAAATATTGTCAAAATGCCTTGCTTTCTCTTGACAAACCAGCCCCTGCACACTACTATGGGTAATGTAAGGGGGGAAAACGCCGGCACAAGAAAGCGGCGTCCCTCCCGTTGACCCGGTCTGGCGCCGGGAACGCTGGCGGGCGGCTGCCTGTTGCAGCTGCCGGGAAAGGAACGCAAATGGGCACTATGAAGGGCGAGGGAAATCGAAGCGTGCGGGAGAGCCGTCGCCGCCTGCGTGATGCGTTGGTACAGCTTCTCATCCGCAAGCCGGTGCGAGACATCACGGTGCGGGAACTCACCGACCTGGCCCAGGTAAGCCGCGGGACCTTCTATTTCCATTACGGCAATATCTATGAACTGCTTGACAGGCTGGAGCAGGACCAGATCGACCAGATCAACCTGTTTATGGATGAACTGCTTCCCCGTCTGGGCCGGCAGGAGGTGCCCACCGCGCTGCTGGCCCTGTTTACCTACCTGGATGAGCATCATGCAATCTGCACCGCGCTGCTTGGCCCCAATGGGGACCCCGCCTTTGTGCAGCGGCTGCAAACGGTGATTGCGGCGCGCTGCACCGGGTACCTGGCCCCGGCCGGCGGCGACGCGCGCCAGCATTACTTGACCGCCTTTGCGGTGCAGGGCTGCTTTGGGGTGATTTCACGCTGGCTGCAAAACGGCAAGCCGGAATCAACCGAAGAAATGGCTGCCGTTACCTGGCGGTGCATCCGCGCCGCCTTGCAGGAAAAGCCGCCGGAACCGCCTGAAAAGGCGTAGTTGTTGTCAACCCGATACAGCCACAACGAAGGAGAGAATTACTATGGGATTTTTTGACCGTTTCAAAAAGAAAGCTTCAGACACGCCGAGCGGTCCGGTTGTGCTGACTGCGGTGGCCAAAGGCGCCGTGGTCAAAATGCCGGATATCCCCGATGAGGTTTTCGCCCAGGGGATTTTGGGCCAGTGCTGCGGCATCGACCCTGAAATCGGAGAGGTTTATGCCCCCTGCGACGGCGAGATCACCCAGGCGCCGGATACGCTGCATGCGCTCGGCCTGGCGGGGGACGGCGGCGTTGAGGTGCTGCTGCATGTCGGCGTGGATACCGTTGAGATGAAGGGCGACGGCTTTTTCTCCTATGTCAAGCTCGGCGACCATGTCCGCAGAGGGCAGAAGCTGCTCACGATGGATCTGGATAAAATCAAGGCAGCCGGCCACCCGGCCGTTGTCATCACGGTTGTGACCAACAGCGATGATTATGCAAACATCGACCTTGTCGCCCAGGGCGCCGTCAACCCCGGCGACGACCTGCTCAAGGTCAGCAAGTAAACTGTGTTTGGAATGCCGCCCCGGCGCTGTGCCGCCGGGGCGGCTGTTTTGTGCCCGGACGGGTAGGCACCGCTTTTTGCCGCGGTATGTGGAGAAATTTCCCCCGCCATCTTGTGCAAACTGCCGGGTTGCGGTATACTAAACTGTATCTCTGTATTTCTGGGCGTCTGCCCATCGGCCGTACCGCCCCATCATACCCCTATGGGAGGAAAGATTTTGGAAACACGCACCTACACCCGCGACGCCGCGGCCGCTGCGCTGATCGCGTCGCTTTACCCCGATGCGCCTCCGCTGGCCTTCGTACACAGCTACGGCTGCCAGCAAAATGTCAACGACGGCGAAAAGCTGCGCGGCGTTTTGCAGGACATCGGTTTTGGCCTGTGCGACACCGTCGAACAGGCCGATTTGATCCTGTTCAATACCTGCGCCGTGCGGGAACACGCTGAACAGCGGGTTTTCGGCAACGTTGGGGCGCTCAAAAAGCTCAAGGAAGCAAACCCGCGGCTGATCATCGGGGTCTGCGGCTGCATGGCCCAGCAGCCCCATATTGTGGAAAAGCTCAAGCAGAGCTACCCGTATGTGGATCTTGTCTTCGGTGTGGACGGCATCGACCGCCTGCCGGGGCTTCTGGCTGAGCGTCTGCGCCGCGGCAAACGGTATCTTGAGACGCCGGCCGACCGCAGCGCCGTCGTCGAAGATCTGCCGATCCGACGGGATTCCGGCTTCCGCGCCTGGCTGCCGATCATGTACGGCTGCGACAACTTCTGCACCTACTGCATTGTGCCCTACGTCCGCGGGCGGGAGCGCAGCCGCACGCCGGAAGCGATCCTTGAAGAGTTCCGCGGCCTTGTCGCGGCCGGCTACAAGGAGATCACGCTGCTGGGCCAGAATGTCAACAGCTACGGCAAGGGGCTGGCCGAGCCGATCGATTTTTCCGACCTGCTCAATAGGCTCTGCGCGGTGCCCGGCGACTACCAGATCCGCTTTATGACCAGCCACCCGAAGGATGCGAGCCGCAAGCTCATCGATACAATCGCCGCGCAGCCCCACCTGTGCAAGCACATCCACCTGCCGGTGCAGTGCGGCAGCGACCGGCTGCTGGCGCAGATGAACCGGCATTACACGGCGGCGCAGTACCTTACTCTCATCGATTACGCGCGCAAAACGATCCCCGGCGTAACCTTTTCAAGCGACATCATCGTCGGCTTCCCCGGCGAGACCGAGGAGGATTTTGCCGGCACGCTTGATCTCATCGAGAAGGTCGGCTACACCCAGCTCTTTACCTTTATTTATTCAAAGCGGGAGGGCACCCCGGCCGCCAAAATGGAAGACCCGACCCCGCACAAGGAAAAGACCGACCGGATGGCACGGCTGCTCAAAACCCAGGAAAAGATGGTGGCCGGCTTGCTGGCAACCCTGGTGGGCGAAACCGTGCGGGTGCTCGTCGAAGGGGCGGGCCGCACGCCGGGCACCCTCAACGGCCGGCTCGACAACAACCTTGTCGTTGAGTTCCAGGCCGACGAAAGCCTGATCGGCCGGTTTGCCGAGGTCAAAATCACCGCCGCCCGCGCCGCGCTGCTGCTGGGGGAAAGGGCGTAAGGCCCCTGCTGCCCGGGAAACACTGCGGCGTCGTGAATGCCCGCGGGCCGGATAAATCCGGCCCCTACGAACGATTTCCAACGCGGCCGCAACCCGTTGTGTCGTAGCGGAGCTGAATTTCATGCGTAGGGGCGGGATTCATCCCGCCCGCTGAACCCCGCGGCGCCGCAAACGCCCGCGGGCGAGCAATGCTCGCCCCTACAATCGCATTTTTTCGAGCGCGCTGTTCAGCGCGCGAACCACCATTTTTATTCTTTCTTCTTTCTTATTTATACAAAAGGAGCCTACTATGGATTGCATTGATCTTTTCAAGAAAGCCGCCGTCGCCATGCAGACCGACCCGCGTTACCTTGAACTCGACGCCGCCCGGCGGGAAAACGACATGGACGAGGAACTGCAGAACCTGATTGGGGAGTTCAACCTCGCCCGGCTCGACCTCAACAACGAGGCCACCAAGCCCGAACCCGACACCGCCCGCACCGCCGAACTCAACAAGCGGGTCAACGACCTGTACAGCCAGATCATGTCCAGCGAAGGCATGGTGCGCTACAACACCGCCAAGGCCGAGTGCGAGGCGCTGGTCAGCCACATCGACGCGATCATCAACACCGCGATGAACGGCGGCGACCCGATGACCGTCAACCCGCCGGCCGGCGGCTGCACCGGCAGCTGCGCTTCCTGCAGCGGCTGCCATTAAGCTCCGCTGCGCTACACAAGGGGCAACAGCTGCGCGCTAGACCCGATGCGCCAAACAATCGATTTCCCTTTTCCAGAATCAGGAGTGTGAACCATGCCCGCACAAACTGTATCCCCGATGATGCAGCAGTATTTTGAGATCAAAAACCAGCATCCCAACGAAATCCTCTTCTACCGTGTCGGGGATTTCTATGAGATGTTTTACGATGATGCGCTGACTGCCTCCCGCGAGCTCGAGCTGACCTTAACCGGCAAAGCCTGCGGCGGGGAGGAGCGCGCCCCGATGTGCGGCGTGCCCTATCACTCCTACGAAACCTATGCGGCCCGGCTCATCGCCAAGGGCTATAAGGTCGCGATCTGCGAGCAGGTCGAAGACCCGGCGCTCGCCAAGGGCATCGTCAAGCGGGATATCATCCGGGTCATCACGCCGGGTACCGTCATCGAATCGAGTATGCTGGCCGAGGATAAGAACAACTACCTCTGCTCAATCGTCGCCAGGCGCAGCCGCTCGAGCTGGAAAGCCGGCATCTGCTTTGCCGATATCTCGACCGGCGAAGCCTACGCAACCGAGCTGCCGGGCCCGAAGGTCGGCAATGCGATTGTGGCCGAGCTCTGCCGCTTTATGCCGAGTGAAATCCTGATTAACCCCGCCGTCCTCGACCTCAAGGAAGTCACCCACTACATCCGCCACAACGGCCGCGCGCTGCTCGAACTGCGGGAGGAACCCTGCTATGAGCCGGCGAAGATCGAAGCCGCGCTTTCGGCCCAATTCGGCCCAAACTGGAAGCAGACTGCCGGCTTTGCGCCGGACGGCCTTGCGCCTGCGGCCTTCGGCGCGATGCTCGACTATCTGCGCGAAACCCAAAAGCATGGCATCGACCGGATCAAGGCCGTGCAGAACTACGCCGAGGCGCAGTATATGCGGCTTTCGCCAGTCACCCGCGCAAACCTCGAATTGACCGAGACGATGCGCGGGCGGGAAAAGCGCGGCACGCTGCTTTGGGTGCTGGATAAGACCGAAACCTCGATGGGCAAGCGGATGCTGCGCAGCTGGATCGAGCAGCCGCTTGTCGATGCGGCGGCGATCAACGCCCGGCTCGACGCGGTCGAAGCGCTCTACAACGCGAACGTCGGCCGCGCCGAGCTCAAGGCCGCGCTTGGCCAGGTGTTTGACATCGAGCGGCTGACCACCCGTATCCTGTATGGCTCCGCCACCCCGCGTGAGGTCAAGGCCCTTGGCGATACCTGCGCCCAGCTGCCCGCCGTCAAGGCCCAGGCCGCCGCGGCCGGCGCGCCGCTGCTCACCCGGCTGGCAGATTCGATCGACCCGCTTGCCGATATCCTTGACCTGATCACCCGCGCGATTGAAGAAGACCCGCCGGCCAACCTCAAGGACGGCGGCGCAATCCGCGCCGGCTACAACGCCGAGGTGGACGAACTGCGCGACATCATGCACGGCGGCAAGGGCGTGCTCTCCCAGATGGAGGCCAAGCTGCGGGAGGAAACCGGTATCCCGAAGCTCAAAATCGGTTTCAACAAGGTGTTCGGCTACTACATTGAGGTCAGCCGCAGCTATGTGGGCAGCGTGCCGGATTCCTTCACCCGCAAGCAGACCCTGACCACCGGCGAGCGGTACATTACCCCCGAACTCAAAGAGCTTGAGAACAAGATCCTCGGCGCGAACGAGCGGCTGCTTGCGCTTGAACACCAGCTGTTTGCCGATATCCTTGGCAAAATCAGCGCCGAATTGCTGCGCATCCAGCGCACCGCGACGGCGGTGTCCCAGCTTGATGTGCTGGCCGCCTTTGCCGAAGCGGCGGTGCAGAACAACTATGTCAAGCCGACCGTTGATGAGAGCGACGTGCTTGATATAGCCGAGGGCCGGCA
Source organism: uncultured Oscillospiraceae bacterium (assembly GCA_900548355.1). GTDB lineage: Bacteria > Bacillota > Clostridia > Oscillospirales > Ruminococcaceae > Gemmiger > Gemmiger avicola. The sequence goes on from URKR01000017.1 coordinate 25,317, forward strand.
CCCGGTTATTGAACAGATGCTCAAAAACAGCCTGTTTGTGCCCAACGATACAACGCTGGATGAAACCGAAAACCGCATGCTGATTATCACCGGCCCGAACATGGCCGGCAAATCGACCTATATGCGCCAGAACGCCCTGATTGCGCTGATGGCCCAGATCGGCAGTTTTGTGCCGGCCGCGAAGTGCCGTGTCGGCGTGGTGGATGCAATCTTCACCCGGGTCGGCGCTTCGGACGACCTTGCGGCCGGGCAATCCACCTTTATGGTCGAGATGACCGAAGTGGCCGAGATTTTGCAGCACGCGACCAAGCGGAGCCTTGTCATCCTTGACGAGATCGGCCGCGGCACATCGACCTTTGACGGCATGAGCATCGCCCGTTCCGTGGTAGAATATATCTGCGACAAGATCGGCTGCAAAACCCTCTTTGCCACCCACTACCATGAGCTGACCGGCATGGAGCAGGACATCGAAGGGGTCAAAAACTACAACATTGCGGTCAAAAAGCGGGGCGACGACATCACCTTCCTGCGCCGCATCGTTGCCGGCCCGGCCGACGACAGCTACGGCATCGAGGTCGCCAAGCTCGCCGGCCTGCCAGACGCCGTCATCAAGCGGGCCCACGCCGTGCTGCGCCAGCTCGAAGCGCAGGCCCCGGGCAAAAACAGGCCGATGCAGCTGGATTTCGAGACGGTCGAAGCCTACCAGAACCCGGCCGTGCCGAGTGAAGTGGTGGACAAGCTGCACCGCGTCGATGTTGAAACCCTGACCCCGCTTGAAGCCCTGAACTTCCTCTACGAGCTTAAGCAGACGCTGGGGAATAAAGATAAATAAGAAAGAAAAAAGAAGAATAAGAAAAGTGGTGGATCGGCGGCCTGCGGCCGCCTCAAAAAGACGTAGGGGCGAGCATTGCTCGCCCGCAGACTCCGCCAATATCTCACCCCCCAAAACCGCCGGAATGTAGGGGCCGATTCCATATCGGCCCGGTTAGCGGCGGGATGCACACGGGCGGATATGGAAGCCGCCCCTACATCCGCAATTTTTTAGCGCACCGCAGGCGCGCGAACCACCATTTTTATTCTTTATTATTTTTCAATTAGAATTTACGAGGTTCCTATGCCCAAAATTCACGTTCTGGATAAACACACGGCCGAGCTGATTGCGGCGGGCGAGGTGGTCGAGCGGCCGGCTTCGGTCGCGAAAGAACTGCTGGAAAATGCGATCGACGCCGGCGCAAGCCAGATCACCCTCTCGATCCGCCGCGGCGGCATCGAACAGCTGCAAATTTCGGACAACGGCTGCGGCATCGAGGCCGAATCGGTCGAGAACGCCTTCGTCCGCCATGCGACGAGCAAGATCGCTGCGGCCGAAGATCTCGCCCACATCCACACCCTCGGTTTCCGCGGCGAAGCGCTTGCCTCCATCGCAAGCGTCGCCCGGGTGGAACTGCTGACCAAGACCGACGAGGATGAGTTCGCCTGCCTTTACCGCATCGAAGGAGGGGAAGGCGGAAAAATCGAGCCCGGCGCGCGCGGCCGCGGCACGACAATCACAGTCAACGACCTGTTTTATAATACCCCCGCCCGGATGAAGTTCTTGAAAAAGGACGCGAGCGAGGGCAGCTATGTCGGTGAGGCTGTGCTGCACGTCGCGCTCTCCCACCCTGAAATCAGCTTCCGGTTCGTCAAGGACGGCAAGCAGCAGTTTGTCACCCCCGGCGACGGCGACCTGCGCAGCGCGGCCTACGCCGTGCTTGGGCGGGAGTTTGCCCGCGACCTGCTGACGGTCGAGGGGGAGGGCGGCGTCTACAAGGTGTCCGGCCTTATCACCCCGCCGCGCGCCTGCCGCGGTTCGCGCAGCGCGCAGCATTTTTACGTCAATGGCCGCTATGTCAAAAACCGCACGATGATGGCCGCGCTCGAAAACGCCTACAAGGGCACCGTCATGCAGGGCAAGTTCCCGGGCGCAATTCTGTCTTTGACGATGCCGGCCGAGCTTGTCGATGTCAACGTCCACCCGGCAAAGACCGAGATCCGGTTTGCGCGGGAGAGCGATGTGTTCGACGCGGTCTACCGTGCCGTGCGGTCTGCCTTGGCCACGCCGGGCAGCGGCGAATGCCGGTTTGAGCTCGGCCATACCGAACCTGCGCCGAGCCCCGCCGCCCCGGCGCCCCAGCCGGCCGGCCGCCCGGCGGAGGAAAAACCGCGGTTTTCAACACTGTCGGCGGCAGAATACCGTGCGCTGCACAAGCTGACCGAGCCGGTCCCGGCGCGCAGTGTGCCGGGTCTTACCGCCCCGGCTGCGCCGCAGCCCGCCCCGGTGGAACCCGCGCCATGGGGGCCGCTTTCTTCCGTCCCTGAAACGCTCGAACTCGAAAGCCGCCCGGCGGATGAGCGCCTGCTTGACATCACGCCCGAAGAACCCGAACCGGTCGCGTATCCGGCTGCTGAGGCCGGTGTGCTCGGCACCCTGCCCGATGCCGAAGGCCGCACCCTCACCGGTGCATTGGCTGATGCACTGGCCGCGATGCCGGCCGTGCCGCTGCCGCCTGCTATCCCGGTAACGGAGCCCGAACCTGCCCCGGCGGGGCTTGCCGCCCTGCCTGACCCGGAGCAGATTTCGTTCTCGCCGGCGCCCGAATCCGAACCGCTGCGGCTTGTCGGCGAAGTCTTCAAGACCTACATCATCACCGAGCGCGGAAGCGAGCTCTGCCTGATTGACAAACACGCCGCCCATGAACGGATTCTGTTTGAACAGCTCGCGGCCAGTTACGGCGATGTGCCGGCCCAGATGCTGCTGGTGCCGGTGCAGGTCAATCTGAGCGCGGCCGAAAAGCAGGCCGTGCTTGACCACCTTGAACTGCTGGCCCAGGCCGGCATCGAGGCCGAGGACTACGGCGGCCCGACTGTAATTGTGCGGGCGGTGCCGGCCGATGTGCCGGTTGACGATGTGGCCGATATGCTGCTGGAACTGGCCGACCACCTGCAGAACGGCGCGCGGGACGCATTGCGCGAAAAAACCGAGTGGGTGCTTCATTCCATCGCCTGCCGCGCTGCCGTCAAGGCCGGCGACCGCAACACAACCCGGGAGATGGTCGCCCTGGCGCAGAAGATCCTGGATGGCAGCGTGCCGCCGTTCTGCCCGCACGGCCGCCCCTGCGTGCTGAAAATTACCCGGAAGGAGCTGGAAAAACAGTTTGGCCGTCTTGTCTGATCCGCGCCCCGTCGTTGTGGCCGTCGGCGGGCCCACCGCCACCGGCAAAACAGCCCTCGCCGTCGCGCTGGCCAAACGGTTTGGGGGCGAAGTGCTCAGCGCCGATTCGATGCAGATATATAAAGGGCTCGACATCGGCACAGCCAAGGCCACGCCGGAAGAGCAGGGGGGCGTGCCGCACCACCTGCTGGATATTGTGGAACCCGAAACGCCGTTCAGCGTCGCTGATTTCACAGCCCGGGCCGATGGGATCATCCGGGCGCTTTCGGCAGCCGGGAAACTGCCGATTGTGGCGGGGGGCACCGGGCTGTACATCACCAATCTGCTGGCCGGCACGGCCTTTGCGCCGGAAAAGACCGACCCTGATTTGCGTGCCGCGCTTGAAGCACGGGCCAAAACGGAAGGGGGCCCGGCCGCGCTTTTTGCCGAACTGCAGGCCGCCGACCCCGACTATGCGGCGGCGATCCACCCGAACAACCTGCCGCGGGTGATCCGGGCGCTGGAACTGTACCGCGCCACCGGCCGCCGTATGAGCGAGGCGCGCGCCGCCACCCGGCCGGAAACCCCGCCCTACCGCGCGCTCTGCCTGGCGCTTGGCTACCGTGACAGGGAAACCCTTTACCGCCGCATTGACAGCCGGGTGGACCGTATGGTGGCGGCCGGCTTGCTTGAAGAGGCGCGCCGGGTGTATGCGCACCGCGCAACCTACCGCACGGCGGCCCAGGCCATCGGCTATAAGGAGTTTTTTCCGTATTTTGAGGGAAAGTCCGACCTGGCAAGCTGTACGGCGGCGCTCAAGCAGGCGTCCCGCCGGTATGCCAAGCGGCAGCTGACCTGGTTCCGCCACCAGGGCGAAGCAACCTGGCTTTATCTGGACGAACCCGGCGCCCCGCCGGTGGAAGAAAGGGCGGGGAAGATTGTGGAAAAGTTTTTAAACGGGCAAACACTTTGATGCGTTCTGTCTGACAAGAGTTTAGAGTTAAGATAAGGTGGATTGCGCTGTGCGTTCAAAAAAGGGTGGAGAGTCTCCGGCGCTTTTCAAAACCGCGCCGAAGGCGCCACATCTTAACTCTCAACACTCATGGCGAATCACAAAAAATTGCCGATACGCTGCAACAACGAAGGGGGTGTTTCGATGCAAGACAGGGACCTGCGCCGCGCTGCGGCCCGGCGGGCCGCGCTGATTATAGGCGGCATGGTGCTGGCGCTGGCCGCCGTGTACATTGCGATCCAGCTTTATGCAATCCTGGGCCGCACCTATCGCACCGAAACCGCCATCGCCGCCACCATGTCGGACAGCGTCACGGTGGATGGCGTGGTGCTGTTTGACGCTGTCAATGTCGAAGGAAGCGGAGACCTCGGCTACCTCGTGGCGGACGGCGAGCGGGTTACGGCCGGCACCGTGATTGCCGAGCGCTACACCGATGCAAGCCAGGGCCCGCTGCGGGAACGGCTTGACCGGCTGGAGCGCATCCTGAACCTGCTGACCACTTCGGAAAATTCGGTCGGCAGCGATCTTTCCCTGCTCACCACCCAGACGACCAGCGCGCTGTACAACCTGCTGGACCAGCTGGACACCGCCTCCTACACCGGCATGGCGGACGCGATTGACGACTTTTTGCTTGCACAGAACCGGCTGCAGATTTCCACCGGCCAGGCAAGTGATTTTTCGGCCACCATTGCGGCGCTGACCGCCGAGCGCGACGGCGTTGCCGCCCAGTTGGAAGGGCTTGAGACGGTCACGGCATCCCAAAACGGGTATTTCATCTCGGCTGATGCGGCGCTGCCGCTGGACCTTGATGAAGAGACGGTGCAAAACGATTCGGCCGCCGAGCTGCAGGCTTTGCTGCAGACCGAAATCCCTACGGCCGGCGAAGGGCTGGCCGGCCGGATTGCCAGCGGCTTTGCCTGGCGGTTTTACGGCGTTTGCGACCTGGATACCGCCGCCCGGTTCGACGGAGTGACCAGCGTGCAGATTTCGGTGCCAGGCAAACAGGAAGAACCGCTGGATGCGACGGTCACGGCGGTTGAAACCGATGAGGAAGCCGGCCTGGCCAAGCTGACCATTGAATGCCAGACCATCAACGCAAACGTGCTGCGCCTTGGGCAGGAAACCGCCCAGATTGACCTGCACACCTATGAGGGCATCCGGGTCAACCGGCAGGCGCTGCATATTGTGGATGGGGAACGCGGCGTCTATGTGAAATATGGCAACCTGCAGCGGTTCCGCAAGATTACGATCCTGTTTGAAGACGAAAACTACCTGCTGGTACCGGCGGACGGCCAGGTGGGCACCGACAACGAAGTGCGCCTGTATGACGAGGTCATTGTCGAAGGCCCCAACCTGCAGGACGGCGGCCTGATTTGACCCCCATCGCCCGCCCCGGGCGGCTGCGCGCCGGCGGAATTTGCGCCCGGCCGCGCACGGATTGCAAACGCTGTATTGACAAGTCACCGAAAAAAGGCGATAATAGTTTATGTATATCGCCGGATTTTGTCCGGCCGGCGGTATCTTTCAAACGATGCAATTTCATCTTATAGAGGAGAATGAGCCATGTCCATGTTTGATGGCCTGAAAAATGTTCTTGGCATCAACCAGGATCCCGACGGGGACGCCTATATTGACGACACCGAAGACGAGATCTACGCCGGCGGCAAGCCGGGCGCGGCGGTACCTGACTACGCCCAGCCTGAACCCGCCCAGCAGCGCAACAAGGTGGTCAATATCAATGCGACCACCCAGCTGCAGGTCGTGCTGGTTAAACCGGAACGGTTTGACGATGCTTCGACCATAGCCGACCAGCTCAACGCCAAGCGCACCGTGGTGCTGAACCTGGAATCCACCAACAAGGAGGTTTCCCGCCGGCTGATCGACTTTTTGTCCGGCGTGGCTTACGCCAACAACGGCCAGATCAAGCGGGTTGCCACTTCTACCTTCATCATTACGCCGTACAATGTCGATATCATGGGCGACCTGATCGACGAACTTGAAAACAATGGCGTCTTCTTCTGATTGCAATACGACGCCCCGCCGCGGCTTCGTCCCCCCGCAGGACGAAGCCGAGCGGTTTTTGTTTCGCCGCGTGGAAGAGCTGGCCCGGCTGGCCGAAGCGCGGGGCATACCGCGGGCAACCGGTTTCCTTTCAGACAGGGAGCAGGTTTTGGCCGAGGCCGCCCTCAACAAAGCGGGCTGTGGCTGCGGCCGGTTTGACGGCGGTTACCCGGGCGCCGAGCGCAAGGTGCTCTGCCTTGAGCCGCCCGACAGCTACGAGCTGTACCCGCTCGCGGCGCTCAAACTGACCGCGCTCAGCAAAGACCTGCCCGGCCACCGCGATTACCTGGGCGCTGTGCTGGGCCTCGGGCTTGAACGCGCCTGCCTTGGCGACCTGCTGCCTGACCCGGGTAACCCGGCTGTTTTTTACGCCTTTGTATTGGCTGAGCAGGCCGATTTTATCGCGGCTGAGCTGACAAGCGCCGGCCGCAGCCCGGTGCGCGCCGAACCGGCGGACCCCGCCGCCATCCCGCCCGCCGCCCTTGCCGAGCCGGAACGGGCGCTTATGGAGGCCACCGTCGCCAGCCTGCGCGCCGACGCCGTGCTCGGCGCTATGCTGCACACATCCCGTTCGCTTGCGGCGGCGGCCATTGCGGCCGGCAAGGTGGAGCTCAACCATCTGCCGCTGCGCAGCGCCCATGAGCCGGTGTTTGCCGGGGATCTCTTTACAGTGCGGGGGGCCGGGCGCTGGCGGGTGAAAGCCATCGGCGGCAAAAGCCGAAAAGACCGCATCTTTATCACCTTCTTTCAGTATTGACCGCTTTTGATTGCCTTTGGCGCAACGCCGGGGCCGAACAGGAGGAATGACCGATGATTGCTTCGGAGGACGTCCGCCGCGTCACCTTTGAACGGGCGATGCGCGGCTACCGTTGCGAGGACGTGGACGATTATCTGAAACAGGTCGCCGACAGCATGGATACCCTGAGCGCCGAGAATGACGACCTGCAGAAAAAGCTCGTTGTGCTCGCCCAGCGCATTGACCAGTACCGTGCCGAGGAAGACACCCTGCGCACCACGATGATCAACGCCCAGCGCCTGGGTGAAAACGTCATCAAAGAGGCCAAGCAGAAGGCGGCCGAGATCATCCGCGCCGCCACCATCCGCGCCGAGGACCGTGAGCAGCATGCCCGCGACGAGGTTGAACTTGCCAAACAGGAACTCATCACGCTGCGCAAGGAAGCCGACAACTTCAAAAAGACGCTGATCGGCATGTACCGCGAGCATATTGAGGTCATCAGCAAGATTCCGGAGTACCACGGCGAGGAGGACGATGAGGCCAAGCCCGCCATGCAGGAGGAAGCCCCCGCCCCGGCCCCTGTACAGGAGCCGGAGCCCCAGCCGGCCCCGGAGCCCCAGCCGGTCTCCCAGCCGGAGCCGGAACAGGAACCTGAGGTCGAATACGCCGACCCCGGCTATTATGAGGAGCCTGCCCCTGCCGCCCCGGGCGGACGGGTGCGCACCGTGGAATTTGCGATTGCCCCAAAGGATGATGAGCCCGCCCCGGCCCCCGCTGAAGAACTGCCCGACGCTTCGGCGCTGTTCGCCCAGCCTGCCGCGGCCGAGACACCCAAAAAAGCAACCCGGCGTTCCACCACCAAGAAAACCACCCGCAAAACCAAAGCAAAACCGCAGGAAGAACCCCTGCCCGGCGCCTTTGATTCGTTTGAAGGCGTTGATTACAACGACTGACCCCGCGTTGGGGCGGACCTGAACCATCAAAACCGCGCCTTTGTGCAAAGCGGAGTGCGCACAAGGAAGCTTTGTCGCAAAATCTAACAAAAACAAGCCGTTGACTGCGTTGCCGTCACTTGGCGTCCATAAAGGACGCCGGCGCCCCGGCGCCTTGCCACCGACATGTTTTTGCGATTTTTCGATGCTTCGCAGTTTTGCCGCTTGCGCAGCAAAACCAAAGCTTCCTTATGCTTACTCCGCTAAAGGCGTGGCGGGAACGGATTCGGGTACGCCCCAAACTGCGGCGCAACAAATTATAGAGAGGGAGCGTGCACCACCTTGGCGCAAAATTACAACGATACCATCCACAAGATGGCAACCCCGTTTGAAATGCGGGCCGGCCTGCCGAAAAAGGAACCCAAAATGCTCGAGGACTGGCAGAAAAACCATGTCTATGAGCAGATGATCAAACACAATGAGGGAAAACCCCTCTTCATTCTGCATGACGGCCCGCCGTACGCCAACGGCAACATTCACATGGGCACCGCGCTCAACAAGATCATCAAGGACATCATCGTCCGTTATAAGAATATGGCCGGCTTCTGCGCCCCCTATGTGCCCGGCTATGACACCCACGGCCTGCCGATCGAGCTCAAAGCCCTGGGTTCGCTCGGCAACAAAAAGGCCGATGTTTCCAAGCTCGAACTGCGCCGTATCTGCCGTGAGTTCGCGACCGAGCACATCGACATCATGAACGAGCAGTTCCAGCGCCTCGGCGTGCAGGGCGATTTCGGCAACCCCTACCTGACCCTGCGGCCTGAGTTTGAGGCCCGCCAGGTGGAAATCTTCGGCAAGATGGCCGAAAAGGGCTATATCTACAAGGGCCGCCGGGTTGTTTACTGGTGCCCGGAGGACCAGACCGCCCTGGCCGAGGCCGAGATCGAATACGGCGAGGATGCCTGCGATTCGATCTATGTCCGCTTCAAGCTCACGGCCGACCCCAACGGCGTGCTGGCCAAGGCCGGTATCCCGCTTGAAAACGCCTACGTCGTGATCTGGACGACGACCACCTGGACGCTGCCCGCCAACGTCGCGACCTGCCTGCACCCGGATTTTGACTATACCTTCGTCAAGATCGGCAACGATTACCACCTGATGGCGGCCGAGCGCATCAAGCCCGCGATGGAAGCCTGCGGCATCACCGATTACACCGTCTGCGATGTCCGCATCCCGGGCCGCGACCTTGAACTCGTCGAGTACCAGCACCCCTTCCTCGACCGCAAGGGGCTTCTGATCCTTGGCAACCATGTCACGCTCGAAAGCGGCACCGGCTGCGTGCACACCGCGCCCGGCCACGGCGAGGACGACTTCAACGCCTGCCAGCCCTACCCGCAGCTGCCGTTTGTCATGCCGGTTGATGCGGCCGGTCACCTGACCGAAGAAGCCGGCGCGGAGTTTGCCGGCATGAAAGTCTGGGATGCGAACAAGGCGATCCAGGCGCGGCTTGAAACCGAGGGGTACCTGCTCGGCGTCGAGCACATCATCCACCAGTACCCGCACTGCTGGCGCTGCCACCACCCGATCATCTACCGTGCGACCGAACAGTGGTTCTGCTCGATCGATGCGTTCCGTGAGGATGTCTACAAGGCCATCGACAGCGTACACTGGCAGCCGGCTTGGGGCCACGACCGGATGGCCGGCATGGTGCGCGACCGCAGCGACTGGTGCATCTCCCGCCAGCGCGTCTGGGGCGTGCCGATCCCGGCGTTCTACTGCAAAAAGTGCGGCAAGTACCACATCACCGATACCTCGATCAAGGCCGTCTCCGACCTGTTCCGCAAGGAGGGCAGCGACGCCTGGTACAAATACGACGCCAACGAGATCATGCCGAAGGGCGAAACCTGCGAATGCGGCGCTTCGGATTGGGAGAAGGATCAGGACATCATGGACGTCTGGTTCGATTCCGGTTCGACCTGGAGCGCCGTCTGCCGTGAACGCCCCGAACTGCAGTGGCCGGTTGACCTCTATATGGAAGGCGCCGACCAGTTCCGCGGCTGGTTCCAGTCAAGCCTTCTGACCAGCGTCGCGACCGAGGGCGTCGCCCCCTACAAGAGCGTGCTCTGCCACGGCTGGGTTGTGGACGCGCAGGGCAAGCAGATGCACAAATCGGCCGGCAACGGCATGGAACCGGCCGAGATCATCCGCGATTACGGCGCCGATATCATCCGCCTCTGGGTTGCTTCGAGCGATTACACCGTGGATGTGCGCGCCGGCAAGGAGATCTTCCGCCAGCTGTCCGAAGCCTACCGCAAGATGCGCAACACCGCGCGGTTCATGCTCGGCAACATCAGCGATTTTGACCCCGCGAAGGATGCCGTGGCCGATGACCAGCTCTATGAGATCGACCGCTGGGCGCTCGAAGCCGTTGCGGCGCTGACCCGCACCGTCCGCGCTGCCTACGATACCTACGATTTCTCCCGCGCCTACCATGCAATCTACAACTTCTGCGTCCTCGATATGTCCAACTTCTATATGGACGTCATCAAGGATCGCCTCTACTGCGCCGACGACCACGCCCGCCGCTGCGCCCAGACCGCGCTCTACCGCGTGCTGGTCGATTTCACCAAGCTCATCGCCCCGATCCTCTGCTTCACAAGCCAGGAGATCTGGAGCTACATCCCGAAGCTGCCCGGCATGGCCGACTATGTCGTCTTTGAGGAAATGCCGGCCGTGCGCGACGCCGCTGACCCCGCCTTCACCGAAAAGTGGGCGAAGATCATGGCGGTGCGCGACGACGTCAAGAAGGTGCTCGAGCAGGCCCGCGCCGACAAAGTCATCGGCTCCTCGCTCGAAGCGTCGCTGACGCTTTTTGCCGAGGGCGAAACCTACGCGCTGCTCAACGCGATCCCGATGGACGAGCTGGCCGATCTGATGATCGTCTCACAGGTGACCCTCGTCGAAGGGGCCGGCGGCGAGAAAGGCGCGGTCGAGGGCCTTGGCGTGGAAGCCAAGCGCGCCACCGGCCAGAAATGCCTGCGCTGCTGGAAGTTTGACGAAGCCGTCGGCGAGGACGGCCTGTGCCCGCGCTGCAAGGCGGTGCTGGGGCGGTAAGGCGTGCGCCGGCATAAAATTGGCTGAGATGTAGGGGCGGATTCCATATCGGCCTGCCTGCATCCCACCGCAAAAAGCCGATATGGAATCGGCCCCTACTATGCGTCGCAAGATTTTTGCGCGCGGCGTGGCCGTGAGAACCACCATTTTTCTTCTTTTTGATTTATTCTTTGTTATTTTCTATGACGATTTCACCCAAAAACTGGCCGCTTAAAGCGGGCGCTTTCTCGCTTCTGGCGGCGGCCGCGCTGGCCGGCGTTGATCAGGCGCTCAAAATCTGGGCCACGGCCGCGCTGCAGCCGGTCGGTTCGGCCCAGCTGCTGCCCGGTTTTATCGAGCTGCGCTATGTTTTAAACGACGGCATGGCTTTCTCGATGCTCAGCGGGCAGCGCTGGCTGCTGCTGGGCGGTACGGGCCTGATTCTGGCAGCGCTGGCCGTGCTGCTGGTTGTCCGGCGGATGCCGCTGCCGGAGCGCCTTGTCTGGACGCTCGTGCTCGGCGGCGGGCTCGGCAATTTTATCGACCGCGCCCGCACCGGCGTTGTGGTCGATTACCTCAACTTTCAGTTTATCAGTTTCCCGGTTTTCAACTTTGCCGATATCTGCGTCTGCGTCGGGGTGGGGCTGCTCATCCTGCTGCTTGTGGCCGATATGGTCAGGGACAGCCGGGGCAACCGCAAGGCCGACGGGCCGCAGGCTTCGTGATGGAGGCCCGTACCCTGACCGCCGGCCCCGCAGCGGCCGGCCAGCGGCTGGACCGGTGGCTTGCCGCAGCCTGCGATGATCTTTCACGCAGCGCACTGCAGTCACTGATGGAGGAAGGCAGGGTCACGGTGGACGGCCGCCCGGCCAACAAAAAGAACAAGCTGCGCGGCGGCGAGACGATTACCCTGACCCTGCCCGACCCGCAGCCGATTGAAGCGCAGCCGCAGAACATCCCGCTCGAGATTGTCTACGAGGACGCGCACCTGCTCGTCGTCAACAAGCCGAAGGGGATGGTCGTGCACCCGGCCCCCGGCAACCCGGACGGCACGCTGGTCAACGCGCTGCTCTACCACTGCGGGGCGAGCCTTTCGGGCATTGGCGGGGCGATCCGCCCCGGCATTGTCCACCGGATCGATAAAGATACCTCCGGCCTGCTTGTCGTCGCGAAAGACGACGCGACCCACCAGGCGCTCAGCGCCCAGATGGCGGTGCATGATATCCATCGTGTCTACCACGCGGTCTGCTACGGAAATCTCAAGGAGGACGCCGGCACCGTCTGCGCGCCGATCGGCCGCGACCCGCGCGACCGCAAACGGATGGCGGTGACCGAGCAAAACTCCAAGCCGGCCACGACCCATTGGCGGGTGCTTGAGCGGTTCGGCAATTTCACCTACATCGCCTGCACGCTTGAAACCGGCCGCACCCATCAGATCCGGGTACATATGGCCCACATCGGCCACCCGCTGGCCGGCGACCCGGTGTACGGCCCGCGCGCCGTCATCACATCGCTGCATGGGCAGTGCCTGCACGCCAAGGAACTCGGCTTCCTGCACCCGGCCACAGGGGAAAGGATGCTGTTTGAAAGCCCGCTGCCCGCCTGGTTTGAAGACTATCTGCAAAAGCTGCGCCGCACAGCGCGCGGGTAAGCACCGCTACGGCCACGGCAGAGGAAGGAATCTCGCAGATGAAACACAAACTCCATGAGCTGCTTGTCTTTTGTGATATGGACAACACGCTGCTCACCGCCAAGGCGGGCATACCGGAATGCAACCGTACCGTCATGCAGCTGTTTCGCCGCATGGGCGGGCGGCTGACAGTTGCCTCGGGCCGGCCGCCGGCCTCGGTCAAAGCGGCGCTTGGCGACCTCAAGCTTTCACTGCCGGCTATCTGCTGCAACGGCTCGCTGCTGTATGATTTTTCGTCGGGCCGGGTGCTGCGCCGCGCGGCGCTCAACCGGGAGCAGGCTGTGGCCGCCATGCTGGATATGGCGGCCAAATTCCCCGGCATCGGCATGGAGGTTATGGCGGGTGACGGCGATATGTATGTTGTGCAGGCCAACCCCTATACCCACGCCCATCAAGTGGACGAGGGAATGTCCGGCGTGGCCTGCCCGATCGACAGCGTGCCGGACGGCTGGGCCAAAGTTGTCTTTGCCGGTGACCCTGAAATGATCCGCAAGGCCGGCCAGTACGCTAAAACCCGCTACTACGGGCGGGATAACTATTTCCTCGCCACCAACAGCATCTATCTTGAGATCATGCCCACCGGCGTTGGCAAAGCCTCGGCCTTGCAGGATCTCTGTGCGCTGCTCGGTGAGCCGATCGAGAACACCATCGTCATCGGGGATTATTACAATGACCTTGAGATGATGCAGCAGGCCGGTTACTCGGTCGCAGTGGCCAACGCCCCGCCCGAGGTCAAGGCCGCGGCCAATGAGGTCACAATCTGTACCTGCGCCGAAGGCGCGGTGGGGGAATACCTCTACAAACTCATCGAGGAGACGACCTGATATGCGGGTGAGCGAACTGATCCACCGCGAAAGTGTGCTGCTGCGCGCCGATATCACCGACACTTCGGATGCGCTTGGCGTGTTGGTCGAACTGCAGGAGGCCGGCGGCATCATCACGAACGGCACCGCCTATTATAACGCGGTCTGTGAGCGCGAAACCTCGGGCGGTTCGACCGCCATCGGGGAGGGTATGGCCCTGCCCCATGCCTGCAACGCGGGTGTGGCGGCGCCGGGTGTCGCCGCGCTGACGCTGCGCCGCGGCATCAACTGGGGTGCGGCTGACGGCGGTCCGGTCGATTTGATCTTTATGATTGCGGTGCCGCCGGGGGCCGAAAGCCTGCATCTGCAGATCCTTGCGCGGCTGGTCAACCTGCTTTCGGATGCCGAACTTGCCCGTATGCTGCGCGTCAGCACCTCGCCGGAGGATTTTATCCTGCGCCTGACCCGGGCCGAAGCATCCCGCTTTGCCTGAAACGATTTTTTCAAAACCCACCGCCGCCGGCCGTCAGGCCGGCGGCTTTTGTCTTACAATCCTGTCACGAAAGGCGCGGGGGAGGGGGTGGTATAATAGCCGCAAACGCGGCTATTATACTTTTTTGCGCAACGGTTCGCCATTCTGGCTGCGCCAGCCCGGCAACCGCCTCTGGATGCGCAATTATACCATTCCGC
>URKR01000018.1 GCA_900548355.1 uncultured Oscillospiraceae bacterium
AACCATCTTCATCGGGTATCCTTCTTTCACATTACTGACTCACAATATCTTCTGCACGTCGCCGGCGGGCGGCATGGCATCCATAGAGCCCGCAAACGCCCCGCCGCAGCGCCCGAACAGCGGGGGTCACAGCGCCAGCCGCCTGTCCAGCTGGGTGGCCAGGATAATTTGGGTGTTGGTGGTACCCAATTGCTGGATTTTGTTCAACAGGTGCTCCAGGTCCTCAATATTGGCACAGCTGACCTTGACGATGAAGTTGTAAGTGCCGGTTACACGATAACACTGCAGCACGTCAGACTCCTGCTGGATAAGGGCCAGGAATTCTTCCCTGCGGTCGGGGGAGGTTTGTACCGATACCAGCGCCCCCACGCGGTTGGGCTCGTCCGGGCGGTGCAGCTGCACGGTATAACCGCCAATGATTCCCTCCTGTTCAAGCCGGTGGATGCGGCTGGAAACAGCCGGGCTGGTCAGGTTGATCTTTTGCGCAATCTCCTTGACCGGCATGCGGGCATTTTCGGTCAATAGGTGGATGATTTTTCGGTCTAATGCGTCCATACGCTCACCTTCTGTACAGATGACTTTGTGAAATGCGCACAAAAAAAGAAAATGAAGAAAAAATTCCTTGTGCGGAACATCGAAAACGGGAATCGACCGATTTCCAAGATCTTCGCTAAACAAAGTAAAGTCTTTCGTGCCCTATTATAATAAAAGAAAAGGAAAAATACAAGATCCGGGTTTGACAATTCATTCAAAATCTGTATAATAAAGACATTCCAAATGACATTCACCGACCTTTATATACTTTCCCACCCCTCTATGCACAAAAGCCCGCCGTCAGGCGGGCTTTTGTGCACTTTTAACACGGCAGAAATAGCAAAGAATCGGCAGGAAGGGGCGCGCAGCCGTCGGGACAATTTGTTTTTGGCAATATTTGTGCTATACTTATGGACAAGGGAGGAATATATATGCAAACCGAACTTGATCTTTCCGCCATCACGGCGCAGAGCCGCCAGGCGGCTGAGGAACTGCTCGCTGCGGCCAAGCTGCGCGCAGGGGATCTCTTTGTCGTCGGCTGCTCGTCCAGCGAGATCGTCGGCGGCCATATCGGGCATGACAGCAGTCTCGAAGCCGCCCGTGCGGTCTATGCCGGCATCGCGCCGGTGCTGGGAGCGGCCGGCGTCGCGCTGGCTGCCCAGTGCTGTGAGCATCTCAACCGTGCGCTGGTCATTGAACGCGCCGTGGCTGCGCGCCGCGGCTATGCGCAGGTCAACGCGGTGCCCCAGCCCCACGCCGGCGGCAGCTGGGCCACGACCTGCTGGCAGAACTTCAGCGACCCGATTCTTGTCGAAGAAATCAAGGCCGAAGCCGGGTTGGATATCGGCGGCACGCTGATCGGGATGCACCTGCGCCGGGTGGCGGTGCCGGTGCGGCTGAGCCTTTCCCAAATCGGCTGTGCCAACATTCTGTGCGCGCGCACCCGCCCGCCCTACATTGGCGGGGCGCGCGCCGTCTATGAGGAGATGTGATCGATGCTGAGCGAAGAAATCCGCGCCCGTATGGCCGAAAATGTCGCCCAAATCCGGCAGAAGATGGCCGAAGCGGCCAAAGCCGCCGGCCGTGACCCGGCCGAGATCCAGCTCTGCGCGGCCTGCAAAACCCGCACGGTTGAGGAAGTGCGGGCCAGCGCCGACCTGGCGATCGACCTCTTTGGCGAGAACCATGTGCAGGAACTTGTGGAAAAGACCGACGCCGGGGCCTACGCCGGCAAGCCGGGGCATTTCATCGGCCATTTGCAGACCAACAAGGTCAACAAGGTCGTCGGCCGCGCCGCAATGATCGAGAGCGTTGACAGCGCGCGGCTGCTCGATAAAGTCGCCCGCGCGGCGGCCGGCCGAAGCCTTGTGCAGGATATCCTCATCGAGATCAACATCGGCGAGGAGGCGAGCAAGAGCGGCGTGCGGGAGGATGACCTCTGGGCGCTGCTTGAGGATGCGGCCGCCCGGCCCTCGGTGCGGCTGCGCGGGCTCATGGCGATCCCGCCGGCCGAAGCCGCGCCGGACGAAACCCGCGCCTTCTTTGCCCGAATGCGGGAGCTGCTGGCCAAAGCCGCCGGCCGCCATTATGAAAACGCCGTCATGGACACCCTCTCGATGGGAATGAGCGGGGACTACCCCGCCGCCATCCGCGAAGGCGCCACCATCGTTCGCATCGGCACCGCGATCTACGGCGCGCGGGATTATTCCCAAAAGCGATAAATTCAGGGTAAAGAAAGGGAAGGCGATCAAGATGGCTACGTTCTGGAAGTTCTTAAACTGGGACAAAAGCGCGGCGGCGGCTTGCGTGCGCTGCTGCCTGATCCCGCTGGTTGTCGGGGTGGCGCTGTGGTTCTGGCTGCCGGATACGCTGCTCGGCTGGTCCACCAACCAGGGCGCGTTCATCGGCGGCGCGGCGAAGTGGCAGGCCGTGCTGCTGATACCGCTGCTGTACACGGCGGTCGAGGTCTGGCTGATCTGGCTTGTCACCAAGAGCGCCCGCAAGCGGGTGGCCGGCACCGTCTTTCCCTGGGTGTTCGCGGCGGTTGCGCTGCTGTTTTTTGTGCTGGGCTTCTACCCGCTCACCCAGACATCCTGCGGCGCGGCGGCCCTCTTCCTCGGCGCTGCGCTGTTTGCCGGCAACCTGCTCTGGTTTGTAAAGGCGAAATAAAACGATTATAAGATAATAGCAGCCCGCGGCCTGTGGAAGCAACCACAAGCCGCGGGCTGTATTTTTGTATGAACCGTAGGGGCGGGCATTGCCCGCCCGTGGAAACCCGCAGAGCCGCAAACACCCCGGGCGACCAATGGTCGCCCCTACGATCTCTACATTTTTTAGCCGGCCGGCGAACCACCAATTTTATTATTTCTTATTTCGTTCGGCGTTTCATTCAATCCGTATCCCCGTCCCCTCCAGAAGTGCGACAACTTCGGGAAAGGTGAACTGCGCTTCTTTGAGCTGGTTGGCGGCAGGGTCGATGGCATAGCTTTCGGCCCCGCGGAAATCCGCTTTGCGCAGGTCGCACCGGGTGAAGCTCGTGCGGCCGAGCGGCGTGCTCTGAAAGCTTGCGCCTACCAGCTTGCAGTCGTCAAACACCGATTCGCGGAACTGGCAGCTCGAAAAATCGAACCCGTTGAGCGCCATGCCCGAAAAATCGCAGTACTGGAACGCGCAGCCTGCCAGCCGCGCAAACGGCTGCACGAGCGCGCTGCGCCCCTGCAGGCCGCCCCAGGCGATTGAGCGGAAGCCGCAGTTTTCCATCACAGCCTCCCGCATCAAACAGAAGCTGAAGGTGACGGTTGACCACTGGCAGCGCAGAAACCGGCAGTCGAGGAAGGCGCAGTTCTCAAACCGCGCGCCGGCGAGCCGGCAGGCCGAAAAATCGCAGTCCTGGTACTCGGTATCCCGGCAATCCTCGGGCGAAAGTTCGGTCAGAACCGCGCCCTGCACAATCCGTTTCACTCGGCATCCCCCTCAAACTCGGCCGCGTGGGCGGCGAACCATTCGTAGTAAACCCGCACGTTGGGCAGCTCGGTCCAGCGGCGGGCGCGCACCGGCGCGCTGTCCAGGTCGTACACCCGCGCGCCGGGCATCGCAAGCAGAAACGGCGAGTGGGTCGCAATCACAAACTGGCATCGATCAAACCGCGCCGCGCCGGCCAGAAAATCGGCCAGCTCCTGCTGCAAAGCCGGGGCCAGGCTGTTCTCTGGCTCGTCCAGCAGATAGAGCGCGCCGGAACGGATGCGCCCGGTGAAAAATCGGAAGGCGCTCTCGCCGTTGGAATAGGTACGGGCGTTGTCCATCAGCCGCGCCCGCACATAGCGGGACTGGCTGAGCCTGCGCGCTTCGGACACCTGTTTGAGCCGGTCGTAGTCGTCCAGGCTGCGCAGCTGGAACTTCGAATACTTGGCGTCCTGCGCCTCGGCAAACAGCTCGTCCCGCCGGCGGTCGATGCCCTCGTTGATCGCGCGCAAATCGAGCATCGTCTCAAACACGTCGTCGCTCGTCAAAATCGCGCTTTCCGCCGGCAGCGCGTGCAAAAGGTGCGCGTCGCACAGCCGGCAGTAGGCGGGGAAGAAGCTCGTCGAGTTGAACGGCACACCGCGCCGCAGCCGCAGCGTCTCGGCAATGACGTTGAGCGCCGTTGTCTTGCCCGAGCCATTGCCGCCGTACAGGATCGTGATATCGGCAAAATCCAGCGCGCGCAGACCCTTATCGGGGAAAACCTGGAACGGATAATAGGAATCGTAACAGGTGCGCCGCTGGGCGGTAAAGAAATTGAACTCGTCGTTTTCGCCCGCAAAGCGAAATTCGGATAAATATAGCATAGCAGACAAATTAGGAATGAAAAAATAAAAATTGCGGTGGATCGCGCGCCGTAGGGACGGATTCCATATCCGCCCGCGTACAGGCTACCGCAAGCCGGGCTGATATAGAATCGGCCCCTACGGTCTCAACAAGGTTTGAAGCGGCCGCAGGCCGCCGATCCACCACAATTCTTCATTCTTACTTTTTAATTTTTTATTCGCGAACCGTGTTCGCGCCCGATCACTTCGTGCCGTAAATCCGGTCGCCTGCATCGCCAAGGCCGGGCACAATATAACCGTTGTCGTCAAGACGCTCGTCCATCGCGCCGACATAGATGTCCACATCAGGGTGGGCTTCATGCAGTGCTTTCATGCCTTCGGGCGCGGCAATCAGCCCGATGAACTTGATATGCTTGGCGCCGCGCTTTTTGATCTGGGTGATCGCATCGGCCGCGCTGCCGCCGGTCGCCAGCATCGGGTCAAGCACAATGACCTCGCGCTCGGCGATGTCCTTGGGCAGTTTGCAGTAGTATTCAACCGGCTGCAGCGTTTCCTCGTTGCGGTACAGGCCGATGTGGCCGACCTTCGCGGCCGGGATCAGCCGCAGCATGCCGTCCACCATGCCAAGACCGGCGCGCAGAATCGGCACGAGCGCCAGCTTGCGGCCGGCCAGCACTTTGGTGCGGGCCAGCGCGATCGGGGTTTCGACTTCGACTTCCTCAGTGGGCAGGTCGCGGGTGGCCTCATAGCAGAGCAGCATCGCGACTTCGCTGACGAGGTCGCGGAACTCTTTGGTGCCGGTATTGCGGTCCCGCAGCAGGCTGATCTTATGCTGGATCAGCGGATGATCGACAATTTCAACAATGCTCATAGGTCATGGCTCCTTTGTTGGGAGAAGTTTTATGCAAGCCTGCCGTGCAGGCGGGGGACGTGGGGGGCATGAAGCGCGCTCAGCGGGTTTCAATCGCCATCATCTTGTCGATGCGGCGGGCGTGGCGGCCGCCCTCAAACGGGGTGGAGAGGAAGGTTTCCACAATCGAGAGCGCCAGCCCTTCGCCCACAACCCGGCCGCCCAGGCACAGGGCGTTCGCGTCGTTATGGCGGCGGGTAAACTCAGCGCTGAAGGTGTCCGAACAGCAGCAGGCGCGGATGCCGTGCACCTTATTTGCGCAGATCGACATCCCCACGCCGGTGCCGCAGCACAGAATCGCGAGCGAGCACCGCCCGTCCACGACCGCCTCGCAGGCGGGTACGGCGTAGTCAGGGTAGTCGCAGCTTGCGGTGCTGTCAGTGCCAAAATCAGTAAAGGCAAGGCCCTTCTGCTGCAAATGGGCTTTGATGGCTTCTTTCAGCGCATAGCCGCCGTGGTCGGCCGCCAGCGCGATCGGGGTGGTGTGATTGTCCTTCATCTGCAATCCTTTCTCTTTTGCGCGCTTTTGCGCAAGTATTGCCCGGGGGGAAAACGGCCTTATTCGGTTGCGACGCGGCCTTCCCGTTCGGCACGCTCGCGCTCGGCCTGGCTGAGACGGTGGTAGTCCGGCAGCAGGGCGGCCGGCGGCGCAGCCTCGCCGGCCTCGGCCATTGCCCGGGCGGCCAGCGCCACACCGGCCCCGCGCAGCAACTGCAATGCGGGTGGACAGGGCATAACGCCGTCCGCCGTTCCAAATCTATTGTAACACAATGCGGCGCCGTCGCCAACAAAAATCAGCGGTTTCGGGCAGCTGGCCACAAAATTTTCAAGCGCTTCGACCGGTGCGGCGGCGTCCGGGGTCAGCCGGGCGTGGGTGGCCAGGTCAAACCCTGCCCAATAGACCTGGCCGCGGCGGGCGTCCTGCGCGCCGATCACGGTGCCGCAGCCGGCCAAACCAAAGGCCAGTGCGGCCAGCGTTGATACGCCGCAGCACGGGGTCTGCCGCGGCAGCGCCAGCCCCTTGACCGCCGCCAACCCAATCCGCAGCCCGGTAAAACTGCCGGGGCCGTTGGTCACGCCGTACAGGTCAATGTCGTCGCAAGTGAGCCCCGCGGCGCGCAGCGCAGCGTCAACCATTGGAAGAAGCGTCTCGCTGTGGGTCAAGCCGGTATTGCCGATCTGCTCATACAGCAGCCGGTCATTTTGCATTACCGCCACAGCCGCGCTGCGCCCGGCGGTGTCAATTGCAAGGATGTTCATGGAAACCTCATTTCCAAAATGTATAGAAACAAAAAGTTATACAAAAAGACGAAAACTGCAAACGCATACAATCCGCAACCGCCTGCCTGCGGGTTATGGGAAGACAGTTGAAAACCGCTCTCACTTATTCGGGCACAACACAGGGGCCCGCCTCCAGAGATTCAGGCCAGCTCGGCCCCGTCAATGGTGATCCGGCGCGTGCTGTCGTCCAGCCGCGCAATGTCAATGCGGATCGGCTTTTCAGCCGCGAGCAGGTCGGCGCAGTTTTCACTCCATTCGGCTGCGACAATCGCGCCGCTGTCAAGGTAATCATAGAACCCGGCCGCGGCCAGGTCGGCCTCGGTGTGGATGCGGTAGAGGTCAAAGTGGGCGAACGGCTGCGGCCCGCGGTAGTAGTTCACAATCGCAAAGGTCGGGCTGGAGACAGGGTCAGTACAGCCGAGCCCTTCGGCCAGGCCCTGGCAGAAGGCGGTCTTGCCGGCGCCGAGGGAGCCGGTGAAGGCAATCAGCGCGCCGGGGGGAAGCACCCGGGCCAGTTGGCGACCCAGCGCAACGGTTTCCGCACGCGAACGGGTGATGTATTCGGTCATAGGTCTGTGCCTCCCCGGGGTGGAATACACTGTTATTGGCAGAATGGCCGGCCAAAACGGCGAGCCGTTGTGCAAACATAGCATAATAGCCGCGTTGCGGCTATTATACCACGGATACGCCCCATTTGTAAAATTTTCTGCTGTAAATCTTCTGTCACTGGTGCGGCGCGGGGGTGTGCGGTATAATATCTTTGATCTTTCGTTTTATTCGCGCGGCTGCGGCGGATATTTACACCGGCCGCAAAGCGAATCCTTGAGAAAGGAGCCTTTTATGTTCACCCTTGCAAGGCGGTACCTGCGCCGTGTGGATGTGCTGAGCCTGGCGCTTTGCCTGCTGTGCTCCGGCATCAGCGTTGTGGTGCTGCTTTCGGTCGGGCACAGCCAGCTTGGCGGGTCCGGCAACAAGGCTTCGGTACAGTTTATTGCAAGCCTGCTCGGGCTGATGCTGGCGATCATCACCTCCACCATTGATCTGCACGCACTGGCCCGCGCCTGGCCGCTGCACGCGGTGGTGGCCTGGGGCCTTGTGCTGCCCACCCTGTTTCTGCACAATGTCCGGGCCGGTTTCCTTGTCATCGGGTATGATGCAGGCGGAACCTCCAACTACAGTTGGTACCGCATCGGCGGTATGACCTTTCAGCCGACCGAGCTGGCCAAGCTCAGCTTTATCTTAACCCTGGCCTGGCACCTCGATAAAGTGCGCGGCCGGGTCAACCGCCCGCGCAACCTGCTTTTGCTGCTCGTCCACATCCTGCTGCCGGTGCTCGCGATTCATATCCAGGGCGACGACGGCACCGCGCTGGTCTTTGCCTGCATCGGTGTGCTCATGCTGTTTGCGGGCGGGCTGTCGGTCCCGCTGGCCCTCGGCGGGCTGGCGGTGGGCATTGCGGGCGGGGCGGCGCTGGTCGCCACCCACCCCGGCATTTTGAAAGGATACCAGTTCCAGCGGATTCTCGCCGTGCTCACGCCGGACGATCCTGCCCTGGCCGATATCGCCTACCAGCAGAACAAAGCCGCGATGGCGATTGGCACCGGCGGGCTGACCGGGCAGGGGCTCTTCCAGGAAGAAAGTATCTTCATCCCGAACGCCTGGAACGATTTCATCTACAGCTACCTGGCCAACGCGCTCGGCTTCCTCGGCGCGCTGGCGGTACTGCTTCTGCTGCTCGGCATCATGCTGCGCACGCTGCGCACCGCCGCGGCCAGCCCGGATCTGCTCGGCCGGCTTGTCTGCGTCGGGGTGTTTGCGGCGCTGTTCGGCCAGTGCGTCATCAATATCGGGATGAATTTGCAGGTGCTGCCGGTCATCGGGGTCACGCTGCCGTTCCTCTCGGCCGGCGGGTCGAGCGTCGTCATGGTTTATTTGAGCATCGGCCTTGTGCTCAGCGTCGGCCTCTCCGCAAAACGCCACGCCGGGCTGGCGGGGCCGGTGGAGTGAGAATTAGGAGTTAGGAGTTGCGGTGGTTCGGCGGCCGCGCCGCCTCAAAAATGCCGCTGGGGCAGCTTCGACGCCCCGGGAACTTTGCGGTGTGATAAACGCCCCACAGGCGGGCAATGCCCGCCCCTACATGACTTTTCCGCCCTGTGCTGCGCGCCGGGCGGAAATTTTTTTGGCTTTTTGCAAATCTCTGTAACAAACGCGCCGTGCGGGGACACTCTTATGCGAAGCGCGCTGAACAAAATGGAAAGGAGGGCCGCAACATGGAGCATCTGCCGGAGCTCGAACAGCTCTACCAAACCTACCGGACAGAGCTGTACCGGTATCTTCTCTACCTCTGCCGCGACCCCCACCGGGCCGAAGACTTGCTCAGCGATACCTTCCTGCGGGCGCTGCAGGCAGCGTCCCGCTACAAAGGCGGGGAGGTCAAAGCCTGGCTTTTCGGTTTGGCGCGCAATGTCTGGCGCGAGAATCTGCGTCGCCGCAAACAAGCCCTGCCGTATGACGATCTGCTCGGTCTCACGAGGGAAGATACCCTGGCCGAGGACGCTGCCGCGCGGCAGGCACTTGAACGGGTCGAGACGCTGCTCGACGAAAAAGGCCCGCCGGCCGCCGAGGTTGTGCGGCTGCGGGCGGCCGGCTACGCCTACGCCGAGATTGCGGCCAAGTTCAAGATCACCGAATCCAGCGCCCGGGTGCTCGAACACCGCACCCGCCGCTGGCTGCAAACCACCCTGCAAAAGGAGGGACTCTGGTATGCCGAATGAGAAAACAAGCATCCCCTGCGCGGTCTGCCGCGACCTGGCTCCGCTGGTGGCCGACGGGGTTGCCAGCGCCGAGAGCGAAGCCCTTGTGCGCGCGCACCTGGAGGTTTGCCCGGCCTGTGCGGCAGAATGGCCGGAACTTTGTGCCGAAGGAGAACGACCTGACCAGGCAGATGTGCCGGAAACAGTGCCGCTGCCAGATGATATCCGGGTACTGCGCCGGCTGCATCGCAAGCTGAACCGGCGCTCGGCTTTGCTGCTGACGGCGGGGGCGCTGGGCGGCGCACTGCTGACCTACTCGAACCGATTCAATTTGATCATCCTGTTTTTTCCACTCGTCTGCGGCGTGTTCAGCTGGCAGCGTAACCCGGCCTGGCGGGTGCTGCCAGCACTGACCTTCCTCTGCACGGCGGGGATGGCGCTGGTGCTGGATGCTTGGCAGCACAGTTATACGAATATCTGGGCGGCGGTGCGCGGCGGCCTCTGGATGGGGGTGATCAGCGCGGCGCTCTGCCTGATCGGCGCGCTGGCCGGCCGGTTGTTCGCCTACGCGTTCAAAAAGGAGGAAGACGAATGAAAGCCAAACGGAATAAAACCCTGCGCATCTGGGCCGGCGTCGGCGGTGTGGTCATTGTGGCCGGGCTGCTGCTCGCGGCCGACGGAATCACCGGCGACCCTTTGAGCCGCGCCTGGGCCGAGCGCCGTGCCCTGGCCTATGCCGAACGTGCGTACCCGGACAAGACTTTTACGGTGCAGAACAGCTACGCCGGCAGCGGATTTAGCTACGGTGTGACGGTCGGGGCAGAGGAAAGCGCTGACACACGGTTTGACGTGGAGACCCGGTTCTGGCTGCTGACCCACGGCAACGAGGACAGCATGGTTGAAAACCGCCACTGGACGCTGATGCGCCAGGGCGTGACTGGCGCGCAGGCAATCGAGGAAATATTGGACATAGCCTGCCCGCAGTATGAACGGGCGGAAAATTACAGCGGCTGGCTGCCAGGCACAGACCCGACGCAGGCCGCGCCGCTCTCGGTTGAGCTCGACCTCTGCTGGACGTCGGACAAGACGATGAGCGGGGCGGGGGAATATGTCGAGCTTTTTCCGCTCGATTCGGCGTTTGACCCGGCCGTTACGGCCGAGGTGCCCGACCGCCTCTGCGCCCAGATCCTTTGGGACGGCGCGCCGGCCTGGGACGACCTGCAAACCGTTGCCGATGCCTTCGACGCGGCGCTGACCGCCGCCGGCTACGACATCGACTACTACGACCTCACCCTCGTCCCGCGCGACGCAAGCTACGACGAACGGAAAGCCATGATGGTGGAGGGGGTCATTCAGAAATGAGAGTTTCGTGTTAAGAGTTTAGATTCGGTGCGCCTTCGGCGCGTTCCTTATCTCAACTCGAAACGCTCAACTCTTAAATCTCCTAAAAAAAGCAAACGCCCCCCGCCAGGCATTTGCCCGGCGGGGGGCGTGTTTGGTGGAGCGGTTACGGGGTGCGGGGGTCGGCGTCGCGGCGGGGTTCGGTGGCGAACAGCGTCGGGATCAGGGCCAGTGCGGCCAGCCCTACCACGATAAAGACGGCCCGCGCGAGCCACCCCAGGCTGCCGCCCAGCAGCCAGCCGATTGCATCCAGGCCCCAAATGCCGTAGATGCCCCAGTTCAGGCCGCCGATAATCAGCAGCAACAGCAAAACTTTCGTAAACGTAGAATGAAACATAGCAGATTCCCCTTTCTGCCCCTAGTCTGCGCAGGGGAGGGGAGGTTTATGCAGATTCAGGCGGGCGGCCCGGGAAGTTTGTGGGAAAAAACGGTGCGCAGGATGGAAAGAAAGCCCAACAGGGACAGGCACCAGCAAGAGACGAGCCAGAACCAGGCGGGCATCACCGCATCCTGGGCGAAGAGCGGGCCAAAGAAGGGGGCGAGCAGCAGGCTTTCGGCCAGCAGCAAAATTGTCCAAAGGATCTTTTCCCTGCGCGCGGAACTGCGGCGGAACAGCGCGGCAAGTGCGACGACCACCACCAGATGCAGCAGCAGGACGCCGTACCGCGGGTTGCCCCAGCCTTTCACGAACGAACTCACAATGGCGTAGCCGAAGAACCCGAGCTCCAGAATGCCAACCAGCATTTTGGTGAAGGGATTCGAATTTTTTTCCGGCATATTGCAACCACCGCCTTGCCATGAAACAGGAAAGATTTGCTTCTACCTGTAGTATACAACAAAGAGGAACGAAACGAAAAGGGGGGAGAGCGAGAATAAATGCGGACCTTTTTGTCAGAATTGCACAAGAAAAAAGCGCTCCCGCACACGGCCATGCGATAGCGGGAACGCGAGAGCGAAAACTCAGTTCTTCAGCGCCTGCATCGGGGCGGGGATGCGGCCGCCGCGGTGGATCATGACGGCGGGGTTGAACTTCGAGATCGGCATGATCGGCGCATGGCCGAGCAGCCCGCCGAAGTCGAGCACATCGCCGGCCTCGTGCCCGATGGCCGGGATGACCCGCACGGCGGTCGTTTTCGAGTTGACCATCCCGATTGCGGCTTCGTCGGCGATCAGGGCGCTGATGACCTCAGCCGAGGTGTCGCCCGGGATGACGACCATATCGATGCCGACCGAGCAGACCGCCGTCATCGCCTCGAGCTTTTCCAGGCTCAGGCTGCCGCACTCGGCCGCCTTGATCATGCCGTCGTCCTCCGATACCGGGATGAACGCGCCGGACAGCCCGCCCACATGGTTCGAGGCCATGACCCCGCCTTTCTTGACCGCGTCGTTGAGCAGTGCCAGGCAGGCCGTGGTGCCGCAGCAGCCGCAGCTCTCGAGCCCCATCTCCTCGAGGATATTCGCCACGCTGTCGCCGATCGCCGGCGTCGGGGCGAGCGAAAGGTCGATGATGCCGGCCGGCACGCCGAGCCGCTCGCTCGCCAGGTTTGCGACGAGCTGGCCCAGCCGGGTGATCTTGAAGGCGGTGCGCTTGACCAGTTCGGCCACCTCGTCCATCGGGGCGTCCTTGGGCAGCTTGGCCAGCGCGGCGCGCACCGCGCCGGGGCCGGATACCCCGACGTGGATTTCGCAGTCGGGTTCGCCGGGACCGTGGAAGGCGCCGGCCATGAAGGGGTTATCCTCCGGCGCGTTGCAGAACACGACGAGCTTCGCGTCGCCCATGCACATATTGTCTTTGGTGCGCTCGGCCGTCTCGCGGATGACCCGGCCCATCAGGGCGACGGCATCCATGTTGATGCCCGACTTGGTCGAGCCGACGTTGATTGAGGAGCAGACGAGCTCGGTTTCGGCCAGCGCGCGGGGAATGCTCTTGATCAGCCGCTTATCGCCGGCCGAAAAGCCTTTGTGCACGAGCGCACCGAATCCGCCGATAAAGTTGACGCCGACCGCCTTGGCTGCGGCGTCGAGCGCTTTTGCATACTGCACGGGGTCGGCACCCGGCGCCGCGCCGAGCAGCATCGCGATCGGGGTCACGCTGATCCGCTTGTTGACAATCGGGATGCCGTACTCGGCTGCAATCGCATCGACAACCGGCACCAGGTCTTTGGCGCGGGTGACGATCTTGTTGTAAATCTTTTCGCAGGCTTTGCCGCCGTCAGGGTCGATGCAGTCCAGCAGGCTGATGCCCATTGTGACGGTGCGCACATCGAGATGCTCCGAGGTGAGCATCTCGATGGTTTCCATAATGTCGCCGCTGTTGAGAATCTTCATGCCGGGCCCCCTTACACTTTGTGCATCGCGTCAAAGACTTCCTGCCGGGTCAGGGTGACCTGCATGCCCATCTTTTCGGCCAAGGCGTCGAACCGGGCGCGCACGGCGGCCTGGTCGGTGTTGCAGGCCGAAAGGTTGACCAGCATAATCATGCAGAACATATCCTGCATAATGCTCTGGGTCACGTCCTCGATGTTGATGTTCAGCTCGGCGCAGACCGCGCTGACCTGGGCCACAACGCCTACGGTATCTTTCCCGATCACGGTGATAACTGCTTTCATAAGCCCCTCCTGACAAGTTGATGAAGGTGAGTTACAATATACACTGTATTATATCAGATTTCGCCCGGTTTGGCGAGAAGGAATTCTGCGCGGTGCGCCGCGCCCTCAAACCGGCTTGCCGGCGCGCACCAGCAGCATCATCGGCCGGCGCATTTCGTCCCGCATACCGGGAACAGCAAGGGTTTCGGGCGCGGGGAGGGCTTCCTCCACGGCTTCCAGCACAAAGCCGGCGCGCAGCAGCCCGCCGAGGATCTGGGTCAGGGTGTGGTGGTACTTCGGCACTTCCTGGCCAAGAAAGACGGTCTGCCGCAAACCGGGATAGAAATAGTTGTCCACCGGCCAGTAGAGCGGGCGGCCGGCCTCGTCGGTGATCCATTCCTCCCGAACGCCGGCTGTAAAGACCGGGTGCTCGATGTTGAACAGGAACGCCCCGCCCGGCTTGAGGGCCGCTAAGACCTTTTCATAGACGGCGTCAAGGTTTTCGACATAGTGCAGCACAAGGTTGCTGACAACGAGATCCCACCGCGCGGCGGGGTAGGCGTAGTCGAGCAGGTCGCAGACCTCGTAGCGGATCACGTCGGCCGGGTTGCGGCGGCCGGCTTCGGCGATCATGCGGGCGCTGCTGTCCAGCCCGAGCACCTCGGCCGCGCCGCGGGCGGCCGCATAGCCGCAGTGCCAGCCGTAGCCGCAGCCGAGGTCGAGCACCGCCTTGCCGGCCACATCCGGGAAGAGCGGGCCCAGCTGGTGCCACTCGCCGGCCGCCGCCAGCCCACCCTGGCTGCGCGGCATCTCGGAATAAGCGGAAAAGAAAGCGGGATTGTCGTAGATGGATGGCATGGCAGACTCCTTATTCCTCATGGATTCGAAAGGTTCTACCCCCAGTATACGCGGCGCGGCGGGGGAGGGCAAGACTATGCGCAAAATTTGCAAAAACGCATGGATTTTGTGCAGTTCGTGCAAGAAACCACCTGGTTGTAAGAAAACGGCCCCGGCCGCCGTCTGGAGGGATAGAAGGCCTTCAAAACCCGCCGGCCGCCGCCGGACAAAGGAGAACCATTTGTGGATGACCAAACATTGATCCGCCTGCTGCGGCAGGACCCCGACGCCGGGCTGCGCGCCGCGATGCAAAGCTATGCGCCGCTCGTCAAGGCGGTGATCGGGCGCATCCTGCCGCGCGACCCGCGCGAAGCCGAGGAAGCCGTCGCCGACGTCTTTGTCGCGCTGTGGCGGCAGGCCCCGGCGCTGGCGCGGGAAAACACCCCGCTGCGCCCCTGGCTCGCCGTGACCGCCCGCAACGCCGGCATCGACCGCTACCGCGCGCTGCGCCGGCAAAACACCCTCTCGCTTGACGACGGTCTTGCCGATGCGATTGCTGACCTGGCCGAATTTGACCGGATGTCCGCCGGCCCGCAGGATCTTGTCGGCGCGCTTGTCGCCGCGATGGAACCGCCCGACCGCGATATTTTTCTGCGCAAATATTACCTGCTTGAATCCAGCCGGCAGATCGCCGCAGCGCTCGGCATGAGCGAGAGCGCCGTCAACACCCGGCTGAGCCGCGGGCGCGACCGGCTGCGCCGCGCCCTGCTTGCGAAAGGAGTGCACCCCCATGCGTAAAGAACCTGTTTCCCAACACTGTGACCCCAACCTGCTCGCCGCGCTCGATACCCTCGACCTGCCGGCAGCCGCGCTCTCGGAAGGGGAGTTTGACCGCATCTATCAATCCGCCCGCGCCCGGCTGCCCCGCGTGCAGAAGGCGGCCGCGCCCAAGCGCTGCGCCAAGGCATCCCGGCGGTGGATTGCACGGGTCGGCGGCTGCGCGGCGGCCTGTGTCATCGCGCTCAGCGGGCTGAACCTCGCCGCGCCGGCCCTGGCCGAAGGGCTGCCGCTCATTGGGGGGGCGTTCGCCTGGGCCAACCGGGTCATGAACATCCAGCTGCGCAGTGAGCAGCTCGACGACTACGCCGCCCCGGTTGATGCGACGGCCGAGACGAGCGCCGAAGCGGCCGATACGATGACCCTCTCCCAGGCGTACTTTGACGGCGACTGGCTGCGGCTCAGCGTCGTGCTGGAGGATCAGGATGCCAGCCTTGCCGCCTTTGATGAGATCGCCCCGATCCACCCCGAACAGCGCGCCGACCCCGCGGCCTGGCCCGACGACCGCGAGGGCTACGGCGACCTTGTGCTGGCCGATGGCCGCCTGCTTGGCAACGAGGGCTACCCGGCCTTTGCGAAGCAAGACGAAAACACCTGGGTGCTTGTGCTCAACTACCCGGTCTTTCTGGAAAGCGACCCCGCCGCGCTGGCCGGCCAGGAGCTGACCCTTGTGCTGCGCGATCTCGTAGCCTACAACAAGGCGAACCTCGTCCATGATGTGGACGAGTACGGCCGCAGCGCGAGCCAGTGGGAGATGGAAAACGAAACCGATCTGCCCGGCGTCTACACCATGACCTTCACGGTGCCGGCCGCCGGAGAAGCCGGCGTGCGCACCGCGTCGGGGGCCGACGAGGCGAGCGGCGTCACGGTCGAAGAACTGCGCGCAACCCCGGCCGCGACCCGCCTGATCGTCACCGCGCCGAACACCCCGCCCGAAGGCGAAGGGGAAAGCACCCTTTCAAACTTCTACGACTTCGCGCTGACCCTGCCCGACGGCACGCCGCTCAAGCTTGAGCGCGGCGAGGGCGAACCGGTTGATGAAGCGTGCACGGCCTACCGCTATACCTACTACTTTGACGCTGCGCCCGAAACCGCGCCTTCGGTCACGCTGACAGTGCTGTGTGATGGCGCGGAGGCTGCGGTGATCGAACTGCCGCTGGGCTGAACCGCCGCAGTGTGCCCTTGCGCGGGGGCGGAGGAAGGTGTATACTATTACAAAAAGCTGTATAAAGTTGCACATGATCCGAAGGAGGAAGCCATGATCATCCGCAGAGCCACCGAAAAGGATATGCCCCGCATCCATGAACTGCTGAGCCAGGTGGAGGAAGTACACCACAAAATCCGCCCCGACCTTTTCAAGGCCGGCGGCCGCAAATATACCGATGAGGAGCTTGCCTGCATCATTGCCGACGACAACCGCCCGATCCTGGCCGCTGTGGATGAAAACGACGCGTTGCTCGGCTATGCATTCTGCAAATTCCAGCAGTATCAGGGCAACAATATCATGACCGATATCAAGACCCTGTATATTGACGATCTCTGCGTGGATGAAACCCTGCGCGGGCAGCACATCGGCCGCGCGCTTTACGATGCCGCCGTCGCTTACGCCAAAGCCCACGGCTGCTACAACCTGACCCTCAACGTCTGGGCCGGCAATGAAACCGCCCGGCGGTTCTACGAATCCTGCGGTTTGAAGCCGCTGAAGTATGGGATGGAAGTTGTTTTGGATAAGAGCTGAGAGTTTAGTTATGGTGTTCCGCGCGCCTGCGGCGCGCTCGAAAAATGGAGCCCTTCCCTTTTCAAAAATGCGCCGTCAGGCGCACCGAATCTAAACGCTCAACTCTTAACGCTCAAACAAAAATCGCCCCCGCCGGCAAAGCCTGCTGCAAGGCTGCCGGCGGGGGCGGTTTTTTGTTTGAACGGCTCAATACTTGGCCGGGTTGGCGCTGAGGTATTTCTTAACCATCAACGCCACTTTGAAGACGATGGCATCGTCAAACTTGCGCAGGTCAAGGCCGGTCAATTTCTTGATCTTTTCAAGGCGGTAGACCAGCGTGTTGCGGTGGACAAACAAACCGCGGCTTGTTTCCGATACATTGAGGTTGTTTTCAAAGAAGCGCTGGATGGTGAACAGCGTTTCTGAATCCAAGCTGTCGATGCTGTCCTGCTTGAAGACCTCGTGCAGGAAAGCTTCACACAGGGTGGTCGGCAGCTGGTAAATCAGCCTTGCAATGCCGAGGTGGTCGTAGGAGATGACCTGCTTTTCGTTGTCAAATACCTTGCCAACCTCCATCGCGATCTGGGCTTCCTTGAAACTGGCCGCCAGGTCCTTGATGTTTGCAATCGGGGTGCCGATGCCGACCACCGCCTTGATATAATGCTCGCCCTGCAGGTTATCCACAATCGAAGCGGCAAGCTTTTCCATATCGCGGATGTTGTTGTCCGGCTTGATTTCTTTGACCAGCACGGTATCGGTCTCTGAAATATTAAAGACAAAGTCCTTCTGCTTATCGGGGAAAAGGCTGCTCACAACGTCGTAAGCCGAAATGTCGTTGCCGCTTGTCACCCGGATCAGCAGCACAACCCGCTGCACATCGGATACAAAGTGCAGCTCCCGCGCCTTGGCATAGATATCACCGGGCAGGATGTTATCCAGCACAACGTTTTTGATGAAATTGGTCTTGTCGAACTTTTCGTCGTGGTATTGCTTGATGCTCTGCAGGCTGATTGAAAGCAGGGCTGCAAACTGTTCGGCGGTGGTATCGATCCCCTCAACGAAGACGGCGTAATCGTTGTGTTTGGCGTTGGAAAACTGGTGGTAGGCAAAACCATCCTGCACAAAGGCATCCCCGGCAGTCAGGCGATTGGCGGCAAAGCCTTCACGCATTTCACCAATCTGCCCCAGCTCGGAGCAGGCGATCACAGTGCCGGTCTCATCCACGACGCCCACCACGCGGTCGATCGCATTCTTCATTTGGTAGACCACGTTCTGGAATACCCTGTTTGCCATACTCTAGCCTCTCCTTACCTTTGTGCTGAATGACCAAAGCGGGTGAAGTCCCTTCCCGCGCCACTCTGCCGTGATTTTGCCCCAATTCCACCGGGCTGTCATGTCTATTTTACACAATCAAGTTGGCTTTTGCAACAGTTTTGCTGTAGAAAATAAGATTTTTCTTGTGTAATTTTGTTTTCTTAGTGAAAAGCTACACTTTATTCGGAAAATTGACGGTGAAAATTTCCGTCAATTTGCCGATATCTCAGGCCTTGGGGTCGTCCTTGCGCTGCTCCAGCGTGCCGGTGCCGCCTTCCACCACGCCGCGGCGTGCAAACACATAGGTGATGCTGTGGAAAAAGATCTTGCAATCCTTGGCAAAGGTGATGTCGGCCGCGTATTCCCCGTCATACCGGGCCTTGACATCAATCGGCAGCTCGTCACGGCCGTTGATCTGCGCCAGGCCGGTCAGCCCGGGGCGCACGTCGTTGGCGTGCACGGCGTCCCGCGCTTCGATCAGGTCGTACTGGTTGTACAGAGCAGGCCGGGGGCCGATGATGCTCATCTGCCCGGCAATGATGTTGTAAATCTGGGGCA
The DNA here is from genome assembly GCA_900548355.1 of uncultured Oscillospiraceae bacterium. Classification (GTDB taxonomy): domain Bacteria; phylum Bacillota; class Clostridia; order Oscillospirales; family Ruminococcaceae; genus Gemmiger; species Gemmiger avicola. The sequence continues at coordinate 18,537 of URKR01000018.1, forward strand.
GCTCGTCAAGGCTGGTGCGGCGCAGGAACGCCCCGCTTTTGGTGATGTAGGCGTTTGGGTTTTTCAGCAGGTGGGTCGGCACATCGTGGGGGGTATCGCCGCGCATCGTGCGGAATTTCAGGATGTTGAAATGGGTTTTGTGCAGCCCCACCCGCCGCTGTTTGAAAAATACCGGCCCGGGTGAATCCAGCTTAATCCAGACAGCCAGTACCGCCATCGGGATGGCCAGCACCACGGCTGCCGCCAGCGACAAAATCAGGTCCAGCGCGCGTTTGCCATATTTTTCATACATGGTTCATCCCTCCCGGCTGTCGGCCTCCGCTTTGGCAACGGCCTGGGCGACGGCGTTCTTATCAAGGATTTGGGTGTTGCCCCGCGCCGCGCTGACCGTGTGGTCTTCGTTGACCTTGCGGTTGGGGTGGTATTGCCCCACAATCTGCATCAGGGCGCCAACCACCGATTCATCGTTGTTTTCGGCGCATTGCTGCAGGTGCTGCAGTTCGGTATAAAAACGGGCCAGGTCAATCTGCATCGGCGGGGCGATGAAGATCTTGTTGTGGGCGGTGCGGATCATCTTGTCCTGCTCGGAATCAAGCATAAGCTCTTCGTACAGCTTTTCACCCGGGCGCAGGCCGGTGATCTCAATCGGGATATCAACCCCCGGCTCATAGCCGTAAAACCGGATCAGCCGGGTGGCCAGGTCCATAATCCGCACCGGTTCGCCCATATCCAGCACATAGATGCTGCCGCTTTTGGCAAGGCCGCCGGCCTGCAGCACGAGCTGGGCGGCCTCCGGGATGGTCATGAAGTACCGCACAATATCGGGGTGGGTGATGGTTACCGGGCCGCCGCGTTTGATCTGTTCCTCAAACAGCGGGATCACGCTGCCGTGGCTGCCCAGCACATTGCCAAACCGCACCGCCATGCACCGCATGCTCGTGTGGGAGGCATAGGTCTGGATCAGCATTTCGCAGATGCGCTTGGTGCAGCCCATGACGTTGGTGGGGTTGACAGCCTTGTCGGTTGAAAGCTGGACAAAACGCTCAACATCGTGCTCGGCCGCCGAGGTCAGCAGGTTTTTGGTGCCAAAGACGTTGTTTTTGACCGCTTCGGCCGGGCTCAGCTCCATCAGCGGCACATGCTTGTGCGCCGCGGCATGGAAAACAACCGAAGGATGGTAGGTTTCAAACACCTCATCCAGCCGGTGTTTGTCCCGGATAGAGCCGATCAGGGTCACGATCGGCGCATCGGCGCCATACTTGCTGTGCAGCTCCATCTCAAGCTCATAGGCGCAGTTTTCATAAATATCAAAAATCAGGAGCTGCCGCGGGGAATACCGCATGATCTGGCGGCACAGCTCGCTGCCGATCGAACCGCCGCCGCCGGTGACCAGCACAATTTTATCATGCAGGTATTCGGCAATCTGGGCGTTGTTGAGCTGGATCTCATCGCGGGAAAGAAAGTCTGCGGTGTTCAGTTCGCGCAGGCCGGCCACCACAGGTTTGCCGCTCTCGTCCACAGCCTGCGGGTCGTTGAGCATACGCACCCGGCAGTGGGTCGAGTTGCAAAGGTTGATGACCTCCCGCAGCCGGTCGCCCTTCAGGGTGGTGATGGCGATGACAATCTCCATGATATGGTATTTGCGCACAAGCTCGGGTATGTCCGAGATTGTGCCGCGCACAGGCACGCCCTGCACCCGCAGGTTCTTTTTGGTCAGGTCATCGTCCACAATCGCGACCGGGTTGCCGAAAGATGCGTTTTTTGATTTGCAGAGGTTGACAGCCCAGGCGCCGGCGTTGCCCGCGCCGACGATCAGCAGCGGGGCGGCGTTGCGCCGGCCGCGGTCCTGGTCATGGGTTTGCCAGCTGGCTTTGACAGCGCGCACCAGCCGCCACAAAAAACGGATGCCGGCCACGGCCGCCGTGTTCAGCAGCCCGGCGATGATCAGCACCGAACCGCTGATGCCGCGGCTGCCGCGCACAAGCATATCAAACAGCATAATAAAGCCGGTAGCAAGCCCTGAAAGGCAGAGCAGCCGGGCCAGATCCCGCATGCCGGCGTATTCCCACATGATCTCATACAGCCCGCCGAACCAGTACACAACCATATAGATCGGCAGGATATAAATCAGCATCGGGGTCATGGCCGTGATGACGGCCTCCCGGCTTGGGGTGTCGATGATGTTCTGGGCGGCCAGGGTGGCGGCATCGTCATACCGCAGCACAATCGACAGGTAAAAACACAGCACAATCAGCGCGCAGTCCAGCAGCATCAGCAAAATGCGGCGGGGCAGGCCTTTGATGAGTTGTTCGTTGGATGGTTTCATGCAGCTTCCTTCCCGGCCGGCAGGCGGCGCGGTGTTCTGGATCATAGGGCGCAGCGCGCCCCCGTACGTCTTATTATAACACGACTTTGCCCCGTTTGTCCCCCTGCAGGGCGGCCAAACGGAGCAAATGGTGCACAAATTGCACAGGGCTGTTTTGGATGTTTTAACAAGAATACCGTTATTCTACCGTCACGCTCTTGGCCAGGTTGCGCGGTTTGTCTACATCCAGGCCCTTGGCGCAGCTGACATAATAGGCCAGCAGCTGCAGCGGAATGACCGAAAGGCTTGTCGCAAAGTGGGGGTCGGTTTTCGGCACATAGACGGTGAAGCCGGCCGTGTCCTCAATGCTGTAGTTTCCGTAACTCGTCAGCCCCATCAGGAAGGCGCCGCGGCTTTTGGCTTCCACCAGGTTGGAAACTGTCTTTTCAAACAGATCAGGCTGGGTCAGGATGCCGACAACCAGCGTGCCCTTCTCCACAAGCGAGATGGGCCCGTGCTTCATCTCACCGGCGGCGAACGCTTCGGAATGGATGTAGCTGATTTCTTTGAACTTGAGGCTGCCCTCCAGCGCGACGGCGTAATCCAGCCCGCGGCCGATGAAGAACGCATCATGCGCGTTGGCATATTTGCTTGCAAACCACTGGATGCGCTCTTTGTCCTGCAGGGTTTTCTCAATCTTTTCAGGCAGGGCCTGCAGTTCGGTTACAAGCGCGGCGCAGCGGTCTTCATCCAGCGTGCCGCGCACCCGGCCGAAGGCGATGGCCAGCAGGTAGCAGGCGGCCAGTTGGGTGCTGTAGGCTTTGGTGGTGGCCACGGCAATCTCCGGCCCGGCCCAGGTGTAGAGCGTGGCGTCGGCCTCCCGCGCGATGGAAGAGCCCACGACATTGACGATGCCGACTGTGCGCACGCCGCGCTCTCTGCACAGGCGCAGCGCAGCCAGCGTGTCGGCGGTTTCGCCGCTCTGGCTGATGATGATGGCGAGGGAATCGGGCTCCAGCACCGGGTCGCGGTAGCGGAATTCGCTTGCAACATCCACTTCCACCGGAAGCCGGGCCAGGCTTTCAAACACATACCGCGCAGCCACTCCGACATGGTAGGCGGAGCCGCAGCCGATGATGTAGAGCCGCCGCACCTGGCGCAGCGCTTCCTCATCCAGGGCAAGTTCACTCAGGTCCACCTGGCCGTCCTTGATGCGCGGGCTGATCGTGTCGCGCACAGCGGCGGGCTGCTCGTGGATTTCCTTCATCATGAAATGCTCGTACCCGCCCTTTTCGGCGGCTTCGGCATCCCACTCAATTGTCGAAGCCGCTTTTTGCACCGGCTCGCGGTCGATGTTGTAAAATTCGATCGAATCGGCGGTCAGCCGCGCAATCTCGAGGTTGTCGATATAATAGACGGTGCGGGTATATTTGAGCAGCGCCGGCACATCGGAGGCAATCAGGTTGCCGTTTTCGGCCTGCCCCACAATCAGCGGGCTGTCTTTGCGCACGGCGTATACAACGCCGGGCTGGTCGGCAAACAGTACGCCCAGCGCGTAGGAGCCGCGCACATGCAGCATCATCCGGGTGATGGCGCCAAGCGGGTCGCCGGCGGCCTCGCCGGTATAATAGTAGTCGATGAGCTGGGCCACAACTTCGGTATCAGTCTGGGAGACAAAGTCGAACCCGCGGCCGATCAGCCGGTCTTTCAGTTCCTGAAAGTTTTCAATGATGCCGTTGTGTACCACCGCGATCCGCTCGTCCTTGCTGTAATGCGGATGGGCATTGACGACGCTCGGCTCGCCGTGGGTGGCCCAGCGCGTGTGGCCGATGCCGCAGCAGCCGGCAACGGCATGGCCGCCATCGGTCATATCGCTGAGCACCCGCAGCCGTCCTTTCGCCTTGACAATCTCAATTTTGCCGGCGGCGTTCTGCACCGCAATGCCGGCCGAATCATAGCCGCGATATTCAAGTTTGGCCAGACCGTCCAACAAAATCGGGGCAGCCTGGTCCCGGCCGGTAAAACCAACAATTCCACACATCGGTAGTTCCCTCCAGTTTGTGTCATGAGATTGGGGCGAATCTTCGCCGAAAGCGCGATCCATCGGATCTGAGCTTGCAACGCTAAACTCGAAACTCTTTATCCTTCACGGATTCTTCCAGTATATGCGATTTTGTGCAAAATGTCTACCTTTTCAGGGGGCCAAACCGCAAACCTGACCAAAAAAGTAACCGGCCGTCAAGGGCAACGGCCGGCTGCGCACGTATTCTCCCTTTCCAGTATCTTACACCATGAAGACTTTTTAAATGAAGAAAGACGTACTTACTTAAGTTTATCAAGAAATTCGGCTGCCTGCAAGGAAAACGCGGCGTTTTCTGCTTTTGCAAAGAAAATACCGCGCGTTTTTTGCGTTTCCCTTGTTTTGAGGGGAGAACACAAAAGAATGTTAGTCTGCCCCGCCTGCGTCTTGGGCCAGCCGGGCACATACGACATACCGCCCGTTGGCGCTGGAATACTCACAGGTGGAGAGTGTCAGCAGCTGGTCGCCATAAGAAGGGGTGATGCCGCTGTCCACATCGCTGCGGCGTTTGGTCTCGGCCACAAACTCGTTGAACGTCGCCTCATCCATATCGAGGAAGGTGTTGTACGGGAAGCTGGTATCCTGCACCACGTCAATCGCAAAGGCGGCGTATACTTCATAATCGCCGCCGCCGTACAGCGTGTCCAGCCGAATGGTCGGGTGTTCTTCATACATGGAAGCTTCCTTGTAATCGGTCAGGCAGCCGAAGATGGTGCCGGTTTTCATGTTGTGGCCGTAGATCACAAGGTTGTTGCTCTGCGCGTCCGCAGTCAGCGTGCAGTCTTCGTCCAAGTAAGGCGTGCCATAGTTGCTGTATTCCTGGCTGAAATCATGCCGCAGGTAAAAATCCGGGCGGTCCGGGCTGTACATGACCGGGAAGCTCAGATTGGTGCCCTCGATTTTGATCCAGCCCACAAAGTCAGGGTTGCGTGCAACCAGCGGTGCGAACCGGGTGGCGTTGTCCACCGTTGTTTCCACCGAAACAGTCTCGGTGCCTGGTTCGGCAATCAGCGATTCCAGCTGCGTGAATTCGGATTCAGTCTGTTTGTCCTGCCACAGCCGGCTCAGCAGCGCGCCGGCGCTGGCCACAAACACCAGCGCAAAAAAGGCGAGCGCCACCGTGTACCCCACACCGCTGCGTTTGGGTTTGGGGGTGCGGGCCGCCCGAACGGGGGCGGGGTCCAGGTCCTGGTCGTACAAAACCGGTTTCCCGGTTTGCACAAGCGGGGCGGGATCGTTGCGTTTGATTTTCGGCATGGGCACAAGCCTCCTGCAAAAGCGGTGAAACGCCGGGGATAAGTTCCTAAACGAGCCTATTATACTACGTTGTGCCGTCTTTGGCAAGAAAAAACAGCGCGCCTGACCCTTGGCAGAGGGGAAGGGGTATGGTATACTGGTGGTAAAGATTTGGCAAAGATTCTATTTCGAAAGGTAGGGACCCCATGCTCGTTTCTCTTCTGCTGCTTCTGGCGGTCGTCATGTTTACCTGCACCGCGTTTCACCGTCTGTCCAACCGGCTGGGGGTGCCGGCGCTGTTGGCGTTTTTGTTTTTGGGGATGCTCTTCGGCTCAGACGGCCTGTTCAAAATCCCGTTTGAAGATTACGCCTTTGCCGACCAGGTCAGCACCGTGGCGCTGCTGTTCATCATGTTTTACGGCGGCTTCGGCACCAACTGGCGCGCAGCGCGCCCGGCCGCTGCCCCGGCCATCCTGCTTTCCAGCCTGGGAACCGTGCTCACGGCGGCGCTGACAGGCCTGTTCTGCCATTTTGTGGTGGGTATGCCGCTGCTGGAAGGCCTGCTCTGCGGCGCGGTGCTCGGCTCTACCGATGCGGCTTCGGTTTTCGCCATCCTGCGCGCGCGCAAACTTGCACTGAAAGAAAACACGGACTCCCTGCTGGAGGTGGAAAGCGGTTCGAATGACCCGTTCGCCTATATGCTCACGGCGGTTCTGCTCACGGCAATGGAAAGCGGCATCACACCCGGGGCGGTGGCGCGGCTGCTTGGCGCACAGCTTGTGTTTGGGCTGGCGTTTGGGTTCGGCGTCGGCTGGGCGGCGTTGTGGCTGCTGCGCCGCCTGCGGCTGGATGGCTCAGGCTTTGAAACGATTTTTGTGGTGGCGACTGCGCTGTTCAGCTATGCGGCGCCGGCCATGCTTGGCGGAAACGGTTTTTTGAGCGTATACATCACCGGCATCCTGCTGGGCAACGGCCGGCTGCGCAGCACCGCAACCCTTGTCTCTTTCTTTGATGGGGTTACCGGCATTATGCAGATGGTGCTGTTTTTCCTGCTTGGCCTGCTGGCCTTTCCCAGCCAGATGCCCGCTGTGGTGCTGCCGGCGGTCGGCATTATGCTGTTCCTGACCTTTGCGGCGCGGCCGGCGGCGGTCTTTCTGCTGCTGGCGCCGTTCCGCGGCAGCCGGCGGCAAAAGCTGCTGGTTTCCTTTGCGGGGCTGCGGGGGGCGGCTTCGATCGTTTTCGCGGTTATGACGGTTATCAGCCCGGTTTCTACCGACCATGACCTGTTTCATATTGTCTTTTTGATTGTTCTGTTTTCCATCTCGCTGCAGGGGTCGCTGCTGCCGTTGGCCGCGCGCCGGCTGGGCATGATTGACGAAGGGGGAAATGTCCTCAAAACCTTTACCGACTATGTGGATGAAACGCCGGTACAGTTCATTCAGTTTACGGTGCCGGACGGCCATGCCTGGTGCGGCCGGGCCGTGCGGGATTTGATCCTGCCGCCCGGCAGCCTGCTGATCAGCCTGCAACGCGGGCAGGAGCAGATTGTGCCGAACGGCGATACACAGCTGGCCGCCGGGGACAGGCTGATCCTTGCGGCGCTTGAGAGGGAAACCCTGCCCGGCGTGACCTTGACCGAAAAAGAGGTCACGGCGCAAGACCTTGCCGCCGGCGCCCGCCTGGCCGATCTGCCGCGCCGCGCCGATGCCCTGATCGTGCTGGTGGAGCGCGGCGACAGCTATCTGCTGCCAAACGGCGATACCATTTTGCAGGCAGGGGACCGGTTGGTGATCAACAATACCGAGGGGTAAACAAAAACCAGAAGCCGCGACAGTACGGCTTCTGGCAGACTGTTGCCCCTTTTGCGGTATCAAAAAAGCGGTCACGGCGCGCCGGCTTCGGCCGGATACATCCGGACAACCGGCCAGCCAAGGCTTGATGCGGCCTCGGCGTCATGGGTGACAAGGATCGCATCCCGTCCGGCAGTCAGACGACGGATCGCGGCCGATGCCTGGCTGACGAGGGCGGCATCCATGCCGGTGAAGGGTTCGTCAAACAGCAGGGCCGGCGCGCCGGGGCACAGCAGCGCCCGCAGCAGCGCCGCGCGCCGCGCCTGCCCGCCCGAAAGCTTTGCGCAGGGCAGCGCAAGTTCCTTATCGGTAAAGCCGAGCGCACGCAGCTCGGCTTCGGCTGCCGCTGCGCTGCCGCCGGGCAGCGTTATGTTGGCCGCCGCCGTCAGCTGCGGGCACAGGCGGTTTTCCTGAAAGACCGCCGCCACCCGCACGGGGGCCTGCACCGCGCCTTCATCGACGGTTTCCAGCCCCATCAGGATGCGAAGCAGCGTTGTTTTGCCGCATCCGGAAGGCCCCATCAGCACAAGCGGGCCGTTGACGGTCAGGCTGAAATCCTGCAAAACGGTCTTGGGACCGAATTTCTTGGTCAGGTGGTTGACCGCAAAGCTCATGCCGCTACCTCCCCGCAGAGTTTTTTCTTGGCTGCCCGCAGCCCGCGTGCCGACAGCGCCGACAGCGCGGCCGACAGCAGCACGATGACGAGCGTCCAGGCAAAGACATCGGGGGTGGACAGCGTGATCTTGGCGCGGTAGAGCGCATCCCCGACGCTGTGGTCGGGCAGGCCGATGACCTCGGCCGAAACGCCGCTTTTCCAGCACATGCCCATCGCGGCGATGCAGCTTTCGCTGAAGGAGGGAAAGACCCCCGGCAGCCAGATGTACCGCAGACGTTTGGAAAGCGGCAGCTTGTAGACCGCCGCCATCTCGAGCAGCTGGGGGTCGGTATCGGCCATACCGCCCGCAACCCCGGCATAGATCACCGGCAGCACATGGGTAAAGCTGACCACGACCGAAAGATTTTCACTGCGCACCCAGAGCAGCGCCAGAATCACAAAGCTCGCAACCGGCATCGCGCGGATCAGCTGCAGCGGCGGGCCGATCAGAACCCGCACCCACTGCCACCGCCCGCCGGCCGCGCCCAGCAGCAAACCGACCGCCACCGCCAAAAGGAACCCGGTCAGAATCCGCAGTGAACTGAATACAATGCGGCGCCAGAATTCGGTTGTCGGCAGCTGGGCGGCCAGCGCTTGTACCGTCTGCGAGGGTGTGGCCAAAAACAACCCGCCGTGGCCCAGCGCCATGGCCAGCAACTGCCAGGCGGCCACCCAGAACAGGATGGCCGCCGCAGTCTGCCAGCGCTTCGGTTTAGCCCGCGACGCCATAGTAGAAGGCGTCGTCCGGCATGGCGCCGCCCACACTGGCCGGGTCGGCGTCGTACAGAACCTGGAAGTAGGTGGCAAGGTCGGTTTTCATCTCCGAACCTGTTTCAAAGACGATGTTGCATTCGGGCAGCGCCTTCTGGGCCAGCGCGGCCTTGGCCACAATGCCGTATTCCTCGCACAGCGCGGCCGTGCCCTCCAGATCCGAATTGGCCAGTTCCGTGCTGGTCTCATATGCGGTCAGGAAGGCGCTGAAGGCTTCGGGGTTCGCCTCAATCGCGTCGGTGCGGGCCACCAGCACGCCGGTCACAAGCTTGGAACCGGCCACGGCCTCCCACTCGGTGTTCATATCGAGGGCCACCCGCAGCCCCTCCACCTGGGAGAGCGCGCTTGTCACGAACGGCTGGGGCAGCATTGCGATCGTGCCCGCGCCGGCCTGCAGCTGGGCCAGCGCCTCGGTGGCCTCGCTGAAATATTCGATCGTCACGTCGGTATCGGGGTCAAGGCCGTTCTCGCTCAGCACATACCGCAGCACATACTCCGGCGTTGTGCCCTTGCCGGTGGTCAGGATGGTCTGCCCGGCCAGGTCGGCCACGCTCTGCACGCTGTCGCCCTGTTCCAGCACATACAGCACGCCGAGGGTGTTGATCGCGGCCACCTGCACCGCGCCGTTCGTTTTCTGGTAGAGGGTGGCGGCCAGGTTCGCCGGCACCGCGGCGGCGTCCAGTTCGCCCTGCACAAGCATCGGTACAATCTCGTCGGCCGCACCGTGCATCGAAAATTCGAGGTCAAACCCGTAGTCGGCTTCGCCGCTGGCAACGTCGTCCACCAGGTTGATCAAGCCCATTGTGGTGGGGCCTTTCAGGCCGGCCACCCGCAGCGCGGCGGTTTCGGCCGCTTCGGGGGAAGCCGGGGCTTCGGTCGGGGCAGGGGCCTCGGTGGCGGCGGTGGCAGCCGGGGTTTCGGTGGCTTCGGGCGCTGCGCTGCTCGCCGCACCGCAGCCGGCCAGCGATGCGGTCATGGCCAGCGCAAGCAGCCCGGCCAAAAGACGGTTGGATTTCATGGTACTCCTCCTTGCGAAAGCGCAGAGAAAACGGCTGCCGCTGTAAAAGGGCGGCAGGCCGCTGCGCTTTGATTTGCTTTTGCGGGCTTACTATACTATAATAAAAGACAGAAGTCGATTGCCGGTGCAACAATTTTGCCCCGGCAACAAAACGCACGCTGTACAAAGGAGCCCGGTATGGATCTCTCACCCTATTACCCGCTGCTGCGGGCAACCTCGCTGCTGCGCCATATGCGTGATGACGAGCTTGACCATCTGCTCCACTGTTTTAATCCCCGCGTGCGCCGTTACCAGAAAGGCGAACTGCTGCTGCTGGCCGGCTACGAGACGCGGGAGGTCGGCATCCTGCTGGAAGGGCAGATCATCGCGCTCAAAAACACACCGGACGGCGGCAGCGTGGCGATCACCCAGATGGAAGCCGGCGGCCTGTTTGGGGATGTGCTTTCGGGCTCAAGCGAAAAAAGCCCGGTCAGCGTGATGGCACAGACCGCCTGCCTGGCCCTCTACCTGCCATATGAAAAGATCATCCACCCTTGCGCCCAGCTGCACGAAACCCATCTGCAGCTGCTGCAAAACCTTGTGCTGACCATCTCGAACAAATACTTCGCGCTCGACCGCCGCATTGAACTGCTGATCTGCAAAAGCCTGCGCACCCGGATCAGTCTGTGGTTGCTGGAACAGGCCGAGGCCGCCGGCAGCGATACCTTCGCCGTGCCGCTGACCCGCGCCGGCCTGGCGGAGTATCTCAACTGTGACCGCAGCGCCCTGAGCCGGGAACTCGGCCGGATGCAGCGCGAAGGGCTGGTCGAAACCTTCCGCGGCAGCTTCAAAATTCTGGATAAACCACGTCTGCGAACCCAGTGCCAGATGTGAGCGCCTGATACATCCTTACGATGAGGTGAACCCATGAACAACCGTGAAACCCCTGTTTTGTATATTGTCATCCCCTGTTACAACGAAGAAGCCGTGCTGCCGATCACGGCGCCGATGTTTTTGCAAAAAATTACAGATCTGGCCGCCGCCGGAAAAATCAGCCCCGAAAGCCGGGTGCTCTTTGTCAACGATGGTTCGAAGGATAAAACATGGCAGATCATCACCGAGCTGGCAAACAGCGACCCGCACTACATCGGCATCAGCCAGAGCCGCAACCGCGGCCACCAGAACGCCGTGCTGGCCGGTTTGATGGAAGCCAAAGACCGCTGCGATATCACAATCTCGATCGACTGCGACGGCCAGGATGACATCAACGCGACGGACGCAATGGTGGACGCCTACCGCGACGGCTGCGAGATTGTTTACGGCGTGCGTTCCAAGCGGGATACCGATACCTTTTTCAAGCGCTTCACGGCCGAAGGGTTTTACAAACTTCTCAACGCGATGGGGGCCGAGGTCGTCTACAACCATGCCGACTACCGCCTGATGAGCGCCCGCGCTTTGCAGGAGTTTGCCAAGTTTAAGGAGGTCAACCTCTACCTGCGCGGCATGGTGCCGCTTGTCGGCTTCAAGAGCACGGTCGTTACCTACGAGCGGCACGAACGGATCGCCGGCGAAAGCCACTACCCGCTTTCCAAAATGCTCGGCCTTGCGTTTGACGGCATCACAAGCCTTTCGGTCAAGCCGATCCGCTTTATCACAGGTTTTGGCGTGCTGGTGGCCGGGATATCCTTCCTCGGGGTGGTCTGGGCCATCATTGAAGCGCTGCTCGGTGCGACGGTGTCGGGCTGGGCGTCCACCACCTGTATCATCTGCTTTGTCTCGGGCGTGCAGCTGATCTGCCTTGGCGTGATCGGGGAGTATATCGGCAAGATTTACATGGAAACCAAGCGCCGCCCGCGCTACATCATCAGCGACCGCACCTGGGAAAAAGCGGAAAAAGCAGGACAGGGGGATACGCTATGAGCCGTCAGGTCTGGAAGGGCTCGACCCTGTTGAACCCCGAACCGCCGGTGCTTGTCAGCTGCGGCCCGGCCGACCGGCCCAACCTCATCACGGTGGGCTGGTGCGGTACCATCTGTACCCAGCCGCCGATGCTCTCGATCAGCGTCCGGCCCGAGCGCTACAGCCACGGCCTTATTCAAGAGAGCGGCGTCTTTGTCGTCAACCTGCCGACCGAATCGCTCGTGCGGGCCGTTGACTGGTGCGGGGTCAAAAGCGGACGGGATGTGGACAAGTTCGCCGCAATGGGCCTGCACGCCGCCCCGACCGCCAAGGTGGAGACGGTCCTTTTGGAGGAAAGCCCCCTGAACCTTGAATGCAAGGTTACGCAGGTGATCCCGCTCGGCAGCCATGATTTGTTCCTGGCCGAGGTTGTCGCCTGCGATGTGGACGAGAGATTGCTTGACCCGAACGGCAGGCTCTGCCTCGAGCGCGCCGGCCTTATTGTCTACTCACACGGGGCGTATCTTGCGCTCGGCAGGCAGCTCGGCACCTTTGGCTACAGCGTGCGCAAAAAGCCGCGCCGCGCCCCCCGCAAAGGAGGATCACGATGAACAAAACCGACAGCTTTCTGCATCGACTGCACCTGCGTGCGCGGGAACGGCAGATTGTGCGGCTGCTGCGCAACCAGGTGGCCGCGGCGTCCAGCATATTGGAAGTGGTGCTTGCCATCCTTGTGCTGATCGGGCTTTTAATCAGCACGGTGCCGATCGCGCAGGAGATGTTCAACCTTGTCTCCACCCGGAGCACCGAGGCGTTCCAGACTTTTTTGGGCCACGCCTTCAACCTTGTCATCGGCATTGAGTTTATCAAGATGCTGGCCAAACACAGCCCGGGCAGCGCACTGGAGGTGCTGCTCTACGCGATTGCGCGGCAGATGATCCTCGGGCACGAATCGGCGCTCGAAAGCTTCATCAGCGTTGCTTCCATCGGGCTGATCTTCCTGATCCGGCGGTTTGTCTTTGTGCCGTCCTTCGGCTCCACCATGCCGGATGGCCAGCCCGCCCCTGATACCGAACCCAACCCCCATGAAGGGGACGAAACCTTTGCCTGAAGGCTTTGCCTGGTTACAGAACTATATTTGCCTGCGCGCTGCGCCCTGCCCGGGGTGCAGCGCGCTTTTTGCTGTGCAGAGGGCACGGGTATGCAGCAAAGATCAACAAAAGATCAACGCCTTTGTTTATCTGGCGTTTACCTTGGGCGTGTAGAATCTAAAACGTTGAAACAAAACAAACCAATCCAAAATAAAAAACACCCAAGCGAAACCCAAGGAGGACCTTTCAAATGAAACTGCATATGAACCCGAATACTCTCGCTGACCTTGCCGATGTCATCCGCGCGATGGCCGGCCTGACCACCCCGGCAGGCATCGGCCGGAACGCCACGCACAGCGCCCACTGAGCTTTATAAGGAGGAATCTGCCATGAAAACCACCGCCGCGTCCAACCGCACGCTCTATCTTGTCACCGGTGCTGCCGGTTTCCTTGGCGGCACGGTCTGCCGCCAGCTTGTCGCCCGGGGCGACCGGGTGCGCGCCTTCGTGCTGCCCGGCGACAAGGCCGAGCGGTATGTCCCCGCCGAGGCCGAACCCGCTCCTACCGCGAGACGATGCACGACGAAATCGCTTGGCTCAAAGCCACCGGCAAGATCGGCGCGGTGCGTGTCTGAGCCAAAGAGGGAGCAGGAACGATGAAAAACGGAAGCGAGAAAAAGCCGGTCTGCGTCATCACCGGCGGCAGCAGCGGCATGGGCCTGGCCACGGCCCGGCGGATGGGGCAAAAGGGCTACGCCCTTGTGCTGGCCGCCCGCACGCCGAAAAAGCTCGATGCGGCGATCGAAGAACTCGCGGCGGCCGGTATTGAGGCCACGGCCTGCCGCTGTGATATCAGCGACGCGGGCAGCGTGCAGGGCCTTGCGGCTTATGCCGCAAGCCTTGGCCCGGTCACGACGGTGCTGCACATCGCCGGCATGAGCCCCCACATGGGGGACGCCGAGGCGATCATGCGGGGCAACGCGCTCGGCACTGTGCACATCCACGATGCGTTTTACTCTGTCATCGAGCCGGGCGGCTGCCTTGTCGATACGTCCTCGATGTCGGCCTATCTTGCGCCGGAATTCATCATGCCGAAAGGGGCGTTCAAACTGGCGGCCGACGACCGCGAAGCCTTCTTCCGCAAGATGATGGCCCGGGTCAATCTGCTGCCGAAAAAATCCCGCCCCGGCGCGGCGTATGCAATCAGCAAGTACTTTGTGATCTGGTACGCCCGGCACGAAGCCGCGCGGTTCGGCGCGCGCGGGGTGCGGGTGCTCTCGGTTACGCCGGGCAACTTCGACACCCCGATGGGAAAGCTTGAAAAGGACGAAGCCGGGGCCTACCTGAAATTCAACGCAATCCCGCGGATGGGCAAACCCGACGAGATCGCCGCCCTCTTCGCCGCCGTCAGCGACCCCGAAATGGGCTACCTGACCGGCACGGATATTTTGTGCGACGGCGGATGCGTGGCGGGTAAAATAAAATAAGAGTTCAGAGTTTTGAGTTGAGAAATTAGATGCGGTGCTCCTTCGGCGCGCTTTGGAAAACAGCCGGCAGCCTGCCGCCGCTTTTTTGAGCGCGCAGCGCGGAACACTTTATCTAAACTCTCAACTCTTCACTCTAAACTCTTTTGGAGCCGGGCTTACTGATGGCAAAAGGCAGTTTGCCTTAGAACAGCCCCGTAATTTTCCCTTCGGCGTCGCAGTCAATGTCCATGGCGGCCGGGTGCTTGGGCAGGCCGGGCATCGTCATGATCGAGCCGCAGATCACGACGACGAAGCCGGCGCCGGCCGAAAGCCGCACCTCCCGCACGTTCATCGTGAACCCTTCCGGCGCGCCGAGCAAAGAGGCGTCGTCGCTGAAGGAATACTGCGTCTTGGCGATGCAGACCGGCAGCTTGCCGTAGCCGAGCTTCTCAAGCTCGGCCAGCATCTTTTTGGCGGCCGGGGCGTAGCTGACCGACCCGGCGCGGTAAATCTTTTTCGCCACGTCGTCGATCTTTTCCTCCAGCGTCTCGTCAAGATCGTAGGTATACTGAATCGGCGCGGGCGCGGGGTTCGCGTCGATGATCGAGAGCACAGTCTTGGCCAGCGCCTTGCCGCCCTCGCCCCCCTTGGCGAATACCTCGGAAAGCTCGCAGGGCACGCCGGCTTTTTCGCAGACTTCGCGGATGACCGCGTACTCCTCCTCAGTATCGGTGGGGAAGGCGTTGATCGCGACGCAGACCGGCAGGCCGAAACCGTTTTTCAGGTTGTCAATGTGGCGGGCCAGGTTGACCGCGCCGCGGCGCACGGCCTCGGCGTCGGGAGCGTTCAGGGCGGTTTTGGGCACGCCGCCGTGGTATTTGAGCGCCCGCACCGTCGCGACAAGCACGACGGCCGAGGGGGTCAGCCCGGCGTAGCGGCACTTGATATCAAGGAATTTCTCGGCCCCGAGATCGGCGCCGAAGCCGGCCTCGGTCACGACGTAATCGGCGAGTTTAAGGCCGAGCTTGGTCGCAGTCACGCTGTTGCAGCCGTGGGCGATGTTCGCAAACGGGCCGCCGTGGATGATGGCGGGGTTGTTTTCGAGCGTCTGGACAAGGTTCGGGTCGATCGCGTCTTTCAGCAGCGCGGCCATCGCGCCGGCCGCGCCGATCTGCCCGGCCGTGACCGGCGCGCCGTCATAGGTGTAGGCGCAGACAATACGGGACAGCCGGTCTTTGAGGTCGGCCAGGTCGGTTGCCAGGCAGAAGATGGCCATAATCTCGCTGGCAACGGTAATATCAAAGCCGTCCTCCCGCGGGGTGCCGTTGACCTTGCCGCCAAGCCCGTCCACGATGAACCGCAGCTGGCGGTCGTTCATATCCATGCAGCGCTTCCAGGTGATGCGGCGCGGGTCGATGTTCAGCGGGTTGCCCTGCTGGATCGAGTTGTCGATCATCGCGGCCAGCAGGTTGTTTGCGGTGCCGATCGCGTGGATGTCGCCGGTGAAGTGCAGGTTGATATCCTCCATCGGCACAACCTGGGCGTAGCCGCCGCCGGCAGCACCCCCTTTGATGCCGAACACGGGGCCAAGGCTCGGCTCCCGCAGGCAGAGCATCGTGCGCTTGCCAAGCGCGCAGAGCGCGTCGCCCAACCCCACGCTGGTCGTCGTTTTGCCTTCGCCGGCCGGCGTCGGGCTGATTGCGGTAACCAGAATCAGTTTACCGTCCTTCCCCTCTGCCTTGGCAAGCTTGTGGCTCAGCTTGGCCTTGTAGCGGCCGTAGGGGATGACATCCTCGGCAGCCAGGCCCAGTTTGGCCGCTACCTCGGTAATGGGCAGCATGTTGGCGTTCTGCGCAATCTGAATATCGGTGAGCATGATCGCATCTTCCTTTCCTGTCTGAACCAACCGGATTTTGGGGCGTTTCCAAGTTGATTGTAGCAAACTTTTACAAGAAATACAAGGCGTCGCAACAGGTTGTGCTTGCGGGCCAAATCCTGCCAAAAGGCGCCGGGCTTTTCATTTTTGCGCCGCCGTGGTATAATACATACAACCACCCGGCCTGGCACCGGCCCGGCCGAAGATCCAAAAAAGCGGGAAAGGAGGCGGTGCGCCTGCTGATGAATCTGCAAACCCTGCACAAAGACGCTGCCCGGCGCGCTGCCTGGGGGCAGCGGCTGTTCTGTACGGCGCTGGCCATGCTGCTGCTGCTTTCGGAGGTGTTCAGCTCCTCCATTCAAAGCACGCTGCCCACCTTCAGCCATCTGGCCCGGCTGGTGCTGACTGGCGGCGCCATTGCGCTGCTGTTGGTCAAGTGCGTCTTTTTCACGCAGTATGAATCGCGGATACAGTGGGTCATCGCGGTGGCGGCGGTCGGGTATGCCGGTTTTGCGGGGCTGTATGGGGATGATACCTGGTTCCCGCTGGCTGTGCTGGTTGGCCTTGGCGCCAAAGGGGTGGACCTGCGCCGTGCGCTGCGGGTATATCTGGCGGTGGCGGCAGCCGGCGTTGTAACGGTGCAGCTGCTGCACGCCGGCACAGACCTGATCCCGTTCCGCTATTATGCCCGCAACTGGGATTTTGGCTACGGGCATTACAACGGCTACGGCGGGCGTCTTGTCGGCGTCTTTTTTGCCTGGGGATGGCTGCGCTGGGGCCGCCTGCGCTGGTGGGACTGGGCTGGTCTGGCCGGCCTGGCCGCTTACACGCTGCTGGTACCCGGCTGCCGCGGTGCCGGCGGGGCCATGGTGGTGCTGCTGGTGCTTTTCCTTGCCTGGAAGCTGTGTCCAAAGTTCTTTACCGGGCGGCTGTGGCAGGCCTTTGTCACGGCGCTGTACCCTGTGCTGACGGCGGCCAGCATGCTGACCGGCTATTTCTTTGACCCGGAAAACCCCGGCCGGACCCCGCTGCTCGCATCGGTCAACAGGCTTCTGTCCGGCCGGTTTGAAGTATGGCATCATGTGTTTTGGGCCCGGCCCTACACCCACCCGGCGGAGGATGGGGTTGCCGCCTGGTACCACGGCGACCTGCCCAACACATTGACGCTGCTCGGCGGGTTGCCGACAGACGGCGACGTCCATCATTCCATCGATAACACCTACCTCGCCCTTGTGATGAACAAAGGCTTGCTTGGGGCGGTTGTGGTCGGCGCGGTGATCACTTTCCTGGCCTGGCGGCTGGTGCGGCATGGCCATGTGGGGGAAAGCCTCTGCCTGGCTGCTATGCTGCTGTATTTTCTGATGGAGAATAAGCCTTTCCTGCTTTCAGCCAATCCGCTTGTGCTGTTGCTGCCCTGCGCGCTGCTGACGCCGCGCGGCGCTGACCTGCCGGTACTGTGCGAGAGGCCGGCGAAGGTGGGCCGGCAAAAAGAAAAGCAAGAATTCACGGCTTTTCATTCTTGATTTGCTCGTTTCATACAAAGACGGACGCCCCGCAGTACCGCAGGGCGTCCGTTTGGCTTTCTGTTTACAGATTTACAGGCTCGAATATCCGTAGCTGTTAACCAGCGCGTCGATCTTCTGCCCGGCCTTGCACCACGGGCAATCGCGCGAATCAAAACTCTGGTAATCGCCGAGGGTGGCGGGGTCAAAAATTGAGGTGACCGGGTGGCCGGCGCATTCATCCACCGTAGCAAAGATTGCGGTGATGCCCGCCACAATGCCGCCGTAGTAGTCCACCGCCTCCACAGCGGCCTGTGCGGTAAAGCCGGTGGTGACCGATGCCGCCAGAATCAGAACATGCTTGTTGGTAATCATCGGGGCGGTGTTTTCACGGAAAAGCAGCTGGCTGCCGCTTGTGTGCTCCGGCGTGACCACATAAATCGTCTGGTGGGCGTTCATGTTCATGTAACCGCCGCGGGTCAGTTCGTTGGCCAGGCAGGCGCCGATGACCTCGGTGCCGTCCAGGCAGAGCACGGTGTCCACCACGGTGGTGCTGGCATAATGCCGCACAAGCTCCTGCGCCACGGCTTTTGCCTCAGACAGGCGGGTCTTCTGCATGGTGACATCGATGAAATAGTTGATGTGGCTGTGGCTGGTGGCAAAATGCCCTTTCGCCACACGCAGCAGCAGGTCCCGCTTTTTGCTGGGCAGCTTCACCAGATGGATGGCCATTGAGCAACACTCCTTTTTCTTACCGAAATATTGTACTATTTATTGTACAGTCTTTTGTGGCCCGGCGCAAGGGGATAGGGGCGTCTTAGCGGCTTCTTTACCAGCCAAGAATTGCCCGCCGTTTTTGGCAGTTTTGCCGAATCCCGGTTCCGCCGCGCTTTACAGCCCTGCCGCGCGGATGGTATAATAGCCGCAAACGCGGCTATTATTGCGCAACGGCTCGC
>URKR01000019.1 GCA_900548355.1 uncultured Oscillospiraceae bacterium
GCTTTCTGCGCGGCGGGTTCGGGCCGGGCGGGTTCGGCCGGGCCGCCGCCCGGCGGTACACCTCATGCGGTTGGTTCTGCTTTTCCATATTCCTGGCTCCTGGTGGGTTTGTGGCTTTCTTTTGTTTTTTATGTACCTTTATGGTAGCACGACTTTGGCAAAATTACAATCACAGCCCGGGCAAAGTTGCGGAAACTGGTAGAATTTTACAAAATTATATCTTTGTTTTTCCTTTTGGCGCCGCGGGCTCCTTCAAGATCGCTTTGACCTTACCGGGCTTTCCCTTTTCCCAGGCTTGCCGCCCAGGTCGCAAATTTTGGCCCGGCAGTGCGCAGAAGCAGCTGGTAGGCGCGCCAGCTGCGCTGTTCGCGCACCTCTTTGCCATAAGGGTACAGCCCGCGCAGCGCGCGCAGGCCGGGCAGGCAGGCGGCGCGCAGGGCTTGATCCGGCACGGCGGCCGTGCGGGCCTGCGGCCAGAACACATCGGCCACGGCGTCCCGCGCGGCGGCAAAGGCAGCGGCATCCAGCGCGCCTGTCTCCCGCATCGCTTCGACATGCCGCCAGGTGGCCGCGATCGCCGTGAACCGCCGGGGCAGGTTTTTCGCATCGTTGAGCAGGCTGCCGGCCCGGTTTTCGCGGTAATGGGTAAAGACCAGATCGATAAAATTCATCCGCGCCCCGGCCGCGAGCAATTCAAGATCGAAGCCGACATCCTCGGCCCAGCGCACGTCCTCCCGGAATTGCAGGCCGCGTTCTTGCAAAAATGCCCGCCGCAGGCAGTATTTCCAGACCGACCAGTGCCCGGCCGCATACAGCGCCGATAACCGGGCCGCAAAGTCCCCCTCGGCCGCGCCGGGGGCAAAAACCAGCCCGGCGTGGGGTTCGAGACATCCCTCGGGCAAAAGGCGCAGATACCGGCCGATGTACCAGTCAAAGCCCGGCTCTTCGGCCAGCGTCCGCCGCAGCCCTCCCAGCAGGCCGGGGGCCATGCGGTCGTCGCCGTCCAAAAACAGCACCCACTCCCCTTTGGCGGCGGCAAGCCCTGTGTTGCGCGCGGCCGAAAGCCCGCTGTTTTCGCGGTGCAACGCCCGCACGCCGGGGTTTTGGGCCGCAAGCTCATCGGCCAGCGCGCCAGTCGAATCGGTCGAGCCGTCATCAACGACCAGGCACTCCCAATCCGTCCCGCCCTGGTCCGCCACGCTCGCGACACATTCGGCAAGGTACGCTTTGACATTATAGGCCGGGACGATGACGCTGAAGGTCGGGGTTTGTTCAGCCATCTCCCTCACCTCCCGGGTAGTTTCCTGTTTGCCAGCCCGACGTGGCAGCCCGCGGCGTTACGCGGCGGCGCAGCAGGGTATCCCGCGCGCGCCAGAGATACGGCAGCCAGTTGAGGGTGAACGCCTCCCACTTGCGCTCGAAAAAATTTTGCGGTTTGGGCGCCCCCTTAACCGCTTCCGCATCCAGAAAGCGGCTTTTTTGCAGCACCCGGATGCGATCGCCGCCATCGGGCAGCGGGGTTTCCTCCGGCACGCAGAAGCAGGGCGGCAGAACGCGGAACCGCCGCGGCCATTCGGCCACGAGCCGGTTGAGCTGGCTTTCATCGTGGAAGCGGGCAATGATGCCGCGATCAAGATCTTCCCGGGTGCGGGCTTGCAGTTCACGGCAAAGCGCGAGATAAGCCGCCGCCGTGCCGCCGTTGAGCCCGCCCGCCACATAATACGTTCCGCCGTTGTACGGGATGCCGGCCCAGCTGGCCGGCCGCCGCTCGTAGGGGTGGAAGAGCGGGTTTCTGCCGTCATAGGGCAGATGGCAGACGGCGGTCAGCGATCTGCCGGCATCGGGCAGAATCTCTTCGGCGTGGACAGGGCCGGTACAGAAGAGGTTCGCGTTGGCAAAAAACAGATAGTCATACCCGGCCAGCGCCGCCTCCTGCGAGAGGAAAGCGTCAAACCGCTGCAAGGTGCTGTAGGGCCAGGGCAGGGCCTTCTGCGGGATGCGGCGCACATCGGGGTTGCCTTCCCCCGCAACCTGCGCGGCGTCGGTAAAGACAAAGAAGGTTTTATCCAGCTCCGGCAAAAAGTTTTGGCGGAAGTTTTCATAAAACCCCGGCCAGAACACCCGGTATGAGCCGGTACAAATATAGAGAATCGCGATGGTCTTGGGCATGGGAAGCCTCTCCTTTCGATAGCGCAGCGCAGTCCGCCAAATCTTACCTCTGAACGCTTTCCGGCATTCAGCTTTTCCTCACCCTTGCCAAAACCTTCCCCGCCGCGCGCTTTGCGGTGCCGCGCAGGTAGGCGGCGTCGGCTGTCCAGGCATAAAAGAGCAGGTTCAAAAGGTTTGGCACCACGGCGACAACCGCCGCCCGGCCGAACAGCCAGATCCAGCCGCCCGGCAGCAGCGCGCAGACCCAGGCCGTGCCGCCCATGCACAGCGCAAGGGTGACAAGATGCGCCAGCTGTACCCGGACATAATGCCCAAGGAAACCTTTCACATACTGTTTGCAGACCACCCGCACCCGGCCGAACCACATGATGCAGTGGGCCACGACGGTGGCGAAGGTTGCGCCGGCAATGCCGAACGGCACAAACAGCGCAAAGCTGAGCAGAAGGTTCACCGCAGCCGAAGCCACCATGAACCACTGGTCCTGCTCAAAATGGCCGAGCACCGCGCGGTAGCTGCCCAGCATCCGGTGGTTCCAGCCGACATATTCGTTGAGGCAGAACAGGAGCAAAAACGCCAGCGGCAGCAGCCGGTCCGCCCCCATCCAGAGGGTCATAAAGGGTTGGAACAGGCAAAAATACGCCGTGGCGACAAAACTTCCGAAGAGATAGCTGAACAGGTCAAGCCCCCAGAACACTTCCTTGTCATGGGCGTTTTCACCGGCCGCCTTGTCATAGACGATGTTGCCGATGCCGGACGAAAAACTGTCCATAATCTTGTTGCCGATGTTGGTGACGCTGTCTGAAATTGAAGAATAGTTGCCAAGGTTGGTCGTCAGCGTCGCGCCGCCCATGCGGGAGGTCACGATCGTATCCGAGGAGCCGTAGATCGTGTTCGAGATGCGGTGGACAAGATAGTACCGCAGATCGTGGAAAATGCCGAGACTGCGGAAATCGTCGAGGGTGACCCTGACATCTTTCACAAAGGGGAAATCTTTGCGGAAGCGGCGGGCCACGACGAGGTTCGCGCAGGTGTTGAATACGATTGTGATGCCGAAATACAGCACATAGTCCGGCCACCAGAGCGAGATCGCGATGCGCGCCAGATAGGTCGCGACATTAAAACAGAAATCGATCCGGGTACACAGATACCCTTGCTGGGTGCAGGTGTACATGAGCCGCCTTGTCACGAGGAAATAGCTCGAGAGCGTCGAGAGGGCGTTGAGGCCGTAGACGGTATAGGCTGCCTGCATATCGGCCCCCGGCATGATCCAGGGCAGCAGGGCCGCGCCGGCAAGCGCGAGCAGGCAGATCAGCAGCCCGACCGCGCGGTAGGCCCACTTATACATCGACATATACAGGCTGATCTTTTCTTCGTCCTTCGCCGCGATCTGCTCGTACAATCGGTAGCTGATGACGCTGCCGACGCCGAACTCGGCAATCGAGAAGAAGTTGAAGAGTTTTTCGACGACGCCGGTCGCCTGGGCGATGCCGTCGCCAAAGTTGGTGACGAGCAGCCGCCGGGTGGCCAGGCCGAGCAGCAGCAACAGCAAGCTGGTGCCCAGCGTGTAGGCCATATTGATGAGGGTGCGTTTGGTTCTCATGGGTATGCCTTTATGGGTGTGTTTGGATTGCGATACGCCGCCAGCCGGGCAGGTAGAGGTCGCTGCGCTTGGTGTGGGCGTACCAGCGTTCGGGCGCCCAGACAATCTTGTCCGGCGCATCGGCCAGGTACTGCGCCCACCAGCTATAGGTGGAGTTGCTCAGCACAAAGCCGCGGCAGCGCTGCATGAGCGCAAGGTCGTTTGCCGCCGCGCCCTGCGGCAGTATGGTGGCCGGCAGGCCGGCCGTGGGCAGGTGTTCGCGCGCCCAGGGCTCGTCGTCGGTAAAGACAAAGAGCTCGGCCTCCGGTTTGGCGGCGGCGACGGCGGCGACGGCGGCGGCGTAATACTCCGGCGTGCAGACCTGCAGAATCTCGTTTTCGGGCTTGAGGTAATCCCCGCGGCGCAGGTGTACGGCCACCGGCCAGCGCGCCGCTGCAATCGCCGCGGCAAAGGGGCCGGCTGGCGGTGTTTTGGCGCGCAGCTCGCGGCAGATCGTACCGGCTGCATCGGCGAAGTACCGCTCGCTCTGGAAGTAGCCCCAAGCCAGAAAATCCCGACTGGGGCCGCGGCGGGCCGGGGTGTAGCCGTCGGTGGCAAAATGCAGGCCGATCATATTGAGCAGCGGGGCCATGCGGCGCTCAAACGGCTGCCAGTCGCGCGCCAGCAGGCCGCGGCGCTGCTCGTACTTAATCATCAGCGCCTTGGCGGCGTTTTGGCGGGGCAGGTGGGTTTTGGCGAACTGCGGCTCGCTCAAGATCCGCACCCCGGGGCTGATGGCCAGCGCTTCAAGCGCACAGGCCGTGTGGGCGGGTGCGCCGTCGCGCCAGTCCTGCCGGTCAAGCAGGGTGACCCCCTCGCCGCATCGCAAACCGAGCGCGCGGGCAAATGCATAGACAAACATCTGGTTGCCAAGGCCGCCGGCCAGTTCCGCATAGATCATCGCGCACCTGCCAATTCGTCGTAGAGGCGCTCCATCCGCCGCGCCGCTGTCGCCAGCTCATACCCGGCCGCGGCCAGCTGGGGCCAGTGGTCGGCATGGGGGCCGGCCGAAGCGATCGACGCGGCTTTGTCCGCCCATGTACCAAACGGCGCGTCAAGCGGCAGAAAATGCACGAGTTCGGTCACCGCGCCGTCGTTCGGCACATTGGTCGAAGCCAGGCAGGGCGTGCCGCAGCCCTGCGCTTCGACCAAAGTAACCGGGCTGCCCTCAAAGTTGCTCGGCAGCAAAAACAGGTCGAAGGCGTTCATATAGGCCGGCACATCGGTCTGCACGCCGGCAAAGAGCACCCGGTTTTGCAAACCGTGGGCCGCGACGGCGGCGCGAATCTCGCCTTCCATCTCGCCGTCGCCGACGAGCAGCAGCTTCCAGGCCGGGTTTTTGGCCGCGAGCGCGGCGAAGATTTCGATCAAAAACAGCGGGTTTTTCTGGTGGTTGAGCCGGCCGACAAACCCGGCGAGCTTTTCCTCCTCCCCAATGCCGTACTGCGCGCGGATGCGGGCGCGGGCCGCGGCGTCGGGGTGAAAGCGGTTCTGATCGACCGCGTTGCAGGCAACCGCAAAGTTCGGCTTTTGATCGATACGATCGCCAAACACAAACCGCCCGGCCGCCACCCCGCAGCCGAGGAAATAATCGGCCGTGTGCTGGTAGATCAGGTGCGCCGCCCGCCAGGCCAGCGTGACCGGCGGGTAGACGATATGGCTGTGGACGATGAGCTTGGCCCGCGGGCACTGCGCCCGCATGGCAACACAGGCCAGCGCGCCGATCTTGCTGGCCGTGTGGTAGTGGATGATGTCATAGTCCTTGTGTTCACGCAGGTGGCGGCGCAGCGCGCGGGCGCGGTCGCGCTTGTTATCCGGCACCGCAAAGATCCGCACGCCGGCGGCCTCAAGCGCCGGGGCGCTGGAAGCCTGGCCGGGCGGGCAGGCCCCGACAAAGAGATCTACGGGATAGCGCGAGAGATCCATCCGCAGCAGCAGGTTCTGCACATACCGCTGCACCCCGCTCTGCACGCCGAGATGGTTGCCGATCATCAGAATTTTCATGGTTCTTCCTTACTTGATGAGATCGACCACGAGCGACAGCGCGCGGTAGGGGTTCTGCACGCGGGGGTCGTGGTCGGGCGTGCGGTCGATGTAGCCGAGGGTATAATCGATCGGTTCGGTGACCGACTTTCCTTCCGGCGTGTAGTAGTGGTAGAAGCGGGCCGAAGCAAACGGGCTGCCCTCGGCCAGGGCCTTGACCTGCTCATAGGTCGGGAACCAGAGGTGCGCCCCGCCGCCGAGCTTGCCGTCCTTATACCAGCCGCCGCCGTCCGGGTCAAAGACGATCGCGCCGGCCGCGTCCCGCTGGCAGCGGTTTGCGTAGACATCGCACCGGTAATCCGGCACCGAGATCCGCATCCGCGCGCCGGGCTTGAGGATGCGGTGCACCTCGGCCAGCACGGCGGGCAATGCTTCGTACGGGATATGCTCGAGCACGTCCTCGGCCTGGAAGAAATCGATGGTGTTATCTTCGAGCGGGAAAGGCTTTGTGATATC
This sequence comes from uncultured Oscillospiraceae bacterium, assembly GCA_900548355.1. GTDB lineage: Bacteria > Bacillota > Clostridia > Oscillospirales > Ruminococcaceae > Gemmiger > Gemmiger avicola. Next base: position 6,308 of record URKR01000019.1, read on the forward strand.
GTGCTTGATCGTGTTCCAATCAGCCTGCTTGATCGAAAGGCCGATGAAGCCCTCGTTTTCATAGAGGGGTTTCGACGGTATATCCCCCGCGTAGAGCCGCAGCACGTTGAAGGAAGCCGCCTCCGCAAAGGTCATCTTGTGGAACAGGGTATCCCCCAGCTTCCACAGTCGTTTTCTCCATGTCAGTTCCATGTTTGAACTCCTCCCATTTTTACCGTGCGCGGCTGTTGCCCCTTTTGCGGCGCAGCGGTTTACCAGTAGCTGCCGCCCTCGACGACTTCGCGGTTCGCGATGCCCTCGTTTTCGGCCGGGCGCACCCAGGCGTCGTTATAGAGCCGGCTGATCTGGGGGTGGGTGTCCCACCGCTTGCCGCGGATGCCGAACAGCAGCTGGGTTGCGCCGCTCATCTGGATCGCCGCATGGCCGGTATCCCGCGCATGGATCGCAAGCGGCATGCTGTAGGCCCCGGCCCCGGTGATCGCGACGTCGTAGTCGACGGCATCCATCTGACTTTCCATCGCCTCGAGCGCGTCGAACCAGGAGGCATAGCCGGTTTCCTGCCCGGCCAGGCCCTGCACGGCGCGGATGACGGTCAGCGAGGCAAACTCCGGCAGGATATCGGTGCCGGGGAACAGCTGCTCCCGCCGGGCGTACTGGCGCAGGATCGTATCCTTGAACGGATGCACGACGAGCACCCGCTTGCCGGCGAGCGCCGCGCTCCAGGGGCGGGGGTGGTAGTAGGGTTCGAGCGCGCGCAGCTTGGCAAAAAGGGTTCCCTTGCAGCCGGCGATGACCTCCCGCTCGGCCCCGACATCCCAGAGCGCAAGCAGGTCGATCTTCTGCACGCAGTCTGTGTAGAGCGTGCAGAAGCGGTTCAGCGTTTCGTCGTCGGTCGGGAATACGCCGGACAGATTGCGGATATCGGCCCGCACCGCGTCGCGGTAGGTTTGGCCGCCGGTGCGTCGGTATTCGGCGATCGTGCGCATCTCGGTGGCGCCGCAGCGGCCCATGCAGAAGATGCGCCCTTCACGCAGCCAGTCGCCAATGAGGTTGTTGCCGGCTTCGGCCGAAAGGATCGGCACGCCGCGGTATTTCCAGCGGAACAGCCCGCCTTTGACGATGTTGCGGGCAACTTCCTTCCATTTGGCGTCGTTATCCATCGCGGTTCACCCCTTTCGTTTGCAGCATGGCCAGCGCGGTTTCGGCGCTGTTGCGCCAGAGGAATTTGGAACGGATGCGGGCCTTGGCGGCATCCGCCATCGCGGGGGCTTCGGCCGCTTTGCGCACGGCCTTAGCCAGCGCCGCGGTATCCCCCGCGCCGGGTTCGACCAGAAAGCCGCTGACCCCGTCCTCCACAATCATATCCGGCCCCGGCGCGCACCGCGCCACCGGCACGCAGCCCGCGTACATCGCTTCGAGCAAACTCATGCCGAAGATTTCGCGGTCGTTGCAGTTGAGAAAGACGTCGCAGGCGTGGTAGTAGGCCTGCACTTCGGCGTTCGGCAGCTGCGGAATCTGCCGCCAGCGGTCCTGCAGGCCGCTTTCCTGCATCGCGTCGGCCAGCGCGCCGGCAAGGCTCCCCTGCCCGATCACGACGGCCTGCCAGGTTTCCGGCAGGGCGGCGAGCACGGCCGCAACGTCGAGCGGGCGCTTGTAGGGGTCAAGCCGGCCGACGAACAAAAGATAGTTCGCGTTTTCATCCAGGCCCAGCCGCCGGCGCAGCGCCGCGCGGGGCTCGGAAATTTCGGGGATGATCGCGGTATCGAGCCCCACCGGCAGCACGCCGGCGCAGGGCACGCGCAAAGCTTCGAGCTCGTCTGCGACGGCCTGCGTCTTGGCATAGGTCGGGGTGCGGCGGTAGATCGCAAGGTTGCGCCGGCAGAACAGATCCATGACCCGGCGCACGGCCGGGTTCTGCGACTGCGAGGCCAGCGCGCCGAGCTGGCTGTAAAAGAAGATGCCGTGCGCGCGGCAGAACCGGTAGAGCCCCGGCACCGCGAGGGAGTTATCCCCCATGACGTGGACCGCGTCAACCTTTTCGTCAAGCAGCGGCTGCCAGCTTTTGTAAAAAGCGTTGACGCCGAGGGTTTTGGCCGGGCAGTAGAGCACCTTGACCTTCTCGGCCGGGGTTTCGACCTCGATTTTATCCGCGCCCGGCGCGGGGTAGAGCACGACAGCCCTGGCCCCCAGCGCCGCAAACGCCCGCGCCAGGCCAACTTCCTGCCGGTTGTAGGCCCCGCGTTGGCCGGATGCCCCGCAGTAGAGCTGCGGGATCGCGATGGTCAGCATGGGAACCTCCTTCAGCGGGTTGCAGGCGGCGGAAGCTGGGCCAAATACCGCGCGTCAATGACCTCAAAGGCTTCGTCCCGGCAGTAGGTGTGGATGCCGATGATCCGCGCGGGGTCAAGGCCGGTGATCGTGACGTTCTGCGGCATCGCAGCGCACAGCGGGGTTTCCCGCATCGCGTCGGGGTGGTCGGGGTCGGGGTGGGTCGTAAAAAATTGCAGATAGACGCCGTAATCCACCTTGGTGCTGACCTGGGCCGGGCGCAGCCGCCCGCCGCCCCAGGAAAACAGCGGCCCTGCGTTGCGCGCGCCGAGGTCATAACCCCGGTGGGCGAGGTTGAAGGGCTCGTCCTCCTCGATGGTGAAGCCGCCTTCGGCCGATGCATCCGCCCGCAGCGTATAGCGGCGGTAGCGGGTGAAAAGGCCATTTTCAGGGCGCACCTCGCTGCAAAGCAGGGTCAGGGCCTCGGGGGTTTGATCCAGCAGGATTGTATCGGCCAGCTCTTTCCCGACCGGGAAGGCCTTGGCCAGTTTCCACTCTTCCGGAAACCAATCACAGCGGTAAAGCCGCAGGCTGCGGTCGGCCCCGGTTTCGGGGATCATCCAGGTTTCGCCGTTCCAGTCAAAGACGGTCGGGAAGGAAAGGTGGAAATCCTCGGCGAGCACCGTCTCGATCGGGCCGGCATGGCCGGCGTCGTCGAGGGTGAAGGCCGCGATTGCGCCTTTGTTCGCCGCGAGGTCAAAATCTTCGCAGAAGATCCAGCGCTGCCCGTTTTTGTGGAAGAGCAGCGGGTCGGCGTACCAGTGGCCGGGCGCGGTGAACATCATAGTATACGCCCCCTCGCCCAAAGCCGGCAGCGGTTCGCAGCCCTCGGCGGTCGGGCGCGGGCGGACAGCGATGGTATAAACTTCCTTCCAGCCGGTCAGCTTTTTGAAAAGCCTGCCCGGCGGCATATGCAGCGCGCGGTAAAGTTGGTTCATGGGACACCTGATTCTGATAGTTTAGATTTTAGAGTTTAGAGTTAAGATGCGGTGTTCCGCGCTGCGCGCTCGAAAAAACGGCCTGCGGTTTCTCCCGCATTTTCTAAAACGCGCCGAAGGCGCACCATATCTAAACTCTTAACTCTCAACTCTTTACTAAAATATCCTGATAAATCTCCGCCAGTTCGCGGTAATTTTCCTCCTGCCCAAACCGCCCCACGGCTTCGGCGCGGATGGCGGCGGGGTCGGCTTTGGCTTCAAGGTCTGGCAGGCGGCGCACCGCATTGGCGAGGGCTTCGGGGTCGCCGGGGGCGAACCGCAGCCCGTCAACGCCTTCGCGCACCATTGCGCCGACATTGCCAAGGTCGCTCGCAATCACCGGCGTGCCCATCGCGTGGGCCTCGGCCGGCACAAGGGCGAAACTCTCGTAACAAAGGCTCGGGGCCAGGGCGGCCCGGCTTTCGGCCAGCAGCGCGCAGAGCGCTTCGTGGGAAATCTGGCCGAGGAACTCGACATTTTCCCCCGCGTTCTCCCGCGCCCAGCCCTCGAGCGGGCCGGCCCCGCAGAGGAGCAGCTTCGGCGCGGCAGGGTCATTTTCCAATAACCGCCAGGCTTCGATCGCGGTGCGCAGGCCCTTGAGTTCCTCAAGCCGGCCGGCAAAGACGACCTGATTTTTGCGCGCCGCCAGCGGCCGCAGCGGCGGCAGCGCGCCTTCGGGCACGGCGGCGTTCGGGCGCAGGTAGAGTTTTGCCGGATCAAACACCGGGTGCCGCGCGTTAAATTCAAGCAGCTTTTCTTTGTCAAATTCAGTCAGCGCAATCAGATGCACCCGCTTGTAGGTGCCGAGCAGCCGGTGAAACGCATAGAGAAACGCGCAGACCGCGCTCTGCACGCGGCTGCCGCGGTAGCAGCCGTGGCGCACGGCGTTGAACAGCCCGCCCTTTTGGCGCGGGCAGTCCTCGCAGACTTTGCCCTCCCGCAGCAGCACGCCATTTGGGCAGAAGAGCCGGAAGTTGTGCAGCGTCTGCACGGCCGGCACACCGGCCGCCCGCGCGGCCCAGAACACCGACGGGCTGACCGCAAACAGCGTGTTGTGGACATGGACGATCTCGATCTTCTCGCGCCGGATCAGCGCTTTGACCTCGCGGCAGGTCTTGAGGCTGAACACCGCCCGCAGCGGCAGCAGCAGTTTGGCCGCAAGGCCGCCCTCATCGTTGCTGCGCTCGTAGGTCACAACCCGGTGGCCGTGCGCTTCAAGCATCGCGCGGTCGGCGGCAAAGACGGCGTCCTCGCCGCCGGGCAGCCGGTACCGGCAGTGCACGAGCAGCACGGCCGGCCGCGCTTCACGCCCCGCGCTGTTCATACACACCGGCCGGCGGGGCCTCGTTGACAAAGTAGAGTTCGTACCAGAGGATGAAGGAATAGATGCTCCAGATCTTGGTCATGTTTTTGGCGCGGCCGGCCTTGTGGTCGTCGAGCAGGCGCAGGATCGCCTCGGTGTTAAAGAAGCGCTCGGCCACAGGGCCTGCGAATTTCTCCCGCACCATCGCGTAGTATTTATCCTGCCGCAGCCAGTCGTTGAGCGGCACCGGGAAGCCGAGCTTGCGCCGCTTGGCAACGCTTTCGGGCAGCTGGCGCAGCGCGGCGGCGCGCAGGGCAATCTTGGTATGCTCCTCGTCGCAGCGGTAGCGCCGCGGGATCGAGAGCGCGAGCTCGAGCATTTCGCGGTCAAGGAAGGGCACCCGCAGTTCGAGCGAGTTCGCCATGCTCATGCGGTCGGCCTTGAGCAGAATGTCGTAGAGCATCCAGGTATGCATATCCACCCACTGCAAAGCGGTCGGCTCGTCGAGGTCGGCGACGGTATCAAAATAGGGCTTGAAGAAGGTTTCGGGCGGCGGGTTGCCGTAGTCGGTTTTGAGGTACTGGTCGCGGTCGGCCGGCGATTCAAAGACATAGTTCGCCCGCATATACCGCTGCCAGGGTTCCATGCCGCCGCGCACAAGGAAGTGCTTGCCCTTGAAGTAGGGCGCGCGCCGCGCCGTGCCGGCCAGAAACCGCCGCACGGCCGCCGGGACTTTGCGGGCATAGTTTTCAAAGTGGACGGCCTGGCAGTACATCGGGTAGCCGCCGAAAAGTTCGTCCGCCCCCTCGCCAGAAAGCACGACCTTGACATACTTGCGCGCGTTTTGGGCCAGGTAATAGAGCGGCACCTCGGCCGGGTTCGGCATCGGTTCGTCGAGATACCACTGGATGACCCGGTTGGCCTCAAAGAATTCGTCGGCCGTGACGGTGTTCGCGATGCTCGGCACCCCGATCTCCTTGCTGAATTCCTGGGCGTAGGGCAGTTCGGAATACTTTTCCTCGGCATAGCCGACCGAGAAGCTCTTGACGTGCGGGGTGCCCTTGGCGACCTCATTGACGACAAAGCTCGAATCGACGCCGGAGGAGAGGAAGCAGCCGACCTCGACGTCGGCGATCTGGTGGGCCGCGACACTCTCCGAGAAGGTCTTGGTGATCGCATCCTCCCACTCTTCGAGGGTTTTTGATTCGTCGATGTGGTAGCGGATGTCGTAGTAGCGGTCGATCTTCATCTCGCCGTCGTGCCAGGTGAAGCGGTGCGCGCCGGGCAGCTTGTAAACGTTTTCGAACATCGTCTCGGCATTCGGGATATACTCGATGCTCAGATATTCGGGCAGGCGGCGTTCGTTGAGGGATTTGTGGAAACCCGGGTGGGCCAAAAAGCTCTTGATCTCGCTGCCAAACAGAAACAGCCCATCGACGTTATAATAGTAAAACGGCTTGATGCCGAAGATGTCCCGCGCGCCGAAGAGGGTTTTGGCGCTGCGGTCCCAGATGACAAAAGTGAACATCCCGCGCAGCCGGGCCGGCAGGGAGTCGCCCCATTCCTCGTAACCGTGCAGCAGGACTTCGGTATCCGACTGGGTGGCAAAGGTATGCCCGGCCGCCAGCAGTTCGGCGCGCAGGTCCTGGTAGTTGTAGATTTCGCCGTTGTAAATGACGACAAGGTTGCCGTCCTCGTTGTACATCGGCTGGCTGCCGCCTTCAAGGTCGATGATCGAAAGCCGGCGGTGGCCCAGCGCGACCTGATCGTCAACAAAATAGCCCTCGCCGTCGGGGCCGCGGTAGGCAATCAGGTCGGCCATCTTTTTTACAATGGCACGGGCCTCGTCAGCCTGGTGGCTGCGTTCGGCAAAGCCGGTGATCCCACACATGGGCGTTCCCTCCCCTGTAAATAATTCTCTTAAGTGTTAAGAGCCGAGAGTTTGGATTAAGCCAAATCAGTCCCGCAGGCTCTTGTTGCCGTAGTAGCGGGCGGTTTTGCGGTAATAGTTGAGCTGGCTGCGCCAATACCATAGCCGGCGGCGCCAGTTGGCGTCCTCTTTGCAGAAGAGCTGGTGCGCGCAGCGGCCCTGCTTTTTGAGCCGGGCGGCCGTGCGGCGCAAATCTTCATCCTGTACATAGCGGCGCAGCACGCCGTAGGGCGCGATCATCCAAAGGCTCTCGGCGTCGGCGACGGTGCAGCCGGCCGCTTCGTGTTCAAGAACATCCGCCACGAGATATTCCGCGAGGTTATACCCCGCCGCCGTGACGTAATAACTCGAGCGGCCCTGGCGTGGGTTCATCTCAAACAGCTTGTAGGCCCCGGTGCGCGGGTCGCGCTTCATATCAAAGTTGGCAAAACCAACCCAGTGCATATCCTCCAAAAAGGCGCGCAGCTTGCCGAGCAGCGCAGCGTCGTTGACCTCCGGCCCGGTCAAGATCCCCGCATAGTTGCCGATGCCCTCGGGGGTCTGTTCCTCCAGCAGCGGCCGGCCGAGCGCGAGCAGCCGAACTTTGCCGTCCAGCCCACAGTAGGCGTTGAGCACCCGCATACAGCCGTCATCGCCGGGGATGTACTCCTGCAAAATCAGGTCGTCCTGGTATTCGCTGCCATAAATCGCCGTGGTGATCGCATCAAAATCCTCGCGGTTTTGGGCCAGGAACACCTTTTTCTTGTGCGGGAAATGGCAGTTCCAGTAGGCCATCGAGTTGCTCGGCTTGATGATAACCGGGAAATCGAACGGGAGTTCGGCGGTCTTATAATTCTGCGCCGTGCAGGTCGCGGTGCGCGGATGGTCAAGTCCGTAGGCGTCGCAGGCGCGGTAGAAGTTATCCTTGATGTCAAGCGTGAGCACCGTATCAAGGTCGGGGCAGGCAAAACGGAAGTATGGCGCAAGGGCCTCGCGGTGGCGGGCCAGCAGGATTGTGTAGCCATCCGCGCAGGAGACAAGCACAAGCGGGGTGCCGGCGTGGGCCTTCGCATAGTCGAGCAGGGTCGCGACGAAGACCTCGTCCTCCTCGAGCTTCGGCTCAACTTTGGCGATGCGCACAAGCTTTGTGTTGCGGCAGGCGACAAGCACCGCCTTGCAGATCACATCGCTGACGACGCCGTAGGCTGTATAAAAGCTGCGGGCCATGCCATAGACGTTGGCATCGCTGCCGAGCAGCACGGGTTGAAAGTTTTGCATGCAAACCTCCCCGCTTCCGGGTGAATGGCGATCCACCATAGAAAGCTATATTCCTTAGTATTTTACTTCCAACCGGCCGCGCTGTCAATCTCAGGCGCCGTATAAGCGCGGCTTGCGGGCGCATTCGAACGGAATTTACAATCTACGCCCTTTTCAACACGGGGGGAAATGTGTATAATAAAGGCAATCACAAAGTCACAAACAAATCACGGAAAGGAATTCCTATGTGCGGAATTGTCGGTTTTGTCGGCGCGCGGGAGAACGCGCAGACGATCTTGCAGGCGATGATGGATCGCATCGCCCACCGCGGCCCCGACGGCCAGGGCCAGTTCCTGGAAGGCCCGGTCGCGCTGGGCCAGCGCCGGCTTTCAATCATCGACCTGGACGGCGGCAAACAGCCGATGTACAACGAGGACGGCAGCCTTGTCGTTGTGTTTAACGGCGAGATCTATAACTTCCAGGCACTGACCGCCGAACTGCAGGCGGCCGGCCACACCCTCGCAACCCGGTCGGATACCGAGGTGCTGCTGCACGGGTACGAGGAATGGGGCAAAGGGATGCTGGACCGGCTGCGCGGCATGTTCACCTTTGCGCTGTGGGACCGCAAGGCCGAAACGCTGTTCTTGGCCCGCGATCACTTCGGCATCAAACCGCTGTACTACTATCAGAACGAAGAGGGCGAACTTCTGTTCGGCAGCGAGATCAAGAGTTTTCTTGACCACCCGGGCTTTCACAAGGCGCTCAACGAAGACCAGCTCTCGCTCTACCTCTCCTATCAGTATTCGCCGGGGGAGGACACGTTCTTCCGCGGCGTGAAAAAACTGCTGCCGGCCCACTGCCTGACCTGGCAGGGGGGCGAGATCAAGATCGAGCGGTACTGGCAGCCGGCCTTCACCCCGGACGAAGGACCGGCGCTGGCCGAGTGGGAGCAGGCCATCGCCGACGCCATGACCGAGAGCGTCGCCGCGCACAAGATTGCCGACGTCGAGGTCGGCAGTTTCCTGTCCTCCGGCGTCGATTCCAGCTATATGGCTGCGCTGGCGAAAGTCGATAAAACCTTTACCGTCGGCTTTGCGAACAAGCAGTATGATGAGACCGACTTTGCGAAGGAGTTTTCGGCCCATATCGGGGTCAAGAACTATGCCTACCGCATCACGCCGGAGGAATACTGGGCGAATCTCGGCCGTATTCAGTACCATATGGATGAGCCGCTGGCCGACGCCGCGAGCGTCGCGCTCTACTTTGTCAACCGCGAAGCCGCCAAGCAGGTCAAGGTCTGCCTTTCGGGCGAAGGCGCGGACGAGTTTTTCGGCGGGTACAACATCTATAAAGAGCCGTTCACGGTCAGCTGGTATGATAAGCTGCCGCTCTGGCTGCGGCGGGCCGTTGGCGCGGCGGCGTCGGTGCTGCCGCCGGTGCCGGGGGTGAACTTCCTTGTGCGCCGCGGCCGGCCGCTGGAAGAACGCTACATCGGCAACACCAATCTGATGGGCGAGCGGCGCAAACGCCAGCTGCTGAAGAATTATACAGGCCGTATTTTGCCCACTGATCTGTCCCGCCCGTATTTTGAGCAGACCCGCGGCCAGGATGCCGTGACCCGGATGGAATACTGCGACCTCAACCTCTGGATGGTCGGGGATATCCTGCTCAAAGCAGACAAAATGAGCATGGCGAATTCGCTCGAACTGCGGGTTCCTTTCCTGGACCGCAAGGTCTTTGACCTGGCCTGCCGCATCCCGACTTCCTGCAAGGTCAACGCCGCCCAGACCAAGATCGCGATGCGCGGCGCAGCCGAAAAGACGATCCCGCCCAAGACTGCCGACAAGAAAAAGCTCGGTTTCCCGGTCCCTGTCCGCGCCTGGCTGCGGGAGGAAAAGTACGCCGCCATCCTGCGCGAAGCCTTTGCCTCCGAGGCGGCCGAAAAGTTTTTCAACACCGCCGCGCTCAACAAGATGCTTGACCAGCATCTTTCGGGCAAGCGGGACAACTGGCGCCAGCTGTGGTGTGTGTTCATCTTCTTAGTCTGGTATGACGAATATTTTGTCAAGAGGTGATTGCGATGCGTCTGAAACAGCTTCTCAAAGGGCTTTCCTGCACCCTCGTACAGGGGGATCTGAACGCCGAAGTCAAGGACATTTTCTATGATTCCCGCAAAGTAACCGAGGGCGGGCTGTTTGTCTGCATCGTCGGCACCCAGCGCGACAGCCACGACCTCGCGGCCGAAGCCGCCGCCAAGGGCGCCGGCGTGCTCGCGATCCAGCACCCGCTCGACGAGGCCGTGCTGGCCGGGATGCCGGGCGTGACGGTTGTGCAGTTTGAAAACACCCGCTATGCGCTCGCAATGCTCTCGACCGCCTTCTTCGGCCACCCGGCCAAGGAGATGACGATGGTCGGCGTGACCGGCACCAAGGGCAAGACGACGACCACCCACATGATCCGCGCGGTGCTCACCGCCGCCGGGCGCAAGGTGGGGATGATCGGCACCAACGGCGTCTACTACCCCGGCCACCACTATGACCTCAACAATACGACCCCCGAAAGCTACGATTTGCAGCGGATTCTGCGCCAGCTGGTCGATGCCGGCTGCGACGCCTGCGTGATGGAGGTTTCCAGCCAGGGCCTTATGATGGACCGTGTGGCCGGCATCCATTACCAGGTCGGCGTCTTTACCAACCTCTATCCCGACCACATCGGCCCCGGCGAACACAGCAGTTTTGAGGAATACCGCAGCTGGAAAGGTCAGCTTTTCCAGCGCTGCGATGTCGGCGTCGTGAACGCCGACGACCCGAACACCGAGGCGCTGCTTGCCGGCCACACCTGCCGCCTGCTTACTTACGGCATTGACCAGGCCGCCGATTACCGCGCCGGCAAAGATTATTCGCTGCTGCGCAACAAGGAGATGCTCGGCGTTGCTTTCACCCTGACCGAGCCCGACGGCCGGCAGCTGGGGGCCCAGGTAGCCATGCCGGGGCTGTTCAGCATCTATAACGCGCTGGCCACAATCGGCGCCGGCAAAGCGCTTGGCCTTACGGATGAAGCCATCCACGAAGGGCTGCGCCGCACCGTTGTCAAAGGCCGGGTGGAACTGGTGCCGATCAGCCACAATTTTACCATCCTGATTGATTATGCCCACAACGAAGCCGCCGCCGAAAGCCTGCTGGAAACGCTGCGGGCCTATAAGCCGAACCGGCTTGTCGTCGTGTTCGGCTGCGGCGGCAACCGCAGCAAGCTGCGCCGCTACGGCATGGGGGAGGTTTGCTCCCGCATGGCGGATTTCCTCATCTTGACCGAGGACAACAACCGGTTTGAAAAAGTTGCGGACATCATTGCCGATATCAAGCAGGGCATCGCCAAAGGCAACCCTGACGTGCCCTATGTCGAGATCCCCGACCGGCTCGACGCGCTGCACTATGCGATCGACCACGCCGAGAAAGGCGACCTGATTGCGGTCATCGGCAAAGGCCACGAAGCCTACCGCGACCGCGAAGGCGTCAAAACCCCGTTCTTGGAGCGCGAACTCATCGAGGAGTACGCGGCGGAGAAGGGGATAGAGTAAGCACTCCACGCACTGCGCCTTATAGATAACAAGAAGCCTCCTGCGTACCGGCCGAACGCCGGTCAGCAGGAGGCTCTTTTCTGTATATGGCAGGAAAAGTGCACACAAACTTCATGCAACTATTTTTCCGGTCTCTTGAAATTCTTTCTTGTTGTTTTTAATAATTTCTACGATTTTTTCCGCATCTTCCATATATGGAAGCCCAATGTTTTTCTTCTTGCCTTGAATTAAAACCGTACCAAACAGTTGTTGTACGTCCTCAATATCGGCAATCGGCACTTCAAAGTCCATTAAGGTTGGAATTATTCCGTTTATTGTGGTTTTTCCTTTGACTCGATCCCGCGAGATTGTTATATACAGTTTCGGGGTCTGCACCAGTCCTATTATTCCCAGAATCAGCGAGTACGCTCCCATAATGAACATACATACAATCACAGCTACCATATCTGCGCTCATTCGATAATAAGAGTTGCTCTCTTCTATGAAAACCATTGCCGCACACAATAGTAGCACAATCCCAATTGTGGCTAATATTTGGTTTGCTGGCCTTGGTTTTTTCTTGGTGCAAAATGTTTGAACATTCCCACCATCGGAATTGGTTGCCGCTGCCTCTGCAACCTGTTGTCCACAGTGCGCACAGAAGGCGGAACCTTCTTCCAATCTTGCTCCACATTTTTGACAGTACATACTTTTCATCCTTTCCAGCACAAACTACGAGATGCGCATTCATCTCTTTTAGATATATTATACATATCTTAAAGAGAATTTTCAAGTCCTAATTCTCGTTGTAATCTAATGAAAAGGAGTTGATCGGATTGGCTGAAAGAAAAAACGATCTTGGAAACGCCTTGCGCGCCGCTCGCCTCAAGAAAAATTATTCCCAAGAGCAGCTTGCCGAACGGCTCGATATCACGGTAACGCATCTGCAGCATATCGAAAGCGGGTTCCGAAAGCCTTCGATTGAACTGTTCTTTTCTCTGATTCGGGAACTCAATTTTTCTACAGATTATTTTTTGGAGCAGCAGAGTGTTGCTTCGCGTTCAGAGGATTACGCTTCTCTACTATTGATGCTGAATCAATGCACGCCCTATCAGCTATCCGTATTGCGCGCAACCGCACAGGCCCTTCTGGATGGTGAAAAGGAACAGAAAAAAGAGTAAGGCAGAGCCAATACGCTCTGCCTTTTGTATATCCTTTTCAGGGAAAAATCCCGTTGTTGCGCCCCCGGGACGATGCGAGCATCGTCCCCTACAGTGCCAACGCGAAGCCCTGTACCGCAACACAAACCGCGTGCCATGTAGGAGCGGATTCCATATCCGCCCGGTTTGCGACGGGGCGGGCATTTGGGGGGCCGCCTCGTTTTTCCAACGATTGTAGGGGCGAGCATTGCTCGCCCGCAGAGGTTCGCGGCAAGGCAAGGTTCCCCGGGCGGGATGAATCCCGCCCCTACGCATGGTTATTTGGCCCGTCACCGGCCTTATGGGTTTGCAACCGCGTTTTCCCCATTTGTAGGGGCCGGATTCATCCGGCCCGCGGAAGTTCGCGGCAGGGCAAGGTTCCCGGGACGATGCGAGCATCGTCCCCTACAGCGGCCACACAGCCCCCCTCAGCACAGCGGCGCGACGAGCCGCAGGGCTGCGGAGACAAGGGTGCCGAGCCAACTGGTTCGGCAGTCGCGCAGCGCAACTTCGCGGCACTGGCTTTCCAGGTCCATCATGTCGGCCCGGATTTCTTCGAGCACCTGCCCGCCATAGAGCAGGGTGCTGCATTCAAAATGCAGATAAAGGCTGCGGTAATCAAGGTTGATCGATCCAACCGCCCCAACCCGCCCATCGCAAAGCCAGGTTTTGGAATGCAGGAACCCCGGCGTAAAGGTAAAGATCTTGATACCGGCCCGGATCAGCGTGGCAAAGTAACTGCGGGTCAGCTGGTAAACCGTCGGTTTGTCCGGGATGCCGGGGGTATAGATCCGCACATCCACCCCGCGTTTGGCTGCAAGTTTAAGCGCCGTGATCAAGTCGCTGTCCGCAATCAGGTAGGGGGTTGTGATCAGCAGTTCCCGCTCGGCCTGGTTGATGAGTTCCAGATACACATTTTTCGCAATGCACTCATCGTCCACCGGGCTGTCACAGAACGGCTGCACAAGGCAGTCGCCCGCTCTCTCCCCTGCCGGAAAGACCGGGCGCGGCACAGCCCGCTCATCGGTTTTGGGGCGGTTGGCCGCCCAGAATTCCAAAAACATCGTCGTAAAGCTCCAGGCGGCCGGGCCGCGCAGCCGCACGCCGGTATCCCGCCAGTAGCCAAAGCGCACCTTTTCGTTGATATATTCATCAGCCAGGTTGATGCCGCCGGTGAAAGCGACTTTGCCGTCAATGACAAGGATTTTGCGGTGGTCGCGGTTGTTCATCACCAGGTTGAGCATCGGCACAAACGGGTTGAAGGAAAGTGCGCGGATGCCTTCCGCCTCAAGCTTTTTCCAATATCGCACCGGCAGGCCGGTCACACATCCGGTATCGTCATAGATCAGCCGCACATCGATACCGGCGGCCGCCTTGCGGCGCAGCAGTTCGTGGACAGTATCCCACATATGGCCCTGCGAGATGATGAAAAACTCCACAAAAATATACTTCTCCGCCTTTTCCATCTCGGCGAGCATATCCGGGAACATCGCTTCCCCCGAAGGGTAGTAGGTCGCCTCTGTATCGGCATACACAGGGAAGTGGCCGTAATCCCGCAGATAGGCCGCCGTACGCCCGGCGCGTGGGTCAGCCTGTTCAAGCGCCGCCTGCGGCGCCGGCTGCGGCGTGCGCATCGGCCGGATGCGGGCGCCGGCGCGTTCCAGCTTGCGGCGCAGCCGCAGGGCGGGCCGGTGGTCGCCCCAAAGCAGGTAGAGCAGCCCGCCCTGCACCGGCATTACCATAAACAGCACCATCCAGCTGATCTTGATTTCGGGCGGCGTTGTGTCCTGCCGGATCAGCGCCGCGCACATGATCACACTGATGACAATTCCGACAAAAGTCAGCCACTGGGCATACTCGGTCAGCTTGTAAAACAGAAAGAAGAGCCAGACCGCCTGCAGAAGCAGCAACAGGCCGGTGACCACCAGCCGGCTGAAGACAAACTGCAGCACGCCCTTGACCTTGGTTCCAAATTTGGAAATCATTCCGGTTCCTTTCTTCACAGCGGCGAAGGGGCCACGGCCTCTCCGTTTCGCTGATTTTCGCGATTCCCTTATACTGTAGCACGGGCCCGGTCGTTTTGCAAGGGCGTTGCCACACCCGAGCCACGCTGGGGTATTGCCGGGCCTTCTCTCATTTCCCCACCGGAATTTGCCAGAGTTCTATATTTCCCTTTCTTCCAAATTTATTTCGTTTATAAGTCATATTTTTGAATTATTGGCACTCTAATGAATTGAGTGCTAAATTTTCACCGTTTATTCATACGCAGTTCACAATTGGGCTGTATCATCATACTTGCCGGAACGGAAAACCGGCCCCCTAAAGATTTCAAACCCTTTCAGATAAAAAAGGAGATATGCGTTATGGCTATGCTGCTGGACCGTCGTTACAACCCGTTCAATGAACTGGAAAACTGGAACCGTGCTTTCTTTGGCGATACCTCGCTGGCCGAATTCAAAACTGATATCCGGGATGCCGGCGATTCTTTCCTGCTGGAGGCCGACCTGCCCGGCTTTAAGAAGGAAGATATCAACCTTTCGCTCAATGGCGATGCGCTGACCATCAAGGCTGTGCGCCACAGCGATTATGAGGACACCAACAAAAAGGGCGCCTACATCCGGTGTGAGCGCAGCTACGGTTCCTATGCCCGCAGCTTTGACGTTTCGGGCGTAGATACCACCGGGATCCGCGCGGCTTACCATGACGGCGTGCTGACCGTGACCCTGCCCAAGCGCAGCGCCCGCAAACCGGAAAGCCAGACAATTGTGATTGACTGAGTTCCCGGTTGATTGCCATGTGATAGAAAAGAGGGAAGCGGCCCGCGGGCCGCTTCCCTCTTTTCCATGTTACGCTTCGCCGTTGCGCATCGCTTCTTCATACATGGTGCAGACCTCGTCGGCCGGGCCGTCGCCGCGCTTGACGCCATGGTCCAGCCAGATTGCACGCTGGCAAAGCTGGCGCACCTGTTCTGAACTGTGGCTGACAAACAGCAGCGTGGTGCCGGCGTCGAGCATTTTGTGCAGGCGTTCCATACACTTTTGCTGGAACATAAAGTCGCCGACCGCAAGCACCTCATCCACCACCAGCAGGTCCGCCGTGACCTCGGTTGCGATGGCAAAGCCGAGACGGGTCACCATGCCGGAGGAAAAGTTTTTAACCGGCACATCAATAAAATCCCAGAGTTCGGCAAAATCAATGATGTTGTGGAAGTGTTCGTCCATATAAGCGCGATCATAACCGAGCACCGCGCCGTTCAGGTAGACATTCTCACGGGCGGTCAGGTCCATATCAAACCCGGCGCCAAGCTCAATCATCGGCGCAATGGACCCGTGCACGGTACAGCCGCCCTGGCTCGGGTACATCACGCCGGCCACGACCTTGAGCATTGTGCTCTTGCCTGAACCGTTGCGCCCGATCAGCGCGACCGATTCGCCCTTGTGCACCGTGAAGCTGACATCCTTGAGGGCGTAAAACTCATTAAACATGAGCTTGCCGCGCAGCATTTTGACAAGATATTCCTTGAGGGTTTCGGTTTTTTCCTGGGCGAGGTTGAACCGCATTGAAACGTGGCTGGCATCGACCACAACCGGCTGTTGGCTGAAATCCATCGCGATCCCCCCTTAAATATACAGAATGAAGTTGCGCTGCAACTTGTGGAAGACAAGCAGCCCCACCGTGAGCATCACGGCGCCCGAAGCCGCGCAGGCAAACCAGGTGTTCGGCCCCGGAACGTTGCCGTACATCACAAGGTTGCGGAACATATTGATATAGTGGTACATCGGGTTGAGCTTCATAAGGTTCTGGGCAAACTGGGGCAGCTGCTCGATCGGGTAAAAGATCGGGGTTGCATACATCCAGCCCAATGTTAAGATGCTGAACAGGTGCTGCATATCCCGGAAGTAAACGGTCAGGGCCGAAAGGGTCAGCGCCATGCCGCAGCAGAACATGAACAGGAAGATCAGCGGCACCCAGAACAGCAGGATGGTCCAGTAAAACGGCGACCGTGTGAACACCATGACCAGCACCACGGCGGCCAGGCTGAAGCTCATTGTCACAAAGCTGGAGACCACCCGGCTGACCGGGAAGATATATTTGGGAATATAGACCTTTTTGATCAGCGAAGCGTTGTAGATGATGGAGGTCAGGCCCATGTTGGCGCTTTCGTTAAAGAAGGTGAAGAGGGTGTTGCCGCAGATCAGGTAGACGGGGTAGTTCGGAATATCGCTGCGGAACATATAAGAGAAGATGACGGTCTGCACAACCATCATGAGCAGCGGGTTCAGGATGCTCCACACATACCCTAAAAAGCTGCGGCGGTACTTGACCTTGAGGTCACGGCCGACAAGTTCCGAAATCAGCGGGCGGTACTGGACAAAATGCGCGAGCACCCGCTTATACTGGCTCAGATTCTGGTTCATTGTTCTCTCCTGTTTCGGATGGCGTCAGTGCTCTTCCTGGCGGACCAGGGCTTCGAAAGCATCAAAATCGCGGATATATTCGCTCTCATCGTAATGCTCGCTCGCCAAACAGAGCAGCACCGAATCGGGGCTGAAATCGTACATTTCCTTCCAGGCCATGGTCGGGATGTACACGCCGGTGCGCGGGCGGTTCAAACAGAAAACCGCCTCGTTGCCAAGGCCATCCTTGACCCGGATCTTGCTTTGGCCCGCAACATTGATGAGCACGAACTGGCTTTTGCGGTTGGCATGCTGGCCGCGGACGATATCCGGGTCAGAGCCGTAGATGTAAAACACGCGCTGGATCGCGAACGGCACATCCCGCTCGCCCTCAACAACGACAAGGTTGCCGCGCTCGTCGCCGTGTTCGGCAAACTCAATAAAATACGCGCTGTCAATTTTGTTCATAATTTTCCTCTTCGTACTATGCTCGGAATGCGTTGATCGTTTCGATGACATACCCCTGCTCATCCTCGGTCATACCGTTGTACATCGGCAGGCTCAGTACCTCGTCGGCATAGCGTTCAGCCAGCGGGAAGTCCCCGCGCTTGTGGCCGAGATAGGCGTAGGCCTGGCTCAAGTGCGGCGGGATTGGATAGTGGATGATCGTGCCGATGCCTTTCTCCTTGAGGTAGGCGGCCATCGCGTCGCGGCAGCCCGGCAGATGCACAACATACTGGTGCCAGCTGGAATCCGCCCCGGGGCGGATCTTCGGCTTTTGCAGGCAGGGGTTTGTGAGCCCGGCGTCATACCGGGCGGCCAGGCGGCAGCGCTCGGCGTTGAAGGCTTCAAGGTGGGTCAGCTTGACCCGCAGCAGGCCGGCCTGCAGTTCGTCCAGCCGGCTGTTTGCGCCGACAACCTCGTTCTGGTAGCGCACCCGGCTGCCGTAGTTGCGGAACACCCTGGCGCGATCGGCGATGTCGGGGTCGCTGGTGGTCAGGCAGCCGGCGTCGCCAAATGCGCCGCAGCCTTTGGTCGGGTAAAAGCTGAAACAGCCGATGTCCCCGATGCTGCCGACGACCCGCCCGTCAAAATGGTTGCCGTGGCTCTGGGCGCAGTCCTCGACCACTTTCAAGTCATGCGCGCGGGCGATTTGCATGATTTTGGCCATATCGCAGCTCTGGCCGTAGAGATGCACGGCCAGAATCGCTTTGGTGCGCGGGGTGATCGCAGCCTCGATTTTGTCGGCGTCCATGTTGTCATATTCGTCCGGCTCGACAAAGACCGGGGTCGCGCCGTTGATCGTGATGCCCATCACGCAGGCGATGTAGGCGTTGGCCGAGACGATGACCTCGTCCCCCGCCCCGACGCCGAGCAGCCGGAACGCGATCCAGAGCGCGTCCAGCCCGCTGGCCAGCCCGACGCAGTATTTTGCGCCGACCATCGCGGCCCATTCCCGCTCAAACGCTTCGACCTCACGCCCGAGGATGTACCACCCGCTGCGCAGCACCTCGAGCGCCTTGGCCTCGTATTCGGCGGCGTGCAGGTCATACTGCCGTTTGAGGTCGTTGGCCAGAATCTGCATCCCGCGCCCCTCCCTTTTGTCTGTAATCGCTCTATTATACCATAGCCTTGCAAAATTGACAATTCCAGATCGAAGGTTCCGGGGCATGAAACGCGAAAAAGGAGCCGCGCGGGCTCCTCTTTCGCAAATTTCGTATAGCGGGTTCGGCATCAATAGAAGCCGAAGCTCGGCAGCACTTTCAGGCTTTCGGCCCAAAGTTCCGGCACCGGCAAACCGGAAAGCACCGGGTAGAACCAGATAAACAGCGCGGCCGACGCCGCGCACAGCCCCACGGCCAGCGGCTTGCCGATGCGCTCGGGCATGCGCGCCAGCACAAGCGCAAGCGCCGCCAGGCAGAACATCGAACTCGGGAAGTAATGGTACAGGAAGGTGCACCGTGCAACCAGCATCCAGGGCACAAGCTGGGTGGCATACAGGATCAGCACGCCGGCGCACGCCCGGCCCCCGCGGCCGGAGGCCTGCCTCCAATACAGCAGCTGGACAGCCGCCAGCCCTGCCAGCCAGAGCACCGGCCCGCCCAGCCCCGCAATGCTGCCCTTGAGGCCTTCGGCCAAATGGGTGTTCTGGTAGTACCAGACAGGGCGCAGGTCCAGCAGCCAGGTATACCAGCGGCTTTCAAACGGGTGGGTGGCTTCCAGTGTGGAATGGTACCAGTACATATAGGTCTGGCAGTTCCACCAATCGTTGAGATCAAAGCCGGGGTCATACCAAAGGTACGGCAGGTACGCAGCCAGATAGATGACAAACGGCAGCAGCAGATAAAACAGGATGCCGCCGACACCGGCAAGCCGGAATTCCCGCCAAAATTGGGGCGGGCGCTGCCGCCAGCGCGCATAGAGCACCCCGAGGTAGAGCACGGCCAGCCCCGCACCGGCATAGATACCGGTCCATTTGGAGGCGCAGCCCAGCCCGAACGCCACCCCGCCAAGCGCCATTGGCAGCAGCGAACCGCCGACGCCTTTGGCCAGCACGCTCTGGCAGTACCAGAGCATGCAGTAGGCCCCGAGCAGAATAAAGAAGGTGCCGTAAATATCAATTGTGGCAATCCGGCTTTGGGCAAAGCGCATGAAATCAAGCGCAAGCAGCGCCCCGGCCGTCGCCCCCACCCAGGTTTTGCGGGTGAGCCGGCGCGCAAAGCACCAGGCCAACGGCACCAGCAGCACCCCGAACAGGGTGCCCGAAAAGCGCCAACCGAAACCGGTCATGCCAAAAATCGCAATGCCGATCATGATGAAATCCTTGCCGAGCGGCGGGTGGGTCGTCTCATAAACCGGCATCGCGTGGAGCAGCTCATACCCGGTGCGGCCGTGGTAGATTTCATCAAAATACATGCTGTTGAGCTGGCTGATCGCATCGGGCACGGCAGCCTGTTCGTCAGTCATTGCGCCGCCGCCCGTCACCGCCACAAGGTCGCCGGCGGCATTGCGCAGCGCAAGTTCAAATACCTGGGCGTTTTCCACCGTGACAGTCAGCGGCTGGCCGGCTGCCGCCGAAAAAGCGGCGCTGCTCCAGCTGAACGGTGTGCCGTAGTTGAGCTCTTTCTCATACAGTACGCTGCCGTCGGCCGATGTAATCGTCACCCGCCCGCCGGTGCTGATGCCGGGGTACAGCCAGATTTCGGCGGTGTTCCCGGCCGGGATAACCGTTTCAGTCAGGGTGGTATTGGTTGCATCCAGTGGGTTTTGCGGCGCGGTCATGCTGCCCAGATAGCTGAAGCTGAGCACCGCCGTAAACGCCGTGAGCCCAACCAGCGCGCCGAGTTCCCGCCGGGTCCAGCGCGGCTGGGGCGCCGGGCGCGCCGCCAGCAGGTCAGGCTGCGCTCCGCCCGTTTCCGCCCGGCGCAGCGGTGAAACCCGCCCGCCGCGGCACAGCGTGACGGTGGTCAGCGCCAGCAGCACAAAGGCGACGGTACAGGCAAGCCCCACCGCCCGCACGAAGGTCTGGCTGGCAGCGGCCGAAAGCCATTCGTCATCGGTGCCGGCCTGGGTGTAGACAGCCGCAAGGTTCAGAAAGCCGGTCAGCGAAAGGCCGAACGCCGCGCCGTAAAGCCGGATATCTCCCCAGCGGGCAGCCGCCAGCAGCGCCAGCACCACCCCGAGCACCAGGTACCTCTCATGCATACAGTGAGCCAGCACAAAGATGCCAGCCGTGTAAAACGCCGCAAGCAGCAGCGGTGAAAACCGGCGCGGCCCGGTGTGGGCGCGGTCCCCGGTGCGGGCGTCAGCCCGCCAGGAAACAACCGCCAGCACCGCGAGCGCCGCCGTAAGCAGCACAATATGCACAGCCCCGAGCGTGCCCCAGCTGAACGGCCCGATGGCCTGGTCGGCCAGCGGGGCCCAGTTGCCGCCAAGCGCGGCAAACCAGTTGAAGGCGTTGACCGTTGCATACGGGTAGCCGGACGAAGTTTCAAAGTATTTTTGCAGCAGCGCCGGCAGGACCCGCACGCCGAAAAACGGCAGCCCGGCCGCCACCGGCACCGCCAGCGCAGCCGCTGCCCCGCCGAACACCCGGCCCACTGCCCGGCCGACCGAGCCCCCTTCGCGCCAGGCATCAGCGACGCCGGCCAGAAAACAGACCGCCAGCACCGGCCCTGCCAGCAGCGCCTGCGGCTTGATGGAAAGCGCAACGCCGTAGAGCAATGCGGCCGGCAGGTAGCGCCGGTTTTCAAGCAGCCAGAAGCAGAGCGCGAGCGGCAGCACAAATGCGCCGTCGATCTGCTTCCACAGGCCGGTATCAAACAAAAACAGCGGGCAGAATGCCGTGAAAAGGGTCAGGCAGAAGGTCTGCCGGCTCTCCCCCATCCGGCGGCGCGCGATGTAATGGACAAGCGCGATAAGCCCGGCGTCACAGACACTGGGGACAAGCGCAAGCAGCACCCGGCCGACCGGGCCGTCCCCCGCCACGCCGAACAGTTTGCGCAGTCCGGCCACAGCGGCCAGCACCGGCAGGTAGCCGGGCGGGTAATCGGCAAAATAGCCTTCGCTGTAAAAATTGGCGGGGCCTTCGGTAAAAAGCTTGTCGCCCCAGGCGATAAAGCAGCTCATGTCATAGGGGTACCCGGCTGTGGCGGCGGCCAGCACCAGCCGTACCGCCACCGCCGCAATCAGGATAACCCATAATGCGCGGTTGTTCTGTTTTTGGATCGTTCGGCTTGGCATACAATCCCCCAAAGCTCGGCAAAATGGCAGGGGCGCGCGGCTGTCGCCTTATTGCGGCGCGTCGCGGCCGTGCCGCTTAATTCTTGGACACCTGCGGTCCCTGTGCCGTATCGACAACCGTCCAGCCCATCGCCGCAATTTCGGCGCGCAGCGCGTCGGCACGGGCAAAGTCCTTCGCCTTCTTGGCGGCGGCGCGCTCGGCCACCAGGGCTTCGACCTCGGGCGGCACAGCGGCCTTTTTGCGGTTGTAGAGCAGGCCCAGCACGCCGGCCAGCTCGTCAAAGGTCTTGGCCGCCGCTTCAAGGCTCGGCTTGTCGGCACTGTCAGAGAGGGTGTTGATCTCCTTGACAAATTCAAAAATCGCGGCCAGCGCGTCCGGCGTGTTGAGGTCGTCGTCCATCGCGGCGATGAACTTTTCCCGCGCGGCGTCGACCTTCCCTGCCAGCTCGTCCGAATCGCCATGGGCGTGCTCGATCGCAAAATCAAGGTTTTCGCGGCAGGTGTAGAGGCGTTCGAGGCTCGATTTGCAGCTTTCAATCAGCTCAACGGTGTAGTTCAGCGGCATCCGGTAGCCGGCCGTCAGCATAAAGTAACGGATCGGCTCGTAGCCGTAGCGTTCGGCAATCTCCCGCACCGTGAAGAAGTTGTTTTTGCTCTTGGACATCTTCTCGTTGTTGATGTTCAGGAAACCGTTGTGCATCCAGTAACGGCTAAAAGCACAGCCGTTTGCGCACTCAGACTGCGCAATCTCGTTTTCATGGTGGGGGAAGATCAGGTCCTGTCCGCCGCAGTGCAGGTCAATCGTCTTGCCAAGGTGCTTGCGGGCCATCGCGCTGCACTCAATATGCCAGCCCGGGCGGCCGTGGCCCCAGGGGCTGTTCCAGAATGGCTCGCCGGGTTTGGCTGCTTTCCAGACCGCAAAATCGGCCGGGTCCTCCTTGAGGTCGTCGTCCATCTGGCTGCGCAGCGCGCGGTTGCCGCTTTCGAGGTCCTCAAGGTTCAGGTGGCTGAGCTTGCCGTAGCCGGGGTCGGACTTGACCCGGAAATAGACATCGCCGTTGCGGGCCACATAGGCATGGCCGGAGGCAACGAGATCCTTGACAATCTTGATGATCTCGCCAATATGCTCGGTGGCACGGGGGCGGACAGTCGGCGCCTGGACGTTGAGTCCGTCGGAATCCTTGATGTATTCAGCCTCAAACCGGCGGGCCACCTCATCCATCGAGACGCCTTCGGCCTGGCCTTTGGCGATGAGCTTGTCGTCAATGTCGGTGATGTTCGAGACATAGATCACCTTGTTGCCGCGGTATTCGAGGTAGCGGCGCAGCGTATCAAAGACGATCATCGGCCGGGCATTGCCGATGTGGATGTAGTTATAGACGGTCGGCCCGCAGACATAGATGCGGTAAACGCCGGGTTCCCCGGGGACAAATTCCTCTTTCCGGCGGGTCAGGGTGTTAAAAATCTGCATGGTATCGGCTTCCTTTCGGTTGTAATACCGGATTTGTAAAATGCGGTTTTATTCGGCCTGGGCAAAGCAGCTGCGGTTCTGCCAGAGGTAAATCCCGCCGGACAAAAGGGTAACGGCGGCCACCAGCCAGCACAGTGCCTGGACAACCAGCCCCCAGCCCATCACAGCGCCGGAGCCCATAAAGAACGGCACAAGATAGTAATACAGCACCGTGACCATCTGCAGCACGGTCTTGACCTTACCCCAGATGTTGGCCGCGATGACGGTGCCGCGCTCGGCTGCGATCATCCGCACCCCGGCGACCGCAAACTCCCGGAAGAGGATCAGCGCCAGCACGACCGGATGGCACAGGCCGTCCGCCATCATGTAAATAAACGCGGCGGTGGTCAGGCATTTATCGGCCAGGGGGTCCATAAACTTGCCGAAATCGGTAACCAGATGATTTTTGCGGGCGATGTAGCCATCAAGAAAATCTGTAAAAGAGGCCACCGCAAAAATTACGCCGGCCACCAGATGGAAAACAGCGTTGTAATCGGCGGTGCCAATGTGGGAACCGGCCGCAAAGAACATGAAAAACGGCACAAGGATCACGCGCAGCATCGTAAGCTTGTTGGGCAGGTTCATTCGCCATCCTCCCTTTCGATGTAACCGTAAAGGTCGTAGGTATCGGCGTCGGTGATGGTGACGCGGTAAAATTCGCCCGGAACCAGCGGTGTATCAGCCGGGGTCAGCACATTGCCGTCAATCTCAGGGCAATCAGCCGCCGTGCGCAGCAGGTACATGCCGGTTTCATCATCGACACCGTCGCAGATACATGCAAGCGTCTGGCCGACTTTGGCCTGTTCGGCCGCGGCGCTGATCTCGGCCTGAATCTCCATGATGTGGTCGGCGCGGCGCTGCTTGGTCTCCTCGTCAATCTGACCGTCCATCTTCGCGGCGGGGGTGTTTTCCTCCGGCGAGTAGGCAAAGCAGCCGAGCCGGTCAAACCGCACCGTGCGCACAAAATCGCAGAGCTCGGCGTACTCCTCCTCGGTCTCGCCGGGGAAGCCGGCGATCAGCGTCGTGCGCAGCGTCAGCCCGGGCAGCGCGGCGCGCAGCCGGGCGATCGCATCCTCAATCGTATGGCGGTCGCCGCGGCGGCCCATCGCGGCCAGCACCCGGTCGCTGCAGTGCTGGATCGGCAGATCGAGATAGGGCAGAACCTTCTCATTGCGCTGCATCGCGGCGATAAATTCATCGGTGATGCGCTCCGGATAGGCATAGAGCACCCGAATCCAGCGGATGCCCTCGACGGCGTTGAGCGCGTCGAGCAGGTCACAGACGGCGCCGGGTTTGCCCCAATCCTCGCCGTAAGCGGTCGGGTCCTGCGCGACAACGATGAGCTCTTTGACCCCCTCTCCCGCGAGCCAGCGGGCTTCCGCAACACAGTCCTCAAGCGGACGGGAGCGCAGCGGACCGCGGATCAGCGGGATCGCACAGTAGCGGCAGCGGTTGGAACAACCCTCGGCAATTTTTAAGTAGGCATAGTGCTGCGGGGTCGAAACAATCCGAGCCCCGCCAAGCGGCAGGTCAGTCTTGGGGCCGTAGCTCTCGATGCGGCCGGCGCCCGGCGTGCAGACACGTTCAAGAATCGCGGGCAGCGCGGCGTTTGAGCCGATGCCGACGACGGCGTCCACTTCCGGCATTTCGGATGCGATCTGGCTTTTGTACCGCTCGGCCAGGCAGCCTGTCACGATGACCTTGAGATCGGGGTTCTGCTGCTTGTATTGGCAGGCAAGCAGGATGTTTTCGATCGCCTCCTCCTTGGCGGACTGGATAAAGCCGCAGGTGTTGATGAGGATGGCGTCGGCCTCAGCCGGGTCGGCTACGGTTTCGTGCCCGGCCTTGAGCAGCGCGTGGGTGAAAACATCGGCATCCGCCTGGTTCTTGGGGCAGCCGAGCGAGATGATGGCAAGTTTCATAGGGATTCCTTTTGTTTCAAATCATAGCAAAGAAGAAATAAGAGAAAATGGAAACGGCGGATCGCGCGGTCTCTCCGCGTTCAAAAGCCGCGAAAGAGCGCCAACTTTGTCGCTTGTTCGCAGTCTTTTTTATTCATTTTTCATTCACTGAACCGTCCTTTGCTTCCTCCATTGCCGCGCGGATGACGGTGTGGGAAAACCCGCGGCGGGCCAGGGCGGCGGCAACCTGCTGGGTTTTGCCTTCGGCAAGTTTGCGGGCGTACTGCCTTTCCAAAAGCGCCCGGGCCGAGACCAGGTCGGGGTCCTCGGCTTCCTCGCCATCCAGCCCCACCTCGGGGGCAAGGGCTTCAACGGCGGCGGCCGCTGTGTCGCGGTCGATGCCTTTGGCTGCAAGGTCCTGCAGGATTTCCCGCCGGCTTTTGCGCTTGCGCAGCAGCTCGGCCGCGCGGCGGCGGGCAAAGTTTTCATCGTTGAGCAGACCAAGCTCCCCGGCTTTTGCAACAGCGGCCGCCGCGCTGTGCGGGTCGAATTTGCGGCAGAGTTTTTGGTAGAGTTCGCCGGCCGCATGGTCGCGCAGCGCCAGCAGTTCCATCGCCTTATCCAGCGCGCGGCGGGTGTCGCTTTTGGCGCGCAGATCCTCGGCCTGCCAGGTTTCAAGTGCGTCGTCGATGTGCAGGTGCGCATCGGCAAAGGTTTCGGCATCGAGCGAGAAGGCGAACTCGCCGTCCAGAAACAGCGCGTAACGACCGCGTCTGGTCTCGGTGATGTCGGTAATCCGGGGCATCAGTCATCCACCATGATGTCGAGGTCGTCCTCGCTGCCGGTGGTTTTTTCAGCCGGCGCGGCGGGCGCGGCGGCCGGGGCGGCGACCTTCTCCACCGGTTTGACCGTGCCTTTCTTGCCGGCAGCGATCAGCCGGTCGGCATTGTCGCGGACCTGCTGCTCAATTTCAGCGCAGATATCGGGGTTGTCTTTCAGGAACTGCTTGGCGTTGTCGCGCCCCTGGCCGAGCCGCACATCACCATAATTGAACCAGGCGCCGCTCTTCTGCACAATGCCAAGCTTCACACCGAGATCAATGATCTCCCCGATCTTCGAGATGCCCTCGCCGAACATGATGTCGAACTCGGCCTCGCGGAAGGGCGGGGCGACCTTGTTCTTGACAATCTTGGCACGGGTGCGGTTGCCGACGAAGGAACCGGAAGAATCCTTGAGGCCCTCAATCCGGCGCACGTCGATCCGCACCGAGGAATAATACTTCAGCGCGCGGCCGCCGGTCGTGACCTCGGGGTTGCCGTAAACAACGCCGACCTTTTCACGCAGCTGGTTGATAAAGATGCAGACGGTGTTGGTCTTGCCGATGACGCCGGTCAGTTTGCGCAGCGCCTGGCTCATCAGGCGGGCCTGCAGGCCGACATGGGAATCGCCCATCTCGCCTTCAATCTCGGCACGGGGCACCATCGCCGCAACCGAGTCAACGACAATCGCATCAATCGCACCCGAACGCACAAGCGCCTCACAGATTTCCATCGCCTGCTCGCCGTTGTCCGGCTGGCTGACCAGCAGGCTGTCAATGTCCACGCCGAGCGCACGGGCATACACCGGGTCAAGCGCGTGCTCGACATCGATGAAGGCAACTTCGCCGCCCTTCTTCTGGGCTTCTGCCAGCACATGCAGCGCAAGCGTTGTCTTGCCTGAAGATTCCGGCCCGTAAATCTCAATAATACGGCCGCGCGGCATGCCGCCGACGCCGAGCGCGATATCCAGCCCCAGGCTGCCGGTCGGGATGCTGTCAACCTGCATCGTGACATTGGTGCCGAGCTTCATGACCGCGCCCTTGCCGAACTGCTTTTCAATCTGGGCCAGCGCCGTTTCCAGCGCGGCTTTTTTGTCGCCGGCTGGGGCGACCGGGGCGGTGGTTTTGGATTCCTTTTTGGCTGCCATAGCGTACTCTCCTTTTATAAAAGCCCTGCGGCCAGCGGCCGCCGATTCATTGCGAACTTGCCTCTCTATTATACCCGCTCTCCGGGCAGATTACAACCATTTGTTGTGGATTTTTAGGGCTATAAACCGGACTTTTCGACCGTTTTGCCGGCTTTGCGCAGCGTCACTGCCCTGTCGTTGCCGCCATAGTCCCGGCGCACCGCGATCTGCTGCCAGCCGGCGGCCTGGGCCAGCCGGCAGACATCCGCTGCCTGGTCACAGCCGATTTCCAGCACCAGCCAGCCGCCCGGGCGCAGCGGGCGCTGCCAGTCGGTCAGCAGGCAGCGGTAAAATCGCAGCCCATCCGGCCCGCCATCCAGCGCGGCGGCGGGTTCATGGGCGGTTTCCGGCATCAGGGCCGCCATCTCCTCCCCGGTCAGATAGGGCGGGTTGGCGATGATGCCGTCCAGGCTTTCGGGCGCCGCTTGCTTTGCATCGGCCAGCACGTCGGCCTGCAGGACCTCCACCGCCGCCCCGCCGAGCGCTTCAACCGCATTGCGGCGCAGGTAGCGCAGCGCTTCGGGGCTGTTCTCCACGCAGGTCACCCGCGCGCCGCCCCAGAACCGTTTGATCCCAAGCCCCAGGCAGCCGCTGCCCGCGCACAGGTCATAGACAACCGGGTCGGGTTTGCCATCGGCCCGCAGACAGTCGAGCGCCGCTTCGCAGACAACCTCGCTGTCCGCCCGCGGACAGAGGACCCCCGGCCCAACCGCAAGGGTGAAATCCAGGAAGTCCCAGCTGCCAAGCAGGTACTGCAGCGGTTCACGGGCGGCACGCCGGGCAGCCAGCCCGGCCAGCCTGGCCGCAATGTCTGCGGTGAGCGGGGTATCGTCCAGCCGGGGGTCGCGGCCAGTCACAAACCGACAGAGTTCCCGCGCGTCAAAAGCCGCGTCGGGCACGCCGGCCCCGGCAAGGGCCTTTGCCACCGCCCGAAGCGCGGCGCGCGCCGGCATCCCGGCCAGCTCACACATTGTCCCAGGCTGCCAGGGCCCGATCGTCAGGCAAGACCGGGGTAACGGCGGCGATCGCAATCTCGATCATATCGTCTTCCGGCTCAAAAACGGTCAGCCGCTGCAGCCAGAGCCCCGGCTGGGCAATCGCCCTGGCCAGCAGGCTGTTTGACCGGCCCGACCACTTGAGCACTTCGTAAGAGATTGCAACAAGCAGCGGCAGCAGCAACAGTTTGCAGACCACCCGCAGCCCGATGCTTGACCAGGGCAGCACGGCGTACAGCAAAATGCTGATAAGCAACACCAAAATCAAAAAGCTTGTGCCGCAGCGCGGGTGGAACCGGGTGTGTTTGCGGATGTTTTCAACCGTGAGGGGCTCGCCCGCCTCGTAGCAGGCGATGGTTTTGTGCTCGGCGCCGTGGTACTGGAACATCCGCCGGATTTCCTTCATGCGGGAACACAGCGCCATATACCCCAAAAACAGCGCAAGCTTGATCGCCGCTTCAATCAAAACCTTAGGCCAGCGGCCAAGCGTCACCGCCTGGCTGAGCAAGCCGGTCAGAAAGGTGGGTAAAAACACAAACAGAACAACCGCCATCACCGCGCCGAGCGCCGCCGAAACGCCAAGCAGGATGTCCTGCACTTTGGGGCCGACATGGGCTTCAAGCCAATGGTCAAAGGCGGACTGTTCGGCCTCAGCCTCTTCCTCTGTCATGGAGATATCGGCGCTGTGCATAAGGTATTTGTATCCGCAGCGCAGGTTTTCGACCATATTGCAGATGCCGCGCAGCATTGGCACCTTGTTGTACCAGTGGGTGCGCACCGGCTCGGTCGAAAGGTCGATGCTGCCGTCCGGCCGGCGCACGGCGCAGGCGATCAGCTCCGGGCCGCGCATCATGATCCCCTCCATCAGCGCCTGTCCGCCGACGGAGGTTCGAAACTGTGACGGTTCGTTTTGGTTTGCCATGAATAGAGCTCCTTCTTGTGATCACGGGGCCTTCCCCGCAGGGTCAGATCGGCCTGTGCAGCGCTTCCTGCCCGGGGTGATAGGCGGGCAGCACGATAGACACCGTGGTGCCCTGGCCAAGGGTGCTTGCAATGTCCACCCGGCCGCCGAACGCCGTCACGATGGAATCGACAACCGCCAGCCCGATGCCGGAACCGCGCACCGCATTGCGCCCTTTGAAAAACTTCTGTTTGACATGTTCAAGGTCTTCCGGCGAGATACCGCGCCCCTGGTCGCGCACGGTCACCGTCATTTCAGCGCCGGCGCGGCGCAGCGTCAAAAAGATGGACCCGCCGGGCGGCGAATATTTGACGGCGTTATCCAGTACATTGACAAGCACCTGGCGCAGCCGGCCGGGGTCCGCCCAAACCGGGTAGGGTTCCGGCGGTTCCTCATAGATTAGGCGCAGCCCTTCCTGCCGGATGCGCCCTTCAATGAAGAGCGCCGCATCGGTCACTTCGGCCACAAGGTCCAGCACCTGGCATTCCAGTTTGATGCCGTTCTGCAGACGGGAAAAATCCAGCAGTTCTTCCACCATGGCATACAGGCGGTCCGCTTCCGCCCCAATGACCGAAAGCCCTTTGCGGTAGTTTTCATCGTCGGGGTCATGGATGGCCGCCAGCGTTTCCACCCAGCCTTTGATGCTGGTCAGCGGGGTGCGCAGCTCATGGCTGACCGAGGAGATGAACTCGTTTTTCATCTGCTCGGTTTCGCCCAGGTGTTCCGCCATCTCGTTGATTGTCCGGCACATGCGCCCGATCTCATCATTGTAACGCGGTTCGGGCAGGCGGGTTTCCAGTTCGCCGCGGGCGATGCGGTTGGCCGTGGCTTCCACCTGGGCCAGCGGCCGCACAATCGACCGCACAAAAAACAGACCGCTCCACAGCGTAAAAGCCAGCACCGCCACCACCACCCCGGCCGACAGCAGCACAAGATTGCGCCACTGGCGGTCGGCCAGCGTCAGGCTGGTGACCAGCCGCATGGCGGTGATACCGCCGGCCGCGTAGGGCACCAGCGTTGTCACCGCCATAACCCGCTCGCCATCCGGCGTGCGGAAAATCGCCCTGCCCACGCCGGTGGCGCTGTTGAGGGCGCGGTAAAAATCTGTGCCGTTTGTCAGGTTCTGGTTGATGGTGCCGCTGGAAGAGCTCAGCACAAAGCCGGAGTCGTCGAGCAGCATGAACTCAAACTTATCCTTTTCGTCAAACTGTTCCACGGCGCGGCGCAGCGCCTGGCTGCGGGAAGCCGAAGTATCGCTGGTATCACCGGCAGTGCCGGTGGCCTGCAGCCGGCCGATAAAGGTGGAAAAGCGGCTTTCCATCGCCTGTTCCACCCCGCCGTACAGGCTTTGGTAACTGAAATACAGGAACAGGGTTTCGGCCAGAGCCAGGATCAGCACGCTGAGCAGCAAACTGCCCCGCAGCCAGCGGTTGGTGATGCTTTGGATAGGCCGACACCCTCTTTCGTAACAAAATCAATCTGCCTGCGGCAGGTTCCAGACTGTCAAAAAAGTCAAAATCCGTCTCCGTCGGCGGACATGCGCCGACGACG
>URKR01000020.1 GCA_900548355.1 uncultured Oscillospiraceae bacterium
ACTGATCTGCCGGCCCGCGAAACGGATGTGCCCGCCCCCGCCCGGCCCACCCCGGCAGACCTGCTGGGAGCTCTCTGGCTGGGCGGCGCGGCCGTTTGCCTGCTGCACGGCGCTGTGCAATACAGACATCTGCGGCGTCGGGTGGCGCTGGCCTGCAAAGCGCCGGACGGCTGCTACAGCTGTGCGGCAGTCACGGCGCCCTTCACACTCGGGCTGCTGCGCCCTCGCATCTACCTGCCCGAAAGCTTGACCGGCGAGGCCCGCGCCGCCGTGCTGCTGCATGAGCGCGCCCACATTCGCCGCGGCGACCCGCTGCTTAAACCGCTGTATTATGCGGTGGTCTGCCTGCATTGGTGGAACCCGCTGGCCTGGCTGGCTTTCCGGGAGCTGGGCCGCGCGATGGAGCAAGCCTGTGACGAAGCCGCGCTGCGCGGCCGCACGCCGGCCGAGCGCGCCGCCTACTGTGAAAGCCTGCTGCAGTTTGCGCTGCGTTCCCCCGCTCCCGGCGCGCTCGCCTTTGGGCAAAGCCCGGCCAGGGGACGGATTCTGCACGCGCTGCGCTACCGCCAGCCCGGCAAGGCGGCGCTGGCCGCCTGTCTGGCAGCGGCGATACTCGCTTCCGCCGTGCTGCTTGCCCGGCCGGTCAGGGCGGACGAAACCGCCGAGCCGAGCACCCCGGCCGTGACGCCGGCCCCCTCCCCTATCTCGGCTGCTGCCGATGCGCCGGCGGAAACCGGGAGCGCCCTTACCGAAAGCGCCGGCTCCGCCGCGCCCGAAACGCCGGCGGACGATGGGCGGACGGCGGCGGGGTCGTTCCTTGTGCCGGTGGATTTCAGCTACATTTCCCGCTATTTCAGCGCCTACCACAAGGGCGACGACCTCTGCGCGCCGCAGGGCACACCGGTCATAGCCGCGGCCGCCGGCACCGTACTGACCGCGGAATCTCACCCGAGTTACGGCAACTATATCGTGATCAACCACGGCGGCATCGGCGGCCACCACTGGAAAACCCTCTACGCCCATCAGGACAGCCTGACGGTTGCGGCCGGCGATGCGGTCGCGCAGGGGCAGCAGATCGGTACAGTCGGCCACAGCGGCACGGCAACCGGCAATGCGCTGCACCTTGAACTGTATTGCGACGACGCACGGGTTGCGCCGCGGCTCTACTTTCCCTACACCGAGACGATGCTCGGTCTGCCCGATAGCGACGGCTCGCTGCTCGATCTGCTGCACGACCCCGAGATGCTCGACCTGGCGATCAAGATGACCGGCCAGGGTTGGATGACGAGCGACGGGAAGCTGCCGCGCGAGCCGCTTGACCAGTATTCTCGTATTTCCTGCGCCTTTTCGGCGGATTCGCAGCACTACGGCGTCGATTTTGCAACCGCAAGCGGCACGCCGGTGCGGGCGGCTGACGACGGCGTGGCGCTGGCCGCCGGCTGGCATTATGGTTACGGGAATTACCTGCTGCTCTACCACGGCAAAACCGGTGACGGTGCTTCGGTCGTGACGCTGTATACCCATTTCCGCGCGCCCTCGCCGCTGGCGGTCGGGATGACGGTCAAGGCCGGGGACGAGGTAGGGCTTGCGGGCACCACCGGCGTCTCCACCGGCCCGCACCTGCATTTTGAACTCTGGCGAAACGGCGAGGAGACCGACCCGATGGAGGCGCTGGCGAGCTGAAGGTATAGAGTTTAGAGTTTAGCTGTGGTGCGCCTTCGGCGCGTTTTTGAAATACAGGAAGAACTTACCGCTCATTTTTTGAGCGCGCAGCGCGATCCACCTTTATCTTAACTCTCAACTCTTTTCAAGTGGGGATGTCTATGAAGAAATTGCATCGCAGGGTTGCTGCGTCGGCGGCTGCTCTTTTGCTGTTTGCCGGGCTGCTGCGGCCGGCGATGGCGGCGGATACGACCGAGCAGCAGCTGCAAGAGAATCTAAACGCCGCCAGCGAGGCCTATGAACAGGCTGCCGA
Organism: uncultured Oscillospiraceae bacterium; assembly: GCA_900548355.1. Lineage (GTDB taxonomy): Bacteria > Bacillota > Clostridia > Oscillospirales > Ruminococcaceae > Gemmiger > Gemmiger avicola. Next base: position 1,976 of record URKR01000020.1, read on the forward strand.
GGAGCAGGAAGCGCTGGAAAACCAGGTGAACGAAACCGAGGAGCAGATCGGCTCCCTTGAAGGGCGGGCAGATGAGATTGCGGCCCAGCTGCAAAGCGTCTATTCCCTGCTGCAGCAGGCCCAAACTGAACTGGACGCCGCAACCGGTGAAGCCGAGGCCGCCGCTGCAGCGCTCACAGCCAAACAGGCCGAGTATGACGCCCAGCTGGACCAGGCCCGCGAGCAGCTGCGCGCGATGCAAAAGCTGCAGAACAGCGGCGGCATTGCGCTGCTGAGCCAGGCAACCAATTTGTTCCAGCTGCTGACCTATGCCCATGCGCTGGATGACATTGCGGCCCACAACACCGCGCTGCTGGAACAGCTGGACGCCGAAGCCCAGGCGCTCAGCGCCCGCCGGCAGGAGGCCGAAGCGGCCGCCGCCCGGGCCGAGGAAGCCCGCAATGCGCTGCAAACCCAACAGCAGGCGCTGGACGCCACCCGCAGCGAGCTTGCAAACGCCCTGCAGCAGGCCAACGCCAACCTGACCCAGCAGCAGGCCGAGGCCGAAGCCGCCGCCCAGATCACCGAGGAACGCCGCCGCGCCTATCAACAGGCAACGGCCGAACTGGACCGTTATGCCCGCGCCCAGAACGAAAAATACACCGCGCCGGACCTGTATTGCAGTCTCGATTTCGGCAGTGCGCTCGCGCCCGGCGCTTCGATCAGCTGCAACTATGGCGACCCCGACGGTATTGACGGTTCCCACCACAACGGCACCGACTTCCCGGCCGCCGGCGGCACCCCGATTTATGCGGTGGCCGACGGGGTGGTGAGCGCGGCCCGGGCGATGAACAGCTACGGCAACTGCGTGCAGATCAGCCACGGCACAGCCGACGACGGCAACAACTATGCATCGCTCTATGCCCATATGGCAAGCATCGCGGTCAGTGAGGGGCAGACTGTGACCAAGGGCCAGGTGATCGGCTATGTGGGCAACACCGGCGACGTCGTGGGGGCCAACGGCGGGTATCACCTGCACCTGGAACTGCGCATCAACGGCAGCCGCACCGACGCGATGCGGTATATACCGCACTGACAGCGGCGCCATTTTCACGCCCCGCGGCTCTGGCCGCGGGGTTTACGTTTGGGGGCTTTTGTGGTATAATGTGGGGCAGAAATTTGCCCGCGAGGTGACAGTCATGGATCACATCGACCGCAAGATCATCGACATCCTGCAAAAAGACGCCCGTTCCCCGCTCAAAGAGATTGCCGACCGGGTGTTTTTGTCTTCACCGGCGGTGTCGGCCCGGATCGCCCGGCTGGAGAAGGAGGGCTGCCTGACCGGCTACCAGGCCCAGGTGGACGCCACCAAGCTCGGTTTCCTGGTCAAAGCCTTCATCAACCTGGATATGGACCCCCAGCGCAAGCCGGAGTTTTACCCCTATATCGAAAGCTGTCCCCATGTGATCGAATGCTGCTGCGTAACCGGGGATTACAGTATGCTGATCGAGGTGCTCTACTCAACCACGCAGGAGCTGGACGCCTTCATCAACCACCTGCAGCAGTTCGGCCGCACCCGCACCCAGATCGTGTTCTCGACCCCGGTCGAACACCGCGGCGTGCCGGTGAGCGTATCCGAAGAAGAATCAAACTAAAAAAGCCGCCAGCTTTTCTCGAAGCTGGCGGCTTTTATCTGCAAATTAGTCGCTGACGTAGGGCATCAGGGCCATGTAGCGGGCGCGCTTGATGGCGACGGTCAGCTCGCGCTGATGGAAAGCGCAGGTGCCGGTGACGCGGCGGGGAATGATCTTGGCGCGCTCGGTGACATACTTGCGCAGGCGCGGCAGATCCTTGTAATCGATATGATCCACGCGATCGACGCAGAAGCTGCACACCTTGCGGCGGCCGCGATGCATCGGGCGGGAAGAACGATCCATAGCCATTGTTCAAACCTCCTTATCAGGATGATACGATCTTTTCATTAGAACGGCAGGTCGCCTTCGTCCTCGATCAGCGCAAAGTCGTCGTTCGAACCGGCGGAATAGGCCGGGGCGGCGGGCTGTGCGGCAGGACGGGCATACTCAGCCGGGGCGGGCGCGGACATAGCGGGCGCACCCATACCCTGATTCTGAGATTTCGGGCCGGTGAAGTTGATGTTCTGGGCCACGATCTCTACCGCCTGACGGTTGTTGCCGTTCTTATCCTGATACTGGCGGCTCTGCAGACGGCCATCGACGGCGATCAGCGAACCTTTCTGGAAATAACGGCAGACAAACTCGGCCGAGCGTTCCCAGGCGACAACGTCAAAGAAGTCGGCCTGGTTCTGGCCGTTGGCGTCGCGGCGGCCGCGGTCACACGCGATGCGGAAGGACGCCACGTTCTTGCCGGTGGTCGTCTGGCGCAGCTGCGGGTCGGCCACAAGGCGGCCCATGATAGCAACAACATTCAGCATGGTGTTTCTCCTTCAAACCTCAGAATAACCGGGGCGCGTTACTCTTCCTCCGCGAGGATGATGGTGCGGAGCACGCCTTCGGTGATCTTGTAGACACGGTCCAGCTCAGCCGGGAAGGACGGGTCGGCGGTGAACTTGATCACCGTGTACACGCCTTCGTTTTCGTCGTTGATGGGATAGGCCAGGCGGCGCTTGCCCCATTCATCGACAGAATCGATCGTACCGTTCGCCTCGATCAGGGTCTTGAACTTCGCGATGAGCGCGCTGCTCGCTTCCTCATCCAGGTTGGAACTGGTCACCAGCATGGTTTCGTACTTAGCCATTGTTCTGTACACCTCCTTTTGGACGTATGGCCCCCCTGCCTGGGGGGCAAGGATGCGTGCTATTCAGCACAGCAATTTATTGTAGCAAAAACTCTTCAAAAAGTCAAGCCTTTTGGAACCCCGTTTTTTCGGCAAAGCGCAGGAAAGCGGCCTGGCCGGCGTCGTCCTGCTTGAAAACGCCGGCGTCCTCCAGCACATGGCCGAACACGGCGCCGATTTCGTTGCGCACGGCGGTGTTGGCCGCGACCGGCGTCATGCTTGTCCCATATTTGGCGACAAGGCTGTCGATCCAAGTCGCATGGACAGCCAGCGGGCTGCCGGGCTCGCGGCTTGTGTTGGGCGCGCCGCACAGGATATCGGCAATGGCGGCGCCCTGGTCTTTGAGACGGGCCGGCAGGATAGCCAGGCCCATAACCTCGATCAAGCCGATGTTTTCCTTTTTGATGTTGTGGTACTGTTTGTGCGGGTGGAAGATGCCGTCGGGGTATTCCTCGCTGGTGCGGTTGTTGCGCAGCGCCAGGTCCAGCACATAACCGTCCTGCTCGTCATAATGCAGGATCGGGGTGACGGTGTTGTGCGGGGTATCGCCGGTATGGGCCAGGATGCCGACGCTTGCATCGCTGTATTCACGCCAGGCGCGCAGGATATCGTTGGCAGCGTTTTGCACCTGCTGTGAACTGCGGCCGATCAGCCGGATCGTGGATACCGGCCAGTGCAGGATGCCGGCGCGCAGGCCGGGATAGCGCGGATTGCGCAGCGGCAGGGCGACCGGGGCTTTCTGCATCGGGAAAACATACCGCCCGCCCTGGAAATGGGCGTGGCTCAAAATACTGCCGCCGACGATCGGCAGATCGGCGTTGGAGCCGCAGGTATAATGCGGGAATTGGGAGACAAAATCAAAGATCTGGGCCAGCGTGGCGCGGTCCATCGTCATCGGCTTGTGCTCATCATGCAGGATGATGCAGTGCTCATGGAAGTAGGCATAGGGGCTGTACTGCAGATAGAACGGTTCCCCTGCCAGGTTCAGCGGCACGATGCGGTGGGTTTGCCGGGCCGGGAAGTTGATGCGGCCGGCGTAGCCGATATTCTCTTTGCAGAGCATGCATTTGGGGTAGCTGGCCGCGGGCTGCAGCCGCTCCATTGCGATGACCTTGGGGTCTTTTTCCGGTTTGGTGAGGTTGATCGTGATCTCCATCTCGCCGTATGGCGTTTCGGCTTTCCACTGAATATTCTGGGCAATCTGCGCTGTGCGGATATAGTTGGAGACAACGCACAGATCGTAGAACCAATCGGTCGCGGCCTTGGGGCCGTGCTTGGCCATCACCTTGCGGAACTTTTTGCAGACTTCGCTCTCCCGCGGCATCAGCGCGCCCATCAGGCGGGTTTCAAAGTTGATGCGGTACTGGGGCACATCGCCATCAAACAAGCCTTTGGCCGCCGCAAGGTCAAGCAGGTCGTCCAGGATCACGGTTGGGGTGTCCAGGTCCTCCTTCGGAACCTTGCCCTCATACGGCGCAGCCAGGTTCAGCAGGTCAAGCAGGGTGTTGCGTGCGACAAGCACATCCATCTTTTTGATGAGTGCGTGCCGCAGCCCGAAGCGAAGCAGCCGCTCAACGCCAAAGGCGAGGGCATCGTCCCGCTCAGCCGGGGTCAGTTCGGATCGATTGGTGGGGGTTTCCCCCAATTGCTTGGTCATACAGGCATCCCTCCTATTGTTACGATACCGCATTTTGCCCTCGCTTTCCATGCCCTGTGATTCCAAGGTTTTGCAATTTTCGTGCGCAGCGCCGCAAAGGTGCGGCAAGCTGCAAAAAAACGAGGCATGTCACCCCGGCGGCCTGTGGGACGCGCCGCGGGATACATTCCTCGTTTCCTGTTTTTATTTTTTCAGGTCGCTGAAAAGATCCTTCCGGTACACGCCGGCTTCCACCAGCTTGGCAAAGGATTCAATGACGACCGGCTTGTCCTCCTGGTAGGTCACGCCGAACCAGCGGTCATGGGTGGGAAGCACCTTGACCGTGACGCGCCCGGCTTTGAGCAGCTCGTCAATATAGATCGGCAGCAGATACTCAGCCTTGAGCGCATTGCCGTCCATCTTGGCAAAGAATTCGCGGAAGCCGTCTTCCAGCAGGCCGACAAACTCAGGGGTCAGGCCCCACATATTCATCGAAACAAGGCTTTCGGGGTCGATGGCCTGGCCGCCGGCTTCGGCGCCGCCGTCGGCGGTTTTGGTGATACCGGAAGTCTCGTCCACGCCGGTCAGGTAGGCTTCCTCGTTCATGCGGCAGATGCCGCGGGTGACTGCGCCGTTGTCGCTCAAAGTATTCTTGAGCACAAAGCCGGCCATGCACAGCGCGCCGGGCTTGGCCGCGTCATACCCCTGCAGGAAGGTATGCAGCTGGACAAAAGCTTCCTTCCCGTAATAATCGTCGGCGTTGATGACGGCGAACGGGGTATCCAGAATGCCCTTGCAGGCCAGCACGGCCTGGCCAGTACCCCAGGGCTTGGTGCGGCCGGCAGGCAGGGCCACGCCGGCAGGCAGGGCGTCCAGTTCCTGGTAGGCGTAGGCAATCTCAACGCCAAGCTCGGCGCAGATGCGTTCGATCCTGTCCCCGATTGCTGCGCGGAAAGCATCGGCAATATCGTGGCGGATGATGAACACAATCTTGTTGAAGCCTGCTTCGATGGCGTCATGGATTGAGAAATCCATGATAATCTCACCGTTGGGGCCAACGGCGGCCAGCTGTTTGATCCCACCGCCGAACCGCGAGCCGATGCCCGCGGCCATGATGACCAGGGTAGTTTTCATAGCGAATTCCTCCCAAATTTTCTTCATTGCCTTCTTGAATTTATATACCGAACAGCGTTGTCACCGCGATCGGGTCCACGCCGAGCAGCATCAGCACAAATGCAACCGCAAAGCAGAACGCCACATACCCCAATGCTGCCGGCAGGCAGGTACCGCCGCGCAGAGCCAGGGCGTCCTGCCGGGGCTGCGGGGCAAGGTTTTGCGCTTCAATAGCCTGGATGCGGTGCAGGCAGGTTCGATGATACAGATAGTTGGCCGCCAGGCTGCGCCCCACCATGACCACCCAGCTGAGAACCGAGGTGATGTTCATGGCCGCTATCAGCCAGTCGGTAGGCATGCCGCTGGTGATGGCGGCGTTTGAGACCACCAGCATTGTCAGGTAAACCGGCAGCGTAAGCAGCAGATCCACCGCAGCAAAGACAGCGCCTTCTTTCCACATTTTGCGGTAGAAGAAATAGATGGGCCCCAGCAGCAGCGCGCCGAAGTTGGTGCTGATTTTGCGGCCGGTTTCCTGCATGCGGTAAAACTGCAGCAGATAATAGATGCTTGAGCTACCCAGGAAGGTGGACCAATCCCGCGCTTTGATGCCGTCAATCGGGTCTTCGGGGCCAAGCACCTTCTGGTACATGCCGGCGCCAAAGGGCGCATAGGCGTCGTCAGGCTGGGCCGTGTGGCCGGCCGGCCCGGCGTTCCCGCCCTGGCTGTGGTAGGCAGCGCCGTGGCGGCTTTCATAATCAGGGTTTTCATAAATCGGGCGGCCGGGGCCGTCTTCGGTGATGTTGCGGGGGTTATCAGGGCTTTCGGGGTGTTCCGGCAGCGGCACGCCGCAATGGTTGCAGTAATGTGCGCCGGGCGGGTTGTGGGCGCCGCAGTTCGGGCAGGCAGGCTCGCCATCTTCCGCCGCCGCAGGGGCGTCGGGCTGCCATTCAAAGCCTGCGGCATGCTCGGCCGCATGGACACAGACATTGTCCTTCGGCCAGCAGGCGCGGTGGTAGGGTGTTCCGCAGTCCGGGCAGACGACGATATCGTCCCCTTCTGCAAACGGTTGATGGCAGACCGGGCAGGTACTGCCGATATAGGTTTTCATGGTTTGTGTTTGTCCTCCGTTGGTTGCGGCCAGGTTGTATCCAGAAACCCGGTCGGATTGTGCTTATTATACACCATCAATCCATAGAAAGCAAAGAAATTTCCATGAACAATGCCGTTTGGGCGCGGCTCTGCAGGCTTTTTCGCAGTTTTTTCGCAACGTTACGGCCGCAGGCCGGTTTCAGGCGGCCTGCGCGGGGGCATGGTAGCTGTCCACAACGCGCCGGGCAATATCCGGGAAATCGGTGATCAGGCCGGTAACCCCCATCTGCAGGTATTGCAGCATCTTATCTTCATCATACACGCTCCAAACATACAGCGGCAGTTCGGCTTCCTGTGCCAGGCGCGCCAGCCGGTTGGAAACCATGGATTCCTCCACGGCAAGGAAATCGATGTCATACTGCCAGATGCCTTCATCCAGGTCGCCGGCCGAAGCATAGGCGCAGTACCCCACCCACCAGTCGGGATGGGCCTGCTGCAGCGCCGCCATACTGGGGTAATCCTGCGACATGAACAGCAGCCGGTCCCCAAGGCCATATGCTTCCACCAGCGCCTGCACGGCTTCGGTCAGGGCGGCCGCATCCTCCGCGGAGGGTTTGAGTTCCACCAGAAGGCCCGGGCGGCCGGCGTCAGCCTGCACCCATTGCAGGACTTCCTCCAAAGTCGGGATATACCGTATTTCGGTGGAAAAGCCGCCGGGCGTCAGCCCAATGGCGCAGAGCTCTTTTGCCGTCAGTTCAGCCACGTTCAGGTTTTGCCCGGCCAGCCGCCAGAGGTTGCCGTCATGCAGCACAACCGGCACCCCATCGGCCGAAAGCTGGACATCAAGTTCCACATAATCTGCGCCGTATTCGGCGGCCGCTTCAAAGGCGGGCAAGGTGTTTTCGGTATCATAGATGCTGCCGCGGTGGCCGATCACGATCGGCGCATGGACAAGCGGCGGCGGCGCGTCGCCCAGGCAGGCCCAGGCCAGCACCGCAAGACCGAGAACGCCGGCCGCCACCCGGGTGGAGCGACGGCGCCAGCGTTCCAGCCACCGCGCCCGCAGCCGGCCAAGCCGCCGGCGCAGCACCCCGGCGATGATGCCGGCATCCCCCTGCCAGGCAGGGTCGGCTTCGGCACAGAGCATTTTCCGGGGGTCGGCTGCCGCCAGCAGCAGCCGCACGAAGAGCGCCATCGCGGCGGCGTCGAACGCGCCTCGCACAAGCCAGTAGGCAAAATCAATGCGGAAGGCCTGGGAATACAGCAGGTTGTGGAAAAAGGCCGCGTCAAAATCGACAAGATCAAGCCGGTTGCGCCGCCAGAACTGCGCGATGTGGGTGGCGACATTCATCCAGACCAGGCAGGCGGCAACCACGGCCGGTCCCTGCCAGGCCGGGCGGCCGTTTTGCCAGAAACTGCGTTTCCATGCACGCAGGCTTTCGCCGGCGGCTGCAAAAAACCGCTGCCGGCGCAGCGCCATATACAGCGGCGCAAACAGGCAGAGCATCCCGGCCAGATAATACAGCGCCGGGATCAAAATCATGACCGCCATGCCCAGTTCCCCGTAGCGGCGCAGTTCCCCATAAATAAATTCAGGCAATGCAAGGGTGGGCAGCAGGCTGTTGACATAACCGATGACGCACAGCGGCCACACGCCGAGGTAGAATACCCCAGACACAGGCAGTGATACGCCGCGCAGGGCGCCGAACCCCCACAGCGACCCCCACCAGACTTCGCGCCAGGTGAACGGCACGGCCTGGCGGGTCAGGGCCGCAATGCGGATGACGGTGGAAATTTCCCAATACACAAAGGCAGTGGCGCCCAGCGCGACAAAGACAACCACCACAATGCCGGCCGGGCTCAGAAACGCCGGGATCAGGCCGCCGTTGAAATGCAGGCCTTCGGATGTTGCGTAAATGCGGAACACCCCGCTGAGCAGCGGATAAACAAGGCAGACGGCAAGCAGCTTGCAGACCGCTTCAAATTTGAGCACTTCCCACACAGTGCGCGGCAAAGTTTTCACATCTTTCTCCCCTTTTGTACAGATGGCCCTATTATAGCACCCGCACCGCGGCGGGACAAGACAGGGCCGCCCCCTTTACAGTATCGCTGTTTCGTAGTATACTAAACTCATATATTGCTATACTGCACAATTCTGTCTAGGGGTAACGATATGATTACGATTGATGAACTGAAGTCCAAACTGAACGGCTATGAGACGGCGGTCAACGACTTGCGGGATGCGCTGTCGATTGAAGCGAGCGAAAAACGGCTGGCCGAGCTGGAACACCAGATGACGATGCCCGGCTTTTTTGACGATCAGGCGCGCAGCCAGAAAGTTTACGGCGAGATGGGCGAGCTGAAAAACAAGCTTGAGCGGTTCCGCAAGCTGAGCACACAGTACGAGGAAGCCGGCACCCTGCTTGAGATGATTGAAGAGGAGAACGACCCGGCTCTGGTGGAGGAAGGCGAACAGGCCGTCAACGAAGTGGCAAAGGAGATTGACGAGCTGCAGCTGATGACGATGCTCAACGGCGAGTATGACCACAACAACGCGATTTTGACCTTCCACGCCGGCACCGGCGGCACCGAGGCGCAGGACTGGGCCGAGATGCTTTACCGCATGTACAACCGCTGGGCCGAACAGCACGGCTATTCGGTTGAGGTACTGGACGTGCTGGACGGCGACGAAGCCGGCATCAAGAGCGCTTCGATGATGGTCAAGGGCGCGAACGCCTACGGCATGCTGAAAAGTGAAAACGGCGTGCACCGCTTAGTGCGCATCAGCCCGTTTGACGCAAACGCCCGCCGGCAGACAAGCTTTGCAAGCCTTGAAGTTATGCCGGAGCTGGACGACAACATCCAGATCGAGATCAACCCCGCCGATATCGAGATGCAGGTGTTCCGCTCTTCCGGCGCGGGCGGCCAGCACATCAACAAGACTTCCTCGGCTGTGCGCCTGATTCACAAGCCGACCGGCATTGTGACGAGCTGTCAGACCCAGCGCAGCCAGCTGCAGAACCGCGAGTACGCGATGGAGATGATGAAGGCGAAGCTGTATCAGATCGCTTTGCAGCAGCACAAAGACAAGATTGACGACATCAAGGGCGTGCAGAATGAGATTGCCTGGGGCCACCAGATCCGCAGCTATGTCTTTATGCCCTACACCCTTGTCAAAGACCACCGCACCAACTATGAATCCGGCAACGTACAGGCCGTTATGGACGGCGACCTCGACGGGTTCATCTACGCCTACCTGAAGGCGAGCTCGCGCGGGGAGCTGGAAGAGGTTTGACGAAGCAAATCAAGAAATAAGTTAAGAATCAAGAATAAAGCAGACAAGGTGGATCGCGCTTCTGCGCAATCCACCTTGTCTTATTTCTTATTGATTCCTTTGCGTCCCCGCGGGCTTCGTCACGCCAGCTTCTCTACGCCCCGGGACGTGACGCGGGCGTAGATCAGCGGGGGCTCGCCCGGTTTTTGATCCGATATGACAAGGCCGGCGCGGTACATCTCCTCAGCCGCCGGGAAAAGGCTTTCATCGTCGGCATAGAAGGTGCAGAGCACATCGCCGGGCTGCACGGCGTCGCCAAGCTTTTTGCGCAGCGTGATGCCGGCCGCGAAATCGATCGCGTCCTCCTTCTTGATGCGGCCCGCGCCGAGCAGCACGCTCGCATTGCCGATTTTTTCGACATCGTTGGCCGTGATGTAGCCTCCCTGCTGTGCAACAAGGTCACGGGCATACTTCGCCTTGGGGAAGAGTGCGGCGTCGCGCAGGTAGCGCGGGTCGCCGCCCTGGGCTTCAAACATCTGGCAGCATTTTTCAAAGGCTGAGCCGTCGGCAACGGCCTCTTCCGCCATGCGGCGGCAGGCGGCCAGATCCCCCTTGCCTGCCAGCACGAGCATATTGGCCGCAAGCTGCATACAAACCTCGGTCAGATCGGCCGGGCCGCGGCCCTGCAGAACGGCCATGCTCTCGGCCACTTCGAGCGCATTGCCGATGTTATGGCCGAGAGGTTTGTCCATATCGGTGATGAGGGCCGCAACCCGCCGGCCGTGCGCCGTGCCGATCGAGACCATGAGCCGGGCAAGTTCGATCGCATCGTCAAGGTTCTGCATGAAGGCGCCGGTACCCATTGTGACATCGAGCAGGATTGCATCGGAGCCGGCCGCAAGCTTTTTGCTCATGATGGAGGAGGCGATCAGCGGGATACAGCCGACGGTGGCCGTGACATCCCGCAGGGCGTAGAGCTTTTTGTCCGCAACGGCGATTTCGCCGCTCTGGCCAATGACCGACAGCCCGATGCGGCGCACCTGGGCAAAGAATTCCTCCTGGCTCAGGCTTGTGCGGGTGCCGGGCACAGACTCCATCTTATCGACTGTGCCGCCGGTGTGGCCCAGGCCTCGGCCGCTCATCTTGGCGACCGGCACGCCGCAGGCCGCAACGATCGGCACAATGACGAGGGTGGTCTTATCCCCCACGCCGCCGGTCGAGTGTTTATCCACCTTGACGCCGGGGATGCTCGAAAGGTCCACCATGTCCCCCGACCGGGCCATAACATCGGTCAGGGTGGCGGTTTCGGCATCGGTCATACCGCGCAGATAGATCGCCATGAGCAGCGCGCTCATCTGGTAATCGGGAATTTCGCCGGCGACATAGCCTTTGACCGCAAAGGCGATCTCGGCTTCGGTCAGAACGCCGCCGTCCCGTTTTTTGGCAATAATGTCGTACATTCGCATGAGAGTCACCTCCGAAACAGCGAGCAGCCGCCCCGCGGGTTAAAGCACCGCCAGGCGGCCGCCCGGTTTTTGTGTTGTGAGAGTTAAGATTTCAGCATGTGGCGTTAAGGCAAAGCATTGCTGCGCGCTCGAGAAAGCGGTTGGAAAGCCTTTCCCGTTCTTTCAAAAGCGCGCCGCCGCGCACGGCATTGAAGCTCTCAACTCTTCACTCCAAACTCCTTTTTACCGGCTTCCCTTATCATACGGCACGCCTTCCGCCTTGGGGGCCATGCTGTTCTTGCTGGTGAAAGCCAGAATGACCATCGAAGCGATGAAGGGCATCATGTTGTAGATATTGGAAGACCATCCCAGCTGGGCCAGGAAGGTTGCGTCGGCAATGTTGGCAAGGCTCTTGAAAACAGCAAAGAACATCGCCGCGCCGAAGATGTGCACAGGCTTCCACTGGCCGAAGATCATAACCGCCAGCGCAAGGAAGCCGGTGCCGGCCACGCCGACCTCAAAGCTCCAGGTCTGGACAGAGGGGATGATATAGGCCAGGCCGCCGATGCCGCCGAGCACGCCCGAGATCAGCACGCCGGCGTAGCGCATTTTGTAGACATTGATGCCCACCGAGTCCGCCGCCTGGGGATGCTCGCCGCAGGCGCGCAGCCGCAGGCCGAACCGGGTTTTGTACATGACAATATAGCTGACGATGAGCAGTACAATGCCAAGCGGGATAAAGACGCTGAGGTCCAGCCCGCCGATCTTGAACAGGAAAGCGTTGTTGGTGTAGCTGACCTTGGAAGAGGTAGAGCCGTTGTACATCTTGGCCAGTATGACGGCCAGGGCGGTCGCCAGCATATTGAGCGCGGTGCCGCCGATTGTCTGGTCCGCCTTCAGGTTGATGGAGGCGAAGGCCAGCAGCAGCGCATAGACCATGCCGGAAAGCGCGGCGACAAAGATTGCCAGCGCGACAAGCAGCCAGGCCGGCACGGTGCCCTGCAGCATGGCGACGGTAAGCACGCCGCCCAGGCCGCCGATAACCATGATGCCTTCCAGCGCGATATTGATAACGCCGGAATGTTCGCTGAACATGCCGCCCAATGCGACAAGCATCAGCACAATGCCATAGAGCAGGGTATATTTGATAAGCAACAGCATGTCATTCGCCCTCCTTCTTGGTTGTGGCGGCGGGGGCGTCCGGCTCGGCGTTGACGTTGCCGCCATCCTTGCCGAAATGCAGGAACCGGCCAATAAAGCTGCGGAACAGCATTGCGAACGCGCAGAGGTAGATGATGATGCCGGAGATCATATCAGCGATCTCGGGCGGAAAATACCGGGTTGGCAGGAAGCTGCCGCCCACCGAAATGTGGGAGATGAACAAAGAGGAGAAGATCGTGCCGATCGGGTGGGAGGATGCCAGCAGCGCGGTGGCAATGCCGTTGAAACCCATGGCCGGCAGGGTGGTGGTGTTCAGCGGGTTCCACTCGGCGCCGCCAGACAGATACAGCAGCCCGGCGCCGAAACCGGCCAGCGCGCCGGCAATGGTCATGGAAAGGATGATGTTCTTTTTCTCATTGATGCCGGCATAACGGGCGGCGTTTTTGTTCAGGCCAACGGCCTTGAGCTCATAGCCGAAGGTGGTCTTTTCAAGGATGATCCAGACAAGAATGGCCACCGCAACCGCCAAAAAGATCGCGATCGTGTTGCTGGATGTGTGGAAAAGCTCCGACATGCCGCCGGAAGGGATCAGCGACGCGGGCGAAGCGTCGGCCACCTTCCAGGTACGGGTGTTGTTGGCGTCATACATCGCGCCCGAACCGCGGCCGTAGATGATTTCACAGACGAGGTAAAGCCCGATCCAGTTGAACATGATGGAGGTGATGACCTCGTTGATATTGAGGTAAGCTTTGAAAAAGCCCGGGATGGCGCCCCAGACCGCGCCGAACAGCGCCGAAACCAGCAGGCAGACAAACCACGGCAGGTGCAGCACCAGCGCGCAGTACAGCCCGCCAAAAGCCCCCAGCGTGTACTGGCCGGCCGCGCCGATATTGAACAGGCCCGTCTTGAACGCAAAAGCAACCGAAAGGCCGGTCATAATGAGCGGGGCGGCATTGACCAGCGTGCGGCCGACACCGTAGGGGAAGTCATAAAAACCGCCCTGGATGATCCGCATAAAGCCCTGGTCGATCGCGTGTTCGGGGTTGATGATGAAGAGCGCCACAAGGCCGACAACCAGGCCGATCAGGATGCAGAGCAGCGCGGCCATAACGGTCTGCACGCTTTGCTGCAGTTTGGCTTTGGCGCCGAGCATTTTGGGTGTTTGTTTCTTTGCCATCTCACTGCGCCTCCTTTGCCTGCTTTTTGGCGCCGGCCATATACAGGCCAAGCTCCTGCACCGTGGTCGCCTTGGGGTCAAACTCACCGACGACTTCGCCTTCATACATGACAAGAATGCGGTCGGACAGGTTCATGACTTCGTCCAGTTCCAGGCTGACAAGCAGCACGGCGGTGCCGCGGTCGCGCTCGGCCACAATCTGCCGGTGTATATACTCAATCGCGCCGACATCCAGCCCGCGAGTGGGCTGCACCGCGACAAGCAGCTTGGGTTCCTTGTCAATCTCGCGGGCGATGATCGCCTTCTGCTGGTTGCCGCCAGACATGCTGCGCACAATGGTATCGCTGCCCTGGCCGCTGCGCACGTCATACTGCTCGATCAGGCGGTCGGAATAGGCGCGCACCGCATCCTGCCGGATAAAGCCGCCGTGCTGGAACTGCGGTTCCCAGTAACGCTGCAGCACCATATTCTTTTCAAGGCTGTAATCCAGCACCAGGCCGTATTTGTGGCGGTCTTCGGGGATGTGGCTCATGCCATCCTTCGAGCGCTGGCGGATTGAAGCGTGGGTGATGTCCTTGCCGTCCAGCGTGATGGTGCCGCGGGTCAGCTTTTCAAGGCCGGTCAGGCCATAGACCAGCTCGGTCTGGCCGTTGCCTTCGATGCCGGCCAGGCAGACGATTTCGCCGGCGTGAACGGTCAGGCTGACGTTTTTGACCGAATCCTTTTTGTGGAGGTGGCTCGTCATTGTGACGCCTTCCAGCGTAAGCACGGGTTTGCCGGGTTTGGCCGGGGCTTTTTCAACGGCAAACTGCACATCGCGCCCGACCATCATGCGGGAAAGTTCTTCCTTGGTGGTGCCGGCAATCTCGACGGTGCCGATGCCCTTGCCCTTGCGCAGGACGGTGCAGCGGTCGGCCACAGCCATAATCTCGTTGAGTTTATGGGTGATGAAGAGGATGCTCTTGCCTTCTTTTTTGAAGCCGCGCATGATCTCCATGAGTTCATCGATCTCCTGCGGGGTCAGAACGGCGGTCGGCTCGTCAAAGATCAGGATCTCATTGTCGCGGTAGAGCATCTTGAGAATCTCCACACGCTGCTGCATACCGACCGAGATATCGCTGATCAGCGCATCGGGGTCAACACGCAGGCCGTATTTTTCCGAGAGTTCCATAACCCTTTTGCGGGCGACATCCTTCTGCAGGAATCCCCCTTTGCAGGGTTCCACACCGAGCATGATGTTATCAAGCACCGAAAAACACTCAACCAGTTTGAAGTGCTGGTGCACCATGCCGATGCCAAGGTCGTTGGCGTCATTGGGGTCGTGAATTTTGACCTCCTGGCCGTTTTTCTTGATGACGCCGTGCTCAGGCTGGTAAAGCCCGAACAGCACGCTCATCAGCGTGGATTTGCCCGCGCCGTTTTCGCCCAGCAGGGCGTGTACTTCACCGCGGCGCAGCTGCAGGGTGACGTCGTCATTCGCCTTGATGCCGGGGAACTCCTTGGTGATGTGCAGCATCTCAATTACGAAATCCTCTGCCAATCTGCTCACGCTCCTTTCTAAAATTTACTGGTTATATTATACAATTTTTTGCGCTCTTCCACAAGGCAATCCAGAAGAATTTGTGTTTTTTCCTTGCGGCGGGCAAAACTCTTTATAAGAAAAGGCGGCGGGCGCCAAGACGCCCGCCGCAGAAAAGAAAGGAAGAAAGGAGACTTACTCCTGATAGTTGACGGTGGTGAACTCACTGGTGGTGGGCTGAACGGCCGGGTCAGAGCTGTTGTCCACGGTGATTTCGCCGGAGCGGAGCTTTTCGAGCTCAGCCTGGTAGTCCTCAACGGTGAAGGTACGGAAAGCCCAGCTGGTCTCAGCGGTGGGCAGGCCGATGTAATCGCCCTCTTCAAGGCCGTAGTTGCCGTTGGTGCCGCCCACTTCGCTCCAGGTGCCGCTGGCCGCATGGTCGAGCGCGTCGGTCACAGCAGCGCCCAGGCCCTTCATGGCCGAGGTCAGGAACGGGTTGTAGCTGTAAGCGCC
The DNA here is from genome assembly GCA_900548355.1 of uncultured Oscillospiraceae bacterium. Classification (GTDB taxonomy): domain Bacteria; phylum Bacillota; class Clostridia; order Oscillospirales; family Ruminococcaceae; genus Gemmiger; species Gemmiger avicola. The sequence continues at coordinate 17,696 of URKR01000020.1, forward strand.
GTCAGCCACGCCGTTTTCACCGACATAGTGCTGGTCAACGTCAACGCCGATGACCCAGCCGTCATAGTTGACAGCCGCTTCGACGGCGCTGGTGTAGATGCCGCCGCCGCAGGCAAAGACAACTTCGGTGCCGCCGGAGTACCAGCTCTCCATACGGGCGGTGATGTTGGCATCGCCGAAGAACTGGTTGCCGTACCAGTAGTTGATGGTAACGTTGGTGCCAAGCTCCTGCGCAGCGGCGTCAGCGCCCTGCACGAAGCCGTAGCCGTAACGGATAACGGCGGGCACAGCCTGGCCGCCGAGGAAGCCGAGCTGGGTGAAGCCGTCCTTAACGGCGGCGTAACCGGCCAGGTAACCGGCTTGCTCTTCTTTGAAGGTGATGCAGTAGACGTTGGAGGGGATCTCCTCGGTGCCGATATCGCCGGCGGTGATGTCAACGCCGATGATGTTGATGTCGGGGTATTCCTCAGCCGCCCAGGCGATGGAGGAACCGTACAGGTAGCCGACGCAGACGATGGTGTTGAAGCCGTCATTGACCGCGTTGCGGATCAGGGTCTGGCGGTCTTCGTCAGAAGGATCGTCCGGCGGCAGATAGTAGTTGACTTCCACGCCGTTGGACTCACCGTAAGCCTTGATGGCTTCCCAGCAGCCCTGGTTGAAGCTCTCGTCGTCAATGGTGCCGACGTCGCAGCACTGGGCGATGCCGGTGACGGCGGAAGCCTCAATGGCGCCGGCCTCGCTGGTCGCGCTGGAGGTGGTGGTCTCGCTGGAAGCGGCGGTCGATTCGCTGCTGGCGGCGCCACAGGCAGCCAGCGAAAGCGTCATGGCCGCAGCCATCGAGACAGACAGAATCTTTTTCATGTTGTACTCTCCTTTTGATGGTAAAGACAGACGGCAAAAGGGCGGGCAGGCCCCGCGGGCGCCGCCCGTTTGTACCCAGTATAAAACATCCCGCGCCTTTTTTCAATGGCCCGGGATGCGAAAAGACATTACAAAAGCATAACAAAAATATTGCGATTTCTTTGCATTTTTCTAAAAAGTACGGCACTAATTCATGATATTCAGCGCCACGTTCGGGCAATCGGGCAGGGTGACGGTATCGGGGTAGCGCTCCACCCGCACCGTGCCTTCATACAAACGGGTATACAGGTCCTGATAGGCCTGCGTGGTAAATTGGCGGAACTTCCAGCTGCCAAGCGGCAGGCTGATGGCGCTTTGGGCCGCGCCCATGCGCTCGGTGGTGCCGGCAGCATCCCCCCAGCCGCCTTGGGTGAAGTAGCTGTACAGCTCGTTTTGCACAACGATCGAATCGTTTTCCAGCGCGCTGGTCAGCACAAGGTCGCTGCGGGAGGAAGCGTCCCACCCGGCGCCCATGACCTGGCCGCCGTTGTTTTCGGCCGCCGCAATGCAGCTGGTCAGCAGGTCGCCGCCATCCGCCATCACAACCTGTACGCCGTCGGCAAACAGGCTGCCCACCCGGGCGGTGACCTCGTCGGTGGCTTCCCCGCTGCCGACATACCACATCTCAAACCGGACCTGCTGGCCCTGGCGCTCGGCTGCGGCCTCGGCCCCCTGCAGCATGCCGTTGGCAAGGCTCGCGGTTTCAGGCATGGAATCCGCCCCGATAAAGCCGAGCGCGGTGTACCCTTCCATCACGGCGGCATACCCGGCAAGATACCCGGCCTGCTCCTCATTATACAGCACACAGTGGGTGTTGCTGGCCGTCTCATAAAGGGTATAGTCTTCGTTATGGGGCTCGGCGTCAAGCAGCAGATAAGCGGTGGAGGGGTAATTGCGCTGGATTTCAAACACCGGCACCGCCATTGCCTCACCATGGCAGACCACCATCGGGGCGCCGCTTTCGGCCGCAGCGCGCAGCGCCTCCTGCCGGGCGGCGGGGGTATCCTCCTGTGCGGTGAAGAGCTGCGCGGTGTAGCCGAAGGTATCGGCAAAGGCCTGCACGCCGCGCCAGCCGGCCGCATCGGTGCCGGTTTCGGCGCCTTCGGGCCCGGCCACATAGGCAATCAGCGCGCCCTGGCCGTCCAGCACAGGCTCCGCAGAGGATGCGTCGGTCGTTTCGGGCACGGTCAGGGTAAAGGTGGCGTCTTCCAGCAAGGCGGGGTTCTGGGTTTCGGTATCCGGGGCGCCGGAACTGCCGCAGCCGACAAGCCCGGCCGCCAGCAGCGCGCACAGCCCGGCCGCCAGCCGGCGGCGTCGCGAAAGAAATTCGATCATAGTTGGGAAAAAGCTCCTTCTAGGTTTTTCGGCGTCTGGGTCAGCGGTTGGGATCGACGTCGAGGTTCTGCGGCCCGAAACCATAGGGCAGCAGTTCGCCCAGCGTCGTTTCGATGTAATCGTCCTCACTTTTGGCCATAATCACAACCAGGGCCGGGCCGCCGAATTCATACAATGCCTGGCGGCACACCCCGCACGGACCGGTGACCAGGGTGTTGCGCTCGCCCAGCTTGCTTCCTACAATCGCGATGGCGTCAAACTGACGCGCGCCTTCACTGACAGCCTTGAACAGGGCGGTGCGCTCGGCGCAGTTGGTCGGGGTGTAGGACGCATTTTCAATGTTGCAGCCGGTAAACACCCGGCCCTGCCCGCCCTGTTCGCGCAGGGCCGCGCCGACCGCAAACCGGGAGTAGGGCACATAGGCGTATTCCCGCGCTGCAAAGGCCGCGCGGATCAGGGCGGCGGCTTCGGCCTTCGGCAGTTTGGCCCCGCTCATTCGACCGCCCCCAGCGCTACCTTCATCATCGCGGTGAAGCTGGTCTGGCGCTGCTCGGCCGTCGTGATTTCGGGCGAGACAAAGCTGTCCGAGATGGTCAGCAGGCAGGCCGCGTTTTTGCCCAGCACCTTCGCGTTGTGGAAGAGGGCGAAGCTTTCCATCTCAACGGCAAGGCAGCCCTTCTCATCGCGCAGGATCTCCCAGTAGGTCGGCTTCTGGTCACTGGGCTGGCGGTAGAAAACATCGGAGGAATGGATGACGCCCTCGATCAGCGGGATGCCCTGGGCGGCGGCACTGCGGCGCAGCGCTGCGTTGAGGGTTTCGCTCGGGCGCTGGGTCGAATCGGTATCGCCGGACTGGACGGCGGCGTAGTTGCTTTCGGAATAGGCGCCGGTTGCAAGCAGCACATCGAAGAGTTTGGCCTTTTCGGTATAAGAGCCGGCCGACCCGATGCGGATGATGTTTTCAACCCCGTACTGGGTGTAAAGCTCATAGGAATAGATACCGATCGACGGCATACCCATGCCGCTGCCCATCACGCTGACCGGGCGGCCCTGGTAGGTACCGGTATAGCCGAGCATGCCGCGCACATCGGTGACAAGGCGCGGGTTTTCCAGGAAGGTTTCGGCGATGAATTTGGCCCGCAGCGGGTCGCCGGGCATCAGGACTGTTTTGGCAAAATCGCCGTTTTCAGCACGATTGTGGGGGGTAGACATAAAAAAGCCTCCTTTGAAGCCGGCCGGATCAGCCGGTTTTTATTTTCGTTTGTCTTTAGTATACCACATTTCTGTGTTTTGTGCTAAACTTTCCATAAAGAGTTTGTGTAAGTGTTGAGAGTGAAGAGTTTAGATATGGTGGATCGGCAGCTGCGCCACCTCAAAAAATGGCAGCACCTTCCCGTCTTTTTCAAAGACACGCCGAAGGCGCACCACATCTTAACTCTGAACTCTTGCAGCAACTTTTTAAAGAACGGCGCAGGCCGTACGCCGTCATCCCCACACCCAGGAGGTTTCCCATGTCCCACCCCTCTCTCTCCCCCATTATGCTGCCGGCATCCTGCGCGCTTTGTCCGCGCGCCTGCGGGGCCAACCGGGCCGCCGGGCAGACCGGCCTGTGCGGAGCCGGGGATACGCTGCTGGCCGCCCGCGCCGCGCTGCACCACTGGGAGGAGCCCTGCTTAAGCGGCGCCCCCGACGCGCCGACCGGCAGCGGCACGGTGTTTTTCACCGGCTGCGCGCTGGGCTGCTGCTACTGCCAGAACTACGCGATCAGCCAGCAGGGGCTGGGCAAACCGATCGACGTGGCGCGGCTGCGGGATATTTTCCTTGCATTGCAGGAAAAGGGCGCGCAGAACCTGAACCTTGTCACGGCGACCCAGTGGCTGCCCTGGGTGCTGCCGGCGCTGCGGGCCGCCCGGGCCGAAGGGCTGCGGCTGCCGGTCGTCTACAACACCGGCGGGTACGAGACGGTCGAGACGGTGCGGGCGCTCGACGGAATTGTCGATATCTGGCTGACCGATTACAAATATGCCGCCCCGGCGCTGGCGGCCGAGCTTTCCCGCGCGCGGGATTACCCCGCCGTGGCCGAAACCGCGCTGCGGCAGATGATCGCCCAGACCGGCGCGCCGGTGTACAATGCCGAAGGCTATTTGCAGCGCGGCGTGATTGTGCGGCACCTTGTGCTGCCCGGCCACGCGGCGGACAGCAAGGCCGTGCTGGCCCGGCTGGCCGCGATCCGTGCCGAGGCCGAAGCCGCCGACTGGGTTCCGGCCGGCGGGCCGCCGTTTTTGCTGAGTTTGATGAGCCAGTTCACCCCGTTTTACAAGGCCGCCGACCACGGCCTGGGCCGGCGGATCACGAGCTATGAATACCGGCAGGTTGTAAACGAGGCGATCCGGCTTGGGCTGACCGAAGGATATATGCAGGAAAAATCCAGCGCGCGGGAGGAATATACCCCGCCGTTTGACGGGGAGGGCATCTGAGATGGATTTGGGTTTGATGATCGGGGCGGCAGCAAGCGTTTGCTACCTGGCGGTGTTCCTCGCGGCCGGGCTGCTGGCCGCACGGCGGGCGCTGCCCGGGGCTTCGGCCGGGGTGGTGATCCCGCTGGGGTGCGGGTTTGGGGTCAGTTTGCTGGCGGCGCTGCCGGGGGCGCTCGGCTGGGCGCTCGGCTTTCGGCTGCCGGCCGCGGCGCTGGCCGGCGCGCTGGCGGCGGGGATTGGGGTTTTGCTGTGGCGCGGGGCGCCGGCAGCGCTTTTGCGCGCACGGCCGGCCGCAAGCCGGGCGGATATGGAACCCGCCCCCACACGCAGAATACACGGCAAGCTGCCGCGCGATGCCGCCGACCACGCGCTGTGGGCCTGTGTGCTGCCGCTGCTGGCTGTCACAATCTATCTGCTGCATACCCACATCCTGCACCTTGTTGACGGCGGTTACCACACCGGCCAGAGCTGCTACGGCGACCTGGCGCTGCACCTGGCCTACATCAAGAGCATTGCGGTGCGCGGGGTGCTGCCGCCGGTGGAGCCGATGCTGGCCGGCGACCTGCCGATGGGATACCCGTTTTTGTGCGAGAGTGTCTCGAGCGTTTTTCTTCTCTTTGGTGCGCCGTTGCGGCTGGCCTATCTGCTGCCGCTGCTGCCGGGGCTTGTGGCGGTGTACGGCATGGCCTGGCAGCTGGCGCGGGCAGTGCTGGGCGGCGCGGGCAAGGCCTGTCTGGCCTTCTGGCTGTTTTTCATGGGCAGCGGGTTCGGGTTCGCCTATTTTCTCGGCAGCGCGGCGGATTTTGCCTCGATTTTTACCGGCTACTATACAACCCCGACCAACTACACCGACAAAAACATCCTGTGGGTAAACCCGGTGGTCGATCTGCTGGTGCCGCAGCGCGCGACGCTGCTGGGCTGGTGCGTGCTGTTCCCGGCGCTCTACCTGCTGTGGCGGTTCGCAATGCAAAGCGAGCGGCGGCTGTGGCCCTGGCTGGCCGCGCTGGTGCTGCCGCTGCCGCTGCTGCAAACCCACAGCGCGCTGGCGCTGGTGCTCTGCTGCCTGGTCTGCGGTGTCTACACGCTGGCCGCGCGGCCCAAAGGCCGGCCGCTGCGTGAAGTTATCCTGCCCTGGGCGGGGCTTGCGCTCGTCTGCGGGGGTATCTGGCTGCCCGAGACGCTCGGCACCGTCGTCGGCCATGCGGTGACCGGCGAAAACATGCTGCGGCTGCACTTTAACTGGTCAAACAACCCAGACGGCACGCTGACCGACAATTATTTCTGGTTCTACATCAAAAACATCGGGCTGGTCTTTCTGTTGCTGCTGCCGGCGTTTGTGCACGCCAGGCCCAAGCAGCGGTGGTTTTACGGCGGCGGGCTTGCGATCTGGGCGCTGGCCGAGTGCGTCGTTTTCCAGACAAACCTCTACGACAACAACAAGCTGCTCTATATCTGGCATCTGCTCGGCTGCATCCTGGTGGCCAATTTGCTGGTCGATCTTGCCGCCGTGATCCGGGCGCTGCCCTGGCGGGCGGTGGCGATGAGCGGCTGCTGTTTTCTCGGGATGTTCGGCAGCGTGCTGACCTTCGGGCGGGAGCTGCTCAGCGATTATGGGCAATGGAGTGCCGGGGACATTGCGCTGGCCGCCTATGTGGACGAGAACGCCGCGCCCGACGCCTTATTTGTAACGAGCGACAGCCATCTGGCCCCGGTCTGCAGTCTGGCCGGGCGGCAGATTCTGTGCGGTTCGGCAACCTTTTTGTACTTCCACGGGCTGGATTATTCGAACCAGTATAACGCGCTGGTCGCCCTATACACCAACCCCGACGAAGCGACGCTGGCCGCCTGGGGCGTGGATTATGTCGTCTTTGACGCCTCGCTCTCGGCTGAATGGGCCGCCAGCGAAACCTGGTACGCCGCGCGGTATCCCCTGTGGTACGAGGGCGACGGCGGCAGGATTTACGCGGTAAGCGGCGAATCTGCGGCGGGAGAAAATTCGACAAATGAATGATGAAAAATAAAGAATTGTGGCTATCCCCTTTGCCTCCGCGCTTGCTGTAGGGGCGGATGCTTGCCCTGCCGCAAGCCTGCGGGCCGATGCAAGCATCGGCCCCTACAGGAAGGCGCAGCATGGCGAACGTTCCGGCTTTCGGATCAGGGATAGCCACAATTTTTATCTGCATTTCTGCAATTTTCAGCTTTCGTTTTCTGCCGGCGAGGTCTTCCTCACTCTTTATTTTTATGCGCTCTACTTTTTCCGCACCGACCGTTTCTTTGCGTTGTGGGTGGCCGGGGTTTTGTGGGCAGGCAGCTTTTTACCCGATTTCGAGGCAGGCCTGGGCACGGGGCGCATCCGCACGAACTGGATCGGGTTGCCGTTGGCGAGGATGCGCTCCTCGACCTCCATCTCGGGGAAGGAGGCGAGGAACTTGTTCAGGCTCTTGGAGCCGAAGTTGCGCACGTCGAAGTCCGGGTAGCGCTTGATGAGCTGGTCGCCGACGCGGGAGGTGCGCACCCAGCCGGTGCCGTCGTCCATCTCGTCGATCATGCCGCGCACGAGCTTGGCGACCGAATCGCGGTTGATGGCGGTGTCGTCGCCGGCCTGGGCCATCGCGGCGGCCTCGGCTTCGTCGGTGGCGGTGGGGGCGGCTTCCTCTTCCTCCTGATGGCCGAGGATCAGGTCAAGGTACTTGAACTGGTCGCAGGCTTTGACAAACGGGCCGAGGGTCTTGCTCTCCCCCATGCCGATGACGAGCTTGCCGGCTTCGCGCAGGCGGGCGGCCAGCCGGGTGAAATCGCTGTCCGAGGAGACGATGCAGAACCCGTCGAGGTTGCCGGAGTAGAGCAGATCCATCGCGTCGATAATCATGGCCGAATCGGTCGCGTTTTTGCCGGTTGTGTAGGAATACTGCTGCATCGGGATGATCGAATTGTTGAGCAGCGCGTCCTTCCAGCTTTTGAGCCGCGGGTCGCTCCAGTCGCCATAGATGCGCTTGGCTGCGGCCACGCCGAAGGAAGCGGCTTCGTCCAGAATGACCTTGACATACTTGGGCGAAATATTGTCCGCATCAATGAGCACGGCAAGTTTGAGGTCGTCCATTTTTTTGCTAACCTCCCCTTACTAATCAAAAGTACATATACAGCTGGCACGGGATCATGCCGTTGTAGATTTTGCGGCGGCGGTTGGCTTTGGCGCCGAAATGCGCTTCAAAATCGGCGTCGGCCGTGATCGCATAGAGCCCTTTGCCCGGCGAGAACCGCCACACTTTGCCAAGCGCCGCGGCCAACGCGGCGGCTTCGGCCGCATCGCCAAGCCGCTCGCCGTAGGGCGGGTTGGTCAGCACGAGGGCTTCGGGGTTCGGGCGGAAGTCCCGCACATCGGCCACAGCAAACCGGCAGCGGTCCCCCACCCCGGCCAGTTTGGCGTTCGCGGTGGCCAGCGCGACGGCGGCGGGGTCAATATCAAAGCCTTCGGCTTCAAAGGCGGCGTCCGGCTTGGCCGCTTCAAGCGCCTGCTGGCGGGCTTGCCGCCAGGCTTCGGCGGGCAGAAAGCCGAAATGTTCGCCCGCAAACCGGCGGCGCAGGCCGGGCGCAATGTTGAGCGCCTTCTGCGCGGCTTCGATGACAAGGGTGCCGGACCCGCAGAACGGGTCCTGGACAAAGCTGTCCCGCCGCACCCGGCCCAAATCGACAATGCCGGCAGCGAGGGTTTCCTTGATCGGGGCAAGGGTCGCGTTTTTGCGGTAGCCGCGCTTGTGCAGGCCGTCGCCCGAAGTATCAAGCAGCATCTCGGCCGTATTTTTGCGCAGGGCGATCCGCAGTTTGTACAGCGGGCCGGTTTCTGGCAAAGCGCTGACCTTATGGCCGGCCATCAGCCGCTTGACGACGGCTTTTTTCACAACGCTCTGGCAGGCCGGCACGCTCGAGAGCTGGCTGGACAGGCTGGACCCCTTGACCGGGAAGGCTGCGTCGGCGGGCAGGATTTCCTCCCACGGGATGGCATAGGCGCCGTCAAACAGTTCGTCAAAGGTGGACGCCTGCCAGCGGCCCAGCAGCAACAGCACCCGCTCGGCCGTGCGCAGGTTGAGGTTGGCGGCTGCGATGAGGCCGGCGTCGCCTTCAAACTGGACGCGGCCATCACTGACCTGGACATTCTGCGCGCCAAGGCGGCGCACCTCAAAGGCCAGGGTGGATTCGGTGCCGAAAAAGCAGGGCGCAATCAGGGTATAGGGCATAGGGCGTAAAAGTCCTTTCTGTGTTGTGGCACGGCCGCATACCGGGCAAACCGTGCCGGCGCGGCGGCAAAAGAAAATCGGCAGCGCTCACCGCCCAGCCTATGCAGAAAGGCTGGGCAGTGGCCTGCCGCTGTGCGTTTTGGTTGCGTGGCTTTCAATCAGCCGCGGCGGCGCGAATACCCGCCGCGGTGGTTTTCGGTCACCCGTTTGAGGTCGGCGATTTTTTCTTCGCTGCGGCTCTTGAAGCGGGCCATCATATCCTCAAAGCTCAGGTTGTTCTGCGGCGCGGGGGGCTTGGGCTGCCACACCCGGGGCGGCGCTTCCTTCTTTTGGCGCTGCTGCCGCTGCGGGGCCCCGTGCGCCGCACCGCCCTGGTGCCCTGTGCGCTGCGGCGCGGGCTGCGTCCGCTTGATGGACAGCGCAATTTTGCCATCCGGCGCGATCGAGAGCACCTTGACCGAGACAGCCTGCCCTTCCTTCAGCACCGTGGCAATATCCTGCACATATTCGTAGGAAACTTCCGAAATATGCACAAGGCCGTTCTTCCCTTCCGGCAATGAGACAAAGGCGCCAAACGGCTTGATGCCGGTCACCTTGCCTTCGATGATATCCCCAACCTGTAAAGCCAAACTCTTGTACCCCTTTTCTGAATCGTTCAAATGGTTTCGTGTCTATACAGTGGCCGGGGTTGGATCGGGCCGCAAGCCCCGCCCACCTGTACCGTTATTTGCCGCTGATGTCAACCCAGATGCGCTCATTCGGCTTGGCATACCCCTGTTCACGGGCAATGCGCTCAATGATGGCATCTTCTCCGTCGTCCAGCGTGCGCTGCAGCTCCTCATTCTGGGCGAGCTGGCTGCTCAGCTGCGCCTGTACCCCGGCCAGTTCCTGTTCTTTGGCCGTGATGCTCATCTGGCTGCGCACAAGGCTGTAAAACAGCGAAGCGCACAGCAGCACCCCGGCCAGCGGCAGCAGCCGCCGGGAGAATCCGTTTTTCCGTTTCACCGCCTGGCCGCCCCCCTTATGCCGGATTCAAAGCTCTTATACAGCGTTTATTATACAATATCTTTTGGTTTGTTTGCAACATATTTTTCCTGTTTGTTACTTTTTGAGAGAGATTTCCCGCGCTTTCGCGCCGCGGCAGCCCGGCGCGCGGCACGGCCGGCACGGCGCAGCAGCGCGAAAGCGGCCGCGTGCAGAGCGCCGGATACCGCCCCGTGCCAGGAAAGCGCCCCAAGCGCGAGCCCCGCCGCCATATACCAGCGGGTCAGCCCGGCAGCCGAAGCGCCGGCCGCAAACCCGCACAGCGCAACCGCCGCCGCCAGAAAGGCCGCGACGTCCCACACAAAGCCGAGCACCCGCCCGTTGCCGAAGATCAGGCCGCTTGCATCCCGCAGGGCAGCCAGCAGCAGCCCCAGGCCCAGGCAGTACAAAAAATCTTCCGCCACCGCCGCCAGGGCGGGCGCGGCGGTCAATGCAGCAGGCGGGCCAGCAGCCCGCCGCCGCTCTGGCGGTTTTCGGCATATTGCAGAAATTCGATCTTGCCTGAAATCTGCACCTGGCCGGTGCGGACCGAAAGCTCGCTGACCTGGATGCCCTGCCCGCCGATTGAAAGGTCGCCGAGCGCCGTTTGCAGCGTCGCGCCGGTTTCATCGCAGCTGAGCACCCTGGTCACACCGGTCACGGTGAGCCGGGCACGGTTTTCAAGCGTGAGCGCGTGTTCGCGCGTGACGGCTGGCTGCGCGCTGTGTTCTTCCGGCATGGCAAAGACCCCTCCTGCTGAATAAGATGTACCCGCATTATAACAGTATGCGGCAGGAGGGGATGGTATTCCTCTTTTTGAAAGAGTTTTGGGTGGAGCGCTCAACGCTTCGGTGCGTCTCGCGGCACGTTTTGAAAATCGCTTTTTTGAGCGCGGGGGGCCAAGCGCCCAATCCAAACGGTCCGCCCCTGAAGCTCAGCTCTCAATCACTTCATAGAGTTCCCGGGCGACATCCTTGCCCTTGGGCTCTTCGGTGGAAAGCACCCGCACCTTGACCGGGCGGTTGCCGAAGGTGATTTCGATGATATCGCCGGGCTTGACGGCGTAGCTGGCCTTGGCCGGCTTGCCGCCGACCAGCACACGGCCGGCGTCCGCGACTTCGTTGGCCAGGGTGCGGCGTTTGATGAGCCGGCTGACCTTGAGGTATTTATCCAAACGCATAGGTTGGCTCCTTCCATACGGAAATTTGTAAACGATAGAGTTTGAAGCCGAAGGCGCGCCATATAATAAACGCTCCGCCCGAAACTCAACGCTTCATAAAGCTGTATAGCTCTGCAAACACAAAAAAGGCCCGCCGGCCGCACGGCCAGGGGGCCGGCGGTGCAAGCGGGCGATCTTGCCGGGGTGGGATTTACTTCACGGCGTCCTTCAGGGCTTTGCCGGCGCTGAACGCGGGCAGCTTGGAGGCCGGGATGGTCATCGGCTCACGGGTCTGCGGGTTGCGGCCCTGGCGTTCCTTGCGCTCGCGCACCTCAAAGGTGCCGAAGCCCACCAGAGAAACCTTATCGCCCTTCTGCAGGGCCTCGGTGATCACATCGAGGGTAGCGCTGACAGCCTTCTCGGCATCCTTTTTGGTGAGGCCGGCAGTGGCGGCCACAGCGGCGATCAGTTCAACTTTGGTCATGGTATTTACCTCCAGGTGTTTGGGTGAAACCTGCCGGGCCAGCCGCGGGGCAACCCTGTGCCAGCGCCGGGGCCCGGCAATTCCTCTATGAGCCAAAAGCAGGGGCCTTGCCCCGCTTTCAGGCGTTTGGTTCAGCGGCGCTTTGGGCAAACGCATCGTTCGCCTGCATCAGCGCCTGTTCAGGGTCAAGCCCTTTTTGGCGGGCCAGCGCCACCGCCCGGGTGAGCAGCGCGCCCAGCGCCCGGCCTGCCTCTTCGCTTTGGGGCGGCGCAGCCGCCAGCGCGGCCGCCGCTTCGCCAAGCGTTCGGGCATCGGCGGCAGGCGGGGCAACGCCGTGGCGCTGCGCCCGTTTTTGCAGCTTGGCCGCGCGCATCAGCGCCGGCATGGCGCGTGGCACGCTGGCAAGGTCATCGGCCAGGGTCAGGCGGCCCTTTTCTTTATTTTTGATCGAATCCCAATCATTTATGCCGTCCGCCGCTTCGGCCGGGCCGAAAATATGCGGGTGACGGCCGATCAGCTTGCGGCAGACTTCGTCACAGATATCACCCCAGCCGAACCGGCCGGACTCAGACTCAATCACGGCATGGAACGCCACCTGCATCAGCACATCGCCGAGTTCTTCCCGCAGCAGGGCGGGGTCGTTCAGGTCAATGGCATCGACAGCCTCATACGCTTCTTCCAGGAAGTTCATCCGGATCGAAGCGTGGGTCTGGGCTTTGTCCCAGGGGCAGCCGTTTTCGGGGTCGCGCAGCAGCGCGACGATGGCGACAAGGTCGTCGGCCGTGTAGCGGTCTTTGGCTGGGTAATCGATCATAGGCATCTCCGCGCGGAAAAGACCGCGCCACATTATACACAAGGGGTTCGGGCCTTGTCAAGTGGAAACGGCGGCCCGCCCCGGCCGCGGCTTACAGCTGGGCGCCGCAGTGGTTGCAGAACAGCGCGTCAATATCCACCTTGGCACTGCAGACCGGGCAGGTCTTGGTGGGGCGGCCGGCGAATTCGTCCTCCTCCTCGGTTTCTTCCTCGGGGGCGGCAGCTTCGGCGGTTTCCACCACGTCGGCGGTGTCGGCGGCGGTCTTTGCCGCTTCATCGGCTTCAGCCGGGGTCATCCGGGCTTTGATCGCCTCAATGCGGGCGTGGATTTCCTCAATATTTTCAAGGTACTTATCCAAAAGCGGCTGATTTTCCTCGCCCGATTTATGCAGGCTGTACACCAGCGCGCCAAGCTGACGCTCCGCCTTGGAAAGCTGGGTCTGCTCATTGATGAGGTCGAGCTGGTTCTTGCCTTTGTCGGCCAGGTCAACGGCGGTCTTTTTGGCCATTTCTACAAACTGGAGGCTCTGCTCCTTGATCTTATCCATATCCAATTCAAACGTCATGGAAAACACCTCTTCTGTAAAGATAGTATCGCGCACCGGGTGCGCCACCGGGGAAAAGGATCGTGCTACCAGCATTATAGCCGATCAGACCGGTTTTTTCAATCTGGTTCAAGAAAGATTTGTTACCTTTTCATGAACTTTTTGCGCCGGCCGCTCATTCCTGAGAATTGTTCGCATCTTTTGGGCCGATAAATTCCCGCAGCATGCTGTCGGCCGGGACCACCGCGCCGGGCAGCGGCACGAAATCGGCAAACCGGGCGCAGAGCTCCCGCAGGCGGGCGGCGTGGGCGGTGGCGTGCATCTGCTGGGTGTAATGTTCCCACAGGCAGACTTCATAGCTGAAGGAGGTATCCAGCACAAGGTCGGCGCGGGATTTGAAGGCCTTGATGTATTTATCCTCTGATTCGCAGACATGCGGCCAGAGACGAAGGGTGAAATCGGCGTCATGGCCGCGGAACAGAAAGTCCCGGGTCAGGCGGCGGGCCAGCCGGATATCCCGGGTGGCCAGGCGGCGCGCGCCGGTGGGGCCGGCGTATTCTTCCCGCAGGCCGGCGTACAGGTGCAGCGCGGTGCCGTCAGGCAGTTCATCCACCGCAAGGGCGGGGTTGAAGGCGTGCAGGCCCTCGACAATCGCGATGCCGCCGCGCGCGTCGATGCGGTGGGTTTCGCCGGTAGGTCTCTGCTGCAAAAAGCTGAACACCGGCGCGTCGCAGACGCCGGTTTCGGCCAGAGAGCGCAGGCAGCCGCGCAGAACCGGCAGGTCCAGCGCTTCCACACATTCATAGTCGTCCGAACCGTCGGGCTGTTTGGGGTAGCGGCCTTCGCCGACAAAGAAATCGTCAAGGCTCATCACAGCGCTGCGCACGCCGGCGGCCGCGATGCGGTCGGCCAGCTTGTGGGCGGTGGTGGTTTTGCCGGCAGCCGAAGGCCCGGTGAGCATGATGATCTGCACCCCGGCTTCCAGCGCTTTCTGCGCCACGGCGTCAAGGCGATCATGGTAGCGCTGTTCACAGGTTTCGACAAAGGCGGCGGGGTCACGCGCGGCCAGCGCGATGAGCTCGCACCCGACCAGGCGCTTGGGGGGCGGGGTTTTACCGATGCGTTTCATAAAACTGCTGCACTCCTTCCTTGCGGGCGAGTACGGTGGAAAAACGGTCGATGTACTCGGTCGGATATTTGAAGTTGAAGATGCGCTCGATCTTGCCGTGGCGGCGCCCGGGTTCCACCAGCTTGGTGGAACCGCCGGCCCCGGCCGAAAGGATCGAGTGGACTTCCTCCATAATATAGATATTATACAGGCATTCCTTGCCGGGTTTGCACCAGCCGATGTTTTCGAGGTTTTGCAGCGTGCCTTTCTGGCGGTAGAGATAGTACGGCACATAGCCGGCTTTTTCAAGCAGGGCGCTCTGTTCGAGCATCGCGGCGACATCATCGTACTCGGCCGCGCGGTGCTCGACGACAAGGTTCGACGCCCGCTTGAGAGTCAGGGTGTGCACCGTGATATTCTCGGGCTCAAGGGCGATTGCGGTTTCGAGCGAATGGCGGAAGCCTTCGACGGTATCGCCGGGCAGGCCGGCGATGAGGTCCATGTTGATGTTGTCATGGCCGACGGCGCGGGCGGTGCGGTAACAGTCGAGAATATCCTGCGCCGAGTGTTTGCGGCCGATGTTGCGCAGCACTTCGTCCGAGAAGGTCTGCGGGTTGATCGAGATGCGGGTGGCGCCGTACTCTTTCAGGATGCGCAGTTTTTCTTCGTCGGTGCAGTCGGGGCGGCCGGCCTCGACGGTGTACTCCTGCAAAGTTTCGAGCGGGAAGGTGCGGCGGATATGCTCCATGAGCCGGCGCAGCTGCACGGCGTTGAGGCTTGTGGGCGTGCCGCCGCCGATATAGAAGGTCTTGATGGAAAGGCCGCAGGCGTCGGCCACTTCGCGGGTGGCGGTAAGCTCCCGGCACAGGCAGGCGACATAGGGTTCGATCTGGGCGCGGGTGGCCTTGTCCCCCACCGTGCGGGAGACAAAGCTGCAATAACTGCACCGCGACGGGCAGAACGGGATGCCGGCGTAGACGCTGCAGTCCATCGGCTGCGCGGCGGCCAGGATCGGGGCCTGGCGGTCGGCGATGGATTTGGCCGTTGCGAAGCGCTGCGGCGTGCAGTCGTAGGTTTGCAGGAACCGGGCTTCGATCTCCGCCTCCGAGGCGCCTTCGGCCCGCATATCGTGGATGATCCGCACCGGGCGCACGCCGGTCATCATGCCCCAGGGCGGGCGGACGCCGGTTTCGGTGCAGAGCAGGCCGTAGAGCAGTTTGCAGAGCGCAAGTTCGCGGTCCTTGCGCGGGGTATCGCGGTCGATTGAGGCCATGCGCCAGCGCAGCACCCCGCCGCGGCGCAGGTAGACGATCTGGGCAAGGTTGTGGTCCACCGCCGCGACGACATCGGCGGACGGTTCCTCCAGCGGGAAATCGGCCCCGGCCAGGCTTGCGCCGGGGAAGAAGATGCGGGCGACATGCTCGGCCTCATAACCGGCGGCCGCGCCGCGCAACAGGATCTGCATGCAAACGCCCCCTTACAGCCCACCCAGCAGGTAGGGGTTCGAACGGCGCTCCTGCCCGAGGGTGGTGGCTTCACCGTGGCCGGGCAGCACGATGGTGGAATCCGGCAGCGGCAGATTGGCGACAAGCGACAGGCTGCGCCGCATGGCGGCCGGGTCTCCGCCGGCCAGGTCGATCCGGCCGCAGCTGCCGGCAAACAGCGTATCGCCGCTGAAAAGCCGCCCTTCACAGGCGATGACGACGCTGCCGGCGCTGTGGCCCGGCGTGCGCCAGATGCGAAAACGCAGCTCATCCACCGCAAGCTCACCCGAAGCAGGCCAGGCTTCGTCCAGGTCGGCCGGGGTCAGCGGGTGCAGCTGGGTGCCGAGCGCATCGGCCGCATCGCCGCAAACCTTTGCGCCGGCGGCCCGCAGCGCCCGAACGGCGCCGACATGGTCATAGTGGCCGTGGGTCAGAAAGACATGGGTGATCGTGGCGCCATGCTCGGCCGCAGCGCTTTTGTATTCGGCCGGGTCGGCGGTGGGGTCGATGGCGACGGCGTGGCCGGCGGCGGTCACCAGCAGGAAGGTGTTGGTGCACAGCGGCCAGGGGCCGGCGATCGGGATCAGTTTCATGGTTTACCTCCATCAGGGTCAGTGGCGGGCCCATTCGTCGGTATCGATGACGATGGTGACGGGGCCGTCGTTGGTCAGGCTCAACTGCATATCGGCGCCAAACTCCCCATGCTGCACGCCGGCGAGGCCCTGCCCCCCGAGCGCCTGCAGAAAATTTTCATAGAGAGTTTCGGCGGCTTCGCCTTTGGCCGCGCGGATAAAGCTCGGCCGGTTGCCGCGGGATGTATCGCCGTAGAGCGTAAAGTTTGAAACGACAAGCGCTTCGTACCCGCGGTCAGCCGCGCTGAGGTTGAGTTTGCCCGCGTCGTCATCAAAAATGCGCAGGTTCGCGCATTTGGCGGCGAGCTTTGGCACGATCGCGCCGTCCTCGCCGTCCTTGACGCCGAGCAGGATGACAAGGCCCGGCCCGATGGCGCGCGGCGCGCCGCCGTTGACAACGACCGAGGCCGAGGATACACGTTGGATAACTGCACGCATAGGGAAAAAATCCTTTCGAATACATTCTGGGTGGGCCGCCCTTACGTCACCGGCACCATGAAATAACAGGAATCGACCACAAAGAAAGCAAGGCTTTCCTCGCCGGCAAAGATCTGCTGCCAGCTTTCCCAGACGCCGCCGTCGGTCGTGACATAGACGGCGTCCGTCTCATACTGCCCGGCCTGCAAAGCCGCGGCGGTATCGGCCCGGCTTTGGGCTGCGGCGTTGTGCTGGCCGGAGACCGCGATATCCAGGTTGGTCGCCAGCCCCTGCTTGCCGGCCAAAATTGCGAGGGTGCGCAGGCGGTCGTCCCGCACATCGCCGGCCGCCAGCAATTTGGTGTGGCCGACGCCGAGGGCTGCGGTTTCCTCGGCGTTCGCAACCGTCTCGGTGATCGGGGTTTCGGGGCTGAATTTGGCCCGCTTTTCGGCCGCAACGGCCGAGAGGTCCCACCCCTGCACGCCGAGCACGAGGGCCAGCGCGGCGCAGAACGCCGCCGTTTTGCCGGCCGGCCGCAGCGGCAGGGCCGCCAGCGCGGCGCGCAGCGTATAGATGGCCCAGGTCAGCATCATGGCGGCGACGAGGTAGAACATCCGCCCGCTTGAGCGGAAGATGCCGCAGAGCGAAAGCAGCGGCCCGGGCAGCGGGATTGTGAAGGAAGCGCTGCTATAACTGACCGTGTTGCTGAGCGCGAACAGCGTCAGCAGCACGCAGGCCGCAAAAGCCGGGGCGTTGCGCCGCCGCCAGGCCGCGACGGCCGGCCGCCGGCGCACGGCCG
>URKR01000021.1 GCA_900548355.1 uncultured Oscillospiraceae bacterium
GGCTATGCCGCGAAATTGCGCGCAGCGCAATGCGTCAACAGGCGGAGCGAAGAGCGAGCCTGTTCCACTGCTATCGGCCGCCGCTCAGGCGGCCAATGCAGGGGCGCCGCGCAGTGAACCATGTGCAAAACAGGCTATGCCGCGAAATTGCGCGCAGCGCAATGCGTCAACAGGCGGAGCGAAGAGCGAGCCTGTTCCACTGCTATCGGCCGCCGCTCAGGCGGCCAATGCAGGGGCGCCGCGCAGTGAACCATGTGCAAAACAGGCTATGCCGCGAAATTGCGCGCAGCGCAATGCGTCAACAGGCGGAGCGAAGAGCAAAATTTTGCCGCCGTCCCGCCGCAGACATAGAATCAGAATGAGGAGGAAACAACCAATGGACAAAACAGAACTGCAAAAAATCAACGCCTATTGGCGGGCGTCCAACTATCTGGCAGCCGGGCAGCTCTACCTGCTGGACAACCCGCTGCTGCGCCGGCCGCTGACCCGCGACGATGTCAAGAAAAAGATCGTCGGCCACTGGGGCACCGTGCCGGGCCAGAACTTTGTGTATGTGCACCTGAACCGTGTAATCAAAAAGTATGACCAGGATATGATCTTGATCTCGGGCCCGGGCCATGGCGGCAACTTCTTTGTTGCAAACGCTTATCTGGACGGCACCTATTCGGAGGTGTACCCGAACATCAGCCGTGATGAGGAAGGTATGCGCAAGCTGTTCAAGCAGTTCAGCTTCCCCGGCGGCATCTCGAGCCATGTCGCGCCCGAAACCCCGGGTTCGATCAATGAGGGCGGCGAGCTGGGCTATTCGATCGCCCACGCCTTTGGCGCCGTGTTCGACAACCCGGACCTGATCGCCGCCGTCACGGTTGGCGACGGCGAGGCCGAAACCGGCCCGCTGGCCACCTCCTGGCAGAGCAACAAATTCCTGAACCCGGTCGGTGACGGCGCGGTGCTGCCGATCCTGCATCTGAACGGCTATAAAATCAGCAACCCGACCGTCTTTGGGCGGATGACCCGCGAAGAAATGGAGCATTTCTTCCTCGGCTGCTCCTGGAAACCCTATTTTGTCGAGGGCGACGAGCCGATGGCGATGCACGAAAAGATGGCCGAGACCCTGGATACCGTGGTGGAGGAAATCCACGATATCCAGCGCCGCGCCCGTGCCGGCGAGGATCTTGGCCATATCCAGTGGCCGATGATTGTTCTGCGCACCCCGAAGGGCTGGACCGGGCCGAAGGTGGTGGACGGCAAGCCGATCGAAGGGACCTTCCGCGCCCATCAGGTGCCGATCGACCTGACGGTTGGCACCCCGAACCAGGAAGAGCATATGGCCCAGCTGGAAGAATGGCTGCGCAGCTACAAGCCGGAAGAACTGTTTGATGAAAACGGCACCCTGATCCCTGAATTGCAGGAACTGGCCCCCACCGGCGACCGCCGGATTGCGGCCAACCCGCACGCCAACGGCGGCAAGCTGCTGCATGACCTGCGCACGCCGGATTTCCGCAGCTATGCGGTGGATATCCCGTTCCCGGGCAGCGTCGAAAAGCAGGATATGATCGAGCTGGGCGGCTACATCCGCGATGTATTCAAGCTCAACGCCGACGCCAAGAACTTCCGTGTCTTCGGACCGGACGAAACCATGTCCAACCGGCTGTACAAATGCTTTGAGGCAGAAAACCGCGATTGGAACTCCTCAATGGTGGAAGGCGACGAATTCCTGGCCCGCAACGGCCGCATTATGGACTCGATGCTTTCCGAGCACCTGTGCGAAGGCTGGCTTGAAGGCTACCTGCTGACCGGCCGCCACGGCTTCTTTGCCTCTTACGAAAGCTTTATCCGCGTGGTTGATTCGATGGTCGCGCAGCATGCCAAGTGGCTGAAGGTGTGCAACCAGCTGCCCTGGCGGCAGAGCATCGCCTCGCTCAACCTGATTCTGACCTCCAATGTATGGCAGCAGGACCACAACGGCTTCACCCACCAGGACCCCGGCTTCCTTGACCACATTGCGAACAAGAAAGCGGACGTGGTTCGCCTGTACCTGCCGCCGGATACCAACTGCCTGCTTTCCTGCTTCGATCACTGCATCCGCAGCCGGGATTATGTCAACGTCCTTGTCACCTCGAAGCATCCGCGCCCGCAGTGGCTCACGATGGAGCAAGCCGTCAAGCACTGCACCCAGGGCGTCGGCATCTGGGACTGGGCTTCGAGCGACGCCGGCGAGGAACCCGACCTCGTGATGGCCTGCTGCGGCGACACCCCGACGCTGGAGACGCTGGCCGCTGTTACGATCCTGCGCGACGCGATGCCGGAGCTCAAGATCCGGGTCATCAATGTGGTGGACCTCATGAAGCTCGAACCCAGCACCAAGCACCCGCACGGTTTGTCCGATACGGATTACAATGCGCTGTTCACCAAGGACAAGCCGATCATCTTCAACTTCCACGGTTATCCGACCCTGGTGCACGAGCTGACCTATGAGCGTGCCAACCGCAATCTGAGCGTCCATGGTTACCAGGAGGAAGGCACGATCACGACCCCGTTCGATATGCGTGTGCAGAATGAAATTGACCGCTTCCACCTTGTCAAGGATGCGATCAAGCACCTGCCCCAGCTTGGCAACCGCGGCGCCTATCTGATCCAGCAGATGAACGACAAACTTGTTGAGCACAAGCAGTACATCCATGAAGTCGGCCAGG
The DNA here is from genome assembly GCA_900548355.1 of uncultured Oscillospiraceae bacterium. Taxonomy (GTDB): domain Bacteria; phylum Bacillota; class Clostridia; order Oscillospirales; family Ruminococcaceae; genus Gemmiger; species Gemmiger avicola. Next base: position 2,697 of record URKR01000021.1, read on the forward strand.
ATCTGCCCGAAATCCTCAACTGGAAGTGGCACCTGCCGGAACAGAAGTGAACCCGTGACGCAGCCCCATGAGTTGGAGAGGCTGAGCGTTTAGAGTTCCGAGTCTTAAGGAACGCGCCTGCAGCGCGATTATGAAAAGAAAACCGGAAACCGCCGGCTGAATTTTTAAATCGCGTTGCGGGTGCGTTTTTGTTTTCGGCGCTCAAGTCTAGTTAAAAAACTATCAGCTTCCTCTTGCGCGCGGGGGGGATTCTGCGTATAATAGAAGCAGGTACGGCGATTGTGCTCAGGGCCGACGCCGGATCAATGATTTGCAAATGTGATCGAGAGGAGTTTTTACCATGGGTTTGGGCAAAAAGACCATCGACGATGAAAACTACGCCGGCAAGCGGGTGCTTGTCCGCTGTGACTTCAACGTCCCGATGAAGGACGGCGTCATCACCAACGACAACCGTATCAACGCCGCGCTGCCGACCATCCAGAAGCTGATTAAGGACGGCGCCAAGGTGATCCTGTGCAGCCATCTCGGCAAGCCGAAGAATGGCCCCGAAGCCAAGTTCAGCCTTGCGCCGGTTGCGACCCGCCTGGCGGAAAAACTCGGCCAGCCGGTCACCTTCGCCGATGACGACAATGTTGTCGGCCCCAAGGCCAAGGCCGCTGCCGCCACGATGGGCAACGGCGATGTTGTGCTGCTGCAGAACACCCGCTTCCGTAAGGAAGAAACCAAGAACGAAGATACCTTCAGCCAGGAGCTCGCTTCCCTGGCCGATGCATATGTGGATGATGCGTTCGGCTCCTGCCACCGCGCCCACTGCTCTACCGCCGGCGTGACCAAGTATGTCACCGATACCGCGGTCGGCTATCTGATGGAAAAGGAAATCAAGTACCTCGGCAATGCGGTGAACGATCCTGTCCGTCCCTTCACCGCCATCCTCGGCGGCGCCAAGGTTGCGGACAAGCTCAACGTCATCGCCAACCTGCTGGAGAAGGTCGATACCCTCATCATCGGCGGCGGCATGGCCTACACCTTCCTCAAAGCCCAGGGCTATGAGATTGGCAAGAGCCTGTGCGACGATTCGAAGCTCGACTACTGCAAGGAGATGATGGCCAAGGCCGAGGCCAAGGGCGTCAAGCTGCTGCTGCCGGTCGATACCGCCTGCATCACCGACTTCCCCGACCCGATCGACGCGCCGGTTGACACCAAGATCTACCCCGTCACCGAGATGCCGGCCGATATGGAAGGCTGTGACATTGGCCCCGCCACCATGAAGCTGTTTGCCGACGCCGTCATGGCTTCCAAGACGGTTGTTTGGAACGGCCCGATGGGCGTGTTTGAAAACCCGACGCTGGCTGCCGGCACCCTCGCGGTTGCCAAGGCGATGGCCGAAAGCGACGCCACCACCGTCATCGGCGGCGGTGATTCCGCGGCGGCTGTCCAGCAGATGGGCCTGGGCGACAAGATGACCCACATCTCCACCGGCGGCGGCGCCTCGCTCGAATACCTCGAAGGCAAGGAACTGCCCGGCATCGCCTGCATCCAGAACGCCTAAGGTATATCTGAAACTGTATAGGAAACCGCAGCGCGCGGCGGCTCGGCCGCCGCGCCTTTTTCGGTAGAATTTGGTATTGTATAAAATGAAGGAGATTCAACGCTATGGATAAACAGAACCGCAAAGCCATCATTGCCGGCAACTGGAAGATGAACAAAACCCCGACCGAGGCCGGGCTGCTGCTGGATGATTTGATCCCGCAGGTTGAGTACGCCGGCTGCGAAGTTGTCGTCTGCGTGCCTGCCACCGACCTGGCTGTCGCCGTTGCCAAGTGCGCGGGCACCAACGTCCATGTCGGCGCCCAGAACGTCCACTTTGAAAAGTCCGGCGCCTTCACCGGCGAGATCAGTGCGGATATGCTCGTTGACCTCGGGGTGGAGTATGTGGTCATCGGCCATTCTGAGCGCCGCCAGTATTTTGCCGAAACCGACGAAACGGTCAACAAGCGCACCAAGGCCGCGCTGGCAGCCGGCCTCAAGCCGATCATCTGTGTCGGCGAAAGCCTTGACCAGCGTGAGCAGGGCGTGACCGAAGAACTCGTCCGCATGCAGGTCAAGATCGCGCTCGGCGGCGTCAGCGCCGAGGAACTCAAAAACGTCGTCATCGCCTATGAGCCGATCTGGGCCATTGGCACCGGCCGCACCGCCACCGCCGACCAGGCCCAGGAAGTCTGCGCGGCGATCCGCAAGGTGGTCGGAGAGCTCTACGGCGAGGATGCCGCAAAGGGCCTGACCGTGCAGTACGGCGGCAGCATGAACGCCGGCAACGCGGCGGAACTGCTCTCGAAGCCGGATGTGGACGGCGGCCTGATCGGCGGCGCTTCGCTCAAAGCCGACCAGTTTGCCATCATCGTCGCCGCGGCGACGAAGGGCTGAGGTTTTAGTGTTTAGAGTTGAGAGTTTAGATGTGGTGTGCGCTTGCGCGCGCGGTTTTAGAAAATAGCCGCTATGCTTCTCGTTTCTCTTTCAAATCGCGCCGTCAGGCGCCCCTTATCGAAACTTTAAACGGTTAACGCTGAACTCTATAACAACGGCAACCCGCAAGTATGAATTGCACTGTTCAATAGCCCAAGACAACGCTTATAAGGGAGCATCACAATGAGCAAAAAACCTGTTCTTCTTTGCATCATGGACGGCTTCGGCTGGACACCCGACCACAAGGAGGGCAACGCCGTCGAGGCCGCCAACACCCCAAATCTGGATAAAATCTTTTCCACCTACCCGATGACCACCATCGAGGCTTCGGGCATGGCCGTCGGCCTGCCCAACGGCCAGATGGGCAACTCCGAAGTTGGCCACACCAATATGGGCGCCGGCCGCATCGTCTACCAGCAATTGACCCTGATTACCAAATCGATCGAAGACGGAGAAATGAAGAAAAACCCCGTGCTGGTCAAGAATATGAAGGCCGCCATCGACGCGGGCAAGGCCATCCACCTGATGGGTCTTGTCGGCACCGGCGGCGTGCACAGCCATGCCGACCACTGGTTCGGCGTGCTGGATATGGCCAAGCACATGGGCGCGACCAAGGTCTACCTGCACTGCATCATGGACGGCCGCGACACCGACCCGCACTCCGGCAAGGGCTTCCTGGCGGACCTGCAGAAAAAGCTTGACGAACTCGGCATCGGTGAGATCGCGACAGTCACCGGCCGCTACTATGCGATGGACCGCGACAAGAACTGGGATCGCGAGGAGAAGGCCTACGCCGCTTTTGTCTACGGCGAGGGCGAGCGCGCTGCCAACGCCCAGGAAGCGATTGACAAGAGCTATGAAAACGGCGTGACCGATGAGTTTGTCGTACCGGTCATCACCTGCGAGGGCGGCCGGGTTGAGGCCGGCGATACCGTCATCTTCATGAACTTCCGCCCCGACCGCGCCCGCCAGATGACCCGCATCTTTGTCGATGACGAGTTTGACGGGTTTGAACGCCGCTACGGCCGTTTCCCGGTCAACTATGTCTGCATGGCCGAGTATGATGCCACGATGCCCAACTGCGAAGTGGCCTATCCGCCGGTTGAGCTGCACAATGTGCTTGGCGAATGGCTGTCCAAGCACGGCAAGACCCAGCTGCGCATTGCCGAGACCGAGAAGTACGCCCATGTCACCTTCTTCTTCAACGGCGGCGTGGAAGCCCCCTATGAGGGGGAGGATCGCAAGGTTGTGCCGAGCCCGAAGGTCGCCACCTACGATCTCAAGCCCGAGATGAGCGAGCCCGAGGTCGCGGCCGAGTGCTGCGCCCGGATCGAGAGCGGCAAGTACGACGTCATCATCCTGAACTTTGCCAACTGCGACATGGTCGGCCACACCGGTGTGTTTGACGCGGCGGTTAAAGCCGTGGAAGCGGTGGACGAAGGCGTCGGCAAGGTTGTGGATTCGGTGCTCAAGATGGGCGGCGTCGTGTTCCTGACCGCCGACCACGGCAACGCCGAGAAGATGACGAACCCCGACGGCACCCCCTTCACCGCCCACACCACCAACCCGGTGCCCTTCGCGGTGATCGGCGCGGGCGATGTGAAGCTGCGGGAAGGCGGCTGCCTGGCCGATATCGCCCCCACCATGATGCCCTATATCGGCATTGAAACCCCGGCGGATATGACCGGCAAGAGCATCATCGTCAATGAATAAACGGGTGCGAAACCCATAAACAAACATCACCCCACCTGGCGGAACCACTGCCGGGCGGGGTGATGTTTTTGGCTGTGATAGGGGTCAGGATGAAGAAGGTTGCGTATACCGGCATTTGGGATAGTTGGTGCACCCCCAAAAACGGGTGCCGGCTTTTTTCCCTTTGGTGGCTGTCCGCAGGATGAGTATCCCCCCGCAGCGAGGGCAGACGGGAGGAGTATCTGCAGCACCCTGAGGCACTGGTTGGGGATGCGCTGCTTCCGAACCGGCAACCGCAGGCTTTTTGCAGGTCTTGGCCTTGGCGGCAGGCTGCTTGGCCTGGATGGCTTGGATGTGAGCGAGTTTTTGCACTTCACTGACCTGGGTGAGCGGTTCGAGCTTAGTATACAGTTGATCAATCTCGTCGGCCGTCAACAGATGGCCGGTTTTGCGTACGTTGCTTTTCACGGCGGCCAACAGCGCGTTGCGGTTGACAACATGGTGCTGCCCGTTGGTCAGGGTGACTTTTTTCAGAGTGCAGCGGTTGCTGAACACAATATAAGAAAAGAAGGTGTCCGGCGCCTGACCAAGGTACTGGCTCAACCATTTCAGGTGTACCTTATTTTGCAGAATGGGATTGAAAAAACGCGCCTTTTTCGAGCGCCCGCGCCCGGCGGGCAGGGTCTGGGTCCAGTATGCCTGGTTTTCGTCGCCAAAAATCCAGCCGCTGTAATTCTTTGATTCTAACACATACACGCCGGATTCATGCAGGAGAATCACGTCAATTTCTGTCGTTTCACCGTTGTCTTTTGGGAGATAACAATTGAACAGAAACCGTTTGTGGCCGTCCAATCTTTCAAGGTTTTTCCAAGTCAGGAATTCCCCGTATAAACCTTTGTTCAGATAGGTGGCCAAAAAGGAATTGTGAGTCTGCATATAGTAAAGGGTGCGTTTGTGTTGCCGCGAGGAAAATCCGTACCAGACAGCGAGAACAACGAAAAAGCTCAAACTGAACAACAGACCCATCATACGATCACTCTCCAATAATTGGGATGGATCCATTATAATGCAAAAAGAGAAAAAACACAAGCCAACGAGAAAAAGGCGCTGATGGAAGGGGATGCGAAAAAATCTGCATAAAGAACAAAGTTTGTGCAGCCTTTTATACAAACTGCCCTACGCAGAAAGCGGCGTAGATGGCAAGCAGGGCGACGCCCTGGGGGCGGGACAGGCGGCCGCGGAGAAGCGTCGGCAGGATCAGCAGCGCGCTGACCAGCGCAAGCACCGGCAGATCGAGTGCGAGCGAACGGTTGACCCCGAACAGCTGCCGACCCTGCGGGACGGAGAAAGGGGCCAGCGTGGAGGCCACCCCGGTGACCAGCGCCAGGTTCAAAAAATTGGCCCCGATCACATTGCCGAGCGAAAGCGCGCTGTGCCCCTTGGCCAGCGCAGTGATGGCGGTGGCAAGCTCCGGCAGCGAGGTTCCGAGCGCGACAAAAGTCAGCGCGATGACGCTCTCCGGCACGCCGAGCGCTTCGGCCAGCACGGTGCCATGGTCAACAAGCAGATCCGCCCCGAGGGCAATCGCGGCCGCGCCGGCGACCAGCCCCAGGATGGTTTTCCCCAACGCAGCCGGGGGCTCCTGGGGTATGGTAGAGTCTGCGGCGGGCGCGGCGCGCATCTGGCGCAGCGAAAGCAGCAGGTAAACCGCAAAGACGCCGAGCAGCAAAAGCCCGGCCCCGCGGCTGAAAACGCCGGTTGTGTAGGCCACACCGGCAAAAAGAACCGCCGCCACCGTGAAAAGGGCGGCCGGCAGCCGCAGGCTTTTGGCATCGGCCGCGCCGGGGCGCACGGCGGCCGATACCGCCGCGACCAGCGCCGTGTTGCAGATGACAGACCCGATTGCGTTGCCATAGGCCATCTCACCGTGGCCGGACAACGCCGAGGTGGTGGAAACCATGACCTCCGGCAGGGTGGTGCCGATGGAGACAATCGTGGAACCGATTAAAATTTCAGGCAGACGGAAACGCCGGGCCAGTGCGGTGGCGGCATCGACAAACCAGTCCCCGCCCTTGACCAGCAGCGCCAGGCCGACGAGGAACAGCAGAACAGAAACGAGCATGGCAGCCCTCCTTACGGTGCATAAAAATACAAAACGTACAATATTGTGCGGGAAATGCGATGGAATGATACAAATAGTATAACATTCGAGCGGGATATCCGTCAAGAGCCGGGCGGTTTCCGGGCTGCCCCGTTGCACAATGCGGCCAAATGGGGTATGATAGAACTATACAAATCACGCCCGCCCTGCGGGCCGGGAAAAGGAGAATCCCCATGCGTTACTGCAAAAAATGCACGATGCCCGATACCCGCCCCGGCATCACCTTTGACGCCGAGGGCGTCTGCAGCGCCTGCCGCCATTACGAAAACCGCAAAAACATCGACTGGGACGTCCGGTTCAAGGAATTTGAAAAGTTCTGCGATAAATACCGCGGCATGAACGGCCCCGGCGGCTACGACTGCGCGGTCGCGGTCTCGGGCGGCAAGGACAGCCACTTCCAGGTCTGGATGCTCAAAGAGGTCATGCACATGAACCCGATCCTCTTCAGCGTTGAGGATAACTTCCCGATGACTGCCGCCGGCATCCACAACCTCAAAAATATCAGCGAGGAGTTCGGCTGCACGATCATCTCCTGCAAGCCGAACATCAAGGCGCAGAAGATCCTCATGCGCAAATTCTTCGAAAAATACGGCAAGCCGACCTGGTATGTGGACCGGCTGATCTATACCTTCCCGCTGCACATGGCGGCCAAGTTCAACACCCCGATGCTCTGCTACGGCGAGAACGTCAGCTTTGAGTACGGCGGCAACGCCGACAAAGAGACCTACTCGGCGATGGATCAGATCGAGAACGGCGTCGCGGTCGGCTTCCCGATGGAGGAGCTCATCGGCGACGGCGTGACCGAAAACGACCTGAGCCTGACGCTCGCCCCCTCGGCCGAAGAGCGCGCCAAGCTCGACCCGTTCTACCTGAGCTACTTTGTGCCCTGGAACAGCTACAAGAATTACCAGATCGCCAAGGCCCACGGCTTCCATGACCTGACCCATGAATGGGACCGCACCCACCATGCCGAGAACTTCGATCAGATCGATTCCCGCGCTTATCTTGTCCATTCCTGGCTCAAATACCCGAAGTTCGGCCACGCCGCCGCGACCGACTACACCGCCCGCTACATCCGCTACGGCATGATGACCCGCGAGGAAGCCATCCAGGTCATCAAGGAGCGGGACGGCAAGCTCGACCCCTTGTGCGTGCGGGATTTCTGCAACTTCTGCGGTTACACCGAATCGGAATTCTGGGCGATTATGGACAAGTTCTATAACCGCGATCTGTTCGAAAAGAACGAGTACGGCGAATGGGTGCTCAAGCACCCGATCTGGGAGGAAGGCAAGTAAGCCTTCTTTTGGATACGCGGATACGCCCTGAAACAAACGCAAAACAGCGGCCGGCGGGCAACCCCGCCGGCTGCTGCCATAAGCGGGTGCGCGCTGCACCCCCCGGAAAGGTACCCCATGATTATCAACACCGGCCTGCGCACCGACATCCCGGCTTTTTACACCCCGTGGCTGCTGAACCGCCTGCGGGAAGGCTTTGTGCTTGTGCGCAGCCCCTACGCCCCGGCGACGCTGACCCGCTACCGGCTTGACCCGGCGGTTGTTGATCTGATCGCCTTCTGCACCAAGAACCCCGGCCCGATGCTGCCGCATCTGGGTGAACTGCGCCGGTATGCCGGGCGGTACTGGTTTGTCACGATCACCCCCTACGGCCGCGAGATCGAACCCCGCGTGCCGGAGAAACGGCAGGTTGTGGCGGATTTCCGGGCGCTGTCCCGCGCGGTCGGGGTGGATTCGGTCGGCTGGCGATACGACCCGATCCTGCTCAACGAGACCTACACCGTCGAGCGGCACCTCGCCGACTTCGAGGCGCTGGCCGCCGCGCTCGAGGGGTATACCAAGACCTGCGTCATCAGCTTCCTCGATCTCTACCGGAAAGTGCGGCGCAACTTCCCCGAAGCCCGCGCCGTCGAGAAGGCCGACCGGCTGCGGCTCGGCGCGGCGATGGCGAAGATTGCCGCCGCCCACGGCATGACCCTCAAGGCCTGCGCCGAGGGGCAGGAGCTCGCGCCTTATGGCGTTGACTGCGGCGGCTGCATGACGATCGCAACCTATGAGCAGGCGCTGCACGCCCGGCTTACTGCGCCGCGCCGCCCGGCCGCCCGTGACGGAGCCTGCGCCTGCCACCTCGCGGCCGATATTGGCGCGTACAACAGCTGCCCGCACCTGTGCCGTTACTGCTATGCGAACGCTGACCCCGCCGCCGTCGCCGCCAACGCCCGCCGGCACGACCCGGCCTCCCCGCTGCTGCTCGGCCGCCCCGAACCCGGCGATACCATCCGCGAAGCCAAACAGGAAAGCTGGCTGGACGGGCAGATGCGATTTGATTGATTTGAGAGTTTAGATGCGGTGGATCGTGCTGCGCGCTCAAAAAATAGTGGCGGGTTTCCGGCGGTTGTTGAAATCGCGCCGTGCCGCGAACGTCCGCGGGCGGGCAATGCCCGCCCCTACGGGGTGGGGCAAACCGGATTGCCGCCCACAAACGCACAGCCCGCCGTCAACCGGGCGTATATGGAATCCGCCCCTACGGAATTTGGTTTCGGGTTGATCGCCATCGATTTTCGTTTTCCACATTTTCTAACGGCTATGGCGAACGCTGTTCGCCGCTGCGGTCTCAACCATTTATCACCCGCAATTTTTCATTTTTTATTCTTCATTTTTAATTTTTAACGGCTGCTCAGGAGGTATACGACCATGACCAAACACATCATCCTCTGGAAACTGAAAGAAAGCCTGACCCCGGCCGAGAAGGAGACGGTCAAGGCCGGTATCCGGGCGGGGCTCGAGGGGCTGGCCGGGCAGATTCCAGGCCTTGTCGAAATCCATGTTTACACGGCGGGGCTTCCCTCCTCCAACGTTGACCTCATGCTCGATTCGAGCTTCGAAAGCCCGGCTGCGCTCGCCGGCTATTCCACCCACCCGGCCCATCTGGCCGTCGCAAACACCAAAGTCCGCCCCTTCACCGAGCAGCGCAGCTGCTTTGATTTTGAGGTATAGTTCGGCCGCCCCGCCCCAAATTGACTTTTGAAAACGGGCTTGGTATAATAGGCAAAGCCAAAACGTGAGAAATGCGGGCGGGGCTGCGCGAGAGTGTGGCCCCGCTTTTGTGTGGCCGGGCGCCGGCGACGGCCTGGGGGAGGGGAGTCTGTGCAGACGATTTTGATTATGTGCGCGGGGATTGCGGTGGGGAAACTGCTGTTCCCGCGGCGGTGGGCGGTCGGCAACGGCGCGCTGCAGACCGTGCTGACGATCTTGCTGATCTTTACGATGGGCGTCTCGATCGGCCGCAACGAAAACCTGCTGCAAAACCTTGGCTCGATCGGGCTGGCCAGCGTGGCGTTCTGCCTGCTCTCGATGGCCGGGTCGGTCGCGGTGGTCTACCTTTCCACCCGCCGCATCTTCCCGCGGCAGGCCGGGCCGGATGCGGCCGGCGGCGTCACACTGCCCCGGAAAAACCGGATGGTGCAGGCCGCGCTGGCGGCGCTGCTGCTGGGGGCATTGTGCGGGGTGCTGGGCCTTGGCGGCGCGCCGCTGCGGTTCCTGGTTGATTCCAGCGACGCGGTGCTCAACCTGCTCATGCTTTCGGTCGGCATCGGCATCGGGATGCAGACCGGCGTGCTCGAGCGGCTCAAGCGCTACCACATCAAAGCCCTCATCATCCCGGCGGGGGTGGTTATCGGGTCGCTGCTGGGCGGCGTGGCGGGCGCGGCGGTGACCGGCTACCCGCTCGCAGAGGGCCTCGCGATCGCAAGCTGCATGGGCTGGTACAGCCTGGGCGGCGTCACGATTGAGGCGGCTTCGGGCAGTTTGTACGGCGGGGTGGCGTTTTTGGCAAACCTGCTGCGGGAGATTCTTTCTTTCTTTACGATCCCGCTGCTGGCCAAATACCTCAACCCGCCGACCTGCATCGCGGTGGCCGGCGCGACGAGCGAGGACACGACCCTGCCGATGGTGATGAAATACACAAGCGAGGAGTTCGTCGTGCTCTCGGTCCTGAACGGGGCGCTGTGCTCGTTCCTCGTGCCGATTCTGATCTCGCTGTGCTACGCGGTGGGGTGAGGGGGCGCATTTTTCGCCCCGCGCCCCTTGCAACCGGAGGCCAACTGTGCTATAATAACCACGCAATGACGGCAAAGGCGCCGCCTGACAGGGAAACTCTGTCAGGCGGCGCTTTTTCTATTGGCTGCGATTGGAGTGTAAGACTATGGAAAAACTGCCCCGCTATGTCGAGATCGATTACTCAAAATATGACCCCGACATCCCCGAAGATAAGCTGGAAGCCTATTACGGACTGCCGCAGAAGGTGCGCTTTTGCAAAGAGTGCGTGATGAGCAACCAGAAGCCGAACTCCTGCTATGAGTTTGAGCACACGATCGAATCCAAGAAAAAGACGATGGTCATCCAGGACGACGGCGTCTGCGACGCCTGCCACGCCTGCCACAACAAGGCCAACGGCCGGATTGACTGGGCGCTGCGAGAAAAAGAACTGCGTGAGCTCTGCGACGAATACCGGAAATCGGACGGCAGCTACGACTGCCTGGTGCCCGGCTCCGGTGGCAAGGACAGCTTTTACGCGGCCCATCTGCTCAAATACAAATACGGGATGCACCCGCTGACCGTGACCTGGGCCCCGCATATCTACACCCCCTGGGGCTGGGAGAATATGCAGGCATGGATTCACGCCGGGTTTGATAACTACCTCTGCACCCCGAACGGCATGACCCACCGGCTGCTGACCCGCCTGGCGACCGAAAACCTGTTCCACCCGTTCCAGCCGTTTATCCTGGGGCAAAAGCAGCTTGCGCCCAAGATGGCCGCCAAGTTCGGCATCCCGCTTGTCTTTTACGGCGAGAACGAGGCCGAGTTCGGCAACCCGATTGCCGACAACAACTCCGCTTTGCGGGACGAGCATTTCTTCGCCGTCAACGATTACGACCACATCTACCTCGGCGGGGTCAGCCTGCGCCAGCTTGAGGAAGATTACAAGATCGACAAGGCCGACCTTGCGATCTATCTGCCGTCCGAGACCTCGAACCTTGAGAAAAACCACGTCCAGGTGCGGTATCTCGGCTATTACGAAAAGTGGCACCCGCAGGGGGCCTACTATTACGCGGTCGAGCACGGGGGCTTCCGCCCCGCGCCCGAGCGCACGCAGGGGACGTATTCGAAATACAACTCGATCGACGACAAGATCGACGACTTTTTCTACTACACAACCTACATCAAGTACGGCATCGGCCGCACAACCTACGACGCCGCGCAGGAGATCCGCAACGGTGAGATCACCCTCGACGAGGGCAAGGCGCTCTGCAAAAAGTTCGACGGCGAATACCCCGACCGGTTTGAGAAAGAGATTTTCCGGTATCTCTCGCTTGATAAACAACACTTCCCCTGGGCCAGCCAACTGTTTGAGCAGCCGAAGATGGACCGCGACTACTTTATGCATCTGGCCGACCGGTTCCGCAGCCCGCATATCTGGAAGCGGGAGGACGGGTTGTGGAAGCTGCGCCACACCCCCTACGAAGGCGACAGCGAAGTCCTCTGGGGCGACCCGAGGGGGACGCATCATGAGATGTGAGTCTGGCCATTTCCCCATACGCCAGGAGGTATACCCTATGCCAAAGAAAATCCGCCTGATCGCGCGGCTGGATGTGAAGGACGAAAACCTTGTCAAAGGCATCCAGCTTGAAGGGCTGCGCAAACTTGGCGACCCCAACGCTTTTGCGCGGCGCTATTATGAACAGGGCATTGACGAGCTGCTCTACATCGATATTGTCGCAAGCCTGTATAATCGCAACAACCTTTCGGATATTGTGCGGCGCACCGTTGACGAAGTCTTCATCCCGGTCTGCGTCGGCGGCGGGCTGCGCAGCGTGGAGGATGTGCGCCACATCCTTGCCATGGGGGCGGACAAGGCCGCCATCAATACGGCTGCCATCAAGCGTCCGGCCCTCATCACCGAAGTCGCGAACGCCTTCGGCAGCCAGTGCATGGTGCTCTCGATCCAGGCCAAGCGCAGCCGCACCTGGGCCGGCTGGGAGGCGTACTATGACAACGGCCGCGCCCATTCGGGCTATGACGTCGTAGAGTGGGCCAAGCGCGGCGAAGCCCTCGGCGCGGGGGAAATATTGCTGACCAGCGTGGATTGTGAAGGGCTGCAGCGCGGTATGGACCTTGAGCTGATCCGGGCCGTGACCAAGGCTGTGCACATCCCGGTTGTCTGCGGCGGAGGCGTCGGCTGCGGGGAAGATGTTGTGGAAGCGGCCAACGCCGGGGCCGACGCCGTCGCCTGTGCCGCCGTACTGCATTATAACAAGCAGACGGTGCCCGAGCTCAAGGAAGAAATCCGAGCCGGCGGGGTGGAGGTGCGCGCATGAAAGTGACAGTCATAGATTACGGCCTTTCCAACCTGCGCAGCGTGGCCAATGCGCTGGCCCGCTGCGGGGCCGAAGTCGAACTGACGGCAGACCCGGCCGCCGTGCGGGCGGCCCGGGTATTGGTTTTGCCCGGCGTCGGCGCTTTTGGGGATGGAATGGCAGGCCTGCGCGGGCACGGCCTTATCGAACCGCTGCGGGAAAAGGCCGCAGCCGGCACCCCGCTGCTGGGCATCTGCCTTGGCATGCAGATGCTGTTTGAGGAATCCGAGGAATTCGGCCTGCACGAAGGCCTTGGGCTGATCCCCGGGCGGGTTGTGCGCATCCCGGATCAAACGGTTGACGGCGCGCCGCAGCGGGTGCCGCAGATCGGCTGGCAGCCGCTGCGGCCGGCCGGCGGCCGAAAGGATTTTGCCGGTACCGCGCTGGAAAGCGTGGAACCGGGGCAGGAGTGTTACTTCATCCACAGTTATGAGGCCAAGCCCGCCGCTGCGGCCGACCGCCTGGCCGACGTGCTTTACGGCGGGCGGGTTACCTGTGCGGCAGTGTGCCGCGGCAGCGTGCTGGGCACCCAGTTCCACCCTGAAAAATCCGGGCCGGTCGGCCTTGGCATCCTGCACGATTTTTTGGCCCGCAGCGCCCGCTGATTGGGGCGTGCCGCCAAAACTGACCGGACAGGCAACAAAAATCCAGAAAAAACGCAAAAACGTCGTTCTATCCATTCCCAAGCCGGCGCAAATGTTGTATAATTCAAACTGGAAAGTTAAAAAATTAACGTTTCGCTTGACAAAGTATAAATTGTCTGCAAAACGTACAAAAAAGGGGTGTCCTGTTTGAAGAAGCTCATCCTGGTCACAAGCCCGCCGGCTTGCGGCAAAACCTTCATTTCCCGCCAGCTGGCGGCTGCGCTCAACCATGTTGTGTATCTGGACAAAGATACTTTGATCCCGCTTTCAAAGCAGATCTTCGCCGTGGCCCACCAGCCGTATGACCGCAGCAGCATCTTTTTCGAAAAGTATATCCGCGATCTGGAATACCAGGTCACGCTTGATCTTGCGATGGAGGCGCTGCTCTACGACGATATTGTGCTGATCAACGCCCCCTTCACCCGCGAAATCCGGGACGACGCCTATATCGCCGGCCTGCGCAAAGAGCTGGCCAAGAAAGAAGCCGAGCTCGTCGTGATCTGGGTCGATACCGACCCCGAGGTCTGCCACCAGCGGATGATCGACCGCGCGAGCGACCGCGATATCTGGAAGCTCAACCACTGGGATGAATACATCCTCGGCGTCAACTTTGACCCGCCGCTCAACCTGCGGCTCGAAGGCCAGGACGATTCGCTGCTGATCTTCCACAACTCTTCGCAGGAGGAGTTTGAGGCCAGCATGAAGGAGATCGTCTCCCGGCTGGAGGAATCGGTCAAGAAAAACCGCCGCCCGCGCACGCCGCGCAGACTGTAAGAACCCATAAGAAACACGCCCCGACCGGTGACGGTGGGGCGTGTTTTTTAGTTAGGAATTGGGAATTGCGGTGGATCGTGCGCCTGGCGGCGCGCGGCTTTTACTTCAGCTTCCAAATCTCCTCCTCATACTGCGCGATCGTGCGGTCGGAGGAGAAGTAGCCGGATTTGGCGATGTTGACGACCATCTTTTTCGCCCAGCCGCGACGATCCTCGTAGGCGGCGAGGGCGCGGTCTTTGGCGGCGATGTAGTCCTCAACGTCGAGCAGCGCCATGAACCAGTCCTTGTGCTTCATATCCCGCCACAGCGCCGCGAGCACGGGCGCATCGCCGAGGGCGAGCAGCTCGGGCGAGACGATGAAATCGACGAGCGGTTCGACGGCCGGCCGGTGGTAGAGCGCGAGCGGGTCATGCTTGCCGGTGGCATACAGGTCGATGACCGCATCGCTCGAAGCGCCGAAGGTGAAGATGTTATCGGGCCCGACAAGCTCGGCAATCTCAACGTTTGCGCCGTCCATCGTGCCGAGCGTCACGGCGCCGTTCGCCATGAACTTCATGTTGGAGGTGCCGCTCGCCTCCTTCGAGGCCAGCGAGATCTGCTCCGAGATATCGCAGGCCGGGATCAGCACCTCGGCCCAGCTGACGTTGTAGTTTTCAACCATCGCCACCCGCAGCCAGGGGCGCACGGCGGGGTCGTTCTCGCAGAGCGCTTGCAGGCAGAGGATCAGGTGGATGATATACTTTGCCATCGTGTAGGCCGGGGCCGCCTTCGCGCCGAACAGCACCGTGATCGGCCGGGCCGGGGTGCGGCCGGCCTTGATCTCGAAGTATTCGTGGATGACCCACAGCGCGTTCATCTGCTGGCGCTTGTACTCATGCAGCCGCTTGATCTGGATATCAAAGACCGAATCCGGGTCGATCTCGACCCCCTGCCGGGCTTTGAGCATCCGCTGCAGGCGGCGCTTGTTGTGCGCCTTCACTTCGAGCAGCGCGTCAAGGCTCGCTTCGTCCTCGGCAAAGGGGAGCAGTTTTTCGAGCTCGGTCGCGTCGCGCCGCCAGCCCGTGCCGATGCGCGCGTCAATCCAGGCCGAGAGCGCCGGGTCGCAGGCCTGCAGCCAGCGGCGGAAGGTCACGCCGTTTGTCTTGTTGTTGAACTTTTCGGGGTAAAGGTCGTAGAACGGCTTGAGTTCGCTCTTTTTTAGGATCTCGGTGTGCAGCGCGGCGACGCCGTTGACCGAATGGCCGAAGTGGATGTCCATGTGCGCCATATGCACCCGGTTGTCGCCGTCGATGATCGCGACCCGGCCGTCCTCGCTGCGGGCACGGGCGCGGGCGTCGAGCTCGCGCAGAATCGGCACAAGCTGCGGGGCGACCGTCTCGATAAAATCAAGCGGCCACTTTTCGAGCGCTTCGGCCAGAATCGTGTGGTTGGTGTAGGCGCAGGCGGCTTCGACCTGGGCGACGGCGTCGTCCATCGAGAGCCCGCGCGCGGTCAGCAGCCGGATCAGCTCGGGGATGACCATCGAGGGGTGGGTGTCGTTGATCTGGATTGCGACATGGTCGGCGAGGGTGTCGGGGGTATAGCCGCGGGCCTCAAGCTCGTCGAGAATCAGCTGCGCGCCGGCCGATACCATGAAATACTGCTGGTAGACCCGCAGCAGCCGGCCGTCGCGGTCGCTGTCGTCGGGGTAGAGGAAGGCGGTCAGGCAGTGGGGGATGTCCCGCTTGTCAAAATCGATGCCCTGCGCCGGCGGTGCGGCCGGGTCGGTCACGTCAAACAGGTGCAGCCGGTTCGAAAACTCGTTGCCGGCGCCCGGCACCGCGATGTCGTAGAGCACGGCGTCGAGGTCAAACCCGCCGAACGGCACGGTGTACCGCTTGCCGGTCGGCAGCAGCCAGCTCTCTTCCTCCAGCCAGGGGTCGGGCTGCTCGGACTGTTTGCGGTCAACAAAGCGCTGGCGGAACAGCCCGTAGTGGTAGTTGAGCCCGACGCCGTCGCCCGGCAGGCCGAGCGCGGCGATCGAATCCAGGAAGCAGGCGGCCAGCCGGCCCAGCCCGCCGTTGCCCAAGGACGGCTCGGGCTCGGCTTCCTCAAGCGCGGCCAGGCTGCGGCCCATGTCGTCGAGCAGGGCGCGGACTTCGTCAAACAGGCCGAGCGCCAGCAGATTGTTGCTGAGCAGCTTGCCGAGTAAAAACTCGGCCGAGAAATAGTAGAGCTTGCGGCCGGTCTCGGGCGCGGGGCGGTTCGCGGCCAGGTCCTGCGTCAGCGCGAGCAGCGCGTGGTAAAGCTGGGAATCGGTGCAGGCTTCGGGCGCGCAGGAATAGCGCGCCTGGGTGATGGCGGACAGTTGCTGTTTGATGGATTCCATACGAAAATCCTCCTTTTGTAGCGGGGTTATTGCCCGGCGGCGTACAGGATGCGGGCCTCCCACGGGCGCAGGCGGCCGGCTTCGGCCGGGGCTTGGGTTTCGAGCAGCGGGCGGGCCGCGGCGAACCCGGCCGGGGGTTCGAAGGCGGCGGGTTTGCCGCTCCAGTTGACGGCGACGAGCATTGCCTCATCGCCGCGCCGGCGGATGTAGGCGAAAACCTGTTCGTCGTCGGGGGAAAGCAGCGTGAAATCGCCCTCGGTGAAAATCGGGTACTGCTTGCGCAGCGCGATCAGCCGCTTATAGGTCGCAAAGACCGAATCCGGGTCGGCGACGGCGGCCGCGGCGTTGATGCGCGGATAGGCGGGGTTCAGCATCATCCAGGGCGTGCCGGCGGTAAAGCCGGCGTTCTCGCTGCCGTCCCAGGGCATCGGGGTGCGGGCGTTGTCCCGCGCCACCCGGTTGATCGCGGCCATTGCTTCTTCGTCCGAAAGGCCCTTGCCGCGCAGTTCTTCATAGGCGTTGCGGCTCTCCACATCGCGCAGATCTTCATACCGGAAGGCCGTGTTGGTCAAGCCGAGCTCCTCGCCCTGGTAGATGTAGGGCGTGCCCTGCAAACCGTGCAGCGTGACAGCGAGCGCCTTGGCGGATTCGACCCGGTATTCCCCGTCGTCGCCCCAGCGGCTCACGATGCGGGGCAGGTCGTGGTTGTTCCAGAACAGGCTGTTCCAGCCCTGGCCGTGCAGCCCCTGCTGCCAGCGGGCGATGCTGGCCTTGAGGGCGGGCAGCGCCATCGGCTTCGGCTCCCACTTGGAAGCGCCCTGGTCAAGCACCATCTGCTCAAACTGGAACACCATGCTGAAAATGCTGCCGTCCGGCGCGCTGTAGACCCGCGCGCGCGGGATGTTTGCGCCCCAGGCTTCGCCGACCGTGACAAGGTTCGCCCCGCCGAAGGTTTCACGGTTGAGTTCGCGCAGAAATTCAAGCAGCCGCGGGCCGTTGGCCGTGACCTCGAGGTCGGGGTCTTTGCCGATCTGGTCGATGACGTCCAGCCGGAACCCGGCGACCCCCTCGGCCATCCAGCGGCGGATCATTGCGTACAGTTCCTGCCGCACGGCGGGGTTCGCCCAGTTGAGATCGGGCTGCTGCGGCGCAAACTGGTGGAAGTAGTATTGCCCAAGTTCCGGCACATAGGTCCAGGCCGGGCCGCCGAAGGTTGCGCGCATTTTGTTTGGCAGCTGGCCGGGTTCGCCGTCACGCCAGATGTAGTAATCGTGGCAGGGGTTGTCTTTCGAGCGGCGGGCTTCCAAAAACCAGCGGTGCTGGTCGCTTGTGTGGTTGAGAACCAGATCAAGGATGATGCCGATGCCGCGGGCCTTGGCCTCCCGGATCAGGGTGCGCATATCCTCCATGTTGCCGAACATCGGGTCGATCGCCTCGTAGTCCGAGATGTCGTAGCCGTTATCGACCTGGGGCGAGGCAAAGACCGGGCTCAGCCACAGCGCGTCAACGCCAAGCTCGGCCAGATAGTCGAGCCGCCGCACAATACCGGGCAGATCGCCGATGCCGTCGCCGTTTGAATCCTGGAAACTTTTGGGGTAGATCTGATAGATCACCGCCCGTTTCCACCAATCCTTTTCCTGAAAGTTTGTCATAGGGGGTCTCCTTTCTTACGCTTCGCTCCATCCTCCCGCAAAGCCGGCTGCGGCGGGGCGTTCCACCGCTTCGCAAACGCGCAGCAGCTCGCCGACGCTCCAGGCCTGGGCAAAGCATCCGCGTGAATCGCCGGGCGCAGCGCCGTCGTAAATTTCGGGCAGCTGGCCCAGGCAGCCTTCGCGCAGGGCCGGGGCCAGCGCCTCCAGGTCACGCGCCACCCGGCAGGCGGCGTCCGGCCCGCCCAGCCGCAGTTCGGCAAGGTAATATCCGCCGAGCGGGAAGGGCCAAACCGTGCCCTGGTGGTAGGCAAGGTCCCGCACCGGCTGGGGGCCGCCGTAGCTGGGGTGAAAATCGGGGTCGTCCGGCGCAAGGGTGCGCAGGCCGAGCGGCGTCCAGAGCGCGCGGCGCACACAGCGGACCACGTCGGCCGCCATCTCTCTCGTCAGCGGGGTGAACGGCATCGAAACCGCCCAGATCTGGTTGCAGCGGATCTGGGTGTCGGCCGCCGTGGGCGGCGTGCCGACGACATCGCGCAGGCAGCGCGCTTCGGGCCGCCAGAACGCCCGGCGGAAGGCCGCGCCGACAGCATCGGCCAGTGCGTCAAACGGCGCGCCGTCCGCCCCGGCCAGTGGGGCCAGGCGGGCCAGAATCCGCAGCGCGTTATACCAGTAGGCGTTGATCTCCACCGGTTTGCCGTGGCGCGGCGTGGGCAGGTGGGCACCGATCCGCACATCCATCCAGGTTACCTGGTCAAGCCCCTCGCCGGCGCAGAGCAGCCCGTCGGCGTCCATATGGATGCCGTGCCGGGTGCCGGCGCGGTAGTGTTCAAAAATGCGCATGGCGCAGGGCCAGATTTCCCGCACAAAGGCATCGTCCCCGGTGCGGGCGTGGTACAGCCAGATGCAGTTCAAAAACAGCAGCGCCGCATCCACGGTGTTGTACTGCGGCGGGGCGCCGTTTTCGGGGAAAAGGTTCGGCATCAGCCCGTCGCGCTCATTTGCCGCAAAGGTGCGCAGGATGCTTTTGGCGTCGGCATACCGGTGGGTGGCCAGCGCACAGCCGGGCAGCGCGATCATCGTATCGCGGCCCCAGTCGGCAAAAAACGGGTAACCGGCGATGATGGTCATGCCGTCGGTCGAATCCCGCCGGACAAGAAAAGCGTCGGCTGCGGCCGAAAGCGCCTGCCCCAGCTCGCTCTGCAGGCCGGCGGCGGCTTTCTGGGCCTGGCGGCGGGCCGCCTGCGCCTGCCAGAGCGTTTCGGCCGCCGGCAGCGCCGGCGAAAGCCCAAAAACCACCGCCCCCTGCACAATGGCGCCGGGCTCCGCTGTGAAGCGGAAACACCCGGCCGCCGCGCAGAGCCCGGTTGGGGTGCGGCCGTCCGGCGCGTCGTGAGCAAAGCGCAGCGTCTCAAACCGGGTGGGCGCGGGTTCGGCCGCGCCGTTTTCCACCGCATAGAACAGCGTGTGGCCGCCGCTTTCAATGCGCGCATCGCTCCAGCTGAAGGCCCGGCGGCGGGTCAGTTTGCCGCCTTTTGGCACAAAACGCAGCCAGGGGGTCACGGTCAAGGCGGCGCGGGCATCGGCGCCGTTTTCGATTGTGTAGAGCACGGCGACGGTGTTTTCCCCATAGCCGAGCGCGACGCGGCGGGTGACCCGCACGCCGTTTGCTTCATACGCCCAGGCCGGGCCGTCGGCGTCAAACAGGGTCAAAAACCGCCAGCCGTCCTCGGCAGGGGCGTTTTCTTTATCCTGTGCAGAGAGGGAAAACACGCCGCCGCCAACCGCGACCTCTTCGCCCAGGCGGTGGACAAGGTCGATCCGGGCGGTGGGGGCGCGGGTACAGGCCATCAGCAGCGCGTGGTCGCCGCGTGTGGCGGAAAAAGCGGCCGAAAGCGCGCTGTACCCGCCCAGGCCGTTGGTCAACAGAAAGCCGTTGTGCTGCGCGCGGGCGGCGTCGGCAAAGTCAGGGCGTCCAAATATCAGGTCCATAAGGGTTCTCCTTCGGGAAAGTGGGGGCGGCGCGCGTTTACACCCGCCCCAGGATCAGGGCGCTGCGGGCCGGTACGGCGGCGGTGGCGGCGCGGATCACCGGCAGGGGGGCCTGCCAGCGGTTGCTGGCCTGGCCGTCGGCCAGCACCTGCCAGCTGCCTTCCGGCAGCGGCAGGTCGTGGTCGGCGGTATCGGCGTTATAACACAGCACAAGCGTTTGCCACCGGCTGCCGGGACCGCGGTTGTCCAGCGTGAACCGCACACACTTGCGGGCCGGGCGGATGGTTTCCCGCAGGCGGGCCGGCGCCTGGGGGGATTTGTCACACAAAGCCGGCAGAAGCTTGCGCAGCGCCATCAGCCCGCGGTAGTAATCCACCAGCCCTTTCCAGGGTTCAGACCAGGCGCGGGCCCAGTCCAGCCGGTTGAGGGCGGCCGGGGCGTTGTAACTGTCCCGCACGCCCTGCTTGGTGCGGGCAAATTCCTCGCCCGCAAGCAGGAACCACCGCCCCTGGCAGCCAAAGCAAAAGGCCGCGGCCAGCCGGTTGGCGCGCAGGACCTCGGGGGTGGGGGTGTCAAAGCCGCGATCCGGGTCCATCGTGATGACAAGCTTGTCCCACAGCGTCCAGTCATCATGGCAGGAAAGGTAGCTGATTGTCTGGGAGGCAACCCGCACCGCAAACCGGCCGCCGGTTCGCCCGGCCCATCCTGTCACGGCGGCGGAAAGGTCCTCCAGCCGGGCGGAACCGCCGTTGACAAAGCCCGGGCGCTCGGCGTGCAGGATGTGCCCTTTGACCAGGTCACGGGTGGCGTCGCAGAAGGCGCCGATGTTTTCGTCCAGCTGCGGCAGCGCGCGTTTGTCGGCCAGGCGGGTGCCGCGGCGTGCGGCCGAAGGCCCGGCGGCCCATGGCTCGCCGTAAACGAGCTTTTCCCCTTTGCCGTACCGCTCGTCAAGCGCCGCGCGGATGCGCTGCAGGAGCGCGGCGTCCAGCAGGCCCATCAAGTCGAACCGGAAACCGTCCATGTGGTATTCTTCCGCCCAGTAGAGCACCGATTCAAGAATGTACCGTGCGGCCATGCTGCGTTCCGAAGCAATATCGTTGCCGCAGGCCGAACCGTTCGACGGGCTGCCGTCAGGGTTCTGGCGGTAAAAATACCAGGGCTCCGAACGCCACAGCCAGGAATCCAGGGTATAGGTGTGGTTGTATACCACATCCATAATAACACGAAATCCGTTTTTGTGCAGCGCCTGCACGGCTTCCTTGAGTTCCCGGATGCGCACGGCCCCGTCGTCGGGGTTGGTGGCATAGCTGCCGTCGGGGACGTTGTAGTTGACCGGGTCATAGCCCCAGTTGTACGCTTCGCTGCCCTCGGGCACCGAACCGAAGTCAAACACCGGCATCAGCTGCACATGGGTCACCCCGAGCCGTTTGAGATAGTCGAGCCCGGTCGGGTGTACGCCATCATGAAAAAGGGTGGTGCCGGTCAGGGTCAGCGCCTTGTAGGTGCCGCGCAGCGCTTCGGGAACCCCGCTCGAGGCATCGTGGGAGAAATCCCGCACATGCAGTTCATAGATGATGTCCTCCGGCGCGTGGGCGGGGGCTGTGTCGGCAGCCCAGTTTTCGGGGTCGGTGCGGCGCAGATCCAGCACCATGCTGCGCGCCCCGTCCCGCCCGCAGGCGCGGGCCCAGGGGTCGGCGGTGCGGCGGGTGGTGCCCTCGGCGTCGGTGACGGTGAAATCATAATAGGTCCCGTCCAGGTCGCCGGGCACCGTGCACTGCCACCGGCCGTGCGCGGCGCGGTCAAGCGGCTGGATCAGCCGGGCTTTGCCGGCCGTGCCGTCGTCATACAAATACAGGGTGACGGCCCGGGCGGTCGGCGCCCAGAGCGCGAAGGCGGTGGCGTCGGGGGTATAGGCGAAGCCGAGCGGGCCGTCGTCATGGAAGGCGCCGGCAAAGGATTTGGAATCATACAGCCGCTTGCGGCGGGCTTCAGCGCGCACCGGGCGCGGCACAGGGGCGGTGTTTGGCATGGATGATCCCTCCGTTTGTGTTGGATATTTGATCTGCGGGCGCAAACCCGGGCAGACGAAGAAGCCGAAAGGGCGCGCGGCGCGTTTCCGTTTTCTTCGGGATGTGCGATAAAAATTGCCGGGCCGGCCGGGAAAACCGGCGGCCCGGCAGCAAGGGGCGGGCGGGGAACAGGGAACCCCCGCGGCGGGCAAGGAAATCAGCCCTTGACGGCGCCGGCCATGCCGTTGACGTAATATTTCTGCAGTTTCAGGAACAGGATCGCGATCGGGATCGAGATCAGCACCGAACCGGCCGCGAAGCTCGTGTACCAGTTGTCGATGTATTCCTTTTCAAGCATGCGCCACAAACCGATCGCGACGGTGTACTGGTCGGCGTTGGCGCGGCAGATGACCTTGGCGAAGATGAAGTCAACCCAGGGGGCCGTGAAGGAGGTCAGGATCTGGTAGATGATGATCGGCTTCGAGAGCGGCAGCGTGATCTTGGTAAAGATCTGCCAGCGGGTGCAGCCGTCGATCAGGGCCGCTTCGTCGATCTCCTTGGGCATCGTATCAAAGAAGCCCTTGATGATCTGGAAGCCGAGCGCCGCGCCGCCCGAATAGCACAGGATCAGCGCGATGCGGACATTGTTGCCCTCGGTCAAACCGACGGCTTTGAGGATGAAGTAGACGGCCACCATCGACATGAAGCCGGGAAAGAGCCCCAGGATCATCGCCATATTCATATACGGCTTGCGCAGCTTGAACTTGAGCCGGCTCAGGCAGTAGGAGGCCGAGAGCACGAAAAAGCTCGAGAGCAAGCAGGAGAAGATCGCGATAATCAGGGTGTTCATGAACATCCGCGGGAAGTTCAGAAGCGTTGTGTCGCTAAAAAGCTTGATATAGTTGTCCAGCGTGTAGGTCTTGGGGAAGAAGGAGGAAACGTAGGAGCCCTTCTCCCCGCGGAAGCTTGTCAGGATAACCCACAGAACCGGGAACATCCAGACGACGGCCAGCACGGCCAAAATCGCGTGCACGAAAATGTTGTTGCGCAGCCGGATGGCCTTGGCGCTTCTTTGTTTCATGATCAGATGCCTCCTTCTTCACGGTAGGACTTGCTGTTGCGGTAGGTCAGCAGCGAACCGATCGCCAGGATGATGAAGGTCAGGATGCCGACAACCGCGCCGACGTTGTAATACTGTTTGTCAATGGTCAGCTTGTACAGCCAGGTGACAAGCAGGTCGGTGCTGCCGGCGGTGGAGGCCAGGTCTGTGACCGGGTCGCCGCCCGAAAGCAGGTAGATGACGTTGAAGTTGTTGACGTTGCCGGTGAAAGTGGCGATCAGGTAGGGGGTGGTCACATACAGCATATAGGGCAGCGTGATGCGGAAGAAGGTCTGGAAAGCGTTTGCGCCGTCAACCTTGGCGGCTTCATACAGCTCGGTCGGGATGTTCTGCAAAACGCCGGTCAGCTGCAAAAGGGTGTAGGGCACGCCGACCCAGATGTTGATGATGATGACGGTCACCCGCGCCCAGGTCGGGTCGGTAAAGAAGGGCAGGCTTGCGCCGTCTGCCAGGAAGCCGAGCTGGCGCAGCAGCACGTTGACCGCGCCTTCGGGCTGGAGCATCGTGCGCATAATCAGCAGCGAAACGAACATCGGCACCGCGCAGGGCAAAACAAAGCAGAAGCGCCAGAATCCTTTGGCCTTGGTGTCGTTGCGGTTGATGACGATGGCCAGGATCATGCCGGCAATGTAGTTCGTGAAGGTGGCGAAGAACGCCCATACCAGCGTCCAGACCAGCACCCGCCCGAAGGTGGAGCCGAGCACCGAGCCGGAATCGAACAGCGTCGCAAAGTTTTCAAGCCCGACCCAGTCGAAAAGGACAAGGTGGTTGTCGATCTTCGAGTAGTTGGTGAACGCCATGCAGATCATGAACAGCAGCGGCAGGATCGTCAGCGCCCCGATGAAGATCATCGGCGGGGTCATCAGCAGGCGGTAGAGGTTGTTGTCGAGAAGATCTTTGAGGTCTTCGGAAAAGGTGTTCAGGTGCTTGCCGGCTTTGGCCAGGCACTCGGCCTTGTAGGCGCTTTTCAGGGTGCCGCGCCAGATCCAGAACATCACGCCGGTCAGGATGATGGTGGCGAGGCCGTACAGCAGCAACAGGATTGACTGGTCGCCGGCCGTATATTCAAACACCTGCAGCTCTTCGTTCCAGATTTCCTGCCGTTCCACCGAGCCAAGGGTGACGAGCATGGCCAGGTTGTGGAAACCCGAAAGGATCATAAAGGCGATGTACGCGATTTCGGCGGCCAGAAACAGCACGCCCTTCGCCACCTGTTTGTGGACGATGTTGCCATACCCCATCACAAGCGCCGAAACACGTGTTTCGGTGCTGCCCTGTTTCAGGGCAGCAAGGCAGGTGTAGGGGGTATCAAATTCCAGGTCACGGCGCATCTTGGCCGCTTGTAACAATTTCATCCTGTGTACCCTCCCTTGGATTTAGGAAATGCCGTTGCTGTTCATCGCATCGTTCATGGCCTCGGTCTGCTCGACGGCGTTTTCGTGGGTGATGGTGCCGCTGCGGATACCCTTGCCCATGTTTTCCACCGGCGTCCAGCAGTTGTTCATCGAAGCCACAAACGGCTGCAGGATAGAGGTGCGGTCAAACGTATCGTTCTGGGCCGCCACCAGCGCGTCGCTTGCAATGGCCGGGTCGGCCAGGAGCTCGGTGTTGCAGGGGATCACGTTGCGCAGTTCGTAGTGCAGCTGCTGCGCTTCGGCCGAGCCGAGGTAGATTGCCAGTTCCACCGCCTGCACCGGGTACTTGGTGTTGGAGTTGACGCCGATCGCTTTGGAGCCGGCGTAGGCGTACATCTGCTTTTCCTCGCCGTTCAGCGTAAAGGTGGGCAGCGCCGCGACCCCCATGTTCTCACCCAGGATCTCCTCAATCGAGGCGGCGTCCCAGGAGCCGGTGAACATCGCGTTGATGCTGCCGTCGCGCAGGCCGGCAATGCCGGAACCGTCGGCATCCACAACAAAATTCGGGTTGTTGTACAAATCAATCAGGTAGTTGGTCACGTCGGCGGCTTTTTCACCGCTGAAATCGGCGCCAAGCTCCTCCTGGGTGCCGTCGCCGAACAGCGTGCAGCCGTTGCCGAAGTAGAACGCCGGCAGATACCAGGAGTTGGTGAACGGGAAGCTGACCACGCCTTTTTCAAGCATGGTGTCAAGGTTCTTCACGTCCTCCTCGCTGAAAACGCTCTTGTCATAATACATGAACCAGGTGTTGGTCGTGAACGGTACGCCGTACAGGTATCCGTCCAGCGTCAGGCTGTCCAGCAGGCTTTGGCTGTTTGTGGCCTGGATCTGTTCGGCGTATTTGCCGCCGAACTTCGCGAGCGCACCGGCGTCGGTCAGGGTGGTCAGGGTGTCGTTGGCAAACATAAAGACGTCGGCGCTGGCTTCGGCG
This sequence comes from uncultured Oscillospiraceae bacterium, assembly GCA_900548355.1. Lineage (GTDB taxonomy): Bacteria > Bacillota > Clostridia > Oscillospirales > Ruminococcaceae > Gemmiger > Gemmiger avicola. Next base: position 28,345 of record URKR01000021.1, read on the forward strand.
TCCTGGCTGACGGTGCCGGCGGCGCCCGCTTCGTCCGCCACGCCGTACACAAAGGTGATGTCCCACTCAGGGTGCATCGCGGCGAAGTTCTCGCAGCAGGTCTGCAGCCATTCGCCGCTGTCTTTGGACTGGTCTTCCGAAGGGCTCCAGACCATCAGGCGGACGTTTTCAGAAGAACCCGAACCGGAACAGCCCGAAAGCATCCCGGCCAGCGTGGCCCCTGCCAGCGTCAGGGCAAGGGCCGCGGACAATTTTCTACGCATTTTGGCATTCCTCCATCCAAAAGTACGGGGGTCTGACCGCCGCGCCCCTCCCGGCGGGGGTTCGCAAGGCGGCGGCCGAACAAAGGGGCTTCCCCTGCAGGCGGGAAGCAGAGAATCCTGGGCCGAAAACGTTTCGAAATGTTTCGCTACTGCCAACTATAGGACGACCGAAACCGAAAGTCAAGCGGTTTTGCCGAAAAAAATTACGATTCGTGAAGACTGCACAACAGAATTACCCAAAATATGGGCGTTTCGACAAGAGAAAACAGCCAAAAACAGTCCGTTAAACCGGAAACACGACATACGAAACATTTTGATTGATGTTTCGTAACGCGTCGGCCGGGCCGGCCGGCTTGCACTCCGGCGGCGGGAAGGGTATAATATTCCCAGTAAAAAGAAACGGACGGGCTGCGCGGCGGCCGGGAAAGGGGGGCCTGATGGCAACGATGGAGGATATTGCCCGCAAAGTCGGGGTTTCCAAGGGGACGGTGTCCAAGGCGATCAACGGCGCGCCGGATATCAGCGAAACTTTGCGCAAAACCATTGTGGAAGCGGCGGTCGAGCTTGGCTATACCCGGGCGCGGCGCGGCGCAGTGCGGGAGCTGGGCATTTTTATTGAGAACATGGGCTATGCCACCCCCGAGGATTTCGGCACCGATATTGTGACCGGGTTCCGCCAGATGGCCGAACCGGCCGGCTACGACGTGCGGGTTATCCCTTTGAGCGATGCGCTGGAAAAATCAATCCGGTATGATGAATATATGCTGCAGGAAGGGCTGCTGGGCGCGCTGTTTCTGGGCCTTTCGCTCAGCGACCGCTGGATGCATGATTTCCATACCAGCCATACCCCCGCTGTTTTGTACGACAACATCGTGCAGCCCAACCCCACGGTGGCCACCCTGGGGATGGACAACAACGAGGTGATCGGCCAGGCGGTGGCGGCTTTGCGCGCAATGGGGCACCGCAAGGTCGGCTATCTGAGCAGCGCGCTGGGGTCCCACATTTACCAGGTGCGGTACAAGAGTTTTTTCAACGCACTGCGCCAGAACGGCCTGCCGGACGACCCCGCCCTGGCCGGCACCAGCTTTTTTTCCTCCGAAACATTGGACGACCACCTTCCCCGTCTGCTCAAACAGGGGGTCACGGCGATCCTGTGCTCCTCCGACCTGCTGGCCCACACTGTCATGATCCGCTGCCAGGAGATGGGGCTGCGCATCCCGGATGAGGTCAGCATTGTCGGGTTTGACGATCTGCCCTTCTGCGCCCACACATCGCCGGCGCTTTCCACCATCCGGCAGGACCGGCTGCAGCTGGGCAAAAGCGGGTATTACGCGCTCAACAGCCTGCTGGAAGGGGTGCCGATCAGCAGCCTGCTGCTGCATGGCAAACTGGTGCTGCGCGGCTCAACCGGCCCCGCGCCGGCCCCGTGAAAGAGGGCATACAAAAACGCCTTGGCGTGTGGCAAACCACACGCCAAGGCGTCTTGCGTTCGGGCGAAAGGGCTTACATGCCTTTGCACATGTTGATCAGGATGCCGGCCGCCACCGCGGAACCGATCACCCCGGCGACGTTCGGGCCCATGGCATGCATGAGCAGATAGTTGGAAGGGTTATATTCCTGCCCGACCTTCTGGCTGACGCGGGCGGCCATCGGCACGGCCGAAACGCCGGCCGAACCGATGAGAGGGTTGATCTTGCCGTGGGTGACAAAGCACATGACCTTGCCCAGCAGCACGCCGCCCGCCGTGCCGGCCGCGAAGGCCACGATGCCCAGGGCGATGACTTCGACGGTGCGGAAGGTCAGGAAGGTTTCGGCGTTGGTCGTGCAGCCGACCGAGAAACCCAAAAAGATCGTGATGATGTTCATCAGCTCGTTGCCGGCGGTCTTGGTGATCCGCTCGACCACGCCGGTCTCCTTCATCAGGTTGCCCATCATCAGGCAGCCGACCAGGATCGCGGCGTCGGGCAGCAGCAGGCTGACCAGCAGCGTGACGATGATCGGGAACAGGATCTTTTCGGTGCGGCTGACCTTGCGGGGCATCTGCATGACGATCTTGCGCTCTTTATCGGTGGTCAGCAGCTTCATGATCGGGGGCTGGATCACCGGCACGAGCGCCATGTAGCAGTAGGCCGCCACCGCCACCGAGCCGAGCAGCGCCGGGGCCAGGCGGGAGGTCGTGAAGATGGCGGTGGGGCCGTCCGCGCCGCCGATGATGCCGATCGAGGCGGCCTCGGCCGGCGTAAAGCCGAGCAGACGCGCGCCGATGTAGGCCACAAAGATGCCGACCTGGGCGGCCGCGCCCATCAGCAGGCTGGAGGGGCGGGCGATCAGCGGTTCAAAGTCGGTCATGGTGCCGATGCCCAGGAAGATCAGCGGCGGGTAGATGCCGAGCTTGACCCCGAGATACAGGTAGTCGGCCAGGCCTCCCGATTCGCCCAGCATCTGCCAGTTGATATGCTGGGTTTCGTTGATGAAAATCTCCATATGGATGATGTTGTCCAGCGGCAGGTTGGCCATCAACATGCCAAAGCCGATGGGCAACAAAAGCAAGGGCTCAAATTTGTGCACAATGGCCAGGTATAACAGGATGCAGGCCACCGCAATCATGATGACATAGCGGTAGCCGCCCTCCACAAAAAATTGGGCAAAACCGGAATTGGCTAAAATGGACTGCAAATTGGTCAGAATGGCCTGCATGCAGCGGTTCCTCCTTTCGAAAGGGGCGGGAAAACGCCCGCCCCCTGTGTGCGGGTTGAGCGTGCTCAGAACGTGAAAGGCCGGGTATTCTGGGCCAGGCCGGCCTGGCCCCATGCGTCGCGCCGCAGGGCGCTGGCGCGGGGCAGGCGGCGCACGCTTTGGATGGCGGCGCCGTCCTCCAGGCAGCAGACCGCCGCCGCGATGGCGGCCACCACCTCGCCGGGAATGCCGGCCTCCACCGCGGGGGCCGGCTTTGCGGCGGGCGGCGCAGCCGGTGCGGGCGAGGCTGGCGGCGCGGGGG
>URKR01000022.1 GCA_900548355.1 uncultured Oscillospiraceae bacterium
ATACTGTAACGCATAGGAGGCGTCGCCCCGTTTCAGCGCCTCCATAATTTCCGTGGTTTCTCTTTTCAGGTTTTCTTCCTTGTCATACCAGCCCAAAACCGTGGAATGTTCGCCCCAAAAGGAATACCCGTCGATACCAAACAGAGCGTATTTCGGTTCGTCCGCCTTTGTCTTAAACATAGGGGAAGAGAGTATTTTGTAGCATTCCACAATGGATTTGCCGTCATAGGAGGCAATCAGGATTCTTCCCGGATTCACAACGGGCTGCCCTATGCTCTTGCTTTTTGAGGAGTTCGTTATTTCCCCGGACATGAGGCTGTCCAGAGAAACGTTCAAAGCCTTGGACAAAACAAGCAGGGTTTCCACCTCCGGATACCCGATTCCTTGTTCCCATTTGGATACCGCCTGACGGCTGACGCGCAGCAGCTCGGCCAGTTCCTCCTGCGTGAAGCCCCGCGCCCGGCGGGCTTCGGCCAGCTGTTCGCCCCAGGTCATTGAGTTCGCCTCCTTTCCTGAAGGGGAAATGGGGAGATTGGGAGGGAGCCAGCGAGTTTCTGTACCTTTAGTTTAGCACCCACACCCTGCTGCGGCAAGAAACTTTTGGCTACTCGGCGCTACTTGGCGGTTGCGGCGCTGCGCCGGGGCCAGGCGGGCTGCCAACAAATAAAGCCCTGCGCCGCAGCACGAAAATTTATACAAGGGTAAGCGATTTGTCAAAAGGTGAAATAAATTCACTTTACAAATTAAATGAATTCAACTATAATCATGCGTATACGCTCGCTGCCGCAAAAACGGCAACGGCCCGGTTTATACCGGGCCGTTTTGCTGCTTGGCGGCAGCCAAGGGGGAAGAAGATTGCTGACGCTTGATAAAATCTACCACGCGGCCTTTGTGCTGCGGGACGTCGCCCGCCGCACCGACCTCATCGCCGCGCCGCGGCTGGGGGCCGGCGGGGGGCTCTACTTAAAAACCGAGAACCTGCAGGTGACCGGCAGCTTCAAGGTGCGCGGGGCCTACTACAAAATCAGCCAGCTGACCGAGGAGGAGCGCGCCCGCGGCGTCATCGCCTGTTCAGCCGGCAACCACGCGCAGGGGGTGGCGCTGGCCGCCACCCGCATGGGCATCCCGAGCGTCGTCTGTATGCCGGACGGCGCGCCGATCATGAAGGTTGAGAGCACCAAGCGGCTCGGCGCGCGGGTGGAACTGGTCAAAGGCACCTACGATGACGCGCACGACCGCGCCGTCGAACTGCAGCAGCAGACCGGCATGACCTTCATCCACCCCTATGACGACGAGCTCGTCATGGCCGGGCAGGGCACGATCGGGCTCGAAATCCTTGACCAGCTGCCCGATGCCGACGCGGTCATTGTGCCGGTCGGGGGCGGCGGGCTGATCGCCGGGGTGGCGATGGCCGTCAAGAGCCTGCGCCCCGAGGTCAAGGTCTACGGGGTGCAGGCGGCCGGCGCGGCGAGTATGTACAACGCTTTCCGAGACAAAACCTACGAGACACTCGACCGGGTCGATACCTTCGCCGACGGCATCGCGGTCAAGACGCCGGGCGAGCAGACCTTCGCCTTAATCGAGCAGTATGTTGACGACATCGTCACGGTCAGCGAGGACGAGATCGCGGCCGCGATCCTCTCGCTGATGGAAAACCAAAAGCTCGTGGCCGAGGGCGCCGGCGCAACGCCGGTTGCGGCCGCCCTCTTCGGCAAGCTGCCGATCGAGGGGAAAAAGACGGTCTGCCTGATCTCGGGCGGAAACATCGATGTGAACATCCTCTCCCGGGTCATCAATCGCGGCCTTGTGATGAGCGGCCGCAAGTGCAACCTGATGATTGCGCTGGAGGACAAGCCCGGCCAGCTGACCCGGGTCAGCGAGATCATCTCGGGCTGCGGTGCGAACGTTGTCAGCGTGCAGTATGACCTCGGCGATACCAACATGGCGATCACAAGCTGCTTCCTGAAGCTCGGCCTCGAAACCCGTGACACCGCCCAGATTGAGGAGATCAGGGCAAAGCTGCAGGCCGAAGGGTTTCAGGTGGTGGGATAAAAAAGCAGGGGCGGATGCTTGCATCCGCCCGCAAAAGTCCGCGCCGTCCTCGGCGCATGTCCGCCGACGGCAACGGATTTTGACTTTTTCGACAGTCTGCGGGCCAATGCCAAGCACCGGCCCCTACAGTGGTCTCTTTATTCTATAATCTCAAACCCCTACTCCCGCCGCGGCGAGCTCTACAAACTGTTTGGCGACGCGGGGGCTGCGGCCGCCGGCGCGCAGGGCGAAGGCTTCGCCCCGCAGATAGAGCTGGTCGGCCGGCATCTGCAAACCGTACTGCTTGGCCAGATCGAGCAGGATCGCGTCAAAACGGGCCTTATCCGGCTGCTGGAAGGTCACGGTCAGCCCGAACCGGGCCGACAGGCTCATGAGTTCCTGCCGGGTGTCGCCCTCGTGCAGGTCGTCTCCGGTGCGGTCGCTCATCCGCTCTTTGACAAGATGCCGCCGGTTTGAAGTGGCATAGACCGCCACATTGTGGCTGCGCCCGCCGACGCTGCCCTCAAGGATCGCCTTGAGCGCCGCGAAGTTGTCGTCGTTCGAAGAAAAACTCAGGTCGTCAATGAAAAGGATGAACTTGAGCGGGTTCTGCGCAAGCTCGTCCATCAGGGCCGGCAGCTGATAAAGCTGGTGCTTCTTGATCTCGACAAGGCGCAGCCCTTCGGCGGCGAATTCGTTCGCAATCGCCTTGACCGTGCTTGATTTGCCGGTGCCGGCGTCGCCGTACAGCAGCACGTTGGCGGCCGGTTTGCCGGCCAGCAGCGCTTTGGTGTTGTCAATGACCTTCTGGCGTTCACGCTCGTACCCCGGCAGCTGCGAAAGCCGCTGCGGGTCGGGGTAGCGCACCGGGGTCAGGCGCCCGTCTTCGAGGGTGAAAACATGGCACCGCGCAAACATCCCGAAACCTTTGCGCCCAACCTCGGCGCAGCGCGCCAGGTAGGCGGCGGTGTAGTTCTGCGTCTGCGCCTTCCAGCTTGGCGGCAGCATCTGCTGCAGCAGGCGGTCGGCGTCGGGCAGGCCGCCCACCAGGTCGGGTAGCGTCAGCGCGCCGATGCGCTGCAGCAGCGCAAGTTCCCGCGCCAGGCAGGCTTCTGCCACCTCGCCGGCGCCGCCGGCCGCCGCGCGGCGGATACAGAGGTTGTCATCCTCAAGCAAAATGTCAAGCAGCACGGCGCCCCAATCCTCGCCAATGGGCAGCAGCGCGGCTTCAAACGCCGAAGCGGCCGCCACCAATGGGGCCGGCCGGCCGTCATACCCGGCTGCGGCGGAAAGCAGCGCGCGGAACTTTTCAATCAGCGGGTTGCCCAGAATCCCCCGGAACACAACCAACCCGCCGAGCTTGGCATCCCATTCGGTCACCTGATGTACATCCATACCCAGTTACCCCCTTAGAAAATTCAACAAAAAGAGACAGGCTTGTCAACCCCCAGTATACCCGGTTGGTGCGCCGCTTGCAAGGCGGATTGTGAAAACTGACCAAAATGGGGTTGACACCGGGCAAAAAATGCGGTACAATCCATTATAAACTTTTCAAATTCCCAAATGCAAGGAAGGGAAGCAGTAGCGCTTCTCCGCCGTAACCAGAGAGCTGCCGGCCGGTGCAAGGCAGCGCGCGGCGCGGTGCGAACTCGTCCCGGAGCAGGCACGGTGAAAGCAAGGCGAGTAGCCGGGCACGGGGGCACCCGTTATTGTGCAGGGCTTTCTCAAAGTGAAGCCCGTTGAGGGGGCGCAGTTTGCGCCAATGAGAGTGGTACCGCAGAGCGCCTGACGGCCTTTGTCTCTTACACAAAGAGGCAAAGGCTGTTTTTTATTTCAGGCGCTGCCCGGCGCCGGTTGTAAGAAAGCAGGAGATGAAAGGAGAGAGGAACATGCGTTTGACAGGCTCCCAGATTTTTGTGGAGGTTTTGATTGAGCAGGGCGTTGATATCCTGTTCGGCTACCCCGGCGGTGCGGTGCTGAACTTGTATGACGAACTGTATAAAAGCTCTGAGAGAATCCGAACCGTACTAACCGCCCACGAACAGGGCGCCGCCCATGCGGCTGACGGCTACGCCCGGGCCACCGGCCGCACCGGCGTGGTGCTGGCTACCAGCGGCCCCGGCGCGACCAACCTTGTCACCGGGATCGCCACCGCCTATATGGACAGCGTCCCGATGGTTGCCTTTACCGGCAACGTCGCAACCTCGCTGATCGGGCGGGACAGCTTCCAGGAAGCGTATATCGAGGGCATCACCCTTCCGATCACCAAACATAACTATACGGTGCGCCGGGTGGAGGACCTGGCCGACACGATGCGCGCGGCCTTCCGCATTGCGCAGAGCGGCCGCAAAGGCCCGGTGCTTGTCGATATTCCGAAGGACGTCACGGCCAATTCCTGTGAGTTTACCCACAAGGAACCCGAGCTGATCCGCACCGTGACCCAGGTGGACGACGCGCTTGCCCGCCAGGCCGCCGACATGATCAACAAGGCGCAGCGGCCGATCGTCTGCTTTGGCGGCGGCGTGCGCAGCGCCTTTGGCTGCCAGCCGCTGCGGGATTTGCTGAACAAGGCGGGCATCCCGGCCACCCACACCCTGATGGCGGCCGGCGTGCTTGGCTATGGCGAACCCTACAACCTTGGCATGCTGGGCATGCACGGCGGCTATGCGGCCAACAAGGCGGTGGCGGAAGCCGACCTTGTCATTGCGGTGGGAACCCGTTTTTCCGACCGGGTGGCGCTCAACCCCGAAACATTTGCCAACAGGGCCAAGGTTATCCAGATTGACATCGACCCGAGCGAGATGGGCAAAAACATTGCGGTGGACCTGGGGATCGCCGGCGACGCGGCTTATGTGCTGCAGGCAATTCTGCCCTACCTTGAGCCGGCTGAGCACACGGCCTGGATGGATCAGATCCATGAATGGCAGAAAAACGACTGCAAACCCCAGGACAGCGAAACAGAGCTGCGCCCCCACCAGCTGATTGATGAAATCTGCCGCCAGGCCGGGCCGGACGCCGTGTATGTGACCGATGTCGGCCAGCACCAGATGTGGGCGGCCCAGTACCTGCACCACACCAAGAGCCGCGGCTTTTTGACCAGCGGCGGGCTTGGCACAATGGGCTTCGGCTACGGCGCGGCGATCGGCGCGCAGATGGCGCTCGGCCGTGACCAGCGGGTCATTATGCTGACCGGCGACGGTTCCTTCCACATGAACCTCAACGAAGGCTGCACCGCCGTCAGCTACCATCTGCCGATCATCACGGTCATCTTCAACAACCAGGTGCTCGGCATGGTGCGGCAATGGCAGACAAGCTTCTACGGCAAGCGCTATTCTTCCACCGACCCGCACCGCAGGACCGACTTTGTCAAGGTGGCCGAAGGGTTCGGCGCCAAGGGCTACCGCGCCGCCACCCCGGCCGAATTCCGCGCCGCTTTTGCCGATGCTCTCAAACAGGAAGGCCCGTGCTGGATCGACTGCCGCATTGGCAAGGACGAGAAGGTGCTGCCGATGATTCCGGGCGGCGGCGATATCAACGACATCATCATGGAGTGAGGTGGGAAATATGACACAGCCAATCACAAACCCCGCCGACCGGCGCCGGGTCATCAGCCTGCTTGTCGATAACCAGAGCGGCGTCCTGGCGCGGGTGTCAAGTTTGTTCAACCGCCGCGGCTTCAACATTGACAGCCTGACCGTCTCGGCCACCAACGACCCGGCCATCAGCCGGATCACCGTGACCACCCACGGCAACGACCGCGACATCGACCAGCTGATCTTGCAGACCGAGCGGCTCGAAGTATCCCGCCAGGTGTTTGAGCTCGTCCCCGAAAACAGCCTGCAGCGCGAGCTGCTGCTGCTCAAAGTGGCCTGCGATACCCGCCAGCGCGCCGAACTGCGCGAGATTGCGAGCATCTACAAATCCAAAATCATCGACCTTTCGCCCGACAGCATGGTCTTTGAGCTGACCGGCAAGCCGGAAAAGATCGACGCCTTTTTGAAGATGTTCGCCGATTACGAAATCCTCGAACTCTGCCGCACCGGCGTCACGGCGCTGGAACGCGGCGGCAAGCATGAGCATATGCAAAAGCCCCCGCAGGAGATCCGCGCCGCGCAGTTCCCGCTGCCGAACCGGTACCCGGAGGAGTGAGGGCAGGGCGCATCTGTTTTCTTTATTTCGCGCTTTGCGCGCAAATCCAACACCGTTTCCCCATTATTTTTTTCTATCATACAATCAAACCCAAGAAAGGAAGATTTCCCATGGCTATCAACAAGTATTACGATTCCGACTGCAACCTCGGCCTGCTCGACGGCAAAACCGTCGCGATCATCGGCTTCGGCTCGCAGGGCCACGCCCATTCCGAGAACCTGGCCGAGAGCGGCGTCAACGTCGTCGTCGGCCTGCGCAAAGGCTCCTCCCACTGGGAGAAGGCCGAAGCCTTCGCCGCCGAGCACCCGAACTTCAAGGTCATGGAGGTTGAGGACGCCGCCGCGGCCGGCGACATCGTCATGATGCTCGTGCCCGACGAACTCTGCGCCGATATCTACAACAAGCAGGTCGCCCCCCACATGACCGAGGGCAAGGCCCTGGCCTTCGCCCACGGCTTCAACATCCACTTCAAGACGATCACCCCGCCGAAGAATGTCGATGTCATCATGATCGCCCCCAAGGGCCCCGGCCACATTGTCCGGCGGCTCTACACCGAGGGCGAAGGCTGCCCGTCCCTGATCTGCGTGGAGCAGGACTACACCGGCAAGGCCAAGGAGCTGGCGCTGGCCTACGCCTGCGGTATCGGCGCGGGCCGTGCGGGTATCCTCGAGACCACCTTCAAGGAAGAGACCGAGACCGACCTCTTCGGCGAGCAGGCCGTGCTCTGCGGCGGTGTCTGCGAACTCATCAAGGCCGGCTTTGATACGCTGGTCGAGGCCGGCTACGCCCCCGAGATGGCCTACTTCGAGACCTGCCACGAGATGAAGCTGATTGTTGACCTCATCAACGAGGGCGGCTTCTCCAAGATGCGGTACTCGATCTCCAACACCGCCGAATACGGCGACTACCGCACCGGCAAGCGCCTGATCACCGAGGACACCCGCAAGGAGATGAAGAAGGTTCTGACCGAGATCCAGGACGGCACCTTCGCGAGCGAGTTCCTGACCGAGATGAACCCCAACGGCGGCCGCAAGACCCACTTCCTGGCCGAGCGCCGGATGCAGAGCGAGCACCTGATCGAAAAGGTCGGCGCCGAACTGCGCAAGATGATGAGCTGGCTCAGCAAGTAAAACTCGGAAAGGAATGAATGGTTTTGCGCAGCGATAACGTCAAAAAGGGGCCCGAGCGCGCGCCCAACCGCAGCCTGTTTTACGCTTTGGGCTACACGCCGGAGGAGCTCGAACGCCCGCTGATCGGCGTCGTATCCGCCTACAGCGAGATTGTGCCCGGCCACATGAACCTCGATAAGCTGGCCGACGCCGTCAAAGCCGGCGTGCGGATGGCCGGCGGCACCCCGATTCTGATCCCGGCGATCGGCGTCTGCGACGGCATCGCGATGGGGCATATCGGGATGAAATACTCGCTTGCCTCCCGCGAACTGATCTGTGACAGCGTCGAGACGATGTGCATGGCCCACCAGCTTGACGGCCTCGTGCTTGTGCCCAACTGCGATAAGATCGTGCCCGGCATGCTGATGGCGGCCGTGCGGCTCGATATCCCGGCCGTCGTCTGCTCCGGCGGGCCGATGCTGGCCGGCCGGTACGAGGGCGAGGAGGTCAGTCTTTCCAAGATGTTCGAGGCCGTCGGCGCATACAAGGCCGGCATGATCGATGATGCGCAGCTCGAGGACTGCACCTGCAACTGCTGCCCGGGCTGCGGCTCCTGCTCGGGTATGTACACGGCCAACAGCATGAACTGCCTGTGCGAGGCCATCGGCATCGCGCTGCCCGGCAACGGCACGATCCCTGCCGTCTACGCCAAACGCCTGCAGCTCGGCAAGCGGTCCGGCATGGCGATTATGGAGCTTGTGCGCCGCGGCGTCACGGCCCGCCAGATCGTCAACGAGCGTTCAATCCGCAACGCGCTGACCTGTGACATGGCGCTCGGCTGCTCGACCAACACGGTGCTGCACCTGCTCGCGATCGCCTACGAGGCTGGCGTGCCGATCGACCTCAAGCTCTTCAACGAGATCAGCGCCAAAACCCCGAACCTCTGCCACCTGGCCCCGGCCGGCCCGACCCATATGCCCGATTTGTATGAAGCCGGCGGCATCCCGGCCGTGCAGGCCGAACTCGCGAAGAAAGGCCTGCTCGACCTCGATGTGCCGACGGTCACCGGCAAGACGCTGGGTGAGAACATTGCCGGCGCGCATATTTTGGACGAGAAGGCGATCCGCCCGATCGACAACCCCTACTCCGAAACCGGCGGCTTGCAGATTCTCTGGGGCAACATCGCGCCGGACGGCTGCGTCGTCAAGCGCAGCGCCGTCGCGCCCGAAATGCAGCGCCACACCGGCCCGGCCCGGGTCTTTAACAGCGAGGAGGAGGCCATCGACGCGATCTACAACGGCCGCATCCACCCCGGCGACGTCGTCGTCATCCGGTACGAAGGCCCCAAGGGCGGCCCCGGCATGCGGGAAATGCTCAACCCGACCAGCGCGCTGGCCGGCATGAAGCTCGATACCACCGTCGCCCTCATCACCGACGGCCGGTTCTCCGGCGCTTCGCGCGGCGCGGCCATCGGCCATGTCAGCCCCGAAGCCGCGGCCGGCGGGCCGATCGGTTTGATTGAGGAGGGCGACCAGATCGCCATCGACATCCCGGCGGCCTCGATCACGCTGCTGGTCGATGACGAGGAACTTGCCCGCCGCAAGGCGGCCTATATCGCGCCCGAACCGAATGTCAAGACCGGCTGGCTGGCCCGCTACGCCCGTCAGGTCACCAGCGCCAACCTCGGCGCGGTGCTGCAATAACCGGCAGAAATAGAACATAGCGCAACGCGCCCTTCCCGAATCATGGGAAGGGCGCGTTTGGTTTTGAGAAAATGTAGGGGCGGATGCTCGCATCCGCCCGTGGGCTTTTCCTCGCCGCAAACCTCTCCGGGCGAGCAATGCTCGCCCCTACGGCGACTATTTTGAGGCGGCGCAGCCGCCGAACCACCATAATTTTTTAATTCTTCATTTTTAATTTTTCATTTTCCAACTCTTCCAGCTCCCCCATCCACACCGCGTTCACCGCGTCGCTGGGCATACGCCAGTCGCCGCGGGGGGAGAGGGTGACCGAACCGACCTTCGGGCCGTCGGGCAGACAGCTGCGCTTGAACTGCTGGGCGAAGAACCGCCTGTAGAAGCTGCGCAGCCAGCTTAGCAGCGTCGCGTCGTCATACCGGCCGGCAAAGGCGGCCTTGGCCAACCGGTAGATTTTGGCCGGGCCGAAGCCGAACCGCAGCACATAGTAAAGATAAAAATCGTGCAGCTCGTACGGGCCGACCAGCGCCTCGGTCTGCTGGGCGATCGTGCCGTCGGCTTTGGCTGGCAGCAGTTCGGGGCTGACCGGGGTATCCAGAATGTCAAGCAGAACCGCTTGCAGCGCCTTGTCGCCGCAGCTATCGGCCACATACCGCACAATGTGGCGCACAAGCGTTTTGGGCACGCCGGCGTTGACGCCGTACATACTCATATGGTCGCCGTTGTAGGTCGCCCAGCCGAGTGCGAGCTCGCTCAGATCGCCGGTGCCGATCACAAACCCGCCGTGCTTATTGGCGTAGTCCATCAGCACCAGCGTGCGCACCCGGGCCTGGCCGTTTTCGTAGGTTACGTCGTAGCAGTCGAGCGGCTGGCCGATATCGGCAAAGTGGGTTTTGACGGTATCGGCGATGCTGACCTCGGCAAACTGCACGCCGAGCGCTTCGCAGAGCGCTTCGGCGTTTGAGCGGGTGCGCTTGGTCGTGCCGAAGCAGGGCATCGTGATTGCGACGATCGTTGAAGCCGGCTTGCCCAGAACTTTACAGGCCCGCACGGCGGCCAGCAGCGCGAGGCAGGAATCCAGCCCGCCCGAAATCCCGACGACGGCGCAGGCCGCATGGGTGTGCTCGATCCGCTTGGCCAGCCCCTCGGCCTGGATGCGCAGAATCAGCTCGCACCGCTTTGCGCGGTCGGCGTCTGCCTGCGGCACAAACGGGGTGGGGGAGACAAAGCGCGTCAGCTTTGTCTCGCAAAGCGGCAGGTCAAAGCCGACGCTCGTGTAGCCGGCCGGCGCGGGGGCAAAGGTTGTGCTGCGGGCACGCTCCTGCTCCATGCGCTGCAAGTCGATCTCGGCGGCCGCCCAGCCGTCGCCGAAGGGCGGCGTTTCAGCCAGCAGCGCGCCGTTTTCGGCAATCAGGTTGTGGGCGGCAAAGGTCATATCGGTTGTGCTCTCGCCGTGGCCGGCGTCGGCGTACAGATAGGCACAGAGCAGCCGCCCACTCTGCCCGGTCACAAGGGCGCGGCGATAGTCGGCCTTGCCGATCGTCTCGTCGCTGGCCGAAAGGTTCGCAATCACCGTCGCGCCGGCCAGCGCGTGGGCGCAGCTCGGCGGCACCGGGGCCCAGAGGTCTTCGCACAGCTCCACCCCGAGTACAAAACTTGGCATCTGGCGGCAGCGGAACAAAAGCGAGGCGCCGAACGGCGCTTCCTGCCCGGCCAGCGCGATGCTGCGCACCCCCTGCGGGGCGGGGGCAAAGTGGCGCAGCTCATAAAACTCGGCGTAGTTGGGCAGGTGGGTCTTGGGCACAAGGCCGAGCAGTTTGCCGCGGCAGAGTACGGCTGCACAGTTGTACAGCTTGGCATCCACCCGTACCGGCAGGCCGACGAGCGCGACAAGGTCAAGCCCGGCGCTGGCCTGCAAAATCTCGGCCAGCGCGTCCTCGGCCGCGCGCAGCAGCGGCTGCTGCAAAAACAGGTCGCCGCAGGTGTAGCCGGTTAAGCAAAGCTCCGGCAGGCAGAGCAGCTTGACGCCTTCGGCCGCCGCCTTTTGCATCGCGGCGAGGATCTCGGCCTTGTTATATGGCACATCGGCCACCCGCAGACCGGGCGAAACCGCAGCCGCATGCAGAAAATCGTCTCTCATAAGCAGGACAACCCTTTCTGAACAGTGTATAAACTTTACCCCTATGATACCATAGCCCCTTTGGCAAGGCAAGGAGAATGCGGTCTTTGCTGGATCTTTACCGGACAAAATGTAATATATAGTTGACAGAATGTCGGGCAAGTGGTATACTGGCCTCACAACAAAGCGAGATGCTTTGCAGAGTGAAAAGTTCGGATTTGGTATTCCGGCGGCCCCTACAATCTCAACAGTTCCCCTGTGTTGCAGCCTTCCGCGGGCGGGCAATGCCCGCCCTTACAGGTGTTTTCAAGGCGGCGCAGCCGCCGGGCCACCGAATCTAAACTCTCAACTCTTATGAAAAACTCTACCAAAAAGGAGGACGCCACCATGAAACAGTGCAAACGACATTTGACCGACCGCGAGGTTTTCTGGCTGGCGATGGCCGCGGCCGCCGTCGCCTGGCTGCTGCTGTGAGGCGGTTGAGATGGCCAAAAATTTGAAGATGAAGGCGGCCCGGGCCGAAAAAGATATGACCCAGGCGGATCTGGCCGCCGCGGTGGGGGCGACCCGCCAGACCATCAACGCCATTGAAAAAGGGGAGTATAACCCCACCATCAAGCTCTGCCGCGCAATCTGCAAAGTGCTCGGCAAGACGCTGGACGATCTGTTTTGGGAGGATGAAGGATGAAACTGTGCGCCTGGTTCAAAAAGCAGTTGTTTGGCAACGAGCTGGATGAGCTGCAGCAGCAAAAGGCCGACCAGATCGGCCACCGCGGTTTCTGGCTGGCCTGGGCGCTGCTGCTGATCGCGTTGCTGATTCAGAGCATCGCCGGTGCGGATATGACCCAGATGGTTGCCGAATGGTCGATCTTTATGATTCTGTGCATCTACGGCCTGATCGAGTGGATTCGCAACGGCATCTGGACGATTGCTGATACCAAGCCCACCCTGCGCAAAAACGCAATCTGGTCGGCCGTGGCGGGCATCGCATTTTTTATCTATCTTCTGGTTCGCAACAGCCGCCAGAGCTGGTGGGAACCAGAAGACTGGTGGGGCGCGGCGATAGGCGGCGCGTTCACCGCCTTGCTCTGCCTCGGCGCTTTGCAGCTCGGCACGTATTTCTACTACAAGCGCCGCCGTACCCTCGATAACCCCGAGGAAGAACACGACGAAGATTCCGAAGAAGAGAAGAAACAATAAACCCGAAAGTAAGGAGAGATTCCCATGCAAGAGAACACCACCCCCGAAACCGCCCGGCCGCTTGCCGAGGCCAAGCCCCTCTGGCAGCCCAAAGAGATGCTGATCTTTCTGCTTGTCGCCTTCGGGATGCCGTTTTTGATGGGCATCCCGCTGGCCATCGCCCAGCGCGTCGGCTATAACACCGACGTTTTCCCCAACGCCCAGATGTTCTACCCGGCTGCCGGCGTGATGCTGGCCTATTTCCTCACCCGCCGCCCCGGCCTGCCCCGCGGGTTCTATGTGTTCTATCTGCTCTGCACGGCGGCGCTTGTCGTCTGCTGCCTGGGTATAGTCGTCGCGCCGGGGGATATCTGGCTCGGCGCGGTGAACATCTTGGTCGTTGCCGGCAGCGTGCTGGCCTGGTTGTTCCTGCTCATCGCCAAAAAAGACCGCCGCGCCGCGGCCGGTCTGCGCTGGCGCGGCGGGTTCAAGGCGCTGGGGTATGTGGCGCTGTTTATCCTGCTTCGCACGGCGGCCGTCTTTATCAGTATCCTGCCCTACGGCCAGATGGGCGAATACCTCGCCTACTGGACCACGTCCGCGCCCTATGTGATGTTTCTGATCCTGATCCCGAACTTCTTCCTCTCGTTTCTCGCCTTCTTCGGTGAGGAATACGGCTGGCGGTACTACTGGCAGCCCCGCATGCAGGAAAAGTTCGGCCCGCGCCGCGGCGTCGTGCTGCTCTGCCTGGCCTGGGCGCTGTGGCATCTGCCGCTGAACCTCTTCTACTATGCGCCCGAAACCGGTCTGCAGAGCTTTGTCAGCCAGATCATCACCTGCCTGTGCCTCGGCATCTTCTTCGCCTGGGCGTATCTCAAAACCGGCAATGTCTGGGTGGCGGTGCTGCTGCACTCGTTCAACAACAACCTGATCCTTGTCTATTCCGGCACCACCGTCATCAGCAACCAGACCGTGACCTGGTTCGATATCCTCGTCCAGGCGATTGTCTACGGCGTAATCTTCCTGCCATTCTTTGCCTCCAAGGTCTTTAGCAAGGCCCCGGCCGGTGCGAACGCGGCGGACTAAAACAGAAAAGAAACAAATCCCGGCCGGCTGTGGTTTGCTGCCACAGCCGGCTGGGATTTGTGTTTTTACCGGATTTCCGCCCGCTCCAGCACCAGGGCCTGCAGGGCGCGGGCGGCTGTGGAGACAAGCCGGGTGCGGGGTGCAGCCCCAGGCGGCAAACCGTTCGGCCAGCAGCCGGGCCATCGGGTAATCCTGGCGGAAGGTAATCAGCGGCGCGCCGTTCAGCGCGGCGGGGCTGTCGTAGGCTGCGCTGTCGCCCGGCGGCGGTCAGCCGGGCGCTGCGGCGGTGGGCGTCCTCCCCCAAAAACAGAGCAACGCCGAGTTCTTTGCCCAGCTTGTCCAGCGCCATGCTCAGGCTGGGCTGGGCGATGTGCAGCTGCTGCGCCGCTTTTGTAAAAAGGGGGCGCAGGCACACACCTTAGCGAAACCTTCATCATTCTCAAACGAAAGACCGGGAGGAGATTGGAAATGAAGCAATCCCAGGCGGCGATGGACCTGACCTGCGGGCGTCCGCTGCCCCAGATTCTGCGGTTTTCTCTGCCGCTGGTGGGCACCCCGGCGGATATCTTTGCCGATGCGCGCACCTATATCCTGATTATGTTTGCCGGCATACCGGCCTCCATGCTCTACAACTTTGCCTCCGGCGCGCTGCGGGCTGCGGGGGATTCGCGCCACCCGTTTTACTTCCTGGCCTTTTCCAGCGTGCTGAACATCTTCCTTGACTGGCTGTTCATCGCGCCGTTCGGCTGGGATGTGGCCGGCGCGGCCTGGGCCACCGTGCTCAGCCAGTTTGTCAGCGGCTTGCTTGACCTGTACTGGATCGCCGGCAAAACCGATCTTCTGCGCGGCAGCGCAGCCTTCCAACTGACATTTCCTTCCTACTGTAAAAGCGAAGAGGAGGCGGGCGTTTGCCTGCCTCCTCTTCGCTTTTTACAACGCAAACGCTTCGCGCAGCACTTCAAGCGCAGTGTCCTCGTCCTGCTGGCGCACCAGCAGCGAAATGTCCAGATCACTTGTTGTTATCAGGGCAATCTCCACCCCGGCGCCGGCCAGCGCCCGCAGCGCGCGGGCAGCCACGCCGCAGCTTGTGACCATCTCTTCACCGAACAGGTTGACCTTGCTGTAACCGCCTGAAATCAGCGGCGGGTGGGCCTTGGCGGCTTCGGGCAGGGCGGCCATCACGGCGGGCAGGTTGGCATAGCTTGTCGTGAAGCTGAAATCCACCTCGGCGCCGCGCGGGGCGCTCTGGCAGATCATATCCACAACGATGCCCGCTTTGGCAAACACTTCCAGGTGTTCAGCCAGGCTCTGGGCGCTGTACTGCGCGCCGGGAAAGGTTGTGAGCATGATGTCCGGTTCGCTGGTGATCTTGCTGACGCCATACATGGGGCATCCCGTCCTTTCGTTTATTCAAGAGTAGGTAAGGGCGAGCGTGGCTCGCCCGCAGAAGGCTGCGGCGGGGAAAACGCGGGCGGATGCGGGCATCCGCCCCTGCGAAATTACCAAACCGTTTCCAGATCCAAAAACTCTTCCTCAATGCTGCCGCGCAAAACGGCTTCGATGCCGGCGCGATCCATCTGGAAATTGCCGTGCGCCGCGCCAAGTTCATCGGTATAGGCGCTGAAGGGCAGAACACGGATGTCCGCGTAGCCGGTCTCGTACTGGGTCACGGTCGGGATCAGGGCCGGGTTTTGCAGCGCCACGCTCACGCTGCCGTCCGGCGCGGTCGTCTTGACAAATTCGATCGAGAGCAGCGCCCCGATCATATTGTCGTACTGCGCCTGCGCGCTGATGAAATTCCCGAGCGAGTAGGCCACGAACGCCGGGGTTCCGTCGGCCGCGTCAAGCCATTCGGCCCCCTGGGTCACATGCGGGTGGGTGCCGATGACAAGGTCAACCCCCTGGTCGGCCAGCCACTGGGCGGTCTCGCGCTGGGCATCGGTCACGGTGTGGCTGCCCTCCACGCCCCAGTGGCAGCTCGCGATGAGCACATCGCAGGCCGGGCGCAGCGCCGCGATCTGGGCGGCCATTGTCTCGCGGTCGTCAAGGTAGATGACGCCGTACTCGCTGTCGGCCGGCGTCGGCAGGCCGTTGGTGCTCTCGGTCCAGGAGAGATAGCCGATCGTGATGCCGTTGACGGTTTGGGTCGCGAGGTCGGCGGTCGGGTCGGCGAGGTTATAGAACCCGGCGGTGACGACATCCTCCGGCATCGCGGCCCAGTGTTCGCGCGAGGCGGCGATCCCGCCCGCGCCTTTGTCGTAGCTGTGGTTGTTTGAAAGGCTGAACACCCGGAAGCCAATATCGTACAAAGCGTTGGTGATATCGCCGGGGGTTGAAAACATCGGATAGCCGCTCGGTTCGTAGGCGTCGTTGACAAGGGTCTCCTGGTTGAGCCAGTTCACGTCGTGCGCTTCGTAAAAGCTGCGCATTGCCTCGTAGGCCGGGGCGAAGTCGTACCCTTCGCCGCCGGTACGGGCGCGGGCCTGGTTGTAAAGTCCCTCATGGATCAGGTTGTCCCCGCTGGCCGAAAACCGCACGGTTTCCACCGCCGGCGTGGGTTCCGGTGTGGGTTCGGGCGTCGGCGCGGCGGTGGGGGCGGTTGTGGGGGCAGGCGCCGTCTCGGTCGAGGGCGGCGCGCCGCAGCCCGCCACCAGCAGGGCGGCCAGAACCGGGGCCAGCCCGCGCAGACGTATCTTCATCCCAGTTTCCCCCGCAAAAGATCGCTCATTGTGTAGTAGCCGGCCGCCTGTCCGTCGAGGAAGAGAGCGGCCTGCACCGCGCCGTCGGCAAAGACGCCGCGGCTTTGAGCGGTGTGGGCGATGGTCAGCACTTCCTCCGGCCCGCAGAACAGCACGTCGTGGTCGCCGACAATCCCCCCGCCCCGTACCGAAGCGATACCAAGCTCCTGCGCGCCGCGCTTCTGGCGCACGTCGTGCCGGTCATACACATATTCATACGCGCCGCCGGCCTGGGCGTTGATCGCATCGGCAATCATCAGAGCGGTGCCGCTCGGCGCGTCAAGCTTGTTGTGGTGGTGCTTTTCGACGATCTCAATATCGAACTCGGCCCCGAGCAGCGCCTGCGCGCGCTTGCAGAGCTCGATCAGCACATTGATGCCGAGCGACATATTGGCGCTACGGAAGATCGCGACCCGCTCGCTCGCGGCCTCAATCTCGGCTTCCTGCTCTTTCGAAAGCCCGGTCGAGCAGAGCACGCAGGGCAGGCCGTGCTCGGCCCCGTACCGTGCCGCGGCCGCCGCCCCGGCGGGGGAGGAAAAATCAATCACAACGCCGCGGGCCGAAGCCGGCAGGTCGTCAAGGCTGGCATAGACAGGGATTTCGCCGATTTGGCCGGACTGCTGGTCAATGCCGGCGACGACACGGCAGTCATCCCGCGCCGCGATTTTTTCAAGCAGCGCGCGGCCCATCCGCCCGCCGATGCCCTGCAAAATGATGTTGGTCATGGTGCACTTCCTTTTCAAAACCGCAGGGCCCGCCGGCCGCCTGCGCGGTGGCCGGCGGGCCCTGCGTCGTCTTACTCTTTCAGGATTCCAAAATCCCGCATTGCGGTTTCAAGCTGGCGCTGCACGCCCTCATCGGGGTCGCACATCGGCAGCCGCAGCGGGCCGGCCGCCCAGCCCAGCCGGTTCATTGCCCACTTCACGGGGATCGGGTTCACATCGGCAAACAGGGCGTGCACCAGCGGCAGCGCGTCCAGCTGCATTTTGCGGCAGCGGGCCACATCGCCGGCAAACCAGGCCGCGCACAGGTCATGGGTGTACTGCGGGGCCACGTTGCTCAGCACGCTGATAACCCCCTTGCCGCCGAGCGCGAGGATCGGCAGGATCAGCCCGTCCTCGCCCGAATAGAGGTTCAGCTCGTCGCCGCAGAGGGCCGCGATCTCGCTGGCCTGCGCAAGGCTGCCGCTGGCCTCCTTAACGCCGTTGATGTTTGGGATTTTGGCCAGCTCGGCCAGGGTGGCCGGCAGCAGGTTGCAGCCGGTGCGGCTTGGCACATTGTACAGGATGCAGGGCAGGTGCACGGCGTTCGCGATTGCGGTGAAATGCCGGATCAGCCCGCGCTGGCTCGCCTTGTTGTAGTAAGGGGTCACAAGCAGCAGCGCGTCGGCGCCGACGGCTTCGGCATGCTGCGAGAGGGTGATGGCGTAAGCCGTGTCGTTTGAGCCGGTCCCCGCCACGACCGGCGCCCGCTTGGCGGTGCGCTCGACCGCGTAGCGGATGCACTCGGCGTGTTCCTCATGGGTTAAGGTGGCGGATTCGCCGGTGGTGCCGCAGATGATGATGGCGTCGGTGCCGTGGGCGATCTGGTCGTCAATCAGGCGGCCGAGCTCGTCAAAGTTGACGGTGCCGTCCGGGAACATCGGGGTGATGATAGCCACCCCGGCGCCGGTAAAAACAGGTTGCTTCATGGTGAAACCTCAATTCCGGGTGTATCGGTTCAACCCAAGGTGCTGGGGATTTTGCCGGATACACCTTAGTCAAAGTAGCCCTTCGCCGCCAGCAGTTCGGCCAGCAGCACCGCGCCGCCGGCCGCGCCGCGCAGCGTGTTGTGGGACAGGCAGACAAATTTGTAATCGTACTGGGTGTCTTCCCGCAGGCGGCCGATGCTCACGGCCATGCCGTTTTCCAGCATCCGGTCCAGCTTGGGCTGCGGGCGGTCGGGTTCGCTGAAATAATGCAGGAACTGTTTGGGGGCGCTGGGCAGGTTGAGCTCCTGCGCGGGGCCGCGGAATTCAGCCCAGGCCTTGAGGATTTCTTCCTTTGCGGGCTTTTTCTCAAAGCGCACGAACACCGCGCCCATGTGGCCGTCCGAAACCGGTACCCGCAGGCATTGCGCCGTGAAGGAGGGGCCGTCTGCCGGGACGATGCGGTCGCCTTCGATGTGCCCCCAGAGCTTGAGGGGCTCCTGCTCGCTCTTCTCTTCCTCGCCGCCGATGTAGGGGATTACGTTGTCGAGAATGTCGGGGAAGGTCTCAAACGTCTTGCCGGCGCCCGAAATTGCCTGGTAGGTGCAGACAAGGCACTCGGTAATGCCGTAGCCGCGCAGCGGGTGCAGCGCAGGGACATAGCTCTGCAAACTGCAGTTGCTCTTGACCGCAATGAACCCGCGCTTGGTGCCAAGGCGGCGGCGCTGCGCCGGGATGATCTCGATGTGGTCGGCGTTGATTTCGGGCACAACCATCGGCACATCGGGGGTCATGCGGTGGGCGCTGTTGTTTGAAACAACCGGGCACTCCGCTTTGGCGTAGGCTTCCTCCAGCGCTTTGATCTCCTCTTTTTTCATGTTGACCGCGCAGAAGACAAAATCCACCTGGCTTGCCACTGCGTTTACGTCGGCGGCATCCAGCACAACCATATCTTTGACCTGCTCGGGCATCGGGGTGCTCATCGCCCAGCGCGGGCCCACGGCTTCGGCATAGGTTTTGCCGGCCGACCGCGCCGAGGCGGCCAACGCCGTCAGCCGAAACCACGGGTGGTCGGCAAGCAAGGTCACAAACCGCTGGCCCACCATGCCGGTGGCGCCCACAACGCCTACTTTGTACTGTTTCATAGGAACGCTTCCTTTCCCTGTGCGGCCGGGCGCGGCGCCCGGCCTGGCGGCCCGCCCCGTACCCATTGTATGCGGCAATGGCGGGGAAGTGCCTGGCAGACAATTTTGCCCGGCCGGAAACGGCAAAACCTGCCGACGGACAATAAAAAAACCGGCTTGAAAACCGGCACAAAATGCAATATAATCATATATTGCCACACAGCGCAACACACCGCAAACGATGTGACAGTCCCGTCCCTGTTCGGCAGCGGGCCCAGGCAATGCGTGCCGTACATTGCCTTCGGCAGACAACCCTTTCATGCGGCGGCCTGGCCGGCCTGTTACACCGCGCTTACTCATGTTGCCCGCGCCTCTGTGTTATGCCACCATCATACCATTGCGGGGGGCGGTTGTCAACGAAAAACGGCAGAATTTTTCCGCCGTGCCCATGCCGCCCCGTCACCTGATTATAAAAAGGAAAAGAACCATGCTGAAAAAAGATTTCTGGTACGACCTGCCCAAAGAACTCATTGCACAGGAACCTGCCGACCCGCGGGATTCCGCCCGCCTGATGGTGCTGCACCGCAACAGCGATGCGATCGAGCACCGCATTTTCCACGACCTGCCCGAATACCTGCAGGCCGGTGATGTGCTGGTTGTCAACAATTCCAAGGTGCTGCCGGCCCGGCTGATCGGCACCAAGGTGCCGACAGGCGCGGTCTGTGAATTGCTGCTGCTGCGCCAGGTGCGCGGCGATACATGGGAATGCCTGGCCCGCCCGGGCCGCCGCATGCAGGCCGGCACCCGGCTTTCATTTGGCGATGGCAGCCTGACGGCCACGGTGGACCAGACGCTGCCCGAAGGCAACAAGCTTGTCACCTTTACCTATGACACCGAGACCCTGTATGAAAAACTTGACGCCTTCGGCAAAATGCCGCTGCCCCCCTACATCACCAAACAGCTCGAGGACCAGAGCCAGTACCAGACGGTCTATGCGAAGGAGCTTGGCAGCGCCGCCGCGCCGACGGCCGGCCTGCACTTTACCCCTGAGCTGCTTGCAGAGATCCGCGCCAAGGGGGTCAAGGTTGTCGAGGTTACGCTGCATGTCGGGCTTGGCACTTTCCGCCCGGTCAGTGAGGAGGAAATCGAGGACCACCATATGCACACCGAATGGTACTGCGTGGAGGAGGAGGCCGCTGCGGCCATCAACGAAGCGCGGGCGGAGGGCCACCGGGTGGTGGCTGTCGGCACCACAAGCTGCCGCACTCTGGAAGCAGTCTGGGCCCGGTATGGCAAGATCCAGCCCTGCAGCGGCAACACCGATATTTTCCTGTACCCCGGTGTTGAACTGCACGCCATTGATGCGCTGATCACGAACTTCCACCTGCCGGAAAGCACGCTGATTATGTTGATTGCAGCCTTTTATGGTTACGATAAAACAATGGAAGCCTACCGCGTGGCAGTCGCGCAGCGCTACCGGTTCTTCTCTTTCGGCGACGCGATGCTCATTGAATAAAGGGACGGTATAAAAAATACGGCAATTACGATACAAGAATGTCAAAATTGATAGAAATTGACGTGGAAAATGATTTGCGGTAAAAAACAGAAAATACAACATAAGATATGATTGTATAACGATGTATATCGGATGATTGAATCTGTAAAAACTTTGAATTGAAATCAAATAAAAATAGAGTAAACAAAAAATGCAATTACCCCGCGCCGAACCTGAACCGGCGCGGGGTAATCGTTTGAGAAACAAAAAAGATTCAGAAAAGTTTCAAAAACAGCGCGCAAATCGATGGAATTTTTAACACAGCCGTGCTATAATGTCTAGTATAAAGTCACGAGAGGGGGAATCCGCAATGACCCAGCCTGAATCCCGGCCGATCCGCGGCCTGGTGCTGGCCGGCGGCGGCGCCAAGGGCGCCTACCAGATCGGCGCGTACCAGGCTTTGCAGGAAATCGGATGGATGCCGGACCTTATCACCGGAACCAGCGTCGGCTGCCTGAACGCAGCGCTCTTTGTCGTGGGCAAAGTGGAGGAAGCTGCCGAGCTCTGGAAAAGCCTTGACATCCACGGCGTGCTGGAAACCCCGCAGGGCAAATCGCCGGAAGAGCTGCAGGCTTACCTGCTGGATGTGCTGCGCGGCGGCGGGCTGGATCTGGAACCCCTGGGCGAGACGATTGACCGCTATATTGATGAGGAGGCTATGCGCGCCGCGCCGATCGGGTACGGCCTGGTGATGACCGAGATGAACACGCTGAAAAGCGTGCCTTGCCCGCTGGCGGAGATCCCCCGCGGAAAGCTGAAAGAATATATGCTTGCCTCAAGCGCCTGTTTCCCGGCGCTGCGCCCCCGCGTGATCGACGGCGTCAAATACATTGACGGCGGCTGGCGCGACAACATGCCGCTGGACTTGGCGGCTTCGATGGGGGCGACCGAGCTTGTCGCCATTGACATTGAAGGGTGGGGCCATACCCGCCCGAACCGCACCGGCCTGCCCACCCGGGTGGTGCGGAGCCACTGGGACCTGGGCCCGATGCTGGATTTTGACGGCCGGCGTGCGGCGCGCAACATCACTCTCGGCTACTTTGATACGCTGCGGGCCTTTGGCCGGGTGGGCGGCACAGCCTATGCGCTGCTGCCGGACCACGACCGCTTCCTGGCGGATTTTGCCGCGGCCTACCAAAAGGAATTGTCCGCCGCGGTGGCCCGTGCGCCCACGCTGGCCCTGGCCGAAACGATGGCCCGCCAGCGCGGCGGGTACCCGGCGCCGTTTGCCCAAAACCTGCTGGCCCCCACCCGCGCCGCCGCCGCCCCGCTGGAGCTTGCGGCCGAACGCCTTGGGGTAAGCCCCGAAACGCCCTACCCGCCGCGGCTGCTGGCGCTGACGCTGCTTGGCAGCTTTGACCGTGACCCGGCTGACCGGTTCCGGGTGCTGCTTGGCGCCGAGGAAGGCAGCCCGCTGGGAGAGACCGCGATGGCTGCCGCCGCGCCGGAAGATTTTGTCACCGCGCTGGTCACCCACACTCTGCAGGGAATGCAGTTTTTCTAACCCCGCCTTTGTTGCCCGACTTTTTTCTTCGTGATCCTAAGGAAACGGAGCGATCGTCATGCGTATTTTCACAGGAACGACAGCCGCCACGGGCCTCACCGTCGGCCCGGTGGTGCGCATTGATCGCGGCATGGTCGGCCTGCACCGCATTGTCAGCGACCCTTACCGCGAACGCGCCTTGTACGACGCGGCCATTGTGCTGGCCAAGGATGAGCTCATGCAGCTGCAAAAGCATGCCCAGGACCAGCAGGACGCCGATATCCTGATGTTCCAGGTGGCCCTGCTGGAGGATGAATCCTTCACCAACGAGATTGGCGATTACATTGCGGCCGGCGCCGGCAGCGCCGCCGCGGTCGAACGGGCGGAGCGTATCTTTGCCGGCCGTATCAGCAACATTGAAGATGACTACCTGCGGGAGCGCAGCGTGGATGTCTGCGATGCCTGCCGCCGCGTTGTCGATATTCTGGATGGGCGCCCGCGCCGCCCGCCGGAGCTCAAAACCCCGAGCATCCTGGCGGCCGACCGCTTTTACCCCAGCGACCTGTTCAGCATGGACCGCGAAATGATCCTGGGCCTTGTGTCGGAGCGGGATTCGGTCAATTCTCATGCGGCGATCATGGCGCGCAGCATGGGAATACCGGCCATCTGCCGGCTTGGCGAAGGGATGGCGGTGACGGCCGGCGGTCACCGCGCCGTGCTGGATGCCGAGCAGGGCACCCTGACCGTTGACCCCACGGCGGAACAGACCGCCGCCGCCCGCCGCCGCATCGCGGTCATGGCCCGCCGCCGGTACCGCCCGGACCCGCTGGTTGGCAAACCGAGCCGCACGCGGGACGGCACTTCCTTTACAATCCTTGGCTCGGCCAACTCCAGTGATCCGTCCGAGATGCAGGCGGCCATGAAGAACGGCGCCAACGGCGGTATTGGCCTGGTGCGGACGGAATCAATGATTCTGAACAATTATGATGAAGACCGCCAGGTGATGGAGTACCGCCGTATGCTGGAAAACGGCGACGGGTACCCCGTGGTGGTCCGGCTGTTTGACCCCGGCGCCGACGATGGCGCGCCCTGGGTGCAGACGGTTAAGACGGTGGCGGCGCGTGAACAACTTTACGATACCCAGCTGCGCGCGCTGCTGCGGGCCGCCACCGATGGCCCGCTCTGTGCCGTGGTGCCGATGATCTGCGGCGTGCAGGGGTGGGACGATTTTACCCTGACAGTTGAAAAAGCCAAGGAACAGCTGCGCCGCCGCGGCGTTCCGTTCAATGAGGAAATGGCTTTCGGCTGCATGATTGAGGTGCCGGCTTCGGCGCTGGAGGCCAGCGAAATCATGGACCACGGCGTGCAGTTCCTCTATATTGATCTTGATGACCTTGCCAACTTCATCTATGTGCAGCCCCAGAACGAGCGGGAGGAGCGCCGCAAAACCGATATGCCGGTCGTGCGCCGGCTGGTACAGGAAGTGCTGGACGCCGCCAACGAACGCAACGTGCCGGTGGTGCTCTGCGGCATCCCGCTCAACCAGCTCAACGGCATGCCGGATTATATGCGGCTCGGCGCGCGCAGCTTCTGTGTCGAAAACGCCTGCCTGACCGAGCTCAAAGCCAGCCTGCTCGACCTCGACATGTCTGACCAGCGCGGGCAGGAGGCGTGAAAGTAAAAAGAATAAAATTGGTGGACCGCGCGCCGCCGGCGCGCTCAGAAAAGTTGAGAGAGTTTCTCTTTGCTTTTTTGAGCGCGCGGCAAGCGCGCGATCCACCTTTTTCTTCTTTATTATTTCTTATTTCACTTCGTTCACCCTGCACTGCATCGTAAATCCGCTGGCGTAGCGGCCGTCTTTGTATTTGTAGGCGAACGGTTTTTCGCAGACGGTCGCAAAGCCGAACTTTTCGTAGAGCCGCCGCGCACGGTCGTTGCCTTCAATGCAGGTGAGTTCGACGATCTCAACCCCGCGCCGGCGGGCAAGCTCGAGCATCTCGGTGAGCAGCGCCGAGCCGATGCCGAACCCCCAGGCCGCGCGCAGCACGCTGAGCGCGATGATGGCGCGGTGCCGGGTTCTGTACAGCGGGCTGAAATCAATCTGCCCGTTGCCGACAAGCTGTCCGTTCACCGTGCAGGCGATCAGCGCAGTGTCGGGGTTCTGGCGGGCGCTCTCGATCCAGGCGGCTTCCTGCTCGACCGTGACGGTGAACTCCTCGGGGTAGCGGGAGAGATAGTCGGTCTCGCCAAAGCAGGTTTTGGCGCAGTTTAATAAAGCCGCGGCGTCGCCCACCTCCGGCGACGCCAGCCGCGCCGTACGCCCATCGCGGAGCGTGATGTTTTTTTCGGTTACAATCATTCGGGAAACCTCCTTTTCACTCCAAATCCCCCGTCAGCGTCAGCACCGCCGCCAGGGCGGCCAGGGGGGCGGTTTCGCAGCGCAGGATGCGCGGCCCCAGCCCGACGGTCACGGCCCCGGCTTCGGCCGCAGCGGCGGCTTCCTCGGCCGCAAAGCCGCCCTCGCTGCCGGTCACAATCGCGATGCGGCGCGCTTCGGGGTGGGCGGCGATGATCTGCCGCAGGCTCTGCCCGCCGCCTTCATAGAAAAACAGCGCGAGGTCATACCCGGCCAGCGCCGCGCAGACCGCCGCAAAATCCGGCAGGGGCATCGCAACGCCGGGCAGCTTGCCGCGGCCGCACTGCTTGGCGGCTTCGGCCGCAATCCGGCGGTAACGCTCGTTCTTGGCGTCCTCTTTTTTGGGGGCGGCCACGCAGTACCGGCTGAAGAACGGCACGACTTCGGATACGCCGAGCTCGACGCTGTGGCGGATCACATCCTCGAGCTTGCCCTGCTTCGGGTAGCCGACAAAGAGGGTCACCTCGGTGCGGGGTTCGGCTGTGCTCGGCAGTCCTTCGCTGACCGTAAAGCTGACCCGCCCGGGTTCGATTGCGGTGATCGTGCCGGTGTACTCGGTCGCATCGGGCGCGCAGAGCAGCACGGTATCCCCGATTTTGGCGCGCATCACATGGGCCAGGTGATGCGCGTCGGGGCCGGTCAGCACGGCGCGCCCGCCGCCGATCTCGCTGGTAAAGTAGCGGTGCGGCATCTTATGCCTCCTTCTTGCGGCAGAGGATGCAGACCCAGCCGCGCTTCTCGCGCACCTCAAACGGGTCAAGCCCGGCTTCGCGCAGACCGGCAAGCACTTCCTCCTTGCGGGTGTCGATGATGCCGGAGGATACGAACAGCCCGCCCGGGGCCAGCAGTGCCGGAATGTGCGGCGCAAGGCTCAAGATCGCTGAGGCGACGATATTCGCCGTGATGATGTCATAGACGCCGGTTGCCTTGTCCGAAAGGTCGCCGACGAGCACGGTCAGCCGGTCTTCGACCCCGTTGCGGGCGGCGTTCTCGCCGGCCGTGCGCACACACATCGGGTCAATGTCCACTCCTTCGGCCGAAGCCGCGCCAAGCTTGAGCGCCGCGATCGCCAGAATGCCCGACCCCGTGCCGATATCCAGCATCCGCTCGCCGCCCTGCACCATCTCGTCAAGCACTTCCAGGCAGAGGCTCGTCGTCTCGTGCGTGCCGGTGCCAAAGGCCATGCCCGGGTCCATCGTGATGGCGATGCGGTCGGTTTCGTAACGCTCCCAGCCCGGCACGATCGCAAGCCGCCGGCCGATGTCCATCGCGTGGTAATATTGCTTCCAGGCGTTCTGCCAATCCTCCTGCTCGATGCCGGCGGTGGAAAGCTCGTACTCGATGCCGGCAGCCTCGAGCCGCTCTTGGAACAGCGGCAGAACCTCGGCCGGGTTTTCGTCGGGGGCAAGGTACATGTGTACCTTGACGATGTCGCGCGGCTGATCGAGCAGTTCCTGCTCGATCAAATCGACGTGGGCGATCTCCCAGGCCTGTTGTTCGAGATCGCTGTAGTCTTCAATATAGATGCCGCCGTTTGCGACCATCGTTGCGATTGCCTCAGCCGTATCGGCGTAGCGCTTGGGCACCGTGATTTGAATATCGGTCCATTCCATGGCGAACCTCCTGACGCCCGATTTGCGGCGGGCGCATAGTATGTGGTAAAATTTCAGCACTACCATTATACCGTATCCATCCCAACTTGGAAAGGGGCGCTTTGTATGAAACTGCGGCTGCTCAACCGCCGGCAGGCCAAAGAGATCTACGACCGGTATCTTGTCCGTGATTTCCCCGATTCGGAGCGCAAGCCCTTTGCCTCAATGGCGGCGCTGCTGCGCAAAGGCATGTATGAACCCCTCGCGGTGGAGGATGACGGCGGCAGCCTTGCCGGCTATGCCTTTTTGATGGCGCAGCCGGGCAGCCCGAGCGCGCTGCTCGATTATTTTGCGGTTCTGCCCGCCATGCGCGGCCAGGGCCTTGGCACAAAGGCTTTGCAGGCGCTGGCCGGTTACCTTGCGCCAAGCCGGCGCAGTTTGCTGATTGAATGCGAGCACCCGGCCGAAGCGCCCGACGCCGCGGTGGCACGGCAGCGGGTGGCGTTCTACCTGCGGGCCGGCGCGCGCGCCACCGCGATGGAAAGCCGGCTGTTTGGGGTGCGCTACCTGATCCTCGTGCTGCCCTGCGCCGGCCCCGCGCCGGATGCCGAAGCCTGCGCCGACCTGCAGGCGCTCTACCGTGCCACGGCGCCCGAACCCTATTACCGCGGGCAGGTCATATTTTACGGCGGAACGGGAAAGCTAGGAACATAAAATCACGGGCATGCCGGCCCGAAACGCCGGCACGCCCGAAAAGGAAGTGTTCCGCTTGAAGCTTGATCCCTCGCTCTATGCCCGGATGGTGCGCCGTGCTTCACCGCCCTCGCCGGCCGGCAAGGACTGCGCCTGGGCGTTCTGTGTCGGCGGCAGCATCTGCCTGCTTGGCGAAGCGCTGCGCGCCTTCTATGCACGATGGTACGAACCCGAAATGGCCGGCACCCTTGTCAGCATTACGCTGATCGGGCTGTCAGCCGTGGCCACGGTGGCCGGCTGGTATCAAAAATTGGCCACCCGGGCCGGCGCCGGCACCCTTGTGCCGATCACCGGCTTTGCCAATTCGGTTGTCAGCGCGGCGGTGGAATTCAAGGCCGAAGGCTGGGTTACCGGCACCGGCGCGCGGTTGTTCTCCATCGCGGGGCCGGTTATCGCCTACGGTTCGTTTGCCTCCTGGGTGTGGGGGCTGCTCTACTGGGCGATGCAGTGGGGCGGGTGAGCGGTATGGCGATCCGAAAGAAAGACACGCTGCTCTTTGCCCATCCGCCGGTCATAGCGGCCTGGGCCGCGGTCGGCGGCAGGCAGGAAGCAAAAGGCCCGCTCGCCCCCGGCTTTGACGAGCTTGTGGAAGACGCAAGCTTTGCGGCCGAAGGCTGCCGCAGCTGGGAAGCCGCCGAATCCACCCTGCAGAGCCGCTGCGTTGCCCACTGCCTGCGCAAAGGCGGCGTCACGCCGCGGCAGCTGACCCTCGCCTTTGCCGGGGATCTGCAGGCCCAGTGCACGGCCAGCAACTATACGATGCGCGCCCTCGACGTGCCCTACGCCGGGGTGTACGGGGCCTGCAGCACAATGGCCGAAACGCTGGCCCTGGCTGCGGCTTTTGCGGCGTCCGGCTACAGCGAGCGCACGCTGGCTTTGTCCAGCAGCCATTTCTGCGCGGCCGAACGCCAGTTCCGCACCCCGCTCGACTACGGCGGCAAACGCACCCCCACGGCGCAGTGGACGGCCACGGCGGCCGGCGCCTGCCTTGTGCGGCCGGCCGGCACGGCAGGCGTGCGGATACTTTCGGCCACATTCGGCCGTGTGCGGGACTATGCCGTGCGGGACATCAACAACATGGGCGCAGCGATGATGCCGGCTGCGGCCTCAACCCTGCTGGCCTGCTTTGCGGCGCTTGGCACCGCGCCGCAGGATTATGACGCCGTTTTGACAGGCGACCTCGGCAAAGTCGGCAGCGCGTTGCTCGAAGCGCAGATGGCGCGGGAGGGCTTCGTCCTCGACAACCATCTCGACTGCGGTTGCCTGCTCTATGACCTTGATGCCCAGCCTGTCGGCGCAGGCGGCAGCGGGGCCGGGTGCAGCGCGGCGGTGCTGGGGGCGTATGTGCTGCCGCGGCTGCAAACCGGGCAGTGGCGGCGTGTGCTGTTTTTGGCCACCGGCGCGCTGATGAGCCAGGCCACCGTACAGCAGGGGGAGACAATCCCCGGCATCGCCCATGCGGTTGAACTGGCTGCGCCGGCTGACATCGCGGCAGGGGAGGGAAAAGCATGAATTTTGTCTGGGCTTTTGTGGTGGGCGGCGCGCTCTGCGTCGTCGGCCAGCTGCTGATCGATTACACCGCGCTGACCCCGGCGCGAATTTTGACCGGCTACGTTGTGGCCGGCGTCGTGCTCAGTGCCACCGGGCTGTATGCCCCGCTTGTCGAGTTCGCCGGGGCCGGCGCCAGCGTGCCGCTGCTCGGCTTCGGACATCTGCTGGCCCAGGGCGTCTGCAAGGCGGTGGCGGAAAACGGCCTGATCGGGGCGTTCACCGGCGGCCTGACCGCCGCGGCCGGCGGCATCACGGCCAGCCTGGTCTTCGGCATCCTCGCCGCCGCGGTGGGGAAGAGCCGGGATCAGAACTGAAAAAGTTAGGAATTAGGAGTTGGGAGTTAGGAATTGCCGTGGATCGGCGGCTGCGCCGCCGACGCTCGATCCACGTTCTATTTTTTCCGCCCAAGCTGCCCCGCCGCCAGACAGGCCAGTCCCAATCCGAGCATACGGGCGGCTTGTGTGGCGTCGAGGCCGGTGAAGGACAGCACGACGACGGCGACGCCCATTGCAAGCGCGACGCCTTTCAAAACAAGGTCGAGGATTTCGGCCATGCTGTCCCGCTTTTCTGCTTCGTCCATCTTTGCGCCGGCGGCCTTCACCTGCATGAGCTCGTCGACCGAGACGCCGAAGATTTCGGCCAGCTTGGGCAGGCTGCTCACGTCGGGGAAGGAGAGATCCCGTTCCCATTTTGATACGGCCTTATCGGTAACCCCCATCTTCTCGGCCAGTTCCAGCTGGGTCATGCCCTGCGCTTTGCGCAGCGCGGCGATGGTGGTGCCAAACGTTTGGTTGTTCATTGGTAAACTCCTTCCTGTGGTTCTGCGCCGCCGTTCGTTTGTCTAAGGCGCAGTAAGCGCTGAATTTTGCGCTGCCTACACATTACCACGCGGCCGGCCAATCCTCAACCGACCGCCGGTTGAGCGCCCTCGACCGCTAGTTGAGCGGCGGTTGAGCGGATTTTCCAGCCGAGGCGGGCGTGAAACCGCGCCGCGGCCCCCGATCAACTCAGCCCCGAACCAAGATCCGAACAAATGAAAACCCCCGCTCTGCCTGTTGCCAGGTAAAGCGGGGGTTGTTCATGCGGGAATTACTGCGCGGCGCTGACCTTGTTGTTGCGCTTGGCCATGCGGGCGACCTTGCGGGCAGCGGTGTTCTTATGGATGACACCCTTGCTCTTCGCAGAGTCGATAGCCGAGACGGCCGCACGGATGGCGGCGTCCTTATCCGCGGCGTTGCTGTCGATGGCAGCGTCTGCCTTTTTGATCACTGTCTTCAGGCTGGTCTTGATGGCCTTGTTGTGCATAGCCTCTTTCTTGGCCTGCACGACCCGGTCCTTCTGGGATTTAATGTTAGGCATTCGTTCCACCTCCTTGGTTGACCCATAACAGTACGAATAATCTTAGCATACTTTTGGCTGCCTTGCAAGACCTTTGCTCAAATTTTTTTGCCAG
>URKR01000023.1 GCA_900548355.1 uncultured Oscillospiraceae bacterium
CGGGAAGCAGTCGCGGCTTACCGCCACGATGCCCAGTTTCACTTGCGGGATGTTTGCAGATTTCATAGTGCATTCCTCCGTTTTTGTGGGTTTACAGGTCATTCGCGATGTCGATATTCACACCCGTCAGGACGGCAGCTGCGCCCTGACCGGCTTCGGCGGAATCGGGATGGGCCAGCAGCCATTTGTTGCATGCCCACAACCAGGCATCGTCGCCGCCGCGCGGCGCCAGCGCAGGTTTGGCCGTGTTGGTGCCGGCCGGCAGCGCCACCATCACCCGGAACCCCTTGGCGGGGTCGGTATGGCAGGGGGCGTAATGCAGCGTTGTGGCATAGACTTCGACAAGGACGCCGGCCGGCACCCGGAAGGCCTTGACCTTGCCGGTGTCGAGCTTGCCGCCTTCGATATCGTCTTCGCGGGCCAGCAGAAGGATGAAATCCTCGGTGCCAAGGTTGAATTCGCTGTCACGGTGGTATTCCAGGCAGTTGAGCTTGGTGTTGTGGCCGTTGCACCAGCCGAACTGAACCGGCATGCCGCCATACAGGGACACGCCCAGCGCGGCGGCTTCGGGCAGGCTTTGCAGCGCCTTTTCTTCCGGCACATAGTCGGTGGCTTCGGGCAGGGGGGTGTGGGCGTTGAGCGCTGCCACCAGGGCGGCGCATTCGGTTTCATAGCCGGTCACAACCCGCCCGTAAGGGGCGAATTCCGACGCGGTAACAGGATAGATGGTCATGGCGGGTTCCTCCGTTTCAAATAGTGGGCGCTGGTTTACTGTGCCAGTTCCTTGAACAGTGGTTTGAGGGTGGGGTAAATCTTCTTGAATTTCTGGTACCGCTCTTCATAGCGGGCGGTGATGGCCGGGTCGGGCTCAATGGTGCGGCTCACATGCACAAGCGCGTCGGTGGCTTCCTGCACGGTGGCGTACCGGCCGCAGCAGACCATTGCCAGCAGCGCGCCGCCATAACCCGGGCCCTGCTCCGTAACCAGGATATCCAGCGGGATGCCCAGCACGTTGGCCATAATGTTGCACCACAGCGGGCTCTTGGCGCCGCCGCCGCAGATGTTGGAACGAGGGATCTCCACCCCGAGGCTCCGGGCTACCTCATAGCAGTCCCGGATAGCGAAGCTGACGCCTTCCAGCACGGCCTGGGTGATATCGGCGCGGGCAGTGTCCATGCTCAGGCCCACAAAGGTGCCGCGGGCATCGGTATCATTGATGGGGCTGCGCTCGCCCATCAGGTAGGGCAGGAAGAAGACATTGTTGCGGCCCAGGCGCTCCTCGTCAATGGGGGCCTGCTCGGCGTTATAGTCGGCGGCAGTCACCTTGAGGATGTCGTCCATCCACCACTTGTTGCAGGAAGCCGCCGAAAGCATGCAGCCCATCAGGTGCCAGCCGCCATCCGCATGGGCAAAGGCGTGCAGGCCGTTGGTATCGTCCACGCCGAACTTTTTGCTGCTGATAAAGATGGTGCCGGAGGTTCCCAGGCTGATGTTGCAGCGGCCGTCCCCGACCGTGCCGGTGCCCACCGCCGCAGCGGCGTTGTCGCCGGCGCCGGCGCAGACCTTCACCGTTTCCGGCAGGCCCAGGGCGCGGGCCACTTCCGGCTGCAGGGTTCCCACCTGCTCCCAGCTTTCATACAGGTTCGCCAGCCAGGCAGGGTCCACGCCGCAGATCCGGCACATTTCCTCGCTCCAGCATTTGTGCTCCACATCCAGCAGCAGCATGCCCGAAGCGTCGGAATAATCGGTTGCATGGACGCCGGTCATCTTGTACACCAGATAATCTTTGGGCAGCATGATCTTGCGGATTTTTGCGTAAAGATCAGGCTCGTTTTCCTTCATCCACAGGACTTTTGGCGCGGTGAAGCCGGCGAACGCGATGTTGCCGGTGCAGCGGCTGAGGGTTGCGCGGCCGATCTCGTTGTTGAGGTAGTCTGTCTCTTTGGCGGTGCGGCCGTCGTTCCAAAGGATGGCCGGGCGCAGGACAGCGTCGCCGGCATCCAGGGCGACCAGGCCATGCATCTGCCCGCCAATGCCGATGCCTTCCACCTGGGCGGGGTCAAACCCCTGCAGCAGCATGGGGATGCCTTCCAGGCAGGCTTTCCACCAATCCGCGGGGTCCTGTTCGCTCCAGCCGGTGTGGGGCATGCTCAGGGGATATTCCCGGGTTACCTGATTGCAGACCTTACCTTCCTCATCCACCAACAGGAATTTGCAGGCCGAGGTGCCAAGGTCAACGCCGATATACAACATGCAGATACCGCCTTTCGCTGTTCTTTTGTAAAGAACATTTATATAAGTGTTTTCTATATCATACTGTCTTGCGCGGGGAACGTCAATATGCAAATTGCACAAAATTCAGTCGATTTTTGCGTCATTACCGACAAAGAGTTTGGAATTCGTTGACTTTTCCCGGCCGGAAGGCTATAGTGGTAGTATATACTTCTTTGGACCACTTTTATTAAGTTTCTTGAGGTTTGTATGGAAAAGTTAAATCAAACCGCCACCGAACGGCGAAGGATCACCCGGAACCGGCTGTATCGTTATCTGTACGATGCGCCGCAGGGGCATTCCAAGCAGGAGATGGCGGATGACCTGGGGCTGAGCATGCCGACCGTGCACCAGAACCTGGCCGAACTGCTGCAGGCCGAACTTGTGCGCGCCAACGGGGTGCGCAGTTCCACCGGCGGCCGCCGGGCCACCCAGATTGCGGTGGCCGAAAACGCCCGGTTTGCCCTGGGCATCTCGGTATCGGGGGACCATTTCCGCATCCTAGCCGCCAACCTGCGGCTGGAGGAGATCGCCTACCGGCGTTCAGACCACCCCCGCACCGAAAGCCTGGCCGAGCTTGGCCGGCTGCTTGCCGCCGAGATCGAGCATTTTTTGACCGACTTCGGCCTGAACCGGGAAAAACTTCTGGGGGTTGGGATTGCGCTGCCCGCCATCCTGAACGCCGACCGCACCCGGCTGCTGACGGCCCCCACCCTGCACCTGCATGATGCGGACCTACAGCCGCTGGCCAGCGCCATCCCCTACCCGGTGCAGGTGGACAACGACGCCACCAGCGGCGGTTACGCCGAATGGTTCGCCCAGAAGGAGAAAAGCAGCATGGCCTATCTTTCGCTGGAAGGCGGCGTGGGCGGCGCCGTGCTGCTGAACGGCACCCCTTACACCGGGGCCAACGGCCGCAGCGGTGAGTTCGGGCATATCTGCGTACAGCCCGGGGGGCTGCCCTGCCAGTGCGGCCAGCAGGGTTGTTTGGAGGCTTACTGTTCCTCTGCACGGATTTCCACCGACCTGGGGATCACGGTAGAGCAGTTTTTCACCGGCCTGGCCGCCGGCAACCTGGCTTACCGCACGCTGTGGGCCGATTACCTGCAGCACCTTTCGGTGGGGTTGGCCACCATCCGGATGACGCTGGACTGCAACATTGTGCTGGGGGGGTACCTGGCCCAATACCTGCCGCCCTACCTGCCTGAGCTGCGCCGGCTGACCGCCGGCCACGACCCGTTTGACAAAGGCGGCGCGCATTATGTACGGCTGTGCCATTATCCCAAACACGCGGTGTCGCTGGGGGTGGCGTTGCATTTTATCACACAGTTTATCGAGGCTTTGTAACGCAGACCGGGGCGCCCAGCAGGCGGCCCGCTTCAGGAGGGAAACGCCATGATCGAGAAGCTCAACGGCACCACCGAAACGGTAGACTTTATGGTAAGCACCACCGTGCGGATGTACCACAACAACACGCCAGAGAATTTTCCGACCCACTGGCATCTGCCGGGGGAGATCATCTGCCCGATTGAAAACAGTTACCAGACAAACATTGCCGGCCAGGACCTGACCCTGCTGCCCCATGACGTGCTGATCATTGCTTCCGGCGAACTGCACACCATCACGGCGCCGCCCACCGGGGAGAGATACATCCTCAACTTCAGCACCCCTTTTTTTGAGCAGTTTCAGGAATTTTCCCGCTTTTTCTCCACCCTGCACCCTTTCAAGCTGCTGCGCCACGCCGACGCCCCTGACCTGACCGACCAGCTGTTCGACCAGCTGGCCCAGATGGAAACCGAGTACTTCGGCCAGAACGACTTTCACGATTGCGAGATTGCCTCCCAGATGCTGCACTTTTTTGCGCTGATCGGGCGGCATTACCACCGGCTGGCCCAGCAGGTGCTTGCCACCCCCAAACAGCAGGAGCAGCAGGAGCGCTTTACCGAGCTGTGCAACTATATCAGTTCTCACTGCACCGAAAGCCTTTCCCTGGAAGACCTGGCAAACGAAGCGGGGTTCAGCAAATACCACTTTGCCCGGCTTTTCAAGGAGATGACCGGCACCACCTGCCACAACTTCGTGCTGGGGCGGAGGATCATCTACGCCAAGAACCTGTTGATGGACTTTTCCCTGCCCATCACCGAAGTTGCGATGCGGGCCGGGTTCAATTCTCTGGCCACCTTCAACCGGATCTTCAAAGCCCAGATCGGCTGCACCCCCAGTGAGTTCCGCAAACTGGGCAGCAGTGTCTCTCTTTCCTGAAAAAACGGCCCTGTTTGTGCAGGCCAGCCCGCAAACGGCAGCGCGGCGGCGCCCGGTGCTTTGGCACCGCGGTGCCGCCGCGCTGTTTGCTGTGGGTTGCCCGGCACGCCGTTACGGGTAAATCGTGCGGCCGTGGGCGTCAGGAATACCGGTTTTGCGGTAGAAATAGGTGTTGATCACGTCCCGCCATTCGCAGGCATGTTCTTTTTGGTGGGCAAAGCGGGCTTCCAGCCGGGCGTAGACCACAGGGTCCAGATACGGCTTGAGCGCAACCACCTGCTCATAGAAGCGGGCCGCATCCTCAGCGCCTTCAAAATGGGTGTCATAGATATGCTGCAGCACCGTCTTGCCGCTGTGCAGCACATACTGATAGGGCAGGTGATGGAAGAAGAGCACCACGTCGTCGGGGCAGGTATCCAGGTTGGCATACATATCGGCCAGCTCGGGCGCATACTGGTGGCAGTAATCGCTGCCGGTAGGGGTACGGTCAATGCCGATCCCGTCAAAGGAGGCCCGGTGGTAGCAGCCCCAGCGGCTGTATTCATAGCCGTCCACATTGGGGCCGTAGTGGTAGTTCGGGTTGACCATCCAGCCCACGCCCAGCGGGGCGGTGTACTTTTCATAGGTGGGCCAGGACTGCATCAGGATCCGGTGCAGGGTGGTTTCCACCGGTTCGTTGTTGCCAAAGGTCAGGCGCAGCCATTCATCGGCAATAACCGACGGGTCCAGGCCGGGGTCATAGCTGAGCCGGCCAAAGCCGTACAGGTTGGCGGCGGCCAGGTCATGGCCTGTCCAGTTTTCATCGTTCCCGGTGTTGGTCACGGCGGCCATGCCGTTGCCGGCACCGCGGATCAGCGCGGCCACGGTGCTGTCCTGCGGGCGGGTCTTCATATCAAAGTCCAGAATCTGGCGGAACCAGGGCATCAGATAGCAGACATGGCGCTGCTGGCCTGTGTATTCCTGGGCGATCTGGAACTCCACCATAATGTGGGTGTGCTGCAGGCCGCCGATCAGCGGGGACACCGGTTCCCGCACCTGGAAGTCCATCGGGCCGTTCTTGATCTGCAGCGTGACGTTGTCGCGGAACTGACCGTCCAGCGGCATAAAGGCGTTGTAGCCGGCGCAGGCGCGGTCGGTTTTGGAATCCCGCCAATCCTGCTGGCAGTTGTAGACAAAGCAGCGCCAAATGATGTGCCCGCCGACAGGGGCCACCGCGTCCGCCAGCATGTTGGCGCCGTCTGCCTGGGTACGGCCATAGGTGAAGGGGCCGGGGCGGCCTTCACTGTCCGCCTTGACCAGGAACCCGCCCAGGCCGGGCAGGTTGGCCCAGACATCGGCGGCTTTTTCTTTCCACCAGGCAGCCACGGCCGGGTCGCAGGGGTCGCAGGTATCCATACCGCCCAGTTCAATCGGGGCCGCAAAGTTGATGCTGAGATACAGCTTGACGCCGTAGCCGCCCAGGATCTGCTGGTAACGGCGCAGCGGCTCGAAATAGCGGTCGGTAATCAGCCAGCTGGCGGCGTTTTTGACGTTGACATTGTTGATGACAATGCCGTTGATGCCCACCGAAGCCAGCATACGGGCATAGTCATGCAGGCGGTCTTCCTCCACCAGCACCTGGTTGTCCTTGAAAAAGAAAGAGTCGCCGGAGTAGCCGCGTTCAATGCTGCCGTCCATGTTGTCCCAATGGTTCAGCATGCGCAGTACATTGGCGGGGGCGGCAGTCTGGTCCATCTGCAGTTCCTGCCAGGGGCAGCCGGCGGTTTGCAGGGCGCGCAGAAGGGCAAACACGCCGTACAGCACCCCGACCTCGCTGCCGCCGGCAACGGTGCAGCGGCCCCGGGCGGCCGTCAGGCGGTAGCCTTCGGCGTGCAGGGCCGGGTCCACCGCCAGGGTAATATCCGCCTGTTCCGCGGTTTCCGCCAGCCGGGCGCCATACAAACCGGCCAGCCCGGTGGCCAGTTCGGCCTTGGCGTTGGCCAGGATCTCGCCGCCCGCAGGCGCACAGACGGTCAGTTGGTCACAAGCGGCGCCGGAAATTGCCGGGTAGGCCAACCAGCATTTGGTATAAGCCATTCTTGATTACCTCCTTTTTTGGGTACACGGTTTAATCGGTATGCAGCAGGTTCAGCAGGCGGCGGGCGGCCTCGGCCCCATCGCCGGGGGCGTTGGCTGCGCCGAAGCTGAACCGCAGGGTACACAGGGCGTCCTCGGCTGCCTGGCCCCCCAGGGCCAGCAGCACATGGGACGGATGGGTGCGGCCGGTATTGTCACAGGCCGCGCCGGGGGATACGCAGACCCCCGCCAGATCCAGCCGGTAGGTCATGTTCTGGCTGTCCTGGCCGGGCAAACCCACGCTGACCAGGCCGGGCAGGCCATCGGCCGTGCTGTTAAAGCGGGCGGCCGGCCAACCCTGCCGCAGGGTGCGGCAGAAATCAGCCGCCAACGCCCGTTTGGCCGCGGCGTTTTGGGCCCGGTGTTCACAGGCATCCTGCAGCGCCGCAGCCAGGCCCACAATCAGGGCCACCGGTTCGGTGCCGGGGCGCAGCCCCCCTTGCTGGTTGCCGCCGCCAAGCAGCGGGCGCAGCTGGCCGGGCTGGCGGGCATACAGAAAACCGATGCCCTGGGGCCCGCCGAATTTGTGGGCCGCCGCCGTAAGCAGCGCAATGTTGTCCAGCGGCAGTTCAATCTGCCCCGCCGCCTGCACCGCATCCACATGCAGCGGCACGCCTTGGGCGGCGCACCGGGCGGCCAGGGCGGGGACATCCTGGATGGTGCCAACCTCGTTGTTGGCATATTGCAGGCTGACCAGCCGGGGCCGGCGGGCCAGGGCTTCATCCAGGGCGGCGGGGTCCACCCGGCCGGCGTGGTCCACCGGCAGGGTGCGCACCGGCACCCCCAGCGCCGCGCAGGCCCCGCTGACCGAATGGTGTTCGATCGCGGTGGTCACCACCTCCCGGCTGCCGGGGCCCGGGCGCGCAGCGCCGCTGTAAACGGCCCAGGTGTTGCCTTCACTGCCGCCGGAGGTGAAAAAGATCTGGTGCGGGGCGCACCCCAGGCAGCCGGCCACCTGCCGCCTGGCCTGTTCCACCGCACGACGGGCTTCCTGCCCGCTGCGGTAGAGCGCCGCCGGGTTTGCAAAGCGGTCCCGCAGCCAGGGCTGCATAGCCTGCCAGGCCAAAGGGGACAGCGGGGTGGTAGCGGCATGGTCGGCGTAGATGATCGGCTCCATAAACAATCCTCAGGGAATCAAAATCAAAGATCAGAAAAAGGTAAAGCTGTCAAAGTCAAACTGGGTGCCGGGCAGAAACAGGAAGGTCACCTGCCGCCGGCCCGTGACCGGCGCAAAGGTAAAGCTCTGTTCGCCCCATTCGGGCTGGGGACCAAATTCCACCACACGGCGCTCGGTGGGCAGGGCGGCGCCCTCCCCTTCAAAGAGCAGGTGGACGGTGTTGGCCGGCAGCGAGCTGCGGCCGCGCAGCCGAACGCCCCGGCAGCCTTCTTCCCCAAAGTCCATGCGGCGGAACACCAGCGACACATTGTTGCCGATGCCCAGCACCTGCGCGCCGGCCCGGGTAAAACTGTCGCCGTTGATCGCATCGCAGGCGCCGGCGGCCAGGGTGTCCCAGGCACGGGAATGGGGATAGAACTGGAAGCCCTTGATATGCACCTTGGTGTTCAGCTCGACGGCAAAGCTTCCAATACCGGTGAGCCGCTTGCTCAGCCGGAAGGTTTCGGGCTGGTAGACGTTCCACATTTTGGGTTTGTGATAGATCCGCTCGCCGATCATCTCACTGCCCATGACATAGGGTTCGCCGTCCCAGAAACGGATCGGGGTGGGTTCGCCGTCCAGGCTGAAGATGGGCAGTTGCACCTTGTCGGAGCCGTCCGGGCCGAAGTCGATGTCATTGTACAGCACCCAGCTGCGGCCGGTGCGGGAGGTGGAAATGCCGCGTTCGTTGCCGTTGCCAATGTCGCCGTAGCTGGCTTCATACCGGCCGGCGGCCACGAACTGGTAAGGGTTCATGTGCAGCTGGCCCAGGCCATGGACCTTCAGATCCAGCTGAGAGATAAGCTGCGGGACACGGCGGCCGTTGCAGGCCATGGCCCGCACGCGCAGCGGGCCGTCGCCCAGCGCTTCCACGGTCGCGGTATCGCCCTGCACCATAATCTTGGCGTTGGTGGCGGTGTCGCCCCGGTCGTCGGTGATCTTCCACTGGATGGCTTCGCCTGCGGTAGCCCCGGCAGGGTAGCGCCGGGCTGTCACCACGGCTTTGCGGTAGAAGGGGGTCAGGCGGGTGCGGTCAGCGTGGAGTTCCAGCTTGCGCAGCGGCACCTTTACCGGGTCGGCGGCCGCGGGCAGCGGCGGCAGACGTCGGCGGGCCGGCCCCTGGTAGGGGTCAGTGTGCAGGGTTATGGTGGCGGGGCGCAGGCCGGGGGCGGTGGCTTCCACCGTCATCTCCCCTTCCCGGCCGTCGCCGGCCACCACCGCCAGAAGCTGCCCGGAAAAGAGCCGGCGGCTGCTGGTCTGGTATTCATCCGGGTCGGTGCTGTCGCCGTTATCCAGCGCCACCAGCACCCCGGCCCCCTGCACCCGCAGGGTCACACGGTCATTGGCGTTGGCCACCGGAACGCCTTCGGCGTCCAGGGCACGCACCGTCAGGAATGCGAGTTCCGCCCCGCTGCCCGAAAGCCGGGTGCGGTCAGCCTGTATCTGCAGGGCCGCGGCGTCGCCAAAACTGCGGATTTCTGTTTCCGCCACCGGGCGGCCGTCGGCATTATAGGCCACCGCGCGCACCACGCCGGGGCGGTAGGCAGCCTGCCAGGCCGCCGTGCGGCCCTTGTCCGGGTCCGGGGTTTGCCGGCCCAGGCTTTGGCCGTCCACAAACAATTCCACGCTGTGGGCGTTGGTGCAGGCGCACAGGTCAATCGTCTGGCCCGGGTTCCAGTCCCAGTAAGGGAACAGGTGCACCATCGGCTGGGTATCCGGGTCCAACCAGGCAGCCTGGCAGACATAATAGGCGTCCTTGGGGAAGCCTGCGGTGTCGATCATGCCGAAGTAGCTGTTTCGGGTGTGGTAGGGGGTGGGTTCGCCGATATAGTCAGCCCCGCTCCACAGGTACTGGCCCAGCGTATAAGGGCTGTGGCGCTCGGTTGTCAGGCACAGGTCCAGGCTTTCCGCGCCCCAGCTTGTGCGGCTGTTCCCCAGGGAAGAGCACTGTTCGTCATCATCCGAAAGCGTTGATTGCGCCAGCGGGAAGTGATAGATCCCCCTGCTTTGTACCAGGGAACCCGTCTCGCTGCCATACAGCAGCCAGTCCGGGTGGGCGGCGTGGTGTTCATCATACAGCCGCTCCCCATAGTTGTAGCCCACCACCTTGATAATATCGGCGCAGGCCTGGGTGTTTTCCCACGGCATATAGTTGGAGCCGAAGGTGGGCGTGCCGTTGCCGGCCGGGTCGTGTTCGGCCACCTCTGCCAGCAGAAGGCGCATGGTGTCAGCCCCTTCGGGGCCGGCGTGGGTATCATAGATTTCGTTGCCGATGCTGTAGAAGAGCAGGCTGGCGCGGTTGCGGTCCCGGCGCACCCAGGCAGCCACATCCCGGGCCTGCCATGCATCAAAAAAGCGGGCATAATCAAAGGGGTTTTTGGGGCTGCGCCAGCAATCAAAGATTTCATCGTTGATCAAAAAGCCCATCGTGTCCGCCAGTTCCATCAAGCCGGGGGCCGGCACCGTGTGCCCCGTGCGGATGGAGTTTACCCCCATCGCTTTCAGGGTGCGCAGCTGGCGGGCGGCAGCGTCCGGTTCAAAGGCCGCGCCCAGGCAGCCAAGGTCATGATGCAGGCAGACCCCGCGCAGATAAACCTGCCGGTGGTTGAGCCAAAGCCCTGTTTCCGGTGAAAGTTCGATGGTGCGGCAGCCAAAGCTTGTTTCCAGGCTGTCGGGGGCTGCGCCGGTGAGCACTGCCTCCAGCCGGTAGCGGAAGGGGGCGTCCAGATCCCAAAGCCTGGGG
Source organism: uncultured Oscillospiraceae bacterium (assembly GCA_900548355.1). Taxonomy (GTDB): domain Bacteria; phylum Bacillota; class Clostridia; order Oscillospirales; family Ruminococcaceae; genus Gemmiger; species Gemmiger avicola. Next base: position 10,548 of record URKR01000023.1, read on the forward strand.
TTTTGCAGGCTGAACGTTGCACTGGCCAGCAGGATCTCGCTTTCCTGCCCGGTCCGCCAGGCCTGGCCTCCCGCCCCGGGCTGCCAGCACGCCGCCGGCAGGCGGCGGGTTTCCAGCAAAGCGCCCTCGGGGTCATACAACCGCAGTTCCATTTCACCTTCGGCCGCAGCGCCGGCACACAGGCCCACCTCGGCGGATACCTGCACCTGCCATGCGCCGCCCTCGCCTTCCCGCGCGGCGACATACAGGCCGTCCGGCATCAGGTGTTGGGCCGGCATACGCCACAGTTCCACATCCCGGTAGATGCCGGCGCCGGAATACCAGCGGGAGTTGGGGTGCCGCAGGTCACAGCGGACCAGCACTTCGTTCTGCCCGCTGTGAAGCTTTTCTGTAATATCCAGCCAGAAGGAGGTATACCCGTTTTTCCATTGCCCGGCCGGTTCGCCGTTGACAAAGACGGCCGTGTCCATATAGACGCCGCCGAACCACAGCGCCACCCGCTCACCGGGGGCCGGGGCACAGGCGAAGGTTTTTACATAATAGCCGGTGCTGTCACGGTACAAATCGCCGGCATGGCGGATCTGCCAATCATGGGGCAGGTCCACCGGCACAAAGGCCGAAGGTTCCGGCCGCGGCGCGCCGGGCGCCGCTTCAGCAAACAGCCAATCATGGTTGAAATCGTTGCGGATCATTGTGATGCCTTTCTGCGTCAGTGCGCAGGTTATAATCAAAATAAACCGGAGGCAGACCACCGCGGCGGGCGGCGGTCTGCCTCCGGTCAAGCCATCTCACGCAGCTTTTCCGGTAGCTCTGCCTGCCGGTCTGTGCTGTTCGATGCGGTCACAAGGGTGAAATCAGGCGTTCTTCTGCTCCTGATAGGTCTCGTTGTACAGGTCGATCAGGTTCTGCAGGTTCTGCGCCTCGACCTCAGACACGTACTGATCCCAGTCAGCCTCAACGTCCGCCTGGTCCATCGCGAAGCGGTTGGTCCAGGTATTCTGGGTATCGGTGAGCGGGGTGCCCCACAGGGTAGCCTGCTCCATGTCGAGATCATCAAACGCAACGGTCGGGTCAAGCGGCCGCAGGTCGCGATACTCATTCTGGCGGTCATAGAATTCCTGCAGGTCTGCGCTGAAGTTGGAGGTCAGCAGTTCGGTGTTGCCGCCGTACATGTAGTTGCCGCAGGCATAGCCGAGCTCTTCACGCATATCGACCTGGTCGTCAGAGGTCTTGGCGATGGACAGGCCGCCGCAGTAGTAGGCGGGGGTCAGGCTGTAGGTGCCGTCTTCAGAGACAGTGTAGGTTTCGCCTTCGATGCCCCACTTGGTGAGGATCTGGCCTTCTTCAGAGTACCACAGCCAGTCAACAAAGCGCATCATCTTGATGAAGTCTTCTTCACCCAGTTCGTCCAGCGCGCGGGAGGAGATGCAGACGCCGCATTCAAGGCGCTGGTTCTCAGCCTGGTAGTTGTTGTTGCCAACGGGGGTCACGATGCGGTACAGTTCGAAGTTGCCTGCGCCCAGCTGCTCGGTGATGCCCTCTTCCTGGGCGACATACTGCGCACGGTTGGTGGTGATGATGGCGGTCTCACCGCGGTAGAACTTGTTCATCGCGGTCTCGTCTTCCTGGGTCCAGGTTTCGGGGTCGAGCACCTTGGAGCGGACCAGGTCCTGGATGACGGAATACGCCTGCTTGTAGGCTTCGCTGGTGTTGCCGGACTCGAACGCGTCGGTCTCAGCATTGTAAACCAGGCCGTAGTTGGTGGTGATGCCCCAGCCGGTGTGCAGGCCGTAAGAGGCGCCCAGCAGGTTCAGCAGGCAGCCGCCCTGGCCGTAGCCGGAGGTCGCGCCGCACCACATATCGGACCAGATGTAGTCGCTTTCTTCGCACATGCCCTGTTCAACCATGTAGGCCTTGACGCCCTTGAGCACGTCGGCGAATTCTTCCCAGGTCCAGTCGTCTTCAAGGGTGGTGACATCGTAGCCGGCGGCGTCAAAGATGTCCTTGCGGATCAGGAAGGTGTAGTCCTGCAGAGCGGTCTCCTTCAGGCCGGCCAGACGGTAGTACTTGCCGTCGGCCTGGCGCAGGGTTTCGAGCTCGGGCTGCATGCTGTACTCTTCAACGAAGTTGGAGTAGTTGGGCATGTACTGAACCCAGTCAGACACAGCGACGATACCGCCGCCGGTGACGTAGGCCTTTTCATCGTAGATCTTCGGGATGATGTAGGGGGAATCGCCGGAGGAAACCGCCAGCGAAACCTTGTCGGTGTAGTTGGAGTTGTCCACGATGGTCAGCTCCAGGTGGACGTTGGTGGCCTCTTCAATCGCCTTGAAGATGCCTTCGGTCTGCCAGGTATCCTTCATGGGGTAGGCAGGGTTGTCGTTGAACATCATGGTGTAAGTGACCGGCTCTTCCGAATAGAAGTGATCGCCGTACTCATAGTCCAGATCTTCATCCGACACGGCCGCCTCGGTGGTGGCAGCACTGCCGCTTTCGGCAGTAGTTTCACCGGTGGAGCCGCCGCAGGCTGCCAGGGAGAATACCATACCCGTGGCAAGCAGCAGGGATAGCGCTTTTTTCATGTTGTTACCTCCTGTTTTGGTGGATTGACGGGGCCGGCGCGCCCTCGCACGCCGGCAGGGGACTAAGATTCTTTCAGCCGCCGGTGGCGGCGTTCAGACAGGTTACAGGGATCAGCCCTTGACGCCACCCAGCATCATACCCTGGACAAAGTACTTCTGGATGAAGGGGTAGACGCAGATGATGGGGGCCGCGGTCAGCACCATGGCGCAGCTCTTGATATTGGAAGAGATCTGCATGGCTTCGCCGGCGTCGGCGTTGGTGCTGCTGGCGCTGTCGATCAGGGTGCGCAGATAGTACGCCACAGGCCACTTGGCGGTATTGTCCAGGTACAGGAACGCGTCAAACCAGTTGTTCCAGTACTGCACGATATAGAACAGCGCCATCGTTGCCATAATCGGCTTGGAAAGCGGCAGCGCCACGCGCCAGAACGCGCCCCACAGGCTCAGGCCGTCGATTTCGCCGGCTTCTTCCAGCTCACGGGGGACCGTGGTGAAGAAGGAGCGCATCAGGATAACGTAATAGGTCGAGATCATGCCGGGCAGGATGAAGGCGGCGATGGTGTCGCGCAGGCCCAGGCTGGTCATGAGGATGTAGTTGGGGATCATGCCGCCGGCAAAGTACATCGTGAAGATGATGAACTTGTTCAGGAATTTGCCGCCCCACAGTTCCGGCTTGGACAGCGGGTAAGCCAGCAGTGCGGAGAAGAACAGCGCGCAGACAGTGCCGATGATGGAGTAAAGAATCGTGTTGCCGTAATACGGGATAAACCGGCCGTCGTTGATGACGTAGGCGTAGGTTTCCACGCTGAAATCCACCGGGATGATGCTGACCTTACCGGCGACGATTGCTTCATCCGAGGAGAAGGACTGCGCTACCAGGTAGACGAAGGGGTAAAGCATTGCGACGCTGATCAGAACCATCAGGGCCGTGTTGCAGACGTTGAACACACGGTAACCCGTGGATTCCTTGATCTTCATGGGCGCATCCATAGTTGCTTGTTTTGCCATTGTCCGTACCTCCTTTTCCGGATTACCACAGCGCGCTGCCGGTCAACAGGCGGGACACCTTGTTGGCAGCGGTCAGCAGAACCAGGTTGATCACGCCCTGGAACAGGCCGACGGCGGTGGCGTAGCTGTAGTTGCCCGAGCCAAGACCCATGCGGTAGACGTAGGTGGCGATGATATCCGCCGTATCGTAGGTGGTGGGGTTATACAGCAGGAAGACTTTTTCGAAGATGGCCGATCCGCACAGGCTGCCGATGTTCAGCACCAGCAGGGTGGACAGGGTGGGCATGATGGCCGGGATCGTGACATGCAGGCACTGCTGGAATTTGCTTGCGCCGTCCAGCGCGGCCGCTTCATACAGTTCCGGGTTGATGCCGGTCATAGCGGCCAGGTAGAGGATGGTGCCCCAGCCGATGCCCTGCCAGACGCCGCTGACCACAAAGATGGTGGGGAACCATTCCGGCAAAGCGATGAAGTTGACGGGTTCGCCGCCCATCGCCTCAATCAGGTGGTTGATGGGACCGTTTGTGGACAAAATCTCGCGAACCATACCGGCTACGATAACCATCGAGATGAAGTGGGGCAGGTAGGAAATGGTCTGCACGGCCTTTTTGAACTTTGCATTGCGGATTTCGTTGAGCAGAAGGGCAAAGATCAGGGTCAGCGGGAAACTGACGAGCAGATATTCAAAGTTCAAAAGCAGCGTGTTGCGGAAGGAACGCCAGAAGTTCTGGTCCGCGATGAACTGGTTGAAATAACGCAGTCCGGTCCATTCATCGCCTAAAATGCTGCTGCCTGCGCGGTAGCGGCGGAAAGCGATGATGTTGCCTGCCATGGGAACATAGCGGAAGATGATGTAGTACAAGATCGGGATCAGCAGCATCGCATAATACTGCCAGTACTTTTTGATGTGCTTGAGTGCACCACCCTTCTTGGGTTGGATGGCGATGTCAGCCGCCTTCTCTTTTTTGGACATGGCTCTCTCCTTTCTGGTTGTGGTTCTCCGGGGCCTTTGCGGCCCGTACCGCGGCAGACGGTCCGCCGCGAGCCGGCAGTCAGTCGTCCATCACCACCTTTTCGACCTGGCGCAGCGCCAGGCGCAGCGGCGCTTGTCCGGCCAACGTAATGCTTCGGGCGTCCGGCTGGCTGCCGCCCACCCACAGGGTGTAATCACCCGGAAGAACTTCACAAACGCCCTCTTCGTTGCACAGGGCCAGGGCTTCCAGCGGAAGGTGCAGCGTCACCCGGCGTTCCTCACCGGGGGCCAGGTCCACCTTGGCCAGGCCCTTCAGCTGGGCGTTGGGGGTGCCGGGGCGTTCGGCTTTGACATAGACCTGCACCGTCTCAATGCCGGCGCGGCTGCCTTCGTTGCGCACCGTCACGCTCAGATCCACGCCGTCAGGGCCGGCGGTCCCGGCGCTCACGGCCGCATCGTTGAAGGTGAAGCGGGTGTAGGAGAGGCCGTAGCCGAACGGGTAGAGGGGCTCGGTCTCGATGTAGCGGTAGGTGCGGCCCTTCATCGCGTAATCGGTGAAGGAGGGCAGGTCGGCGTCGGAATGATAGAACGTGACCGGCAGCTTGCCCTGCGGGTTGACTTCGCCAAACAGGGCGCGGGCCACGGCCAGGCCGCCCTGGGCGCCGGGGTACCAGGCCTGCAGCACGGCGGCGGCTTCGTTCTCGGCGGTGTTGATCGCCAGCGCGCTGCCGCTGAGCACAACCACGATGACCGGCTTGCCGCTGTCAAAGCAGACGCGCAGGATCTCTTCCTGGTGGCCGGGCAGGTTCAGGTTGGGCTTGTCGCCGCTGGCGAACTGGTTGCCCTGGTCGCCTTCCTCGCCTTCCAGGCCGGAGTCAAGGCCCAGGCAGCAGATCACGACATCGCTTTCGGCGCACATGCCCTTGACTTCGCTGATGAGCTCGCCTTCCTGCGAGAGGGAATGGATTTTATCGGCGTAGAGGTGGCAGCCCTGGGAATAGCGGATTTCGACCTTGTCGCCCAGATATTCATGCAGGCCGTCCAGCACGGTGAAATAGCGGCTGGCGGTGCCTTCGTAGTTGCCAACCAGCGCCTTGCGGTTGTCGGCGTTGGGGCCCACGACAGCGATGGTCTTCAGCGCGTTGGCGTCAAGCGGCAGGATATTGTCCTTGTTTTTCAGCAGAACCAGGATTTTTTCCGCCACCCGCAGGTTCAGTTCCTGCATGGCGGGGCTGTCCACCTGGGTGTGGTCGATCCGGTTATAGGGCACTTTGTCCTCCGGGTCAAACATGCCGAGTTTGAAGCGGGTGGTGAACAGCCGGACCACGCTTTCGTCAATGGTCTTTTCGTCCACCTTGCCTTCGGCCACCGCCTGCTCCAGATAAACAAACAGGTTGCCGCAGTTCAGATCGCAGCCGTTGTTGACCGCCAGCGCGACCGAATCGACCGGGCCTTCGGTGACCATATGGCCTTCGTGGAAGTCTTTGATGGCCCAGCAGTCCGAAGTGACGTGGCCGTCAAAGTGCCACTTCCCGCGGAGAATGTCCCGCAGCAGCGTTTTGCTGCCGCAGCAGGGTTCGCCGTTGGTCCGGTTGTAGGCGCCCATCACCGCCTCCACGCCGGCTTCCTCCACCAGCGCTTTGAAGGCAGGCAGGTAAGTTTCCCACAGATCCTGCTTGGAGACAATGGCATTGAAATAATGGCGCTGGTCTTCCGGGCCGGAGTGCACGGCAAAATGCTTGGCGCAGGCGGCCACCTTCAGGTAATCGGGGTCGTCGCCCTGCATGCCTTCCACAAAGCCGACGCCCAGACGCCCGGTCAGGTAGGGGTCTTCGCCGTAGGTTTCATGGCCGCGCCCCCAGCGGGGGTCACGGAAAATGTTGATGTTGGGGGCCCAGACGGTCAGCCCCTTGAAGATATCCCGGTCGCCGTAGCTGCGGCACAGGTTGTACTTGCCGCGGGCTTCGGTTGCCACCGCGTCGCCCACCGTGCGCATCATGTCAGGGTCAAAGGCGGCCGCCATGCCCACGGCCTGGGGAAACACGGTGGCGGTGCCGGCGCGGCCCATGCCGTGGATGCCTTCGCTCCACCAGTTGTAGGCGGGGATGCCCAGGCGGGGGATGGCCGGCGCCCAGCTCAGCATCTGGCTGACCTTCTCCTTCAGGGTCATCTGCGCCACCAGTTCCTGGGCGCGCTTGCGGTATTCCGCCGTCTTGTCTGGTTTGATAGCCATGATATCCTCCTTGCGGTACTTTTCGGGGTGTGGTATCGAGCAGGCGGGTCGTTCAGCGAACCCAGCCAAAGCCCAAAATCGTAAATGTTTTATCGGCGTCCTGCGGCGCCATGCGGATTTCGATGCAGTGGGGCGCGGGTTCCGGCTGCTGGAACAGCACGGTCGGGTGGCAGTGGGTCCAGCCGGCCTCCCGCGGGTCATACAGGCGGGGTTCACCGCCATCCACCGTGACAAGGGCGGCGCCGAACGCCGGCGAACCCGAATCTTTCAGCACCATCTGCAGCGCGCGGCAGGTCAGGCGCAGCACAAAGGGCGCGTCGCCTTCCGCCTTCTGCCAGTTGTAGGGGAACTGGGGGGTGTTGGCGGTATCCGCATCCAGCGGCACCGCCTGCAGGTCGGTATCGGTGCCGGTAAAGCTGCCCGGCTCCACCGTGACGCCCTGCGGCAGGCAGCTGCGGTCAAAGGCGCGCAGATCGGCAAAATCAAAGCCATAATAGGCGGGCGCTTCCCGGGTCGGCTGCATCAGCTGCTGGCGGTCCACCCGGTCCAGCAGATACAGCAGGCAATCCGCCATCACGCGGTGGCCGTTGTTGCTGGGGTGAAACACATCGTAAAAATACTGCCGCCGGGTGATCACCGGCCGGCTGCCGTCAGCCGGGGCAAACTGCGGGCTGACGGCCTCCAGCACATCCACCATCGGCAGTTCATGGCGCCAGCCGATCGGCGCCAGCCGCTGTTTCAGGTTCCAATCATCGGCAAACACCGAGAACAACAGGATCACAGCGGGTTCACCGGGTTCGTTCCAGATGCGGCGGACCAGGCTTTCGTAACAAAGGCCCTTGGTCTCATCGCCTTCATCGTTGACGGCAAATTCCACCACCACAAGATCCGGGTGGACTTTGCCGTCCCGGGTGATATCCCGGTCATAGCGGATCAGCCCGAGCTGGGAGGGGGTGCCCCCCACGCCGGCCTTGCTGTAATGCAGGTTGGCGGGCTCGGCGGCGTAGCGATCACGGATGCCCTCAAAGGCACGGCGGGCGTAGCACATGGCCTGGCTGGGCACAGCGCCCGCCCCCTGGGTGATGGAACCGCCGAGAAACGCGATGGTGACCGGGCGGCCGGCACGCAGGTCAGCCAGGACCCGCTTGAGACGGGCGTTGTTGCCGGTGCTCAGGCAGGAACGGGCGATCATCTCACGGTAGGCCGGGGTATCAAACCCGACAGGCGGGTCGGGGTCCACTTCGGGGACGGTATAACCATCCTGGACATAGAGTTTGACGGTGGCGCTGACCACATCGTCCGCATGGGGCATTTCAAACAGGAATTCACCGGGGTTGGCGTCCCCCTGCGCGCCCGCAGGGGCCCGCAGCGGCATCACCCGCTCAACGCCGTCGGCCGGGATCGACATGCCCTGGCGGCTGCCGGCGCTGCCGCGCTCGCCTTCAAAGCCGAGGGTGAAATCCACCGTCATGGCGGGGTCGGCCGCGGTGACGCTGACGCCCACACTGTGGACAAGCTGCCGGAAGCCGGCGGCGGTGCGCAGCAGATCCAGCACGGCCTGGTCCTGGATGCCGCCCACCATTTTGGCGAAGGTAACCAGACGGTCGCCATTGATATAGATCGGGTGGTGGCCCCGCCCGTCGTTGCTGGGCAGGCCGCCGACCGGCTTATCCAGCAGCACATAAAAACCGGGCCGCTTTTCGGTCGGGTCCCGCGGTGCGATACGCTCCGTCGCCATGCAGCAATCGTCCTCTTTCCTTGCCATTTTCAAATCTCAATGGCTTTTTGCGTTTCTATCATACAACTTTCTACCCCCCCCCGCTTATCAAATATTGCTTTATGTTTGCTTAATTATTGCTTGTTTTTATCCAAGCCTTTAGTTCTTTTTGTGCAAATTGACGAAGGCAATTTTTGCGTACACACCCCCTTCCGGCAGGTGAGTGACAGGGAATGCATTCTATTACATTTTTGTTTCATTTTATGCACTTTCTGCTCATTTGCAGTTTTTTTCTCCTATAATATAGGCTTCAGGGCTGCGGCTGTTTTATCCAGAATGTTGCAGCCGGAACGCTGCCAACGCCGTGCAAAGCAATTAATGATTGGTTTGTGCGCCTGCAAACTGCTATAGTGGCAGCAAGGGCCGTTTTGCCAATCAGGCGGCGGCGCAGGGAAAAAAATTGTACAAAACCACCAAATTGTCAACTGAAGGAGGCTGCAGGTATGCAGGGCGCTTTTGAAACAGGGGTCTACCCCAATCGCTTCGCCGCATTCGGCCATGGGGAAGCGCAGGTCCGCCAGCGGCTGGACGAAGTGTTCCAACAGATGTTCTATGGGCCGGAGGATGTGCGCCTGTACCACCCCGCGGGGGAGGATATGGGCTATCTGGAGGATACCGGCAACCATGACGTGCGCACCGAAGGGATGAGCTACGGCATGATGTTCTGTGTCCAGCTGAACCGCCGGGCCGAATTTGACCGGCTGTGGCGCTGGGCCCTGACCCATATGTATATGACCGAAGGGGAGAACGCCGGTTACTTTGCCTGGTCCTGCCGGCCGGACGGGCAGAAGAACGCCTGGGGCCCCGCGCCCGACGGCGAAGAATACTTTGCCATGGCGCTGTTCTTTGCCGCGCACCGCTGGGGCAACGGCGCCGGCCACACCGGGTACCTGGCCGGGCAGAGCGCCTACTACCTGCTGAAAGCCGCCGCCTGGGAGCAGCGCGGCGCCGGCGCCGCGCACAAAGACTGGGTTGCGCTGGCCGGCGCTGTGATCGCCCGGCTGAACGCGGCCAAAAACAGCGACGGCGAATACCCGTTCATCCTGTCCGAAGAGACCGGCGCCGGGCTGGAATATGACGCGCTGGGCAGCGCCTGGTGCCTGGCTGCGGCCGCGCTGTACGCCCAGCTGACCGGCGACCGGAGCGGCCTGGCTGAGATGGAGCGCACCGAAGCGCACTATTACAACGCCTTTATCGCCCGGGCGGAATGTTACGGCGGCCCGCTGGATACCGACAAGGCCGTGGATTCCGAAGGGGTTCTGGCCTACATCCGGGCGGTACGCCGCCTGCATGCGCTGACCGGCCGGACCGTTTACCTGGATCGCCTACAGGATGCCCTGGGCCTGCGCCAGCATTCTGGAAGGTTTGACCGGCCTGTGCTGGGGCGAACCCTGACCCCCGCCCGGGCTTGCACAGCCGCCGCCATTCCGGTATAATACAATCATCCGTCAAACACAGCCGTGCGCCGATGTATGCGGGGCGCGGCTGTGCTTTGCAATACGTTTGATTCGGCCGCGCAGGTGAGGTTTGCCATGGGAAAAAGCAGCAACAACCGGGAAGTGAAACGCAACAACCGCCTGGACACCCTGCGGGCCATCCTGGCCAGCGGGCGGATTTCCCAGCCGGCGCTGGCCGCCCGGCTGGGCCACAGCGGCCCGACGGTGCTGCAGAACGTGCGGGAGCTTATGGCGCTGGGCCTGGTGCAGGAAGCCGGCATGTTTGATTCCACCGGCGGGCGAAAAGCCAAAGCGTTCGCCCCCGTGTGCGACGCCCGGCTGGCCGTGGGGCTGGAGATCACCCGTACCCACCTGGGCGTCGCGCTGATCGACCTGGCCGGGCATCTGCTCTTCCATGAACGGCACAAACTGCCCTTTGCCATGACCACCGCCTACCTGACAAGCCTGGGCTCCGCCGTGACCGGCCTGCTGGCCCAGCGGGCCGTGCCCGAAGGCCGGCTGCTTGGGGTCGGCATCTCACTGCCCGGTATTGTGGACCGCCAGGGCGCCGTGCTGACCTCCTCCCATGTGCTGCGGCTGTACAATGTGCAGACCGAAAATTTCCGCCGCTTCCTGCCCTACCCCTGCTTTTTTATCAACGATGCCAACGCCGCCGCCCTGGCCGAGGTACACGGCGGCGAAGACGGCGGCAGCCTGGTCTACCTTTCGCTGAGCAACAGCGTGGGCGGCGCGATCCTGACAAACGGCCGGCTGTATGCCGGCGACCACCAGCGCGCCGGTGAATTCGGCCACAACACCCTGGTGCCGGGGGGGCGGCGCTGCTACTGCGGCAAACAGGGATGCCTGGACGCCTACTGCAACGCTACGGTACTTTCCGACCTGGCCGAAGGCAGCCTGGCGCTGTTCTTTGAACGGCTGCACAGCGGCAACCCCGGCTGCACGGCCGCCTGGCAGACTTATCTGGAAAACCTGGCGGTGGCGGTGAACAACCTGCACATGTCCTTCGACTGCAAGGTGGTGGCCGGCGGCTATGTGGGCAGCTACATGGAGGCTTTTGCCCCCACCTTCCCCGAGATGCTGGCCGCGCGCAACCCCTTTGAACCGGACGGTTCCTATTTCCGTTTCTGCCGCCACCGGGTCAGCGCTTCCGCCATTGGCGCCGCGCTGCTGCCGGTGGAGGATTTCCTGCAGCGGATCTGAATGCCGGCTGCAGCCCTGCCTGCCAAAAAGCACAACACACGCACACCCGCCTGCCAGATTGCACAAATCAATTGCCTTTGCCCTGTATAGATCGCCAAAATTGAGCGGTCAGCGGAAGATTTTCACAAAAGGCTCTTGACTTTTGGCTGCGCGGGTGTTTTAATACAAACACATTGTTAAACACTTTAATAAAGTCAAATCGGAGGTATCCCCATGGATGGCATGATGAAGGTCGCAATCATGACTGATATTGGCAAGATGGACTATGTGGAACGGCCGATTCCCGTTCCCAAAGACGATGAAGTGCTCGTCAAGCTGGAGTATGTGGGCATCTGCGGCAGCGATATGCACTATTACGAAAGCGGCGCCATCGGCGATTTTGTGGTCAAGCCTCCCTTTGTGCTGGGCCATGAACCCGGCGGCGTTGTGGTGGAAGTGGGCAAGGATGTCCACACGCTGAAGGTGGGCGACCGTGTGGCGCTGGAGCCCGGCAAAACCTGCGGGCACTGCGAATTCTGCCGTGAAGGCAAATACAACCTGTGCCCGGACGTGCAGTTCTTTGCCACCCCGCCGGTGGACGGCGTGTTCCAGGAATATGTCGCCCACGAGGCCGGCCTGTGCTTCAAACTGCCGGACAACGTTTCCACCATGGAAGGCGCGCTGATTGAGCCGCTGGCCGTGGGCTTCCACGCCGCCAACCAGGGCGGGGCCCATATCGGCCAGACCGCCGTGGTCACCGGCGCAGGCTGCATCGGCCTGGTATCGATGATGGCGCTGAAGGCGGAGGGCGTCTCCCATGTATACGTCGTCGATATCATGCAAAAGCGGCTGGACAAAGCCCTTGAACTGGGCGCCGACGGGGTCATCAACAGTAAGGAGGAAGACCCTGTCCAGAAGATTCTGTCCCTGACCGGCGGCGCCGGCTGCGACCTGGTTATCGAGACCGCCGGCACCGAAATCACCACCCGCCAGGCAATTGGCATGACCAAGAAGGGCGCCACCATCGTGCTTGTCGGCTATTCCAAGACCGGCGAGCTGACGCTGCCGATCAGCGCGGCGCTGGATAAGGAGCTGACCTTCAAGACGGTGTTCCGTTACCGCCACATCTACCCGATGGCAATCGACGCCGTGGCATCCGGCAAGGTGAACCTGAAAGGGATTGTGACCAACGTTTTCCCATTTGACGATATGCAGACCGCGATGGACCAGAGCATCCAGGATAAAGCCAACATCGTAAAAGCCGTCGTGAAAATTACCAAAGATTGATCCGCTTTTTTGGCAGACCCGGTAATTCCCTGTTTGCCAACTGGTTTGTTCTGCCAAAAAACAACCCGGGGTTTGTGCAAATCTGCCAAAACCCTCGACTGTCGAAAAAGTCTAAAACGCTCGGGCGCGCCGCAGGAGTCTCTCCTGCAGCGCGCCCTTTTGTTTTGCGGAGCGGCCCACCGCCACCCACAAGGGCGGCGGGGCCCCATCTTGCTACCTTATTATAATAGATAGATTGTATTGTTATCGGTATCCGGCGTTTGCCCCTGTTTGTCTCACCGCAAGCGGCGGCGCCGCGGCTTCCACCTCAAGGCAGCCGGCAGAGCGCGGGTTTTAATAAAGAACGAAAAAATCTTCTTGCAAACGGGCGGCAAAACGAGTATGATGGCTTTCAAAGCCGGTTCCGGCTGGATTGCCGGCCCGGCGAAGGCGTGACCGCCCCGGTGTGGACCAGCTTCCCGGCAGCTGCATGGAGTACACCATGTCGGACGACGGGCTCGCTTTTGTCGGCGCAGGCGGCAGCGCCCTGATCGCCAGCCGCGATGTACCGCTGTACTATTTCAGTGAAATGCGCCACCACCCCATCCGCCTGTGTGACAACCGCCCCGAAAACAACCGCCGGCCCGTTTATTCCTGGGTGATGAACAACACCTGGGAGACCAACTTCAAGATGGACCTTTCCGGCTTTGCCGAGTACCAGTATACGCTGTGGCTTTCGGATGAGAGCGACCCGATCCGGGCCGTGGACGAGCTGGCCGAGCGCAGCTTTGACCCCTGGGCGATTATTGTGGGGTAACCCCCGGCAACGCCGCAGAGACAGCAGGAGGGACATTCATGCAACACAAAGCCGTTTCGCCCCGCCAGCAAATGTTGTGGGAGGGCCTGTGGACGCTGTATGGCAACCAGGAGAATTTCCGCTTTGAAAACGGAATCCTGACCACCCGGGATTGCTGGGTTGCCGACGAGAGCGCCCCGCTTGAAAACTTTGATTTCCGCTTTTCGGCCCGCGCGCCCGAAACTGCGCCCGAGGCTGAAATCTGGGCAGGCTTCCGCCATGCCAACCGGGAATACCGCTATATGGTGGGGCTGCGGGGCGGCAGCCACAAACACCTGTACCTGGCGCGGCTGGGGGCGGTGGGCTACGACAGGATGCTGGCGCTCTGCCCGCTGGAATGGTCGCCCGAGCCGGGGGTGTGGTACCAGGTGCGGGTTGTCTGCGCCGGATGCCGGATCGCCGTCTACCTCAACGGCGAAGAAGCGCCCCGCATCCTGTGCACGGATGAGGACGCCCCCTTCCGCACCGGCTGCGTTGCGCTGGGCGGCGGTTACCTGGAAACCGAATACAAGGAGAGGATGTTTTGTTCGAGCAGGCCGGCGGCCTGCTGCAGATTCAGGTTTTCCATGCTGTTCCCTTCCGCTCACATCCCGCAGGAGACATGGCTGTTCATGTGGTTGTAGCCGGTGCCCATAAAGTGCTGCATCAGGTGGTGGTAGGGCCCTTCATAAGGAGACGCCGATGTATCCCTATCAGGACAGCGCCCTCAGCCCCGAGGCGCGCACGAAAGACCTGCTGGCCCGGATGACGCTGGAAGAAAAGGTCGGCCAGCTCAACGAGATCCCGCTATCCCGCCACAACCTGCCCGAGATTGAACAGGAGATCCGCGCCGGGCGGGTCGGCTCGCTGATTTATGCGACCTCGGCCCTGGCCGGGGACGAAGAACAGTTCTGCGGCGGCTGGGACGACCGCCAGCGCTGCCAGCGCATTGCGGTGGAGGAAACCCGCCTGGGCATCCCGATGATCAACGGCTCAAACATCGTGCACGGCCACCGCACGGCGGGGCCGATCCCGCTGGGGCAGGCCGCCGCGTTTGACCCCGCGCTGGTCGAGGAATTTGCCGCGATGTCCGCCCGCGAGGCCGCCACCGACGGCATCCACTGGACATACGCCCCGATGGTGGACATTGCGCGCGACCCGCGCTGGGGCCGCATTGCCGAGGGCTTCGGCGAAGATCCCTGGCTGGCCGGCGAGCTCGGCGCGGCCGCGGTGCGCGGCTTCCAGGGGGACGACCCCGCCGCCCCGGGCCGGATTGCCGCCTGCTGCAATCACTATGTCGGCTATGGCGCAGCCGAGGGCGGGCGCGACTATGAGAGCACCGAAATCAGCGAAAACACGCTGCGCAACATCTACCTGCCGCCCTTCCGCCGCTGCGTCGAGGCCGGCGCGGCGATTGCCGAGGTGCTGGCCGGCCGGGCCGAGCCCGCGGGCCGTCTGCCGGTCACACTGCCCCGCCACAGCGGGCAGATTCCGCTGTACTACAACCACAAGAGCAACGGCCGCGCGATCGACGAGTATTACGGCGACGTCGAATTCCCGAACTATGTCGATATGCCGGGTTCGCCGCTCTATCCCTTCGGCTACGGGCTCAGCTATACCCGCTTTGCCTTTGATTCCTTCCGCTGCGAAGCCGGCGACGGCGCGGTGAACGCTGCCATCCGGGTGCGCAACACCGGCGCCCGGCCCGGCTACGCGGTGGTGCAGTGCTATGTGCAGGATCAGGTTGCCTCGGTCACGCTGCCGGTGCGCCAGCTCAAAGGCTTCCGCAAGCTGTTTTTGCAGCCGGGCGAGGAGCGGGTTGCTTCCTTCCGGCTGACCCGCGAGGATCTTTCCTTCTACGATGCGAGGGGCCGGCTGCGTTTTGAGCCAGGCCGGTTCACGCTCTGGCTCGGGCAGGATTGCCAGCACGGCCTGCAGGCAACCTTTACGCTGGAGTAAATGTTCTTTTCCTGCGGCGGTTTTATTGCCGGCGCCTGGCTCTGCGTGAAGCATAGATGCCAAAAGAACTCCCCCTGCGGTTCACGCCGCGGGGGGAGTTCTTGCTTTGTTCGATTTTCGGCCTGCCGCCTTCCGCTACCGGGGCGGGTTATTCTGCGCCGTGGCCGGTGAAGACAACGGCCACTGTTTTGAAGAGCAGTTTAATATCGCCCCACAGGGACCAGTGATCGATGTACTGCACATCCAGCGCCACGACATCCTCAAAATTCTGGATGCTGCTGCGGCCGCTGACCTGCCACAGGCCGGTGATGCCCGGCTTCATGGAAAGGCGGCGCTTATGGTGGCTGTCATACTGGTTGTATTCATCCACCGTGGGGGGGCGGGTGCCGACAAGGCTCATATTCCCGCAGAGCACATCAAAAAACTGGGGCAGCTCGTCAATGCTTGTCTTGCGGATAAACTTCCCCACCTTGGTGATGCGCGGGTCATCCTGCATTTTGAACATCAGGCCGTTCATCTCGTTTTTGGCCATCAGTTCCTTTTTGCGCTCTTCGGCATCGGTATACATACTGCGCAGCTTGTGGATGTAGAAGATCCGGCCGTTGAGCCCAACCCGCTTCTGCTTGAAGATCAGCGGGCCCGGGCTTTCGATCTTGAGCGGGATCGCCACAATCGCGATGATCGGCAGGCTGATCAGGCAGCCGACAAGCGCGCCGGCAATATCCATCATCCGCTTGAGCACCTGGTCGCGCAGCTGCAGTTCAAGCGTCCCTATGGTCATAATGTTGCCGCCCGCGCAGCGCCCCAGCGTGCGGCCCAGGCGCGCGGCCTGGGTTTCCCCGCAGCAGACCTGCTCGATGCGGTCCAGGATGGGCAGCCGGAAATGCACCGTCAGCCCCATGCTTTCCATCTCTTCAAGGTAGGGCAGGAAAGATTCGCCGCTGTCCATCGGGATATCGACAAAGACCTCATCCAGCGCGCTGCGCCGCAGCCAATCCATAAAATTGCTGTAGTTGGCCTCTACCCGGATGCCGGCCACCTCACGGCCGAGCTCTTCCCCGCTCGCCTCGATCAGGGCCAGCCCGACAATCCGCCTGGACCAGTCGCTCTGCAGGTCCCGGATCATGGCCTCCGCATGGGGTTCGGTGGTGATGATCCCGACAAAGCTTTCGATCCCCCAGCGGTGTTCCGCACGGGAGAGCATCCGCTTGAGCCCGGTGTGCAGCAGCGGCATCATGACAAGGTTGAACAGCGGCACACCGATTGCGAAATAGCGGGATTCCACCATCCTCGCCTTGGTCACCAGCATCAGCACCGCATACAGGGCTGTCATCAGGAAGTTGAACTTGATCGACAGCTTGATTTCCTGCCCCAGGCGGCGGCTGACGATGTTTTCATTCTGGTTGAAGCTCAAAAACGAGACGATGAAGGCGATGGCCAGCAGCGTGAGCGCCTGCACCCAATCAGAGAAATCGTAGGGCAGAAGTATCTTCAGCGCCTGGCCGAACAGCAGCAGCACCAGCGCGACGCTGATGGCCAGCGCCAGCGCATCCGCCAAAAAGACATAGGCGTATTGCAACTTTTCCCGTTTGGTAATCATGCGTTCCCGGTTTCCTTCCCCATGCTTTTCTTTCATACCGGCGCCGCACCCCCTGTTTTGAAATCAGCGGTCGCGCCGGCGGCACATCCTTTTGCCTTACCCCAATGGTCGCTACCGCTATTATAGTACAGTAAAACTAAGAATTCAATACGTTTATACCGAATTGGCAGAATCCACAAAAGCCGCCCTCCTGGCTGGGGGCGCCCTATGCGCGCTTCATTTTGCCGATGTTTCGTTTATTTTTTACCGCCCGCCGAAGGGGCTTTGTCAGCGCGGAAGGCGCACCGTAAAGGCCGCCCCCTGCCCGGGGCGGCTTTGCAGTGTGACGCCGCCCCTGTGCAGGGCCACAATTTTCCGAACCATGGCCAGGCCCAGCCCGCTGCCCTCGGTTTTGTGGCTGGTATCGGCCTGGTAAAACTGGTCAAAAATCCGGGCCTGGGCCTCCGGTTCGATGCCCGGCCCCTGGTCGGTGACGGTCACGCAGACCGCATCCGGGCTGTTTTGAAGCGAGAGGGTCACCACGCCGCCTTCGGGGGAAAATTTGACCGCATTGTCCAGCAGGTTGACCCACACTTCCTGCAGCAGCGCTTCGCTGCCGGTGTACAGGCATTATTTCATCGAGCAATTGCAGCCGGGTAAACGTCCGGTCGGGGTAGGCCAGCAGTTTATACAGCAGGCTGAACTTCTTGGGGGGCAGGGTCTGCACCTCGTGCCCGCGGCGGACGGTGTGGGCGTCGTAATCCAGCACGACGTCCCCCGCCGTGATCTTCCGTTCGTCCACAATGCGGGCGCGGCGCAAGATGGCACAGAACAGCCGGTTTGTACTGGCGTCGTCTTCCGCCACCAAAATCTTGAACATCGGGGGCCTCCCTCCCGGGCGCAGCGTCTCCTTCTATTGTACCACAGCCGGGGCGTTTGCGCTTGCCTTGTTGAAAAATTCTCTGCGGTTCTTTTGAGTATAGCGCGGCAAGGTCAACAAACGGTAAACGCCGGCGCCCTGCTGCATGATAGCTCCTGTTTTTTTGCGCAACGCTCGCCGTTCTGGCTTCGCCTGCCCGGCAGCCTCTACGCCCGGCTCTGGCACGCCCAGGCGCAGTATTATACAAAGGGATGAGGGGGTTTCCAAAGCCAAAAGGCGGACGCCTGCGCCCGCCTTTTGGCTATGGTTTCGGATTCTTCCGCGCTTTCTTCCCCAAAAAGGTCAGCGTGAAGGTCGCCCCGCCGCCGGGGGTGTCCTCCACGGCCAGCACCGCGCCGTGCAGCGCGGCGAGTTCGGCCGCAACGGCAAGGCCCAGACCGAAGTGGGTTTTGTCGGTGCGGCTGCGGTCACCGCGGGCGAACCGCTCAAAGATCCGCGCCTTATCGGCGTCCGGCACGCCGGGGCCGTGGTCGATCACGGCCAGCCGCAGCCGGCCCGGGGCGGGCGTTTCGGCCCGCAGTTCAACCGGGGTGCCGGCCGGCGCATAGGCGAAGGCGTTGTTCAGCAGCGCCGCCAGCAGTTGTTCCAGCCGGCCGGCGTCGGCGTGCAGATCGGGCAGCGGCGCTTCAGGCAGGGTCAGCGCCAGGGTATGGCCCCGGGCCCGCGCCACCGGGGCATACCGGTCATACAGTTCAATCAGGAAGGTATCGGCGGGCAGCACATCCAGCGCCGCGCGCAGGCCCCCGGCGTCGCCGCCGGCCAGGATCAGCAGGTCGTCGGTCAGGCAGGCCAGGCGGTCAACCTCGGCCTGGGCGTGGTGCAAAAACTGCGGCGCGCGGTCGGCGGTTTCGGGGGCCTGGGCGGCCTGCAAGCCGGCTTTGAGCACCGCCAGCGGGCTGCGCAGTTCATGCCCGGCCGCGGCGATGAATTCCCGCTGCTGCTGCAGGGCTTTTGCTGTCGGGCGCAGCGCCAGGCCGACCATCCACCGGCAGAGCAGCCCGAGCACCGCCGCCCCCGCCGCCCAAAGCGCGGCGTACCGCCAGGCCATCGCCCGCTGGCGGGCCATCAGCGGGCCCAGGTCCCGCACAATATAGACGGTGGCGGCGCTGTCCGCTCGGGCGTGCGGCAGCACAAGCGCCGTGCCGGTGTAGGGCCCGCCGACGCCGGAAAGGCTGAAATCCACCCGCTGGCGGCGCATCCGGGCGGGGTCAAGCCCGGCCGCCGCAGCCTGCT